>JASDDH010000014.1 GCA_030407505.1 Planococcus sp. APC 4015
CTCCATCGAGTGCCTCAACGAGCTGTGCCGCCCGACCTACAGCGTGGCGACGATCCCCGACGTCACGGTCTCCGATCTCGCGTCCTTCCGCCCGGCTGCCCCGACGCTGTCGAACGAGCCGGCCGGCTTCGCCGTCGCCGGGCTTCCGACCAACCTCGTCGCGACGGCATCCGAGCAGCGGATGTCCGGCGAACTGCTCGGGTGGGACGTCACCGTGCGCTTCGTGCCGGCTGGTTTCGTGTTCGACCACGGCGACGGAACCTCATCGCGCACCGCGGCCGGTGGCTCGTCGTGGGCCGCTCTGGGGCTCCCGCAGTTCACACCGACCGCGACGAGCCACACCTACCGGCAGCGTGGCGAGTACGTCGTCGGCGTCTCGCTGCAGTACTCGGCCTCCGTCGACTTCGGAACCGGCTCGTGGCGCGAGGTTCCGGGCTATGTCACAGCATCGAGCGGCGGTCACGGCATCCGGGTCGTCGAGGCGACGACCGCCCTCGTCGATCGCACGTGCGACGAGAACCCTGCCGGCCCCGGATGCTGAGGCGCGGCCGCCTCACGCCGTGCCAGGATGACACTCGTGACCGACCGCCTCATGCTCCTCGACAGCGCGTCCCTGTACTTCCGCGCGTTCTACGGCGTTCCCGACTCGGTTCGCGCACCCGACGGTCGGCCCGTCAACGCGGTACGCGGCTTCCTCGACATCATCGCCAAGCTCGTCACGACCTACCAGCCCACGCACCTCGTCGCCTGCTGGGACGACGACTGGCGTCCGCAATGGCGTGTCGACCTGATCCCCACGTACAAGACCCATCGCGTGGTCGAGGTCGTCGCCGACGGGCCTGATGTCGAAGAGGTCCCCGACCCGCTCGAGGTGCAGGTGCCGGTGATCCGCGACGTGCTCGACGCCGTCGGCATCCCGATCGTGGGCGCCGCCGAGCACGAGGCCGACGACGTCATCGGCACCCTCGCCACGCGGGCGACGCTGCCCGTCGACATTGTCACGGGCGATCGTGACCTCTTCCAGCTGGTGGATGACGAGTCCGGCGTGCGCGTCATCTACACCGCGCGAGGCATGAGCAATCTCGACGTCGTCACCGACGCGTTCGTGGAGACGAAGTACGGAGTGCTGCCGAGCCAGTACGCCGACTTCGCCACGCTGCGCGGCGACAGCTCAGACGGACTCCCCGGGGTGACGGGCATCGGGGACAAGACGGCCGCGACGCTGCTCGCCGCACACGGCGATCTGGCCGGCATCCTGGCTGCGGCCGAGGCTGGTGAGGGGATGTCGGCTGGAGTCCGCGCCAAGCTCGCCGCCGGGGCGGCCTATCTCGCCGTCGCCCCGACGGTCGTCGCCGTCGTGAAAGACCTCGACATCGCCGACATCGACAGCCGCCTGCATCCGCTCGACGAGCGCCAGAGGGCGGATGCCGCGGCTCTCGCCGAACGCTTCGCCCTCGGCGGTTCGATGGACCGCCTCATCGCCGCGCTCGACGCCGTCTGACCGCCGCCGCGCCGCCGCATCCGGAACCTGCCCGGACTCGGCTCAGCGGGCTTCGCGCGTGCGAGCCGTCGCCGTCAGCAGGATGATCCCGTAAGCCACCGACACGACGACGAGGAATCCGAGGGCCGCGGTCCATCCTCCGGTCACCTCGTGGATGACACCGATCAGCGGAGCGCCGATCGCGCCGATCCCGTAGCCGCCGCCCTGGACGAGGGCCGACATGCCGGCGGCTTCCGAATCCGATCGACTCACCGCGACCAGTGCCGAGAAGATGACGACGAATCCCCCGGCGTGCCCGATTCCGCCGACGACCAGCCAGAGCCAGAGCAGATCGGGCGCGGTCAGGATTCCGACGGTCGTCACGACCCACGACGTGCAGATCGTCAGCGGGGCGACGAACGGCGGCGCGAACCGCGCGAGCAACGGCACCACGAACGCCCCGGCCACTCCCGCGCCCTGGAAGACGGATGCCAGCGCTCCTGCGGCAGCGACAGAGATCCCCAGGCTGTCTTCGGTGAGCGCCGGCAGCCACGTCGTCAGCCCGTAGTACATGGCGACCTGAAGCCCGAACGCGCTCACGAGCAGCCAGGTGATCGGTCGCCGCACGATGCTGCGCTCGGTCCGGCCGTTCACGATCGTGGGCAGCGGACCGGTCAGCGACACGACATCGACCGGCGCGCGGACGGCCGGGGCAGGCGCGGGGGTACCCGAGTAGCGATCGCCGGCGCGCGCCGATCGCCTGAGATGCACGATCCACAGCACGAGTCCGGCGATGGTCAGCACCGACCACACGACGAGAGCGGCCGACCAGCCGATCGCCTGCGCGAGCGGCGCAGTCAGCGAGGCCGTCAGCAGGGAGCCGACGTTGAGCGTCGCCGTGTACGCCGCGGTGACGGTGGCGACGCGTTCGGGCGCGACATCGCGACGGATGATGACGGGGATCACGACGTTGCCGATCGTGATCGACGCACCGATCACGATCATCCCGGCGAGCATCGAACCGAACCCGGGCAGCGCCCGGACGAACGTTCCGATCAGGATGCCGCACAGCGATGCGAGCAGGGCGAATTCCGCTCCCGCACGCCGGATCACGAGGGCAGCCACCGGCGTCAGAAGCGCGAACATCAGGACGGGCGCCGTGGTGAGGAGCCCGGCCGTCGCCGCGCCGATGCCCAGGTCGGCTTCGATGTCGCCCAAGACCGGAGTCGGGGCCACGATCGGCCCACGCAGACTCAGCGCTGCGACCAGCACACCGGTGATGACGAGCCACGGCATCGCCCGCGCCGAACTGTTCGCACGCGTGATCACGAGCCGAGCCTAGCCGCGCCTCGCCGGCTCAACGGCGTCGCTCAGTCCACTCCCGCAGCCTGTCGAGGGGCCAGGTGGTGACGATGCGGTCCGCCGGCACGCCCGCCTTCTCGGCGCGCTCGGCGCCGTAGTCGAGCAGCGAGAGCTGGCCGGGTGCGTGGGCGTCGGAGTCGATCGAGAACAGGCATCCCTCGTCCAGCGCGATCGCGATCATCTCGTCGGGAGGATCCTGTCGCTCGGGCCGCGAGTTGATCTCGACAGCCACCCCGTGCGCCGCGCACGCCGCGAACACCGCGCGCGCGTCGATCGTGGACGGCGGCCGGGTTCCGCGGGAGCCCTCGACGAGGCGACCGGTGACATGGCCGAGCACGTCGACGTGCTCGTTCGACACCGCCTGCACGAGTCGGCGCGTCATCGGCCCCCGCTCCATGCGCAGTTTGGAATGTGCCGATGCCACCACGATGTCGAGGTCCCCGAGCAGCGCGGGCTCCTGATCGAGACCGCCGTCGTCGAGGATGTCGACCTCGATCCCCGACAGCAGAGTGAAGCCGGCGCCGCTCATCGTCGCGACGACGTCGAGCTGCGCACGAAGCCGCTCGGGCGAGAGCCCGTTCGCGACCCGCAGCCGCGGCGAGTGATCGGTGAGCGCGAGGTACTCGTGGCCGAGCGCTCGCGCGGCATCCACCATCAGGTCGATCGAGGTGAGCCCGTCGGACCACTCGCTGTGCGAATGTAGGTCGCCGCGCAGCAGCGGACGCAGCGCCGACGCCCGCTGGACGCCGGCGCGCTCCCTCAAGTCGGCGAGGTAGGCGGGGACGTTCCCGGCGAGGGCCTCCTGGATCACGGCGAACGACGAATCGCCGACGCCCTTGCGGCGGCGCAGGCCCGCGGCATCCCGAAGCTGCTCGTCGGACAGACCGGCGATCGCATCCGCCGCCGCCCGGAACGCCTTCGACTTGTACCGCGACGACCGCTCGCGCTCGAGCAGGGTGGCGATCTCGGCGAGGGCCTCGTGCGGATCCACCGGACCTCCCGCCCTCAGACCATGAGAGACCGGGTCGCCTCGACCCAGGTCGAGAGCTTGGTGGCAGCGGCACCGCTGTCGATCGCCGCCGCGGCGTCGTCACGCGCCTCGGCGAGTCGCTCGACGATCGGGCGCTGCACCTGGCTCGCGTCGCGGAACAGGCGGTAGGCGACGATGCCGGCGGCCGCGTTGAGAAGCACGATGTCGCGCACAGGGCCCCGCTCGCCGGCGAACACGCGATGCACGACGGCGGCGTTGAAGGCCGGGTCGCCGCCGAGGAGGTCGCCGATCTCGGCGACAGGGATGCCCAGATCGCGCGGATCGAGATCGTGCTCGTGGACGTCCCCTCGGCTCACCTCCCACAGCCTGCTGTGCCCGGTGGTGGTGAGCTCGTCGAGCCCGTCGTCGCCGCGGAACACGAGCGCGGTCGCCCCGCGCGTGCGGAACACCCCCGTGATGAGCGGCACGCGATCGAGCTGGGCGACGCCGACCGCATTCGCCTCGGCGCGGGCGGGGTTGCACAGCGGTCCCAGGAAGTTGAAGACCGTCGGCACGCCCAACTCGGAGCGCGTGGGGCCGGCGTGCTTGAACCCCGGGTGGAACGCGGATGCGAAGACGAACGCGATGCCGGCACGGGAGAGCGTCTCGGCGACGGCATCCGGACTCAGGGTGAGCTCCACTCCGAGCTCTCCGAGGACATCCGAGGACCCCGACGACGAACTCGCGGCGCGGTTGCCGTGCTTGACCACGGGAATTCCGGATGCCGCCGCCACGACGGCGGCCATCGTCGAGATGTTCACGGTGCCGAAGCGGTCTCCGCCTGTTCCCACGATGTCGAGCACACCGGAGTCGACGGGGAGGGGCAGGGCCGCCTCGAGGATCGCGTCACGGAACCCCACGATCTCGTCGACGGTCTCGCCCTTCGCGCGGAGCGCGACCAGGAAGCCGGCGATCTGCGAGGGTGTCGCCGAGCCCGACATGATCCGTCGCATGGCCCATGTCGATTCCGACACGCTGAGATCACGACGATCCAGGAGAGCCGTGAGGATCCCGGGCCAGGTGTGGAGGTCCGCCATGACGACGAGCCTACCCATGCGGTCACGGACCCGCCCGACGGTGGTCGCCGGGCTCCGGACGGACGCATGGCATCCGCACACGGGATTCCCGGCGGACTCCGCGCTCTTTCTTAGGTTGCCCTAACTCACAGACGTTCAAATCCGTGGCTCCAAATGGGAATAGTGCCCCCGGGTATCGGCAATAATGGGAGGCGTGACCACCACCTCAGCGACCTACTCTCAGGCGATGCGGTCCGTGAAGCGTCCGGATCCGGTCGCTGTCGGAACCATCGTGTGGCTCGGCAGCGAGGTGATGTTCTTCGCGGGTCTGTTCGCGATCTACTTCACCCTGCGCAGCACCTCCCCCGAGCTCTGGGCGGACCGCACTGAGCTCCTCAACGTGCCGTACGCGAGCGTCAACACGATCATCCTCGTGCTGTCCTCCGTCACGTGCCAGATGGGCGTGTTCGCGGCCGAGCGCTTCCAGCCGTACTCGACGAAGAAGCGCGGCTGGCTCGGCTGGGGCATGGTCGAGTGGTTCTGGCTCACCTTCGCGCTCGGCGCCATCTTCGTCTCCGGCCAGGTGTGGGAGTACGCCCAGCTCGTCGCCGAGGGCATGCCGATCTCGGCAGACGCCTACGCGTCGGCCTTCTACCTGACGACCGGGTTCCACGCCCTCCACGTCACCGGCGGCCTCGTCGCCTTCCTGCTCGTCATCGGACGCGCATATGCCGTCAAGAACTTCGGCCGTAAAGAGATGACCTCCTCGATCGTCGTGTCGTACTACTGGCACTTCGTCGACGTCGTCTGGATCGCCCTGTTCTTCGTCATCTACTTCTTGAAATAAGAGCGGAGCTGCACCCCCTCATGGCACGAAAGACGACGCGCCGCTCGAACGGACGCCGGAGCCCCTGGGCTGCCGCCGCCCTCATCGGGATCGGTCTGCTGCTCACGGGCGGCGCCTACGCCGGCGCCAGCGCTGCGATGGCCGCGACAGACGACACCGCCGAGACGGCATCCACACTCACCGTCGAAGACGGCAAGAAGCTCTTCCAGGCCAACTGCGCCACCTGTCACGGTCTCGACCTGCAGGGCACGGCCGACGGCCCCTCGCTCTACGGCGTCGGCGAACTCGCCGTCGAGTTCCAGGTGGCGACAGGTCGCATGCCGCTGCAGATGTCGGGACCTCAGGCGCCGCAGAAGCCGGTGCAGTTCACCGACGCGCAGATCCAGGCCATGGCCGCGTGGGTGCAGTCCGCTGCTCCCGGCCCCTCCTACCCGTCCGACGAGACGATCGACGGCGAAGGCGATGTCTCCCGCGGTGCGGAGCTCTTCCGCATCAACTGCGCGATGTGCCACAACGTCGCAGCCGCCGGCGGTGCTCTCACCGAAGGCAAATACGCCCCCGGCCTCCAGAGCACGAGCGCGCTGCACATGTACGCGGCCATGGTGACCGGCCCGCAGAACATGCCGGTCTTCAACGACATGACGCTCACCACCGAAGACAAGCGCGACATCATCTCCGCCCTTCTCTTCCTGCAGGAGAACGAGTCGCCCGGCGGATTCTCGCTCGGCTCGCTCGGACCCGTCTCCGAAGGCCTGTTCATCTGGATCTTCGGCATCGGGGCGCTGATCGCCCTCACCGTCTGGGTCACGGCGAAGTCCAACTGATCGACTTGAGAATCACCACGAACGAGGAGCACCATGGCACACGAGGATGACGCGCTCGAGAGGGCTTCATACAAGCCTTCTCCCGGGCTCGCCGTCGCGGTCAACGACCCGGTGCGAAACCCCGAACTGCCGCCCCACCGCGCCCGCATGACCGACAAGGACCCGGCGGCGATGACGCGCGCGGTCCGCGCGGTGTACTCGCTGTTCTACCTGTCGGTCGCCGCGAGCATCTGGGCGGTCGCCGCCTACATGATCTTCCCGATCGAGAGCGGGCGGATCGTCGACATCCGCAACAACAATCTCTTCATCGGACTCGGCATCGGTCTGGCCCTGCTGGCCATCGGCATCGGTGCGATCCACTGGTCCAAGGCGATCATGTCCGACAAGGAGTGGATCGAGCCCCGTCACGCGACCCGCGGTCGCGACGAGACCCGCGCCGGCGCCGTCGAGGTCTTCGCGGTCGCGAACGAGGAATCCGGCTTCGGACGTCGCACGATGATCCGCAACTCCCTGATCGCGGCGCTCGCAGCGTCGGTGATTCCCGGCATCACGTTGTTCCGCGGCCTCGCACCGCAGAACTCCCCCGAGAACCCCAACGCCGGTGACCCGGTGTACCTGCTCAGCCACACGATGTGGGAAGAGGGGATGCGGCTCGCCCACGACCCCGAGGGCACGCCGATCCGCGCCGCCGACGTCACGCTCGGCTCCGCCGTGCACGTGATCCCCGCGCCTCTCGCCGAGCTGTCGCACCACGACGGCTATCTCGAGGAGAAGGCGAAGGCGATCGTCCTCCTCATGCGCCTGCTTCCGGAAGACCTCATCGAGGCCGAAGACCGCAAGGACTGGTCCTACGACGGGATCGTCGCCTACTCCAAGGTGTGCACGCACGTCGGATGCCCGGTCGCCCTGTACGAGCAGCAGACGCACCACCTGTTGTGCCCGTGCCACCAATCGCAGTTCGACGTCACGAACGGCGCCGCGGTCATCTTCGGCCCCGCCGCACGTCCGCTGCCCCAGCTGCCGATCACCGTCGACGACGAGGGATACCTCGTGGCGCGCAGCGACTTCGAAGAGCCCGTCGGCCCGAGCTTCTGGGAGCGCCATTGAGTACCGCAGCCGTCACCGAGAAGCCGCAGGGGAACGACAAGCCCCTCGGCGGCCGCTTCGTCGGCGCCACGGCCAACTACCTCGACGAGCGCACGAGCCTGTCGGGCCTGGTCAAAGAGCTCGGGCGCAAGATCTTCCCCGACCACTGGTCGTTCATGCTCGGCGAGATCGCCCTCTGGTCGTTCGTCGTCGTCCTCCTGTCGGGTACGTTCCTGACGTTCTTCTTCCAGGCGTCAATGGTCGAGACCCACTACTACGGCGCCTTCATCCCGATGCGAGGCATCGAGATGTCGGCGGCGATGGAATCGACGATGCGGCTGTCCTTCGACATCCGCGGCGGTCTGCTCGTCCGTCAGATCCACCACTGGGCGGCGCTGGTCTTCGTGGCCGGCATCGGCGTGCACATGCTCCGCGTGTTCTTCACCGGTGCGTTCCGCAAGCCGCGTGAACTCAACTGGGTCATCGGCTTCATCCTCTTCATCCTCGCGATGGCCGAAGGCTTCACGGGCTACTCGCTCCCCGACGACCTGCTCTCGGGCAACGGCCTGCGCATCATCGACGGCATGGTCAAGGGCATCCCGCTCATCGGCACGTGGATCTCGTTCCTCCTCTTCGGCGGCGAGTTCCCGGGCACCGACATCGTCGGCCGCCTGTACACGCTGCACATCCTGCTGCTGCCGGCGATCGTCGTCGCACTCATCGCGGCGCACCTCATGCTCATGATCATCAACAAGCACACGCAGTTCGCCGGCCCCGGCCGCACGAACGACAACGTCGTGGGCTACCCGATGGTGCCGGTCTACATGTCGAAGATGGGTGGCTTCTTCTTCATCGTCTTCGGTGTGATCGTGCTGATCGCCTCGATGTTCACGATCAACCCGATCTGGAACTACGGCCCCTACGACCCGTCGCCGGTGTCGGCAGGAACCCAGCCGGACTGGTACATCGGGTTCGCCGACGGCGCGCTCCGTCTCGTTCCCCCGCACCTCGAGACGGTGATCCTCGACCGCACCTGGTCGTGGAACATCCTTCTCCCCCTCGGCATCATCGGCATCTTCATCGTGCTGGTCATGATCTACCCGTTCATCGAGGCGTGGGTCACGGGCGACAAGCGCGAACACCACATCGCCCAGCGTCCGCGCAACGCCGCGACGCGCACGGCGATCGGCGCGGCCGGCGTGACGTTCTACGCCGTGCTGTGGGCCGCTGCGTCCTCCGACATCATGGCCACGCACTTCTGGCTCACGATGGAGGGTGTCATCCACACGCTCCAGGCGCTGCTCATCGTCGGCCCGATCATCGCCTACTTCGTGACGAAGCGCCTGTGCATCGCGCTCCAGAAGAAGGACCGCGAGATCGCCCTGCACGGTTACGAATCGGGTCGCATCGTGCGACTGCCCGGTGGCGAGTACATCGAGGTCCACCAGCCGGTCGACGAGTACGAGCGGTTCAAGCTGGTCGACTTCGAGACCTACGAGCCGCTGGTCGTGCGCCCGAACGCCAAGGGACAGATCCCCTGGCACGAGAACGTGCGTGCCGTCGTGTCTCGCTGGTTCTTCGAGGACCGCCTCAGCCCGGTCACCCAGAGCGAGATCGACGCGGCGATCGCGCACCAGCAGCACGCGCTCGAGCACATCGCGAGCGAAGAGGACGCCGAGATCCAGGGCGCCCACGAGCGTGCAGGGGTTCCCGACGCACCTCACGTGCCGATCGACGACGGACACAACTCCGAGACGGCTGTCCGCCCCTCGAACGTGATCGTCCCTGACGATGACCCCAAGCCCTCGAAGGGCTCCAAGAAGTAGCGGCGCACCGCCGCGACAGGAACCCCGTCACGTCCCTCCCGGGTCGTGACGGGGTTTCTGTGTTCGGCAGTATTCCGACGAGCCGTGGCGCTGGTCTGCTCGAAGCGCGGATGCGGCGTCCCTAGGCTCGCACCATGACCGACGCCCTCACGTACTTCACCACCAAACTCACCCACGAGACCGATGCGTCCGATGTGTACACCGCTCAGAAGGCTGGGGACTCGTTCGTGCTGGTCGATGTGCGCGGCGACGACGCCTGGACGCAGGGTCGCATCACGGGCGCGGTGCACATGCCCCACGGCGAGATCGCCGTACGTGCTGCTGCCGAGCTCGATCCCGCGGTGCCGGTCGTCGTCTACTGCTGGAGCCCCGGCTGCAACGGCGGGGCCCGCGGAGCACGCGAGTTCGCGTTGCTCGGATACACCGTCAGAGAGATGATCGGCGGTTACGAGTACTGGGTGCGCGAGGGTCAGCCGACGGAGAACGACAGCGGCGCCCTCCCCCGCACGTTCGACTCGCAGGTCATGGTCGTGCGTGCGGGCATCGAGGGCTAGGCGATCGCGAGTTCCTCTTGGCACAGCACGCACGGTGCGTCACTCTGCGACCACCTGGAGGCGGTGATGACGTTCCGACGCCGGATGGATCTGGGCGGCCTCAGGCGCAATGCCCCTGGCCCTGAACCGTCCGTCCGCCCACCCTGCCGGACGACGCAACCCGACGGCCCGCCGTATCCGACGCCCGCCGTACACGCGGCGGGGCGCCCGACTATCGCGGATCAGCGCGCGAAGTATCCGCGGTAGTACTCGAACACCCAGCCGACGATGGCGACCGCGAAGATGGCGATGCCGATCGGGAACATCCACACACCGACCGCGAGACCGAGGATCGCGACGCCGGCCGAGCCGGCGAGCACGATGGGCCACCACGACCACGGGCTGAACTCGCCCAGCTCGGGATCTCCGTCGTCGATGTCAGCCGTCAGCGTGTCTTCGGGGAGCTCGCCTCGCTGCGCCTTGTGCACGCGGCCGAGGTAGAACGCGATGAGCGCCGAGAGGAAGAACGTGAACAGGAGGGCAGTGGTGCCGACCCACTCGACGGTCGTCGTGAAGTTCGCGAACCAGTTCGCGTCGGGATCGGCGCGGGTGGCCCAGTGCTCGATCATGTTCCACGCCGTGTACACCACGGCGACGAACAGGAAGAACCAGCTCAGCAGCCACCAGAGTCCGGTGTTGGTCTTCATAGGATTACTTCACCTGTCCCTCGGCGAGGTCGACGACCGGCGCGTCGGGTGCGTCCTTCGCAGGACCCACACCGACCGGGATGCCGGCCTCTGGGTGGTTGAGATCGAACGCCGGGCGTTCGCTGCGGATACGCGGGATCGACGTGAAGTTGTGACGCGGCGGCGGGCACGACGTCGCCCACTCCAGCGATGCGCCGTAGCCCCACGGATCGTTGACCGTCACGCGAGGAGCCTTGCGCGCGGTGATCCAGACGTTGAACAGGAACGGGATCATCGAAGCGCCGAGGATCATGGCGCCGACGGTGGAGACCTGGTTCTGCCACGTCCAGTTGTCGGCGGCCGAGTAGTCGGCGTAGCGGCGGACCATGCCGTCGACACCCAGCCAGTGCTGGATGAGGAAGGTCATGTGGAAGCCGATGAACAGCATCCAGAAGTGCACCGCACCGAGGCGCTCGTTCAGCATGCGGCCCGTCCACTTGGGCCACCAGAAGTAGAAGCCGGCGAACATCGCGAAGACCACGGTGCCGAACACGACGTAGTGGAAGTGAGCCACGACGAAGTACGAGTCGGAGAGCGCGAAGTCCAGCGGCGGCGAGGCGAGGATGACGCCCGTCAGGCCGCCGAAGACGAACGAGACGAGGAAGCCGAGCGAGAACATCATGGGCGTCTCGAACGTGACCGAGCCTCGCCACATCGTGCCGATCCAGTTGAAGATCTTCACGCCCGTCGGCACGGCGATGAGCATCGTCATGAGTGCGAAGAACGGCAGCAGGACGGCGCCCGTGACGTACATGTGGTGCGCCCACACGGCGACCGATAGCGCTGCGATCGCGATGGTCGCGTAGACCAGCGTCTTGTAGCCGAAGATCGGCTTGCGGCTGAACACCGGCAGGATCTCGGAGATGATGCCGAAGAACGGCAGGGCGATGATGTACACCTCAGGGTGGCCGAAGAACCAGAAGAGGTGCTGCCACAGCAGCACGCCGCCGTTCTGCGGGTCGTAGATGTGCGCACCGAGGACGCGGTCGGCTGCCGCCGCGAGGATCGCCGCCGCGAGGACGGGGAATGCCATCAGGATCAGGATGCTGGTGACCAGCGTGTTCCACGAGAAGATCGGCATGCGCCACATCGTCATGCCGGGGGCGCGCATCGTGATGATCGTCGTGATGAAGTTCACGGCACCGAGGATCGTGCCGAAACCGCTCATTCCGAGCCCGAGCATCCAGAGGTTGCCGCCCACGCCCGGTGAGAAGGTCGCACTGGCGAGCGGCTGATAGGCGAACCAGCCGAATGCCGCAGCGCCCTGGGGCGTGAGGAAGCCGGCGACCGCGATCGTGGAGCCGAACAGGAAGAGCCAGAACGCGAAGGCGTTCAGGCGCGGGAACGCGACGTCGGGCGCGCCGATCTGGAGCGGGAGGATCGCGTTCGCGAAGCCGGCGAAGAGCGGTGTCGCGAACATGAGGAGCATGATCGTGCCGTGCATCGTGAAGAGCTGGTTGTACTGCTCTTTGGTCGGGATGACCTGCATGCCGGGCTCGAAGAGCTCGGCGCGGATGATGAGGGCCATCACGCCGCCGAGCATGAAGAAGATCACCGAGGCGATCAGGTACATGTAGCCGATCGTCTTGTGGTCGGTGGACGTGATCCACTTGACGATGATGTTGCCCTTCTGCTCGACGCGCGTGGCGCTGAGCAGGGCGGCCTGGCGGGGCGGCAGGGTCTTGGGGCGACTGGGTCCGGTCGCTTCGAGGGGAAGTGTCGTCGCCATGATCAGTCCTCTTCTTCGGACGTGTTGCCGGTTCGTCCCGGCAGGTTCTGCAGCCGGTCGTATTCGTCGTTGATGTCACCGGTCTGGCCCGCGGCGCGGAGCGTGTCGAGGTAGTCCTCGTACTCGTCGGCGCTGACGACCTTGACGTTGAACAGCATCATCGAGTGGTATTCGCCGCAGAGCTCTGCGCACTTGCCGGCGTACTCGCCCTCACGCGTCGGCGTGAACGACCAGTAGTTGTCGCGGCCGATGTACATGTCCTTCTTGTACAGGAAGTCGATGATCCAGAAGGAGTGGATGACGTCGCGCGACTGCAGCTTGATCTTGACGGTCTGGTCGACCGGCAGATAGAGCGTCGGCAGCTCGCTGATCACGTCGCCCGCGGCGTTGGTCTGTGCCTGGACGCCGATCGACCACACGGTCTCGTCGTCGTCTTCGGCGTCGTACTGGAAGTCCCACGCCCACTGCTTCCCGATCGCGGTGATCGAGACATCCGGGTCCGGGTCCTGCGTCTCGAGGATCGCCTGGTCCCGGGCGGTGAAGGCGAAGAAGCCGATCACGAGGATGAGCGGGACGATCGTGTAGAAGATCTCGACCGGCATGTTGTACCGGAGCTGAACGGGCAGCCCGGTCTGGCCGCGACGGCGGCGGTAGGCGATGGCCGCCCAGCCCATCAGGCCCCACGTGATGACGCCGACGGCGAGGAGGACGATCCACGAGTTGACCCAGAGTCCCGACACCATCTCGGTGCGATTCGTCGTCGGCTCGGCGTTCTCGAGGAAGCCGGGCAGGAATCCGTTGAGCTCCGTCGGCGTGCAACCGGCCAGAACGGCGGCAGTTGCGATTCCGACGGGGATGACAGCCCAGCGGAAGCGGCTTTTCGAGGGCACGGTGCACCTTTCCGGGTCGCGAATGTGACTACCTCAGTCTAGGGCAAGCATCCAGCTGATCAGGGCCAAACGCACAGCCTTTCGGGGGCTGCGGGCGACGAAGAAGACCCGGCCGTGCTGCTCCTGCGAGCGGCACGACCGGGTCTGGAAAAGCATCGCGATCAGTGGAAACTGTCGCCGCAGGCGCAGCTGCCGGCGGCGTTCGGGTTGTCGATCGTGAAGCCCTGCTCCGAGATCGTGTCCTTGAAGTCGATGGTCGCGCCGTCGAGGTAGGGGACGCTCATGTCGTCGATGATGACCTCGACGCCGTCGAAGTCGACGGCCTTGTCGCCGTCGAGGAAGCGCTCGTCGAAGTAGAGCTGGTAGATGAGTCCGCTGCATCCGCCGGGCTGGACGGCGACGCGGAGGCGGAGGTCGTCGCGACCCTCCTGCGACAGCAGGCTCTTGACCTTGAGCGCAGCCTCGTCGGTCAGTCCGACGCCGTGGGCGCGGGTGGTGGTGTCGGTCGACAGTGCGGTGTCAGTCATGGGGTCCTCCGAGGAACGGGGTGGCCGGATGCGTCGATTCTACGCCGCCGGGTCGCAGACGGGCTCCGTGGGTGCTGTTTTCGCGGCATCCGGTCAGATGGCTCTCGAATCGAGCTTCTCGAGCAGCAGCGCTTCGGACACGAGAGCGTGACGGAAGGTGTCGAGGTGCAGCGACTCGTTCGGGCTGTGCGCGCGCGCGTGCGGGTCCTCGACGCCGGTGACCAGGATCTGAGCGGCCGGGAACTCGCGCACGAGGTCGGCGATGAACGGGATCGAGCCGCCGACGCCGAGGTCGACAGGCTCGACGCCGTAGCCTCCGTGCAGCGCCTCGCGCGCGGTGGCGACCGCCCAGCCCGACGTGTCCACGAGGAAGCCGTCGCCGAAGTCGACATCGCGGAAGGTCAGCTCGGCTCCGAAGGGGGCGTGGGCGCGCAGATGCGCCTCGACGGCCGCGAACGCCTCGGACGCCGTCTGCCCCGGAGCCACCCGGGCGCTGATGACGACCGTGACCTCGGGGGTCAGGGTGTTCGAGGCGTTGACGACGGTCGGGGCGTCGATGCCTGTGATCGTGATCGAGGGCTTGTTCCAGATGCGGCTGAGGATCGTGCCGTCTCCGATCGGGCTCACACCGTCTGGCAGCCCCGCCTCATCGCGCAGTGTGGCCTCGGTGTACTCGGGGGTTGCGGCATCCCGCTCGAGCAGTCCTTCGACGGCGACACCGCCATCGGCGTCCCACAGCGTGGCTAGCAGCGTGACCGTCGCCATCATCGCGTCGGGCACCGCCCCGCCGAACATCCCCGAATGCGACGCGTGCTCCAGCGTGCGGATGCCGAGCGTGAAGCGGGCGTTGCCGCGCAGCGAGACCGTGAGCGCCGGGGTCTTGTCGTCCCAGTTGCCCGAATCGGCGACCACGATGACATCGGCGCGCAACGCGTCGGCGTTGTCGGAGAGGAACTGCGCGAACGACCGCGAACCGGCCTCCTCCTCCCCCTCGATGAAGAGCGCGACGCCCAGGTCGAAATCGGACCCGACGGCCTCGGTGAAGGCACGCAGGGCGCCGATGTGCGCCATCACGCCCGCCTTGTCGTCGGCTGCACCGCGGCCGTAGAGGCGTCCGCCGCGGACGGTCGGCTCGAAGGGCGGCGATTCCCACAGCGATTCGTCACCGATCGGCTGCACGTCGTGGTGGGCGTACAGCAGGATCGTGGGCCGGCCGTTGCGCGCGGCCCGGCTCGCGAGCACCGCCGGCATCCCCCGCTCGTCGGTGCCCGGGATCGCGGCGTCGCGGATCTCGACCGTGTCGAAGATGCCCAGTCCCTCGGCCAGTGCGGCGACGGCTTCGGCGCTGCGGCGCACCTCAGCGGGCTCGAAGCCCGGGAACGCGATCGACGGGATGCGCACCAGCGCACCCAGATCAGCCAGGGCTGCGGGCACGGCGGCGGTCGCCGCATTCTTCACGGACTGCTCACGGGAGAGGTCGGGTGTCATGCGGGTAATCTTAAAGCCACCCGTTTCACCGTTCCGAGGATGGCCGTGGCCAAGACACCTGAAGCACCCGCGTCGAACGAGGTCCCCTCCGAGGGCACCGTTCTCAATGGCACGCCCCTCGGCAAGGGACGCGCGACCCCGTCGCGATCCGAGCAGGAGGCCGCCCGCAAACGTCCGCTCGTGCCCGACACGAAAGAGGCGAAGGCGCGCGCGCGTGCCGAACTCGCGACGCAGCGCGAGAAGGCGCGGGTCGGGATGGCTGCTGGCGACGACCGCTTCCTGACCGCGCGAGACAAAGGTCCCCAGCGCCGCTGGGTGCGCGATCGAGTGGATGCCGGGTGGCACCTCGGCGAGGCGGTCATGCCCGCGATGGTGGTCGTGATCCTGGCGACGTTCGTGCCGGTGTACGGCATCCAGTTCTATTCGTTCATCGCCCTGTGGATCTTCATCCTCTTCGTCATCGGCGACATGGTGATCACCTCGATCCGCACCAAGCGCGAAGCCCGCGCGAAGTGGGGCGACAGGACCGAGAAGGGTCTCGGCTGGTACGCGGCCATGCGCACCATCCAGATGCGCTTCCTGCGTCTGCCCAAGCCCCAGGTCAAGCGCGGACAGCGCCCCGACTGAGCTTTCGACGAAACGCCCCGCGCCTGCGCGGGGCGTTTCTCGTCGAAGCGGTCAGCGTCCGAGGAGTCCGCGGTTGATCTGCCGCGCCCACAGCGGGCCGCGATAGAGGAACGCCGAGTAGCCCTGCACGAGATCCGCGCCGGCAGCCTGTCGCTCGCGCACGTCGGCGGCGGTCTCCACTCCCCCGGCCGAGATGACGCAGAACTCCGCCGGCACCGCGGAACGCACCAGTCGGAGCACCTCGAGCGCGCGCTTCTTGAGGGGGGCGCCCGAGAGACCACCCGCACCCGCCGCGGCGACGACGTCATCGGGTGTCGTCAGACCTTCGCGCGAGATGGTGGTGTTGGTCGCGATGATGCCGGCAAGTCCCGCATCGACGGCGAGGGCGGCGATCGCGAGCACCTCATCGTCGTCGAGGTCGGGAGCGATCTTGACCAGGAGCGGAGTGGCACCGGCGGCGGCGAGAACCGCCTCCAGAAGCGGCCGCAGGGTCTCGACGGCCTGCAGCCCCCGCAGGCCGGGGGTGTTGGGAGACGAGACGTTCACGACGAGGTAGTCGGCGAGCGGCGCGAGCCGCGTCGCGCTGCGGACGTAGTCGGCCGTGGCGTCCTCGACGTCGACGACCCGGCTCTTGCCGATGTTCACACCCAGCACGGCACGCTTCGAGCGGCGACGGAGCGACGTGAGACGCTTGGCCGCGGCATCCGCCCCCCGGTTGTTGAAGCCCATCCGGTTCACGACCGCGCGATCGGCGATGAGGCGGAAGAGCCTCGGCCGGGGGTTGCCGTCCTGCGGGATCGCCGTGACGGTGCCGACCTCCACGTGGCCGAAGCCGAGCGCCCACAGACCTTGGGCCCCGGTGACGTTCTTGTCGAAGCCGGCGGCCACGCCGAAGGGCGAATCGAACTTCAGGCCGAGGGCACGGGTGCGCAGCGACGGGTCGGGCTTGGTCAGCGCGCGCGGCGCCCACGAGAGCGCGGGGAGCCCCAGCATCCGGATCACGGCCATACCCGCGTGATGCGCGGTCTCGGGATCCATGCGGGAGAGGACGACGCGGAACAGGAAGGGATACATCCCGACCAGGCTACCGGGACCGGCCGCGCTCAGTCCTCCGGGGTGAGCGGGGCCGGCGCTGCGTGGTCGGCGCGCAGCTGCGAGATGGCGAGTTCGAAGTCCTCGAGCGAGTCGAAGGCCCGATAGACGCTCGCGAAGCGAAGGTACGCGACCTCGTCGAGCTCGCGGAGGGGTCCGAGGATCGCCAGGCCGATCTCGTTGGCGTCGAGCTGCGACGAGCCGGTCTGCCGCACGGATTCCTCGACCCGCTGAGCGAGCACCGCGAGATCGCCTTCGGTCACCGGGCGGCCCTGACAGGCCTTGCGGACGCCCGACATGACCTTCTCGCGACTGAACGGCTCCATGACGCCCGAGCGCTTGATGACGTTGAGGCTCGCGGTCTCGACCGTCGTGAAGCGCCCCCCGCACTGCGGACACTGTCTGCGGCGACGGATGCTGAGACCGTCGTCGCTCGTGCGGGAGTCGATGACGCGTGAATCGGGATGACGACAGAACGGGCAGTGCATGGGAAGCCCAGACTAACCCGGGAAGCGCGCCTCGACGGCCTCGCCGTGGGCCGGCAGCTGCTCGGCCTCGGCGAGGGTGACGATGGCCTCGCGCACCTCGGCCAGCGCGGCTCGGTCGTAGTGGATGACCTGCTGCGGACGCAGGAACGTCGCCGCCGACAGACCGGCTGCGTAGCGTGCCTGACCGCCGGTCGGCAGCACGTGGTTCGAGCCGGCGAGGTAGTCGCCGAGACTCACCGGCGAATCGGGTCCGACGAACACCGCGCCCGCGTGCACGAAGCGCTCGGGTCGCGGGTCGGCGAGGTGAAGCTCCAGGTGCTCCGGCGCATAGGCGTTGCTGAACGCGGTCGCCGCTTCGACGTCGTCGACGAGGACGATGGCGGATTGCGTGCCCCTCAGCGCCGTCTCGACCCGCACCGCGTGACGGGTCAGCGGCGCACGGCGAGCGATCTCATCGGCGACGGCCGCCGCGAGCGGCGCGGAGTCCGTCACCAGCACCGCAGAGGCCTGCTCGTCGTGCTCGGCCTGACTGATGAGGTCGGCGGCGATGAGGCCGGGGTCGGCCGCGGCATCCGCCACGATCAGGATCTCGGTCGCACCCGCCTCGGAATCGGTGCCGACACGACCGGCGACGGCGCGCTTGGCGGCGGCGACGAAATTGTTGCCGGGCCCGGTCACGACGTCGACGGGTTCGAGTCCGAGAGAGGCCACACCCCACGCGAAGGCGCCGATCGCACCGGCGCCGCCCATCGCGTAGACCTCATCGACCTGCAGCAGCCGAGCCGCCGCGAGGATGACGGGGTGGACGCGTCCGTCGTGGTCGCGCTGCGGCGGAGACGCCAGCGCGATGCGCTCGACGCCCGCGACCTGCGCCGGAACGACGTTCATCACGACGCTCGAGGGATAGACCGCCTTGCCGCCCGGCACGTAGAGGCCCACACGGCGCACCGGCTGCCACCGCTGCAGCACCCGGGCGCCGGGGGCGAGCTCCGTGACGACGGGGGACGGCACCTGGGCGGCGGATGCCGCGCGCACACGCGCGATCGCTTCGTCCAGAGCCCGTCGCACTGACGGCTCGAGTCCGTCCAGAGCCTCGTCGAGGTGGGAGTCCGGCACGCGGATCGCGTGGTCGTCGACCCCGTCGAATCGCCGGGCCTGATCCCGGAGGGCGGCCTCGCCGTCGGCGGCGACGTCGGCGACGAGACGTGAAGCGACGGCGACGGCCTCGTCGCGGGCGGCGACGGCGCGCGGAACGGCGGCGAGAAGCTCGGCGGGCGAATGCGCGCGCCCGCGGAGGTCGATCGTGCGGAGCATCCTTCTACGCTAACGCGGCGCGCGGTACGTCAGCCGCGCGTGACGTTCGAGACGTCGAGCAGGTGCCCGACACGACCGTCTTCGTGACGCACGAGGAAGCGGTCGCCGTGATCCTCGACGACGAGAGCCCACGCCGTGGGTCCGATGCGGAAGATCGACTGCCCCGCCTCGTCGACGACATCGCGTTCTTCGGGAGCAAGCGCCCAGAACGCCTGGTAGCGGACGGGTGCGATCGGAGTCGTGTCGTCGAGCTCGACCGGGGCGTAGGTGTCACGCGCCTGCGCGGGCGCCCAGTCCGAGCCGTCGGCGACGGGCTCGGCCGTGTAGGACGGCTCACCGTCCGAGCTCGCGTCGTGGGCCTCGCTCTCGGCCACCGGCGCGTACGGCTGCTCGGCCTGCGGCTCTGCTTCGGCGCGGGGCGCGCGGGCGGGCCGCGGCGAGACGGCGCGGACGGGGCGTGCGTTGCGGTGGGCCGGCACGTCGCGGCGTCCGCGGAAGTCCTCGGCGAACGGCGGGATGAGCGGCGCGAACACGGTGAGCACGACGCCCGCGAGCATCAGGAACAGCGACACCCAGATGACCCAGGAGCGCAGCCAGACGCCACCGGCGATGGAGAACGCGATCGTCTCCCAGACGATCTGCAGCCAGATGACCGCCGAGACCGAGAATGCGACCGACGCGAACTGATCGATGCCGAGCGATCCCACGCGGCGGATGCCGTCGGGTGACAGGCGGCGCAGCCCGAGGAGGAACACAGCCACCGTCGGAAGGCCGATGGTGAGGATCCAGCCCAGGCCGCTCGTCCACACCGAGCCGAAGCCGAACAGCAGATCGCTGCCCGATCCCGGTGCGATGCTGACCGCGCCGACGGTGAAGAACGACACCACGAACGCCGCGAGCCAGATGCCGGCCAGCGAGACCTCGCGGATCGTGAAGGGGCCGACGCCGTACTGCGGCGACTCCTCGGTCTGGCTGTTCGCGTCGACGGGGGTGTCGATGTCGGATTCGGGCACGGTGGTCTGGTCCTGGTGATCGGTCACGATGTTCCTTCCGGTTCCCCGCAGGGGTTCCACGATCCTACCCGCGGCCGATGTCCTGATCCGGTCGGCCACGGCGTGGCGCCGCCATCGGCGGGAGTGTTTCTCAGCCCAGGCACTGGGGGCCGAGCAGTCCTTTCAGATCTCCGAAGAGATCGGCGGTGACGGTCACCGGCAATGGCACCTCGAACACCTTCGCCGATGAGCCTTTGTACAGCTTGAGAGTCACTTCGGTGTCGCCGCGATGCCGGCCGAGCACCTGCGCGAGCTCTCCGATCACCGATTCGGTCGCGCGATGCTCGGGCACGACGAGCAGGAGCGGGCCGGAGGCGTCCACGACCCCGAGATCAGGCGTGAAGACCGCTTGCGCGTGCAGGTTCATGCCGTCGTCGCGTCGCGACACGCGACCGCGGACGACCATGATCGAGTCGGCCACGAGCATCGACTGGAACTCGAGGTAGGTCTTGCCCATGAACATCACGGTGATCTCGCCGTTGAAGTCCTCGACGGTGATCATGCCGTAGGGGTTGCCGCTCTGCTTCGCCACCCGATGCTGGACGCTCGTGATGAGACCTGCGACGGTCACCTGGTCGCCGTCATCGATCGTCTCGCTCGCGAGGAGATCGTGGATGCTGGTGGAGGCGTGCTTGGCGAGTGGGATCTCGAGACCGGCCAGAGGATGGTCGGAGACGTAGAGGCCGAGCATCTCGCGCTCGAACGCCAGTTTGTCCTTCTTCGTCCACTCCGGACGATCGGGCACCTTGGCCACGGACTGCGGCTCGTCGTCGCCCCACAGGCTGTCGAAGTCGAAGCCGACCTCGCCGTTGGCCTCTCGTTTCTTGTCGAGCACCGCCTGCTCGGTGGCATCTTCGTGGATCTCCATGAGGGCACGCCGGGTCGCGCCGAGCGAGTCGAATGCGCCGGCCTTGATCAGCGACTCGACCGTGCGCTTGTTCGCGACGTGCACGGGGACCTTGCCGAGGAAGTCGTGGAAGTTCTCGAACGTCTGCTCGGCGCGCGAGGTCACGATGCCGTCCACGACGTTCGTCCCGACGTTCCGCACCGCGCCGAGCCCGAAACGGATGTCTTCGCCGACGGCGGCGAAGTAGCGGATGGATTCCCGCACGTCGGGTGGCAGCACCTTGATGCCCATCCGGCGGCACTCGTTCAGGTACACCGCGAGCTTGTCCTTCGCGTCCCCCACGCTCGTGAGCAGGGCCGCCATGTACTCGGCCGGGTAGTGCGCCTTCAGGAAGGCCGTCCAGTACGCGATCAGACCGTAGGCCGCGGAGTGCGCCTTGTTGAAGGCGTAGTCCGAGAAGGGCAGCAGGATGTCCCACAGCGACTTCACCGCGGCATCCGAGTAGCCGCGCGAATGCATGCCGCCCTGGAAGCCCTCGTACTGCTTGTCGAGCTCGGACTTCTTCTTCTTGCCCATCGCGCGCCGCAGGATGTCGGCCTGGCCCAGGGTGAAGCCGGCGACGCGCTGCGCGATCGCCATCACCTGCTCCTGGTAGATGATCAGTCCGTAGCTCGTGTCGAGCAGGTCTGCGAGCGGCTCCTCGAGCTCAGGGTGGATCGGCGTGATCTCCTGCTGGCCGGTCTTTCGGAGCGCGTAGTTGATGTGCGAGTTCGCGCCCATCGGCCCCGGACGATACAGGGCGATGACGGCCGAGATGTCTTCGAAGTTGTCGGGCCGCATCAGACGCAGCAGCGAGCGCATCGGCCCGCCGTCGAGCTGGAACACCCCGAGGGTGTCTCCGCGGGAGAGGAGCTCGTAGGCGGCGATGTCATCGAGCGCCAGGTCTTCCAGCACGAGATGCGTCCCACGGTTGGCCTCGATGTTGTCGAGCGCATCGTTGATGATCGTGAGGTTGCGCAGGCCCAGGAAGTCCATCTTGATCAGGCCCAGCGCCTCGCACGACGGGTAGTCGAACTGCGTGACGATCTGGCCGTCCTGCTCGCGCTTCATGATCGGGATGATGTCGATCAGCGGCTCGGACGACATGATGACGCCCGCCGCGTGCACGCCCCACTGCCGCTTGAGGTTCTCGATGCCGACGGCGGTGTCGAACACCGTCTTGGCCTCGGGATCGGTCTCGATCAGAGCGCGGAACTCCCCCGCCTCTTTGAAGCGCGGGTGCTCCTTGTCGAACATGCCCTCGAGCGGCATGTCTTTGCCCATCACCGCCGGCGGCATGGCTTTCGTGAGCTTCTCGCCCATGCTGAACGGGAAGCCGAGCACACGGCCGGCATCCTTCAGAGCCTGCTTCGCCTTGATCGTGCCGTACGTGACGATCTGCGCCACCCGTTCGTCGCCGTACTTCTCGGTGACGTACTGGATGACCTCGCCACGGCGTCGATCGTCGAAGTCGACGTCGAAGTCGGGCATCGAGACACGGTCGGGGTTGAGGAAGCGCTCGAAGATGAGGCCGTGCTGCAAGGGGTCGAGATCGGTGATGCCCATCGCGTAGGCGGCCATCGATCCGGCGCCGGACCCACGTCCGGGGCCGACGCGGATGCCGTTGCGCTTGGCCCAGTTGATGAAGTCGGCGACGACGAGGAAGTAGCCCGGGAACCCCATCTGCACGATGACGCCCGTCTCGTAGGCGGCCTGCGCACGCACCTCGTCGGGGATGCCACCCGGGTACCGCACGCCGAGGCCGGTCTCGACCTCTTTGACGAACCAGGACTCCTCGGTCTCGCCGGCGGGGACCGGGAACCGGGGCATGTAGTTGGCGCTCGTGTTGAACTCGACCTCGCACCGCTCGGCGATGAGCAGCGTGTTGTCGCAGGCTTCGGGGTTGTCTCGGAAGATCTGCCGCATCTCGGCGGGGCTCTTGACGTAGTAGCCGTCGCCGTCGAACTTGAACCGCTTGGGGTCGTCGAGCGTCGAGCCGGACTGCACGCACAGCAGGGCTGCGTGGCTCGACGCGTCGTGCTGGTGCGTGTAATGGAGGTCGTTCGTGCCGACGAGCGGGATGCTCAGCTCTTTCGAGATCTTCAGAAGGTCGCTCATCACGCGGCGCTCGATAGACAGCCCGTGATCCATGATCTCGGCGAAGTAGTTCTCCTTGCCGAAGATGTCCTGGAACTCGGCGGCGGCCGCACGTGCGGCGTCGTACTGCCCCAGCCGCAGGCGCGTCTGCACCTCGCCCGACGGGCAACCGGTGGTCGCGATGAGCCCCTTGCTGTAGGTCTGGAGCAGCTCGCGGTCCATGCGGGGCTTGAAGTAGTACCCCTCCATGCTCGCCTTCGACGACAGCCGGAACAGGTTGTGCATGCCCTCGGTGGATTGGGAGAGCAGCGTCATGTGGGTGTACGCGCCGGCACCCGAGACGTCGTCGTCGCTCTGCTCGGGCGTGCCCCACCGCACGCGCGAGCGATCGGTGCGGTGCGTGCCGGGAGTGACGTAGGCCTCGATGCCGATGATCGGCTTGATGCCGGCATCTTTCGCAGCCTTGTAGAACTCGAAGGCGGCGAACGTGTTGCCGTGGTCGGTCACGGCGATCGCGGGCATGCCCTGGCGCACCGCCTCTTGAACCATGGGACCGATGCGGGCCGCCCCGTCGAGCATCGAGTACTCGCTGTGCACGTGCAGGTGAACGAAAGAGTCGGATGCCACATGTCGAGTCTACGGAGGCCCCCGACATCGACGGCCTGACACCACGCACCGGCCGCCGACGACTACGGCAATCGGCCGCTCGACTACGCAAGAGCCCGCTGAGCGCCGTCTCGTGCCGGACGACGTTCGTACTGTCGAAGAGCGGCGCCGCGCTCGAGGCCTCCGTGGGGGATGTCGCCCGAGGCGGCGCCGCGACCTGACGTGCTCAGTTCGTGAGATCCAGGCGCATCAGGACGCGCGGGAACCCGTTGAGCACAGATTCGGTATCGGCCGCCTTGCGGAAGCCGGCCTTCTGGAAGAGGGCACGCGTGCCGACGTACGCCATCGTGAGATCGACCTTCTCGCCCCCGTTGTCGACCGGATAGCCCTCGATGGCGGGGGCGCCGCCGTCTCGGGCGAACTGCACCGCTCCCTCGAGCAGCGCGTGCGAGATGCCCTGCCCACGGTGACCCGGCCGGACGCGGATGCACCACACGCTCCACACGTCCAGGTCGTCGACGTGCGGGATCCTGCGGTTCGTCGCGAACGACGTGTCCGCGCGCGGATGCACCGCCGCCCATCCGACGACGTCGTCGCCGTCGTAGGCCAGAACACCGGGCGGGCCCTCGCGCAGGAGCTGCTCGACCCTGCGACCACGCTCCTGACGGTGGAGCGCCTGATTCTCCTTCGACGTCACGCGGTAGCTCAGACACCAGCACACGTCGGAGTCCGGCTTCTTCGGACCGACCATCGTCGCGATGTCGGCGAAGCGTGCGGCGGGGACGACCTCGATGCCCATACGACCACTGTGGCACCGGCTTCCGACATCCCACTCACCCGATGCGGAGTCCTTCCTCCACGTCGACCACGCGCACGGGGTCCTCGTAGACGTAGTTCCAGACGGAGCGGTCGCCAAGTGGCCGATCGAGCTCCACGGTGTACGGCGTCCATGGATTGCCGGGGCAGGTAGCCATGCCAGTTTCGACCCTGACCCCGACGATGAGCCTCACCTCATCGCCCGTCTCCTCGAGCGAGACGAGTTCGACTCTGCCCTGTGCGGAGTCGCCACCCGCGCAGCCCTGCTCCATGACGAGCAGGTGAAGGGCCGTCGAGTCGGGGGCTGCGGAGTGCGACGGGTCCAGGGCGATCGAGGCGACGCCCACACGCACCCCGAGATCGACCTGCAGACGGCACCAGTTGTAGGTCGCGAAGCGCCAGGCGCCCCCGGCATCCCGATCGAGGACGTACTCCTTGTAGTGCTCGCCGGGCGCGCCCCACTCCCCGGCCACGTCGTTGCGGATGAGCGAGATGCGGTCCGGCGTGTCGTCGACCACGATCCAACTCCCGGCATCGGCGGTGATGCTCGCGCCGCCCGCATCCAGAGCTGCCAGCACGTCGGCGTCCAGCGTGTCGGCGTAGACCGGGTCGGCGAGCACCTCCGCGGGCACGTTGACCACGGCGCAGCGGAACGTCTGCCGCAGCGCTGCGGACGGAGGCGGGGTGGATGTCGAGGTGGCGACCGGCGCCGTGATGCGCCCGACGTCCGCATTGCGGGCGATCGCCCACGTGCCGAGGGAGATCCCCGCGACGGCGACCACCGCGACGGCGACGCCGACGGCCCGCGAGAGCCTTCGACGATGCCGTCCGCGGCGCGGCGCATGATCCGCGGAGCGTGAGGATCCGTTCTCCTGCGCGATCTGCGCCAGAAGCACCGCGCGCGCAGCGGACACCTCGGACTCGGAGGGTCGATCATCGGGTGCGAGGTCGCGGATGCGATCACTGAAGTCCATGGGAATCCTCTCCTCCCGTCAGGCTGAGTTCTGCGCGGCCGTCACCCAGCAGGCGCCGGACGCGGTTCAATCGCGAGCGCACCGTTCCCACCGGCACACTCAGGCACTCCGCCACCTCCGCATAGCCGAGGTCTCCCCACGCGTAGAGGAGGAGCGTGTCACGATCGCGCGCAGACAGCCCTGCGATGCGCGGCGCGAGCACACGCAGCTCCGACCACGCGTCGACGCGGTCCGCGGCCGCCTCGATGTCGTCGGCCCCGGTCGCGATCACCGACGACGCCGCGACGATCGACCGCCACTGGGCGGCCTCCGCCGCGCGGTGGCGGGCGATCAGCTTCGTCGCGATGCCGAGCAGCCACGGGCGCGCGGATTCGCGGGCGAGCTCGAAGCTTCCGCGACGGCGGAACGCGACGAGGAACGTCTCGCTCAAGATGTCCTGCGAGGCATCCGCACCGGATCGCTGCCGCGCATAGGCACCGATCACGCGGGCGTGCCGGTCGAACAGCTCCGCGAAGACGCGCGGGTCGGCGAGGGAGCGCCGGATGATCTCGCTGTCCGTGGTCACGATGAGTATTGCTCCCCCTGCCCGGACCGGTTCACGGTCAGTCGCCTCGCAACACCTCGAGCGCGTGGGCCAGGTCGGCGGGGTAGTCGGACGTGAAGGCGACCCACTCCCCCGAGGCGGGGTGCGCGAAGGCCAGCCGGTGGGCGTGCAGCCACTGGCGGGTGAGCCCGAGGCGTGCCGAGAGCGTCGGGTCACCACCGTAGAGCGGGTCCCCGACGCACGGATGCCGGTGCGCTGCCATGTGCACGCGGATCTGGTGCGTGCGGCCGGTCTCGAGGTGGATCTCGAGCAGCGATGCCCCCGGAAAAGCCTCGAGCGTCTCGTAGTGCGTGACGGAGTCTTTGCCGTCGGGGGTCACGGCGAACTTCCACGAGTGCGTCGCATGTCGTCCGAGCGGCGCGTCGATCGTGCCGGCGAGCGGGTCGGGGTGCCCCTGCACGACGGCGTGGTAGATCTTCTCGACCTCCCGCTCCTTGAACGCGCGCTTGAGGGCGGTGTACGCCCGTTCGCTCTTCGCGACGACCATGAGGCCGCTCGTGCCGACGTCGAGCCGGTGCACGACGCCCTGGCGCTCCGCGGCGCCGGTCGTGGCGATGCGGTAGCCGCCCGCGGCGAGGGCGCCGACGACAGTCGGTCCCTCCCACCCAACCGAGGGGTGCGCGGCCACCCCGGACGGCTTGTCGACGACGACGATCTCATCGTCGTCGTACACGATGCCGAGATCGGGAACGGCGATCGGGACGATGGTGGGTTCCTGTCGATCCGTCCACGTGACGTCGACGATCGACCCGCCCGACACCCGGTCGGACTTCCCCGCCGGACGCCCGTCGAGGAGGACTCCCCCGGTCTCCACCACTTCGGCGGCGAAGGTGCGCGAGAACCCGAGCATCTTGGCGAGTGCCTGGTCGAGGCGAACGCCCTCGAGCCCGTCGGGGACGGGCAGCAAGCGGGACGGCATGTCAGACGTCGCTGCGGCGGTCGTCCGCCTCACGGGCGGCCTCGCGCTCGACCGCGCGCTGCTCGCGTTCACTCAGCGGGGGCAGACCGCGCTCGTCGGCAGGGATGCCGGCATCCGGGTCGGCGATGGGGAACTCGTCGCCGAAGCCTGCGATCGGACCGCCGGGAGGAGCCTCGTCGCCCTCACCGAGGATCGTCTCGTCCTTCGCGCCGCGCCGCGGCTCGCGTGTTCCGTCCATGTTCACTCCCATGACCACCAGCACCGCCACGACGATCATGTCGCACACGATGAAGATGTCGGCCACGTTGTAGATGGCCGGACTCATCCAGAACCACATCCACGGCGTGTTGATGAAGTCGATCACGTGCCCCACGGCGAATCCGGGCTCGCGCAGCAGACGATCGGTGAGATTGCCGAGCACGCCGCCGAGCAGGAGCCCGAGCACGATGGCCCAGGCCCGCGAACGGACGCGACGCACGGCCAGGTAGACGATCACGACCGCGACGACCGCCAGGGCGATCGTGAAGATCCACGTGGCACCGGCGCCGAACGAGAATGCGGCTCCGGGATTCTTGACCAGGTAGAGGCCCAGGAAATCACCGAAGACCGGCACGTTCTCCTGGAGCGGAAGGTTCTCGAGCGCGAGATGCTTCGTGAACTGATCGGCGGCCAGCACCAGCACCGCGAGAACCGCGATGGTGATGCCGGCCGCCGAGTGACGCAGGGGGGCGCGGCCTGTCAAAAGACCGGCCTACAGGCCGATGGCTGAGACCGGATTCGATCCCGACGGCGTCGCCGTGGTCTCGAGGTCGCGGAGCTTGCCCTCGATGTAACTGCGCAGCTGCGAGCGGTAGTCCCGCTCGAAGTCGCGGAGCTCGGTGATGCGGCTCTCGAGGACGGTGCGCTCGCGATCGAGCTTCTCGAGCTCTTCGCGGCCGCGGGTCTCTGCTTCGGAGACGATCGAGGCGGCCTGCGCCTTGGCGTCGGAGATGAGCTGGTCGCGCTGGGCGACACCCTCGGCGACATGCTCGTCGTGCAGGCGCTGGGCCAGCTCGATGATGCCGGCCGTCGCGGCGCTCGATCCGCTCGGCGTCTCGGCAGCGGGTGCGGCGGAGACGGGCTCCGGCTCGGGCTGCGTCTCGGGCTCGGGAGCGACCTCGACGGCCTCTTCCTCGACGACGGCCTCGGAGGCCGGGGCCGACTCGGCTGCACCCGACTCGTAGGCGGCGAGCTTCGCCTTCAGCTCGTCGTTCTCAGCGATCGTCTTGCGCCATTCGACGACGATCTCGTCGAGGAAGTCGTCGACCTCGTCGGGGTCGAAGCCCTCCTTGAAGCGGACGTGCTGAAACTGCTTGGTGACGACGTCATCAGGAGTCAAGGCCATGGTGGTTCCTCTTTCGAGCGCTCAGGTCGCTGGCAACGGTCTGGGGGCCGACCCGCCGAACAGGCGAGCCGTATCCAGCAAGCATAGCCGCGGCATCCGAGCTGTGTGGAGTACCGCGAGTCACGCGGACATGAAGGCCCGCGTTATCGCGAGCAGGACGAAGCACAGAAGCATCGTGAGGGCGAAGCCGAAGTCGATCGCGATGCCGCCGACGCGCAGCGGAGGAATGAGGCGTCGGAACAGCGAGATCGGCGGATCCGTGACGGTGTAGACGATCTCGGCGGCGATGAGGCCCGCGCCCTTCGGGCGCCATTCCCTGTTGAAGAACGGCACCCATTCGAGCACGAGCCGCACCAGCAGCACGAGGACGTACAGCACCAGCGCCGCGTTCAGGATCGCCGCGGCGAGGCGGACGAGTTCCACGGTTACGGCTGCGAGAAGGGCACGGACTCCGCGTCCGCCTGCGCGACCGCCCCGTCACCCGACACGGCGACGTTCTCGGGCGAGAGGAGGAACACCTTGCTGGTGACCCGCTCGATGCGTCCGAAGAGTCCGAGCGAGAGCCCGCTCGCGAAGTCGATCAGACGTCGCGCGTCCGCATCGCTCATCTGGGAGAGGTTGATGATGACCGGGATTCCCTCGCGGAAGTTCTCGGCGATGATCTGCGCGTCCCGGTACTGCTTGGGGTGCACGGTCAGGATCTCGCTGATCGCACTCGGCGCGGGCTGGCGCACGACGGTCGGGCGGTGGATCGTGGTCACGGGTGCAGCCTTCTCGATCGTGGTGTCGGCCTTGCGTGAGCGCGGCTGCGGCGCCGGCTCCTCGTAGGCTTCTTCTTCGTCGGCGAGGCCCAGGTAGACCATGGTCTTCTTCAGCGGGTTCGACATCGCATCCTCCGTAGTGCTCGTCTGTTCCGAGGTTAACCGCGGTCGGGCCGCGGGCCGGTGATTGCCGAGCCGATCCGCAGGTGTGTCGCACCTGCCGCGATCGCCTCGGCGAAATCCGCCGTCATTCCGGCGGAGATCCATGTGGCGTCCGGGACGATCGCCCGCACGCGTTCTGCTGCGCCGCGCAGCCGTTCGAACGCGGATGCCGGCGCTTCGTCGAGCGGCGCGACGGCCATCACTCCGCGCACGCGCAGGGTGCGACATGCGGCCGCGTGCTCGGCAAGGGCGTCGACATCGCCGAGCGCGACACCGCCGCGGCCGGCATCCTCGGTGAGGTTCACCTGTAGCAGCACGTCGAGCACCGCGTCGCCGTCGTCGGCCGCGGCATCGAGTGCATCCGCCAGGCGCGTGCGGTCGAGCGAGTGAACGACGGATGCCGCAGCCCGGACCGCCCGCGCCTTGTTGGTCTGCATCTGCCCGATGTAGTGCCAGCGCACCGCGAGCTGCGAGAGATCGGCGTGCTTGGCGCTGAGTTCCTGCTGGCGGTTCTCGCCGACGTCTCCGACGCCGAGACCGACGAGTTCGGTGATGACGGATGCGGGGTGGAACTTGGTCACGACGATGCGGGTGATGTCATCCGGGGTTCGGCCGACGGCACGCGCCGCCGAGGCGATGCGGGCATCGACATCGGCGAGGCGGGCCGCGAGCGCGGAGACGCCGACAGGCTCGGAGAACGGAGGCATGGTGGTACGCGTTCTCTGAGCCTGCCGGATCCGTCGACTACTTGAGGAAGTCGGGGATGTCGAGGTCGTCGTCGCCGAAGGCCGAGTCGTAGCTGTTGTCGGGAACGGTCGCGGCGACCGGAACCGGCTCGGGCTCGCGGGTGACCGGGACGTCGCGCGCGGCGTCGTCTGCCGGCGTCGACGGCACGATGGGTGCCGGCACGACGCGCTGCGTCGTGATCGGCTCGATCCGCGACTGCGGCTCGCCCCCGTCGAAGCCCGCGGCGATCACGGTGACGCGCACCTCGTCGCCGAGCGTGTCGTCGATGACCGTTCCGAAGATGATGTTCGCTTCGGGGTGCGCCGCCTCCTTCACGAGCTGCGCTGCGTCGTTGATCTCGAAGATGCCGAGGTTGGACCCACCCTGGATCGACAGCAGTACGCCGTGGGCACCCTCGATCGACGCCTCGAGCAGCGGCGATTCGACCGCGAGTTCGGCGGCCTTGATGGCGCGATCCGCACCGCGGGCCGAACCGATGCCCATGAGCGCCGAGCCCGCTCCCTGCATGACCGACTTGACGTCGGCGAAGTCGAGGTTGATGAGGCCGGGCGTGGTGATCAGGTCGGTGATGCCCTGGACACCCGCGAGGAGCACCTGGTCGGCGGTCGCGAAGGCCTCGATCATCGAGATGCCGCGGTCGCTGATCTCCAGGAGGCGGTCGTTCGGCACCACGATGAGGGTGTCGACTTCTTCCTTGAGCTTTCCGACTCCGGTCTCGGCCTGCTGCTGGCGACGGCGACCCTCGAACGAGAAGGGCTTCGTGACGACACCGATCGTCAGGGCGCCGATCGACTTCGCGATCTTGGCCACGACGGGGGCGCCACCGGTTCCGGTTCCACCGCCCTCGCCGGCCGTGACGAACACCATGTCGGCGCCGCGCAAGGCCTCTTCGATCTCTTCGGCGTGGTCTTCGGCCGCCCGTCGACCCACCTCGGGGTCGGCACCGGCGCCGAGTCCGCGCGTCAATTCGCGGCCGACGTCGAGCTTGACGTCTGCGTCGCTCATCAGCAGCGCCTGGGCGTCGGTGTTGATCGCGATGAACTCCACACCGCGCAGCCCGAGATCGATCATGCGGTTGACGGCGTTCACGCCGCCGCCGCCCACTCCGACCACCTTGATCACCGCAAGGTAGTTCTGGTTCTGGCTCATGCCGGCCTCCGTCTCCCGAATCGAAACCTTCAACCTCATCTAGAGGTTTAAACAATTGCTCGGTATGCAATTCCTGAATTGAAAGTAAGCCGAGCCGAGGCCGGCACGCGGAACGCGGCGGGCGTGTCGCGACATCCCCTCGGGAATGGGTCGATCAGCGCACGATGACAGCGGACGGCGACGACACGTCGTACTCGCTGACGCCCGCCGGGGGGCGCGAGATCATGATCGCCTTGAGCGCGAGCACCTTCTCGGCCGAGTTCTCGGCGCTGCCCCACACCACCGCGGAGTTCGATCCGCCGAGGGTCAGTCGCACGTCGTCGGGGGTCGACGCCGACACCGCCGTGACCTGCGTCCGGATGTCGGCGGGCAGCGAGCGCATCACATGGCCGACCGCCTCGAACGCGGGCCGGTCGACGCCCCCCGTCACGGTCAGAAGCGGCGCATCGGCACCGGGAGCGGCTGCGGTGGCGAGGGCGACGCCGGCGGCATCCACCAGGGTGAAGCCTGCACGGGTCTCGAGGTATCCGATCGGGGTGCGCTCGACGATCCGCACCACGAGGTCGTGCGGAGGTCTCGCTTCGAGGGCGTAGGACTCCACGAGCGGGAACCCCACCAGCGCGGCCTTCACCGCACTCTCGTCCACGAGCGGCAACGGTGTGCCGACCTGATCCGACAGCGCGGACTCGACCGCCGCCACGTCGAGCTGTGTCGCTCCCACGACGGTGATCCGCTCGACCGCGAACAACGGGCTGTAGGCCGCGCCGAGCGTGGCCAGCACGAGCAGGACGAGCGACGCGCCGGCGCCGGCCCACACGAGCCTCCGACGTCGCTGCCGGGTCGTGAAGCGGCGCACCTCTGCGCGGAGCGCCCGTCGCCGCGCACGGGCGGCCGCCCACACCTGCCGGAGCCGGACCGGTTCGTCCGCGTCCGGACCAGAGGTCTCGATGCTCGGAAACGGCTCGGTGATCGGGATGACCGGCGCGGTCAGCCGCGCGTCGTCGGCGTCGAGCGCGTCATCGATCCGCGGCGCCCGGCGCGCGTCGACGGCGGGCGGAGCCGGCGGCTGCGGCAGCGGCGACGGACGGCGCATCGGCTAGCGCTCCGACGGGGTCGTGCGCTCCAGCGCGTCGAGCACCTGCGGGATGATGAGGTTCACGTTGCCGCAGCCGAGCGTCACGACGAAGTCGCCGGCTCGTGCGACCGTGGCCGTGTAGTCCGCGGCATCCTGCCAGTCGGCGACGAAGTGCACGTGGGCAGGGTCGGCGAACGCGTCGCTCACGAGCTCTCCGGTGACGCCCTCGACCGGGTCTTCCCGCGCCCCGTACACGTCGAGCACGACGGTGTGGTCGGCGTGCGACTCGAGCACGTCGGCGAACTCCTGGAACATCGCCTGCGTGCGCGAGTAGGTGTGCGGCTGGTGCAGAGCGATGATGCGGCCCTCGCCGACGACGGTGCGCGCCGCGGCCAATGCTGCGGCGACCTCGGTCGGGTGATGCGCGTAGTCGTCGTAGACGCTGACGCCCCGCGTGACGCCCTGCAGGTCGAACCGCCGCGCCGTGCCCGAGAATCCCTCGACCGCACGAGCTGCCGTCAGCACGTCGTACCCGAGAGCGATGAGCACCGCGACGGCACCGGCCGCGTTGATCGCGTTGTGCGCGCCCGGAACGGCGAGCTGGACCGCCGCGGCCGCGACGCCGTGCCGGATCGTGAACGAGACGGGTCCGTCTGTGACGATCTTCGTGACCCGGATGTCGGCATCGGCCGCCGTGCCGAACGTGATGACGTCGGGGTGCGTGATCCGCGAGCGGATGGCGACGGCACCGGCATCGTCGGCCGAGATGACGACGGCCTCACGCGCCTGGTTCGCGAAGTCGGCGAAGGCCTGGTCGAACGCGTCGCGAGATCCCCAGTGGTCGAGGTGGTCGGGATCGACGTTCGTGATGAGGGCGATCGAAGTGTCGTACAGCAGGAAGGTTCCGTCGGACTCGTCGGCCTCGATGACGAACAGCTCATCGGACCCGGTGCCGCTGGAGACGCCCAGCTGCGCGATGACGCCGCCGTTGACGAAGGTCGGATCCGCCCCGGCGGCCTGCAGCGCCGTGACGATCATGCCGGTCGAGGTCGTCTTGCCGTGCGCGCCGGCCACGGAGACGAGCCGTCGGTGACCGATCAGCCAGTGCAGCGCCTGAGAGCGGTGGATGACGTGGAGCCCGCGCTGCTTCGCCAGGACGAACTCGGGGTTCTCGGGCCAGATCGCCCCGGTGTGGATGACGGTGTCGACGTCGTCGGCGAGGTTCGACGCGTCGTGGCCGACGTACACGGCCGCGCCGAGTTCGGCCAGCTGGCGCAGCCCGGGGCTGTCGGCGCGGTCGGACCCGGACACGCGGATGCCGCGCTCGAGGAACATGCGGGCGAGGCCCGACATGCCCGATCCGCCGATGCCGATGAAGTGCGCGGCCTCGATCGTGTCGGGCAGGGGAAGGCTCAGGTCAGGTCGGATCATGGCCTTCCGATACTAAGTCGACCCCCCGGGGCACGAGCCCCGGCACGCTGGCGGGGCGGGGAACCTCGGCCGAATGTATTGACACATTGATACAATCCACGTACAAAAGAGGACATGGACGGTTCCTCCTTCATACCTCTCGAGATCTTCAACGGCGTGCTCCTCTCGCTGTTCGCGCTCGTGCCGATCGTCGTCCTGATCGTGACCGCTCGCGCCGGGTGGGGAGTAGGGCGGGTTGCGCAGATGTCGATGCGCGCACGACTGCCCCTGGGCGCGGCGACGATGGAACGGAGCATCCGCGCACGCACACGCACGCTGATGCGCGTGAACATGTGGGGGCTGCTCGTCGCCATCGGTGCGCTCGCCGTCGTGCTCGTGCTCACCCCCCTCGGTGGGACCCCCTACTTCATCTGGCTCTTCACGATCGTGCTCCTCTTCGGCGTGCTGACGATCTCCGCGGCGGTCGTGAACACGCGGGAGCGCCTGTTCTCCCCCGCGCCGGCCGCCCCGAGAGTCGCCCGCGTGCAGTCGATGCGTACGGCGGACTACGTCGGTCGATGGATCGACCGCATCCCCGGCTGGATCCTCCTGGTCTCGGGCCTGTTCGCAGGCGGGGCATCGATCGTCGCACTGAACGGGCTCGTGCCGATGACCGCGCTCGGATGGCTCGGAGCTGCCATGGTCATCGCGGTCGGCGCGGCTTTCATCGGGCGCTGGGCGGAGCGCCGGGTCATCGCCCAGCCTCAGCCCGCGTCCGACACGGTCGAGCTCGCGTGGGACGACCTCTTCCGCACGGATGCGCTGTCCATCCTGCGGATGGGCGCCGCCATGGCGGCGTGGTTCCCGCTCGGGCTCGCCGCCGCGATGCTCATGCGCGCGGGGCTGCCGCTCGCGTCGTCGGGATGGGAGGCGATGCTCGGGCTGTTCCCGTGGTGGGGCATCCCGATCATCCAGGTCGTGTTCCTGTGGCGCCAGGGCCGGCTGAGGGAGCCGCTGTACCCCGCATTCCTCCGCGCCCCCGACCCCCGGGTCGCGTGATGATCGTCATCGATCCGCGCTCCGCCGTCCCTCCGTTCGAGCAGCTGCGGGCGCAGGTGCAGGATGCCGTGGCATCGGGCGAGCTGCCGGCCGGCGGGCGGCTGCCGACCGTGCGGAGGCTCGCCGAGGATCTCGGGCTGGCGCCGGGCACCGTCGCCCGCGCGTACCGCGAACTCGAGGCGTCCGGGATCATCGAGACCCGCGGTCGCAACGGCACGTTCGTCTCGCCCCAGGGCGACCCCGCACGGCGTGAGGCGCAGCGTGCGGCCTCTGCGTTCGCGGAGCAGATGCGCGTGCTGCGGATGGACACCGACGAGGCTCTCGCCCTCGTCGCCGTCGCGCTCCGCGGCAACGCCGCCTCGGCAGGGTGACTCCGGCGGCCCCGGGTTCGCTCGCCGACGGCGTCAGTGTGCGAGAGCCTCGTCGATGAGCGCGACCACGTTCTCGGCGCCCTCGCGCGTGCCGACGCGGCTCGCGGCATCCGTCATGGCCTGCCGCGCAGCGGAATCGGCCAGGAGGGGCACGACCTCGCTGCGCACGCGGTCGCCCGTGAACTCGGCATCGGCGATGATGCGCGCGGCTCCCGCACGCACGGCCGAGGCGGCGTTCAGCGCCTGTTCGCCGTTGCCGACCGCGTAGGGCACGTAGACCGCCGGGATGCCGAGGGCGCTGATCTCGCTGACGGTGGCCGCGCCGGCGCGGGAGACGATGAGGTCGGCGAGCGAGAACGCGAGGTCCATGCGGTCGACGTAGCGCCGCACCGCATAGCCGGGCACACCGGGATCGGCGAGCTCGGAGCGCTCCCCCGTGACGTGCAGCAGCTGCCATCCGGCGGCGAGCACATCTCGCCACGCGTCACCGAAGGCGGCGTTGAGGCGCGCGGCGCCCAGTGAGCCGCCGAACACCAGCAGCGTCGGCGCCGCGGCGTCGAGCCCGAAGTATGCGGCCGCCTCGGACCGCGACGCATCGCGGTCGAGCTCGACGACCTCACGTCGCAGCGGCATGCCGACGAAACGCGCGCCTCTCAGCGCCGTGCCCTCGAATGCGACACCGACGGATGCCGCACTCCGCGCGCCGAGGATGTTCGCGAGCCCGGGCTTGGCGTTGGCTTCGTGCACGACGACGGGGATCCGCTCGCGCCGAGCTGCGGTGTAGGCGGGCGCCGCGGCGTAGCCGCCGAATCCCACGACGACGTCGACCCGGCGTGTGCGCAACATGGCTCGCACCTCGGCGACCGCGCGGGAGTACTTCGCGGGGAACGCTGCTGCGGCCCGGTTCGGGCGGCGCGGGAAGGGCAGTTTGTCGATGAACAGCAGCTCGTAGCCGCGCTCGGGCACGAGCCGGGCCTCGAGGCCCTCCCGCGTGCCGAGCACGAGGATGTCGGCATCGGGCTCGCGGCGACGCAGGGCGTCGGCGACAGCGAGCAGCGGATTGACGTGGCCGGCGGTGCCTCCCCCGGCGAGCAGATACGTGCGGTGTTCGGGGGAAGGTCTCACCCCGAGATCCTCCCACGCCGCACCGCGGGCGCCCGCACCGGGGCGGGGACGCGCTTGGCGGGCAGTGCCCGCGCGAACGACAGCAGAACACCGCACGCGACCAGCACCGAGAGCAGCGACGTGCCGCCTTGCGACATGAACGGGAGCGGCACGCCCAGCACCGGGAAGACCCGAAGCACCACGCCGACGTTGATGAGCGCCTGGCCCACGATCCAGATCGTGATGCCTCCCGACACGATGCGCACGAACGGGTCGTCGGTCTTGCGGATGACGTGGAAGGCGCCGACGGCGAACAGGGCGAAGAGCGCGAGCACCACGACGCACCCGATCAGTCCGAGTTCTTCCCCGACGATCGCGAAGATGTAGTCGTTCGCCGCGGCGGGCAGCCAGTCGTACTTCTCGCGGGAGTTGCCGAGTCCGAGCCCGAAGACACCGCCTCCTGCGAGGCCCCACACGCCGTGCAGGGGCTGATAGCAGTCGAAGTGGTAGTCGGCGAGGCAGTTCGGGTTGAGGAAGCTCATGAAGCGTCGCACGCGGTCGGGGCTCGTGACGGCGAGGTAGGCCACGGCGAGGGCTGCGCCGATCGCGGGCAGCACGAAGATGCGCAGCTTGACGCCCGAGAAGAAGAGCCCGGCGAGCACGATGAGGCCGAGCACCATCGCGGTGCCGAGGTCGTCTCCCGCCAGCACGGTGCCGATGACGAGGATCGACACCGGCACGAGGGGGATGAACACGTGACGCCAGAGCCCGAGCAGGGTGCGCTTGCGATACAGGATGTAGCCGACCCAGAGCGCCAGCGCGAGCTTGAGGAACTCCGACGGCTGGGCCTGGAGGCCCGCGATCGAGATCCAGTTGCGGTTTCCGTACGCCTCGACGCCGAGGGGCGTGAACACCAGGAGCTGGAAGATCGTCGCCCCGATCAGCACCGGCCACGCGACGCGCTTCCAGAACTGCACAGGGAACCGGCTCGCGATGAACATCAGCGGTACGCCGATCATCGCGAAGACGCCCTGCTTGATGACGGCGTCGAACGGCGACTCGCCGATCGCCGCCGAGTTCGCCGATGTGGCGGACAGGATCATGACGAGCCCGAAGATCGTCAGCAGAAGCGCGGTCGACGAGATGAGCAGGAACTCGCTCGGCACCGGCGCGAAGACGCGGCCGAGCGACACGCGCGCCGCCAGTCCACCCTTCGAACCCGGGTCAGGCGGAAGCTGCTCCGGGGGCATCCGGGTCGACGTCGTGTTCGCCATCCGCGCCCCCTCCGAGCCTCTTCTTCACCGCGGCGGCGAAACGCCGACCGCGGTCGGCGTAGGACGAGAACTGGTCGAAGGATGCCGCAGCGGGGGCGAGCAGAACAACGTCCCCGTCACGGGCGACATCCACCGCCACTTCCACGACTTGCGCCATGACGTCTTCAGTCTCAGCGCCGTCGACCTCGAAAACCGGCACCCCGGGCGCGTGTCGCGAGAACGCAGCGACGACTGCGGTGCGATCTTCGCCGATCACGATGGCAGCCTTCGCCGTGGCACCCCGCCCGGCGACGAGGTCCGAGATGTCGACGCCCTTGAGCAGGCCGCCGACGACCCAGACCGCTCCCGGGTAGGCCGCGAGCGACGACGCCGCCGCGTGCGGGTTGGTCGCCTTCGAGTCGTCGACCCACGTGATGCCGCCGGTGACGGCCACGACCTCGATGCGATGCGGATCGAGACGGAAGCCCTGCAGCGCTTGGCGGATCGCCGACGGGTCGACGTCGAGCGATCGCGCGAGCGCCGCGGCGGCGAGGATGTTCGACACGATGTGCGGGGCCGACAGGCCCGACTCGGCCAGCAGTGCGAGGGTCGCGAACTCGAGCGCGCTCGTGCGTCGGTCCTCGAGGAACGCGCGATCGACGAGGATGCCCTCGACGACACCGAGATCACTGGGGCCCGGGATGCCCAGATCGAAGCCGATCGCCCGGGCGCCGTCGACCACCTCGGCCTCCTCGACCATGCGCCGGGTGGCGGGGTCGGCCTTGTTGTACACGCAGGCGACGCGGGTGTTGTCGTAGACGAGCGCCTTCGCGTCGCGGTAGGCCTCGGCAGAGCCGTGCCACTCCAGGTGGTCGTCGGCGAGGTTGAGGCACACCGCCGCGTGCGGCGACACGCGTTCGGCGCCGCGCTGCAGCCCGAGGTACCAGAGCTGGTGGCTCGACAGCTCGACGACGAGGGCGTCGAACCCGGCGGGGTCGCGCACGGCATCGAGCACCGGTGTCCCGATGTTTCCCACGGGCGCCGCCCGCAGGCCGCCCGCGGACAGCATCGTCGCGGTGAGCCGGGTGGTCGTCGTCTTGCCGTTCGTCCCGGTGATGAGGATCCAGTCCGCCGCGCTGCCGTCCGGGCGCACGACCTTGTCGCGCACGCGCCAGGCGAGCTCGATGTCGCCCCACAGGGCGATGCCGGCATCCTGCACCCAGGCGATGACCGGATGCGAGGGCGCGAAGCCCGGCGAGGCGACCACGACGTCGGGCTCGAACGCGACGAGCTCGGCGGGCACGCGGTCCAGCGACCCGGTCCACAGACGCGCTCCGATGACGGGCAGCAGCGCCGCGTACTCTTCGTCGGCTTTCTCGGTCACGACGAGCACATCGGCGCCGAGCTCGGCCAGGGTGTCGGCGACCGAGAAGCCCGTGACCGACAGCCCCAGCACCGCGACGCGCAGACCCGACCAGTCGGCGTGCCAGCTGGTCAGACCGACCAGTCGCTCTGCCGTCACGTGCGGGCCAGCCACTCGACGTAGAACAGGCCGATGCCCGATACCGCGAGGATGCCCGCGATCATCCACATCCTCACCACGATCGTGATCTCGAGCCAGCCGCGCATCTCGAGGTGATGGTGGAACGGGCTCATCAGGAACAGGCGTTTGCCTCGGCTCAGCTTGAAGTACAGACGCTGCAGGATCACCGACCCGGGACCGATGATGAACGCACCGGCCACGAGCACCGCGAGCAGCTCGGTGCGGGTGAGGATGGCCATGGCCGCGATGACGCCGCCGATCGCCATCGAGCCGACGTCTCCCATGAAGACCTCGGCCTTGGGCGCGTTCCACCAGAGGAAGCCCACGAGGGCGCCGATGAACGCCGCGGAGATGATGGCCAGGTCGAACGGGTCGCGGGTCTGATAGCAGGCGGCCTCGAGTCCCTCGGTCACCGTGGCGCCGGAGCAGGACTGGTTGAACTGCCAGAATGCGATGAGGCTGTACGCGCCGACGACGAAGATGCCGGCACCGGCGGCGAGTCCGTCCAGACCGTCGGTCACATTGACGCTGTTCGAGAAGGCGACGCCGATGAAGGTGACCCAGAGCAGATAGAGGATCGTCCCCACCACGACGCCGAGGGTGAGGAATCCCAGCCAGGGTATGTCGCGGAACACCGAGATGTAGGGCGAGGCGGGCGTCTGGCCGGCCGCGTTGGGGAACATCAGCGACACGATGCCGAACGGCACCGCGACCAGCACCTGGCCCACGACCTTGCGCCAGCCCGAGAGACCGAGGCTGCGCTGACTGCGCACCTTCATGAAGTCGTCGATGAAGCCGACGGCCCCGAATCCCAGCATCATCCACACCACGAGCCACCCGGAGATGGTCGGAGGGTTGTTGCCGGCGTAGGTGCCGACGAGGTACCCGACGAGCGTGCCGGCGATGAAGATCGTGCCGCCCATCGTGGGGGTGCCGCGCTTCTCGCCGTGGCTCGGGTTGCGCACGTCGTCGGGCGTTCGGATGACCTGACCCCAGCCCCACTTGCGGAACAGCCGGAGGAAGACCGGGGTGAGGAAGAGAGTGAAGGCCAGCGAGATCGCTGCGGCGGTCAGGAGTGATCTCACGAGAACGATTCTCCCAGACGATCCCCCAGGAACCGCAGCCCCGCCGCGTTGGACGACTTGACGAGCACGCGGTCGCCGTCGCGCAGTTCCGACAGGAGGTAGTCGTAGGCCTCGTCGGCCGAGGCGAAGAACACCGCCTCGTCGTCCCACGATCCCTGGCCGATCGCCGAGATGAACAGACGACGGGCGTCGGCACCCACCACGACGATGCGCGGGATGCGCAGGCGGACCGCGAGCTCCGCGACGCGGTCGTGCTCTTCGCCCGAGAACTCCCCCAGCTCGCTCATCGCGCCCAGCACCGCGACCATGCGCTCGTCGGGCCCGGTGATCTGCGCGAGGGTGCGCAGCGCCGCAGCCATCGAGTCGGGACTCGCGTTGTAGGCGTCGTTGATGATGCGCACGCGGTCCGAGCCGAGGGGCTGCATGCGCCATCGCTCGGCGATGTCGATGGTCTCGAGTCGCTCGATGCAGTCCGCCAGCGGCACGCCGAGCGCCGTGGCAGCCGCGATCGCCGCGAGGGCGTTCATGACGTGGTGCTCGCCGAGCACCCTCAGTCGCAGCGGCAGGGTCTCGCCCGCGACGGTCACACGGCAGGTGGTGCCGGATGCCGAGACCACGACCTCGTCGCCGCGCACCTCGGCCGCGTCTCCGCGCCCGAACCAGACCACCGAGCACCCCTGCTCGGCGGCGATGGGCGCCATCGCGGCCACACGGGAGTCGTCGGCGTTGAGGACCGCGATCCCTCCGGGACGGAGGGCGCGGACGAGCTCGGACTTCGCGGCGAAGGTCGCCTCGATGCCCCCGAAGCCGCCGGCGTGGGCCATGCCGACCATCAGGACGACCCCGATGTCGGGCTTGACGAGACCGGCCAGACGGGCGATCTCGCCGGGCGCACTGGCGCCGAACTCGCTGACGAGGAACCGCGTGTCATCGGTGACGCGCAGCATCGTCAGCGGCGCTCCGACCTCGTTGTTGAACGAGGCCTTCGGCGAGACGGTCTCGCCCTCGCCCTCGAGGATGCGGGCGAGGAGGTTCTTCGTCGTGGTCTTGCCGTTGGAGCCGGTGATGCCGACGATGCGCAGGCTGCCACGGGTGCGCACGTCGGCGACCACGAGGCGGGCGAGGTCTGCGAGGGCCGCGACGACATCGGCGACCACGATCTGCGACACGGCATCGTCGACCACGTGCTCGACGATGGCGACCGCCGCGCCGCGCTCGACGGCTGCGCCGACGAAGCGATGCCCGTCGGTGGTCTCGCCGGGCTTCGCCACGAACACTCCGCCTGCCTCGATGAGCCGGGAGTCGGTGTCGACGGCACCCGAGACGATCGTGTCGGGGGTGTCGCCACCGGCGAGGTGGAGTTCGCCGTGCAGTGCCTCGGACATGCGGGCGAGAGTGAGGTGGATCATCGGTTCTCCGGCCGCTCGTGGATCGCGGCCACGCTCAGCCGAATTTCGGGAGCAGCGTGGGCGTCGTGGTGGTGGGCATGACGCGGTACGTCTTCAGCACCTGGGTGATCGCCTTCTGGAACGCGGTCGCGTTGGCCGCAGACGACTTTACCTTCGTCGGTTCGTCGAGGGTGACGACCACGACGTACTCGGGATCCTCGATCGGGGCCATGCCCACCATGGTCGTGTAGTAGACGCCGTTCTTGTAGCCGCCGGCACCATCGGACTTCTCACCGGTGCCCGTCTTGCCGCCGATGCGGTAGCCGTCCACGGCGAGCGTCTTGGACAGCGCCCCCTGGATGAACACGTTCTCGAGCATGAGGCGTGTGTCGTAGGCGGTCTGCGCGCTGACGACCTGCACGGGTTCGGGCAGCTCGGGGGCGACGACCGTGCCGTCGGCGGCGGTGCAGGATTCGACCAGCGACAGCGGCATCCGCACGCCGTCGTTGCCGATCGCCGCGTAGGCGCCGGCGAGCTCGGGCATCGTCGTGGTGAGGCCCTGCCCGTACGAGGTGTTGTACTTCGTCTGGTTGTCCCATTGGTCGGGCGTGCGCAGCGATCCGCTCGCCTCGCCCTGGAATCCGACGGAACTGCCCTGACCGATGCCGAAGCGCGAGAGGTAGTCGTAGCGGGTCTGGTCGTCGACCTTCTCGCTGAAGTGCGAGATGCCGGCGTTCGACGAGTCCATCAGGACGCCGGCGAGCGTGTACGTGTAGGCGGGGTGCCCGAAGGCGTCGCGGACGCGCGCACCGTTGGGGAAGGTCTCGAAGCCCGACGAGACCACCGTCGACGTCGGGGTCTGCCCACCGGCATCCATCACGGTCGCCGCCGTGAGCGCCTTGAACGTCGAACCCGGCTCGAACGTGCCTCGGAAGATCTGGCTGCTGCGGTCGCTCTCGGCCGATCCCTCGACGTTGTTCGGGTCGAGCGTCGGGTACTCCGCGGCGGCACGGATCTTGCCGGTCGCCGTCTCGACGACCAGGATCGCGCCGCGCTGCGCGGCCATGTCTTGCACCTGCTCCGCGATGAGCTGCGTCATGTACCACTGCAGGTCGCGGTTGATCGTGAGCTTCAGCGTGCCGCCGTCCACGGCGTCGACCTGGCGTTCCGTGCCCGGGATCGTGACGCCGTCCTTGCCCTGCTGATAGCTCAGCGAGCCGTTCGTGGCCGTCAGGCACTGGTTCTGGGCGATCTCGAGCCCTTCGAGCGGTTCGCCGTCGGAGCTCATGAAGCCGACGAGGTTGCCGCCGACGGCGCCGTCGGGGTAGGTGCGCGCCGGGTGCGACGTGCAGACGAGGTAGGGCACGCCGATGTCGGCGAGCTCCCGGTACTGCTCGGTCGACACTCCATCGGCCAGCACCGCGTACCGGGACTCGGAGTTGGCGGCGAGGGCGTCGCCCACGATCTTCTGCACGTCCTCGACGCTCTTCTCCAGCACCTCGGCGATGTCGCTCGACACGGCCGACCACGGCTGTGCGGTCGACTCCCCCCCGGCGATCTGCGCGTCGATCTGGGTGATCAGGAGCGGGTCGAGCTGGCAGTCGTACTGCAGGATGCTGCCCGCGAGCGTCTGGCCCGTCTCGTCGACGATCGACCCGCGGGTGCCGTAGAGGGTCTGATTCGCACCGAACGCCATCTCCATCGAATCCTCGATGTGCTCGTCGGCGTTGACGACCTGGATGTCGACGAGGCGCACGAGGAAGACGCCGAGCACCGCGAGGACGACGGCGAGAGCGACCACCGTGCGGCGGCGCGGGCCCCTCGTGCTTCTCGTGGTCATGTACTCAGTGTGTGCTGGGGGTGGGCAGGCCGTCGGTCAGCGGCGGCGGTGTGTTCGAGACTCCGCCGGTCAGATCGGCGGGGACCTCTTCGGTCGGCACGGCCGCGATCGTCGCATCGGGGGCGGTCACGAGAGGGGTGGAGGTGATGAGCGAGTTCGCGACGGATCCGCGGTTGTACGCGTCGACGGTGGAGTACCACGACGCCGCGATCCCCGCGCCGCTGAGTGCGCCGTCGCTGAGTCGCACGAAGTTCGGCGATTCGTCGATCACCATGCCGAGCGCACCGGCGTTCGCCGCGAGGTACTGGGGCGAGCTGAGCCCGGCGAGGTCGTCGGTGACGATCTGGCGGTCCCACGTCAGCTGGCGCTGCTCGTTGGTGAGCGTCGATATCTCGTACGAGGTCTGGGTCGTGAGGATCGACAGACCCATCTGGGCGGCACCGATGAGGAACGTCCCGAGCACGGCGACGACGCCGTACACGAGCTTCGGGCGGCGACGGCGCGCGGGCTGTCCGACCGCCTGGAGGCGGCGACCCGGCGCATCCTGCCGTGAGGGGAGGATCGCGGGGGCGATGGCTGTGGCGCTCATGCGGCGGCCCTCACTCGCTCGGCGGCACGCAGCCGCACGGGGATGGCACGGGGGTTGCGCTCGCGCTCCTGATCGGACGCGAGCTCAGCGCCCCGGACGAGCAGACGGAACTTCGGCTGGTGCTCGGGAAGCTCCACGGGAAGACCCGCGGGGGCCGTCGACGCGGTGGCCGCGGCCAGTACCCGCTTGACGATGCGGTCCTCGAGCGACTGGAACGACAGCACCACGATGCGTCCGCCGACCGGGAGGATGTCGAGGGCGTCGGGAACGGCGCGCTCGAGCACCGCCAGTTCGCGGTTCACCTCGATGCGCAGGGCCTGGAACACCCGCTTGGCGGGGTGACCCTGGCGCTGGGCGGCGTAGGGCGTCGCGGCGATGAGGATCTCGACGAGCCGGCCCGAACGGTCGACGGGCGACTGCTGGCGGGCCGCGATGATGGCGCGTGCATACCGCCCGGCGAGCTTCTCCTCGCCGTAGCGTTCGAAGATGCGGCGCAGATCGCCCTCGCCGTACGACGCGACGATGTCGGCCGCCGTCGTCCCGGTGGTCTGGTCCATGCGCATGTCCAGCGGCGCATCCTGCGAATAGGCGAAGCCGCGGTCGGCCCGGTCGAGCTGCAGCGATGAGACGCCCAGATCGAACAGGATGCCGTCGGCGGCGTCGTATCCGGCCGATCGCACCGCGGCCGCGATCCCGTCGTTGACGGTGTGCACGAGCGTGACGCGGTCGCCGAAGCGGGCGAGCCGCTCCCCCGCGATGCGCAGGGCGTCGGTGTCGCGGTCGAGTCCCACGAGGCGGATGTGCGGGAAGCGCTCGAGGAAGGCCTCGGAGTGCCCGCCCATGCCGAGCGTGCCGTCGACGAATACGGCGCCGTCTCGCGACAGGGCCGGGGCCAGCAGCTCGACGCAGCGCTCCAGCAGGACAGGGGTGTGGATGTCGTTCGGGCTCATGGTGTCGGGGGCGCGATTCCCTCGGTCCTGATCCCCATCCGCTCCGACCTGGCACCGGGGAAGTGCGCCAGGGAGTCAAGCGGCTGGGAGTCAGGACCGAGGGCCTCAGAACAGGCCCGGGATCACCTCCTGCTCGAGCTCGGCGTAGGTCTCTTCGTTCGCGTCGGCGTAGGCGTTCCACGAGTCGGCGTTCCAGATCTCGGCGTGGGCGCCGACTCCGGTGACGACCAGTTCGCGATCCAGGCCTGCGTAGGCCCGCAGCGAAGCGGGGATCGTGATGCGGTTCTGGCTGTCGGGCTTCTCGGCGCTCGCACCAGACAGGAACATGCGGAGGAAGTCGCGTGCCTGCTTGTTCGCGAGCGGCGCCTCGCGGATGCGCTCGTGCACCCGCTCGAACTCCTGAGTGCTGAATACGTAGAGGCAGCGATCCTGTCCCCGCGTCACCACGACGCCGCCGCCGAGGTCATCGCGGAACTTCGCGGGGAGGATGACGCGACCCTTGTCGTCCAGCTTGGGAGAGTGCGTGCCCAACAGCATCGGTTCACTCCACCCCCCTTTGTCCGGCCCCCCGGGATACCCACCACTTTACTCCACTTCCCTCCACTTTGCTATCACTTTCCGGTCGGATCGCTCCGCCGGGGGTCGATTGCGCCACCGGGCACGCAAAAAAGCACCGACCCGGAGGTCGGTGCTTTTTCGAAGATCTGCGGAGCCGGTGGCTCCGCGTCAGGCCGGCGCGCTCAGCGCTCGCCCTGGCGTTTGTCCCAGCGGTCGTTCATGCGATCCATGAACGACGAGCCGGTGCGCTGCGGGGTGGGTCGCTGCAACGGCTCCGCCGGCGGTGCGCCGAGGCCTTTGGCGGGGGTGACGGCGAACAGAACGCCCCCGAGCATCACGACGAATCCGATGACGCCGACGGGGATCAACGGGATCGCGACGCCTACGAGGAGCCCGCCGAGACCGACGAGCACGAGGATCGTTCCGTAGACGATGTTGCGATAGCTCAGAGTGCGGCCGTCCCGCGGCGCGCTAACGACATCTGCGTCGTTGCGCATGAGATGGCGTTCCATCTCATCGAGCAGGCGCTGCTCCTGTTCGGAGAGAGGCATGCATCCCCCTTATGGGTGCTGGTGTCCGACGATTCTACGCGTCGCGTCGAACACTAGGCTAGGCCCGTGTCAGCCTCCACGGACCCCATTCGAGCGGTTTCCCAGCGACTCGACATATTCCTCGCGGCGCAGCGATCCGCGACCGCCGATTTCGGCGCCGAAGCCGAGCTCTTCGTCGAGGCCGGCGCCTCCGCCGTCACGGGCGGCAAGCGTCTGCGCGGCCGCTTCTGCATCGCCGGGTGGAGGGCTGTGGAGGAGGCGGCGGGCCCCCCTCGCGAGATCCCGGATGCCGTCCTGTCGGCGGCCGCATCGCTCGAGCTCTTCCATGCCGCCGCCCTCATCCACGATGACATCATCGACAACTCCGACACCCGTCGCGGACGCCCGGCCGCCCACCGTGCGCTCGAGGCATCTCATCGCGCGGCCGGGTGGGTCGGCGATGCACCGTCGTTCGGCCGCTCGGGCGCGATCCTGCTCGGCGATCTCCTGGTGGCGTGGAGCGACGACCTGCTCGAAGAGGGACTCGACGCCATCGACAGCGGCCGCGCCCGGGCGGCCCGTCGCGAGTACGCCCTGATGAGGCGCGAGGTCACGATCGGTCAGTTCCTCGACATCGCCGAGGAGTCCGCGTTCCGCAGCGAACCCGACGAACGCCATGCCGAGCGGGCGCTGCGCGTGGCATCCCTCAAATCGGCGCGCTATTCGATTCAGCAGCCGCTGGCCATCGGCGCCGCGCTCGCCGGGGCCGATGCCGCTCAGCGCGACGCTCTCGCGACGTTCGGGCACCCCGTGGGAATGGCCTTCCAGCTGCGGGACGACGTGCTCGGCGTGTTCGGCGACGAGAGCGAGACGGGCAAGCCCTCGGGCGACGATCTGCGAGAGGGCAAGCGCACCGTGCTGATCGCGTACGCGCGCGAAGGACTGACACCGACCGCGAGGCGCATCGTGGACGAGCTCATCGGCGATCCCCTGCTCGACGCAGACCAGGTCGCGGCCCTCCAGCGCACGATCATCGATTCCGGAGCCCTCGATCGCGTCGAGGCTCTCATCACCGACTACGCCAGGCAGGCCGAGCGTGCGCTCAACGGCGCACACCTGGACAACGCCGCGGTCGGATCGCTCCGTGATCTCGCACGCGCCGCGACGGTGCGCACGACCTGACCGTCGTCCGGGTCAGGCGAGCGCCTGCGCGATGCGCCGGACTTCGCTCTTGCGGCCCGCGCGCAGCGACTCGATGGGCGGTCGGCCGATGGACTCCTCGGTTTCGAGGAGCCACTCGATCGCCTCGTCGTCGGTGAAGCCGGCGTCGTGGAGGACGATCACGGTCCCGCGCAGCGATGAGATCGGCTCGCCGTCGAGGAGGAACACCGCCGGCACCTTGAATGTGCCGTCTCGACGCGAGCCGATGAGGTGGAAGTCGTCGAGCAGGCGGCGGACGCGGGGAAGCGGCTCGCCGAGCGCTTCGACGAGCTCGGGGAGCGTCAGCCATTCGGTCGGGGTTCGCGGCGCGATGTCAGCGGTCACGGCATCCACTATTCCACCGATCGCGGACGCTGCTTCCCTTGATCGCAGGTGGGGCGCGTACCTCAGACGTCACACCTACCACATCAGCCACAGGAGTTGACTCCAGTTGACAGTGGTTGTCATCCGTGACACCGTTTCCCCGTCGACAGAGAGGGGTCTCCCGTGCCACTCGACACCGCAACGAAGCAGTTCCGCGACGCCCGAGCGTTCGCCGTACCCGCCGCCCTCGTGGGCTCGCTCGCCGTGATGCTGGGGTCCTCCCCCGCTGTCGCCGGCGAGCAGGCAGCCGATCGCAGCCCGGCGCTGCGCGCGACCCCGATGCTGTCGGGGGTGCCGCTCGTGGCGCTCCCGCGACCGACGTCCACCGCGCCCGAGACCTACACGGTCGTGAGCGGGGACTCCGTCAGCGGCATCGCTTCGCGGTTCGGCCTCCGCACCGCCGACCTGCTCGCCCTCAACGGCCTGTCGTGGGACGACTCGGTGATCCGTCCCGGTCAGGTGCTGCGCCTCGTCGGCGCCGCACCGGCCGCCGCCGCCCCCTCGACACCCGCTCCGGCGGCATCCGGCGGGTACACCGTCGTCAGCGGAGACACGATCATCGCGATCGCGTCCAAGCACGGAGTCTCGATGCAGGCCGTGCTCGACGCGAACGGGCTCACGCGCGCCTCGATCATCTATCCGGGGCAGACGCTCTCCATTCCGGGCGCCTCTGCGGCCCCGCCCGCAGCACCGCCGGCAGCGGCTGCGCCGCCGGCGCCGCCCGCGGCATCCGTCGGCTACATCATCGTCGCCGGAGACACGATCAGTGCGATCGCGCAGAAGCACGGAACGTCGACGCAGGCCGTGCTCGACGCCAACGGGCTCACGCGCGCCTCGATCATCTACCCGGGGCAGACGCTCACGATGCCCGGGGCCGCAGTACTCGCCTCCGCGCCCGCCCCTGCCCCGGCACCGGCGCCCGCTCCGGTGGCCGTCGGGCTGGACCAGGAGCAGACGGCCAACGCGCGCCTCATCATCCAGATCGGCCGCGAACTCGGGGTGTCCGACCGCGGGATCGCGATCGCCCTCGGCACCGCGATGCAGGAATCCTGGATCCGCAACCTCGACTGGGGCGACCGCGACTCGCTCGGCCTGTTCCAGCAGCGTCCGAGCAGCGGGTGGGGCACGCCCGAGGAGATCCGCGACACCGCGCGCTCGACGCGCGTGTTCTACGGCGGCTCGAGCGATCCGAACGGGACCCGCACGCGCGGGCTCCTCGACATCCCCGGCTGGCAGAACCTGTCGTACGCGGAGGCGGCGCAGGCCGTGCAGATCTCGGCGCATCCCGACCGCTACGCGCAGTGGGAGCAGCCGGCCTATGCGTGGCTCGCGGCCCTCGGCTGAGCGTGATCCCGCACGACCAGGGGTGAGCCGCTGCCCGGGGTCGGGCCCTGTGCTCCGTAGACTTTCGGCGTGAGCACGAGTCAGCAGGCCGACCCGCTGATCGGCCGTCTCGTCGACGGCCGATACCGCGTTCGTGCCCGCATTGCGCGCGGAGGCATGGCGACGGTCTACGTCGCGACCGATCTGCGACTCGAACGCCGCATCGCGCTCAAGGTCATGCACGGGCATCTGAGCGACGACACCGTGTTCCAGAGCCGCTTCATCCAAGAGGCCCGTGCCGCCGCGCGCCTGGCCGACCCGCACGTCGTCAACGTGTTCGACCAGGGCCAGGACGGCGACATGGCCTACCTCGTCATGGAGTACCTTCCCGGCATCACGTTGCGCGAGCTCATGCGCGAGCAGCGGCGCCTCACGATCCCGCAGACGATCACGATCATGGATGCCATCCTGTCGGGGCTCGCGGCAGCGCACAGGGCCGGCATCGTCCACCGCGACGTCAAGCCCGAGAACGTGCTGCTCGCCGAGGACGGTCGCATCAAGATCGGCGATTTCGGGCTCGCGCGCGCGACGACCGCCAACACCGCCACCGGTGCGCAGCTGCTCGGCACGATCGCGTATCTCGCGCCCGAGCTCGTCACGCGCGGCACCGCCGACGCCCGCAGCGACATCTACGCGCTCGGCATCCTGCTCTACGAGATGCTCACCGGCGAACAGCCGTACAAGGGCGAGCAGCCGATGCAGATCGCCTTCCAGCACGCCACCGACTCGGTGCCCCGTCCGAGCGTGAAGAACCCCGGTGTGCCCGAGGCCCTCGACGAGCTCGTGCTGTGGGCGACCGAGCGCTCGCCGGACGACCGGCCGATGGATGCCCGCGAGATGCTCGATCGGCTGCGCGAGATAGAGCGCGAGCTCGGGATCTCGCCGCAGGTGACCCGCACCTCGACGATCGGCATCACCCGCGACGAGGGCATCGCATCGGGCGAGCTGACTCAGGTGCTGCCGGTGACCGGCGGGATCGCGACGGCGCCGATCGACGACGCCGACAACGCCACGCGCCTGCGCCGCGCCACGCGGCGCCGTTCGGTCAAGGGTGCGTGGCTGGTCGCCGTCGTGCTGCTGCTCACCGGCCTCGCCGGCGGTGCGGGCTGGTGGTTCGGCTCCGGACCGGGATCGCTGGTCGTCGTCGCCGACGTCTCGGGGGGCACCTACGCCGAAGCGCAGGCCCGACTCCTCCAGGACACCCTCATCACGGCTGAGCGCGGCGAGACGAGCCTCGACGTCCCCGCCGGGCAGGTCATCCGCACCGACCCCGACGCCGGTGCGCGCGTCGACCGGGAGACCTCGGTCGACGTCTACGTGTCGCAGGGGCCGGCAGAGGCCACCTTCTCGTCGTTCCTGGGGATCCCCGAGGCCGATGCCCGCACGATCCTCGGCGACCAGTTCGTCGCTGTGGCCGAGGACAGCTCCGAGTTCTACACCGATTCCGCGTCGGGCTCCGTCATCGGCGTGATGATCCGACCCGCCGGCGCGCCGGACGACGGCTCGCAGGACGTCGCGTGCGGCGAGGGCTGCACCGTGCGCCAGGGTGACGCCGCGACCCTGTGGATCTCGCTCGGGCCTCTCCCCGACGTCGCGGGCGAGAGTGCCGACAACGCCGCCGCGACGCTGTCGAACCTCGGCATCACGGTGTCGGAGCGCCCCGAGGAGTTCAGCGAGACCGTCGAGGACGGCCGCGTCATCCGCATGACCGATCGCTCAGGCGGAGGCTGGTGGCGCCCCGGCGACTCGACCACCCTCATCGTCTCGAAGGGTCCCGCCCCGGTCGAGGTGCCCGACGTCGACGGCGAGAGCGTCGCCGAGGCCGTCCGGATCCTGCGCGAGGCGGGACTCAACCCCACCTCGAACGTTCCCGAGCTCGTCTGGGGTCTCTTCACCGCGACCGGCACGAACCCCGAAGCCGGAAGCCTCGTCGCACGCGGATCGAACGTGCGCATCGTCGCCTTCGGCTGACCCCCGGCGGCTCACCGTCTCAACCGAGCGCCACATTCAGGCAGACCACGCAGGGATCAGCGTTCGCCGCGAGGCCGATCAGATTCCGGATGCCGCGGGCGGCGGCATCCGGTCAGCGCTTCTCGAGCTCCTCGGCGACGAGGAACGCGAGCTCGAGGCTCTGCATGTGGTTGAGGCGCGGGTCGCACAGCGATTCGTACCGCGTCGCGAGGGTCGCCTCGTCGATGTGCTCCGACCCGCCGAGGCACTCGGTGACATCGTCACCGGTGAGCTCGATGTGGATGCCGCCCGGGAACGTGCCGACGGCGCGGTGGGCCTCGAAGAACCCGCGCACCTCGTCGACCACGTCGTCGAAGCGACGCGTCTTGTAGCCGGTGGGCGTCGTCATGCCGTTGCCGTGCATCGGATCCGTGACCCACAGCGGAGTCGCCCCCGAGTCGCGCACGGCCTCGAGCAGGGGCGGAAGCGCGTCGCGGATCTTGCCCGCACCCATGCGCGTGATGAACGTCAGCCGTCCGGGCTCCCGCTCGGGATCGAGCTTGTCGATCAGCTCGAGCGCGGTCTCGGGCGTCGTGCTGGGGCCGAGCTTCACGCCGATGGGGTTGCGGATGCGCGAGAAGTAATCGACGTGCGCACCGTCCAGCTCGCGGGTGCGCTCTCCGATCCACAGGAAGTGCGCCGAGGTGTTGTAGGGCGTTCCGGTCCGCGAGTCGATGCGTGTCATGGGACGCTCGTAGTCCATCAGCAGGCCCTCGTGACCGGTGTAGAACTCGACGTAGCGCAGCTGATCGAAATCGGCGCCCGCAGCGGCCATGAACTTGATGGCCCGATCGATCTCGCCGGCGAGCCGCTCGTACTGCTGGTTGGCGGGGTTCTGGGCGAAGCCCTTGTTCCACGAGTGGACCTCGCGCAGGTCGGCGAATCCACCCTGGGTGAACGCGCGGATCAGATTGATCGTCGATGCGGCCGTGTGGTACCCCTTCAGCAGACGCTGGGGGTCTGCCGTGCGGGACGCCTCGGTGAAATCGAATCCGTTGACGATGTCGCCGCGGTACGCGGGGAGCGTCACATCGCCGCGCGTCTCGTTGTCGCTGGAGCGCGGCTTGGCGAACTGCCCCGCCATGCGACCCATCTTCACGATCGGCATCGACGCGCCGTAGGTCAGGACGACAGCCATCTGCAGCACCGTCTTGATGCGGTTGCGGATCTGCTCGGCCGTGGCGCCGGCGAAGGTCTCGGCGCAGTCGCCCCCCTGCAGGAGGAACGCCTCACCGGATGCCGCGCGGGCGAGCCGATCGCGGAGGTTGTCGACCTCACCGGCGAACACGAGGGGCGGGAGGGTCGCGATCTCGGCCGAGACGGCCGCGACGGCGTCGGCGTCGGGCCACGCGGGCTGCTGCTTGATGGGCAGGTTGCGCCACTGATCGAGGCCGTCGAGGTGCTGAAGCATCCGCCAAGTCTATCGGCGCGCCGCGGTCTTTCCGGTCGGTGTGACGGGCCCTCAGACCGTGGTCTTCAGCCGGTCCTTCACCGTCGAGGCGTAGACGTCCTCGTACTCCTGCTCGCCGATGCGCTGGAGGGCGACCATGATCTCGTCGGTGATGGATCGAAGGATGTAGCGGTCGCTCTCCATGCCCGCGAACCGCGAGAAGTCGAGGGGCTCGCCGATCACGATTCCGACGCGCGCGACGCGCGGGATGCGCGTTCCGATCGGCATCATCGTGTCGGTGTCGACCATGACCACGGGCACCACGGGCACGTGCGCCTCGAGCGCCATGCGGGCGATGCCGGTGCGGCCGCGGTACAGCTTGCCGTCGGGGCTGCGGGTGCCCTCGGGGTAGATGCCGAGCAGGTCGCCTCGTCCCAGCACCTGAAGGCCTGTGTTGAGAGATGCCTCGGAGGCTTTGCCCCCCGACCGGTCGATCGGCAGCTGACCCGTGGCCTTGAAGAACATGCGCGTTGCCCAGCCCTTGAGGCCCTTGCCGGTGAAGTAGTCGCTCTTGGCCAGGAACGACACCGGCCGGTCGATCATCAGGGGCAGGAACACCGAGTCGACGAATGAGAGGTGGTTGCTCGCGAGGATCGCCGCGCCCTCGACGGGGACGTTCCGGCGTCCGACGATCCAGGGCCGGAAGATCGCCTTGACGACAGGCCCGATCACGACGTACTTCATCAGCCAGTAGAACATCGGCTACGCCTCCCCCGGCGCGGTCGCCAGATCGGCGACGCCGATGAGGCCCGCGTCGTTGCCGAGTTCCGCGATGGCGAAGGATGCCGTGGGCCGGTCGCCGTAACCGGGAAGCGACGTCTCGTAGGCGATCCGCACAGGCCCGAGCAGATCTTCGCCGAGCTGCGCGACTCCCCCGCCGATGACGAACAGCTCAGGATCGAGCACCGCCTGGAAGCCGCCGCACGCCTCACCCAGCGCCGTCGCGACCCGACGCAGCGCTTCGATCGCTCCCGGGTCGCCGGCCAGCACGAGCCTCGAGACAGCCGGGCCCGAGATCTTGCCCTTCTCGTCTCGGAGGGCGGCCAGGGCGGCGCCGATGCCCCCGGCATCCGCGATGTCGTTCGCCTCGCGCTGCAGCGCCCGACCCGACGCGTACTGCTCGAGGCATCCGTTCTGACCGCATCCGCACGGGCGACCGTCGCGGGTGAAGCGCATGTGCCCGAGTTCGCCGGCGATGCCGTGACCGCCGCGGTAGAGCTCACCGCTCAGCACGACGGCACCACCCACCCCCGTCCCCATGGTCAGCATCACCATGTGGTCGACGTCACGGCCCGCGCCGAAGCGGAACTCGGCCCAGCCCGCGGCGTTGGCGTCGTTCTCGATCGTCACGGGCAGCCGGAGGCCCGCTTCGAGAGTGGCCTTGAGCGGTTCGTCGTGCCAGGCGATGTTGGGGGCGTGGATGACCGTGGCCCGGTCCTTGTCGATGAATCCCGCCGCTGCGACGCCGACCGCGCCGATGTCGTGCGCGCCGATGAAGTGGTTCGCCATGTCGATGACGGCTGTCGCGAGCTCGACCGTGTCGGTCGGGGTGTCGACGCGGAGCTTGTCGACGATGCGACCCCCTGCGTCGACCACGCCACCCGCGATCTTCGTTCCGCCGATGTCGATGCCGACTTTGAGCACGCCCGTCCCTCTCCGGCCGTCGCACGGGGGCGACAGCGCATGAAAGTCTAGCCGCCGCGGGTTCACCACCACGGGCGTGGCACTGGAGATCATCTACACTGGGATCCAGTGTCATCGCGATCATCCCGTCACGGGCAGGGTCGCCGGGATAGACTGCTGGTCACCCGAACACCGCTGTAGATCCACACCGGTACCGAAGGAGTTGCCGTGGTTCAATTCGAAGTTCCCGCCATCGTGCCTGCCGACCCGCAGGCCAACATCACCGATCTGCTCGTGGAGCGGGTGAAGAAGACCCCGAACCTCGCCCTGTTCGCGGTGCCCGACGGCGCCGGCTGGCGCGACATCACGGCATCCGAGTTCCACAGCCAGGTGATCGCCCTCGCGAAGGGCTTCGTCGCCGCAGGCATCGAACCCGGCGACAAGGTCGGCTTCATCGCGCGCACGACATACGACTGGACGCTGGTCGACATGGCGCTGTTCTTCGCCGGTGCCGTCATGGTGCCGGTGTACGAGACCAGCTCGGCCGCGCAGATCTCGTGGAACCTCACGGACTCCGGCGCGATCGCCTGCATCGTCGAGTCGCCCGACCACAGCGCCCGCCTCGACGAGGTGCGCGCCGACCTCCCGCTTCTTCGTTCCGTGTGGGCGATGCACACCGGCGACCTGAAGAAGCTCGTCGCCGACGGCGCCGGCGTCTCGGACGACGAGATCGAGCGCCGTCGCAACATCGCCGACGGTGCCGACATCGCCACGCTCATCTACACGTCGGGATCGACGGGCCGCCCCAAGGGCTGCGTGCTGACGCACAGCAACTTCGTCGACCTCGTGCGCAACTCGGCGAAGGCGCTCGAAGAAGTCGTCTCGACGCCGGGGGCGTCGACGCTCCTGTTCATCACGACGGCGCACATCTTCGCGCGGTTCATCTCGATCCTCGACATCCACGCGGGTGTGAAGACCGGCCACCAGCCCGACACGAAGCAGCTGCTGCCCGCGCTGGGCTCGTTCAAGCCGACGTTCCTCCTGGCCGTCCCCCGCGTGTTCGAGAAGGTCTACAACTCGGCCGAGCAGAAGGCCGAGGCCGGCGGCAAGGGCAAGATCTTCCGCGCCGCCGCGCACACCGCCGTCGAGCACTCGCGTCTGCTCGAAGAGGGCAAGAAGGTGCCGCTGGGCACCAAGATCAAGTTCGCCCTGTTCGACAGGCTCGTCTACAGCAAGCTCCGCGAGGCGATGGGCGGCCGGGTCGTCTACGCCGTCTCGGGCTCGGCACCCCTGGGTCCGCGTCTGGGCCACTTCTTCCACAGCCTCGGCGTCGTGATCCTCGAGGGCTACGGCCTCACCGAGACGACGGCTCCGGCGACGGTCAACCTCGCCAAGAAGTCCAAGATCGGCACCGTCGGTCCCGTGCTCCCCGGCGTCGGCGTCCGTCTCGGCGAGGACGGCGAAGTGCAGGTGCGCGGCATCAACGTGTTCAAGGAGTACTGGCGCAACCCCGAGGCGACGGCGGCGACGTTCGACGGCGACTGGTTCAAGACCGGCGACATCGGCACGTTCGACGACGAGGGCTTCCTGAAGATCACGGGCCGCAAGAAGGAGATCATCGTCACGGCCGGCGGCAAGAACGTCGCCCCCGCCGCGCTCGAGGACCCGATCCGCGCGAACCCGATCGTCGGGCAGGTCGTGGTGGTCGGCGATCAGAAGCCGTTCATCGCGGCCCTCGTCACCCTCGACTCCGAGATGCTGCCGACCTGGCTCGCGAACAACCAGCTTCCGGGCGACCTCTCGCTGACGGATGCCGCCAAGAACCCGGCGGTGCGAGCCGAGGTGCAGCGGGCGATCGACGAGGCGAACAAGCACGTGTCGCGCGCCGAGTCGATCCGCAAGTTCACGATCCTCCCGTCGGAGTGGACCGAGGCCTCGGGGCATCTGACGCCCAAGATGAGCATCAAGCGCAATGTCATCATGGACGACTTCGCCGCCGACGTCGACGAGCTCTACAGCGTCCCCGTCACCACGACGAACGTCTCGCTGGGCTGAGGCTCACGCAAGAAGACGCCCTCGCCGCGATGGCGAGGGCGTCTTCTCGCGCGGGGAGGTTTCGATGCGCTCGCTGGCGCTCGCTTACTCAACCTTGACCCGTCGCGCATCAACGCGGGCTCCGCTCGCATTGATCCGCCACGCGTCAAAACCAGTCCGACTCGCGGACCTCTCGCATCGCGACGCGACGGGTCTCCGGGCTCAGGCGGTCGAGGTACAGCTTTCCGTCGAGGTGGTCGGTCTCGTGCTGCAGCGCCTGCGCGAGCAGTCCGTCGCCCTCGAGCACGACCTCCTCGCCGTCCAGGTCCATTCCCACGACCTTGGCCCACGGATGCCGCACGGCGTCGTGCCACAGTCCGGGAACCGACAGGCATCCCTCGCCGACAGCCTCGGGCTCGCCGCGCACCTCCACCAGGACCGGATTGAGGATGTACCCGATCTCACCGTCGATGTTGTAGCTGAACGCCCGGACGCCGACGCCGATCTGCGGTGCCGCGACGCCGGCGCGACCGGGCAGTTCCACGGTGTCGACGAGGTCTTGCACGAGGGCGCGCACGCCGTCGTCGATGGTCTCGATGGGCGCACTCGGGGCGCGCAGCACGGGGTCGCCGAAGACCCGGATCGGACGGACCGCCATGTCAGGCGGCCGGAGCGAGCGAGCGGAGCCCCTCGACGATGGTGGCGGCGAGTTCGCGCGCAGCCTGCCGCGTCTCGGGCTGCAGGTCGCGGAACGAGATCGCGCTGCCGGCGGCGATGTGCGGGTCGTACGGCATGCGCACGACCGCGCGCACGCGGGTGCGGAAGTGCGCCTGCAGCTCGTCTTCACGCACGAGCGGTGATCCCGGGCGGGCTGTGTTGAGCACGACGACCGCGCTGCGCACCTGCTCGGCGTAGCCGTTGGTCTCGAGCCACGTGATCGTCTCGGACGCCAGGCGCGCCTCATCGACGCTCAGCCCCGACACGATGACCAGCTGGTCGGCGAGCTCGAGGGTCGCCCCCATCACCGAGTGGACGATCCCGGTCCCGGTGTCGGTCAAGACGATCGAGTAGTAGTGCGCGGCCAGCGACGCGACGTCGTGATAGTCCCGGTCGCTGAAGGCCTCGGACACGCGTGGGTCGCTGTCGGACGCGACGACGTCGAGGCGCGTCTCGTCGCGGGCGACGATCGCCGACAGGTCGTTGAAGCCGACCACGTCGCCGCGCATGCGGACGAGGTCCCGGACGGTCTTGCCGCTGCGCTTGGAGATGCGTTCGGCGAGCGTGCCGCGGTCGGGGTTCGCGTCGACGGCGATGACCCGGTCGTCGCGCGCATCGGCCAGGGCCATGCCGAGCAGAGTCGTGATCGTGGTCTTGCCGACACCGCCCTTTCGCGACAGCACCGGCACGAAGCGGGCGCCGCCGTTCAGCGGGGCCGCGATCCTGCGGTCGAGGGCCTTGCGGGCGCGTGCCCGCTTGCTGTCGCCGAGATTGATGCGGCGGCCCGAGATCGAATAGACGAAGTGCTGCCAGCCGCCCTCGGGTTCGGGCTTGATGACCTGGTGCGGATCGAGCAGGCGATCTGCCGTCAGCAGATCCGCGGTCTCGCGGTCGGGCTCGAACTCGCCGAGCCGCTTCGACGTCAACGCGACCTCCGGGCGGGGCTGGACGCGCTCGATCGCGCGCTCGCGGCGCTCGGTGTCACCGGCGTGGTGCGCCTCCCACCGGGTCATCGGCGTGGCGGCCGAGGGCGCCGACGTCGACGCGACAGTGACGGCATCCTTCGTCGACGGAGCCGGAACAGCGTCGTCGACCTCGTCGGCGTCGGTGACGTCCTCGATGACGGCCGGCTCCGCGGTCGCGGCCGGCTGCTCGTCGATGATCTCGCCTTCGGCGGTCTCGACCGAGAGCTCGGTCACGGTGTCGTAGCGGTTGAACGGCACCTCATCGCCGACCACGTCGTCATCGACGTCATCGTCGGGGGATGCCGGGAGGAACGAGACGCTGACCTGCTCGGTCGCGCCCCCGAGGATGCCGATACCCGTCGTGTCGAGGTTCTCCGAGTCGGAGAGGACGCCGTGGACGTCATCTTCATCGGGCTGGTCGTGGCGGTCGGAGGTCACTGCGAAATCTCCCAAAGGGCGGCGTGCGCGGGCGGACGCCCACCCTCCAGGCTACTGCGCGGGGCGGACCACGACCAAAAGGTCTCCCGCTTCGACCTGCTGCGTGGAGTCGATCGCGATGCGTTCGACGACTCCGTCGACGGGGGCGGTGATCGCCGCCTCCATCTTCATCGCCTCGATGGATGCCACGGGCTGGCCGGCGGTGACGGTGTCGCCGACGGCTGTCTTGACCGTAACGACCCCGGAGAACGGAGCGGCGACCTGGCCGGGACGCGAGGTGTCGGCTCTCTCGGCCTGACGTGTGTCGACCGCGATGCTGCGGTCCCGCACGTACACGGGGCGCAGCTGACCGTTCAGCGTGGTCATGACCGTGCGCATGCCCTTCGGGTCCACCTCGCCGATCGCCTCGAGACCGACGTACAGCTGGACGCCGGGATCGATCTCGGCGACGTGCTCCTCACCAGGCTTGAGTCCGTACAGGTAGTCGGGCGTCCCGAGGGCCGAGAGGTCTCCGAAGGTCTCGCGGTTCTTCTCGAACTCCTTCGCCGGCGCCGGGAACAGCAGTCGGTTCAGCGTCCGCTGGCGCGTGGGCGCATCGCCGGCGAGACCCGCGCGCTCGGCGTCGGTGAGAGGCGGGATCGCGGTCGAGATCTGCTTTCCGGCGAGCACCTTGGTGCGGAACGGCTCGGGCCATCCGCCGGGGAGGTCGCCCAGCTCCCCCGCCATGAACCCCACGACCGAATCGGGGATGTCGTAGTTCTGCGGGTTCTCGGCGAAGTCGGCGGGGTCGGCATCCGCTGCCACGAGGGCGAGGGCGAGATCGCCCACCACCTTCGACGACGGCGTCACCTTGGGGATGCGACCGAGGATGCGATCGGCCGCGGCGTACATGTCCTCGATGCGCTCGAACTCGTCGGCCAGTCCCAGGGCGATGGCCTGCTGGCGCAGGTTCGACAGCTGACCGCCCGGGATCTCGTGGTGGTAGACACGGCCGGTCGGGCCGGCGAGGCCCGATTCGAACGGTCGGTACAGCTGGCGCACGCCCTCCCAGTACGGCTCGAGGTCGCTGACGGCCTGCAGGTCGAGGCCCGTGTCGCGGTCGGTGTGTGCGAGCGCGGCGACGAGTGCAGACAGGGAGGGCTGACTGGTCGTGCCCGCCAGGGGCGCGGCGGCGACGTCGACGGCGTCGACGCCCGCGGCGCTTGCGGCGAGGAGCGTGGCCAGCTGCCCGCCCGCGGTGTCGTGCGTGTGCAGGTGCACCGGCACGTCGAAGCGCTCGCGCAATGCGGTGACGAGGCGGGCGGCTGCCGCCGGACGCAGGAGTCCCGCCATGTCCTTGATCGCGAGGATGTGAGCGCCCGACGCCACGATCTGGTCGGCCAGGCGCAGATAGTAGTCGAGGGTGTAGAGATCCTCGGCCGGGTCGAGAAGGTCGCCGGTGTAGCAGACGGCGACCTCGGCGACGGCGGTGCCGGTCTCCAGCACAGCCGTGATGGCAGGGGTCATCTGGCCCACGTCGTTGAGCGCGTCGAAGATCCGGAAGATGTCGACCCCGGTGGCGGCGGCCTCCTGGACGAAGGCGTCGGTCACCTCGACCGGGCGCGGGGTGTACCCGACCGTGTTGCGACCGCGCAGCAGCATCTGGATCGGGATGTTGGGGATCGCCTCGCGGATCGCGGCGAGGCGTTCCCACGGGTCTTCGGCGAGGAAGCGCAGCGCGACGTCGTACGTCGCTCCGCCCCACGCCTCCACGGACAGCAGGCCCGGGGTCATGCGGGCGACGTGGGGGCCGACGCGCACGAGGTCGCGCGTGCGAACCCGGGTCGCGAGGAGCGACTGATGCGCGTCGCGATAGGTGGTCTCGGTGACCGCCAGCGCGGTCTGCGCGCGGAGCGCGGCGGAGAAGCCGGCCGGGCCGAGCTCGCGCAGGCGGTCCAGCGTGCCCGACGGTGCCGGAACGGTCAGATCGATCGAGGGAAGCTTGCTGCCCGGCGAAACCGAGAGCGGCTTCTCCCCGTGCGGTCGGTTGACCGTCACGTCGGCGAGCCAGTTCAGCAGCTTCGTCGCACGGTCGCGCGAAGGATGAGCCGTGAGGAGCTCCGGGCGCTCCTCGATGAACGCGGTGCTGAGGTCTCCCGCGACGAACGACGGGTCTTCGAGCACGGCGCGCAGGAACGGGATGTTCGTCGCGACGCCGCGGATGCGGAATTCCGCCAGGGCGCGCTTGGCCCGGGCGACTGCACTGGGGTAGTCGCGCCCCCGGCAGGTGAGCTTCGCGAGCATCGAATCGAAGTGCGGGCTGATCTGCGACCCCGCGGCGGTCGTGCCGCCGTCGAGACGGATGCCGGCGCCACCGGGCGAGCGATAGGTCGTGATGCGTCCGGTGTCGGGTCGGAATCCCTGTGACGGATCTTCGGTCGTGATGCGGCACTGCAGCGCCGCCCCGCGGAGCACGATGTCACTCTGCTCGAGACGCAGCTCCTTCAGGGTCTGCCCTGCCGCGATGCGCATCTGCGACTGGACCAGGTCGACGTCGGTGACTTCTTCGGTGACCGTGTGCTCGACCTGGATGCGCGGGTTCATCTCGATGAAGACGTGCTGGCCGGCCCGCTCCCCCGCGGTGTCGACGAGGAATTCCACGGTGCCGGCGTTGACGTAGCCGATCGACTTGGCGAAGGCGACGGCATCCCGATGCAGAGCGGAACGCAGCTCGTCGGTGATGTTCGGCGCGGGCGCGATCTCGATGACCTTCTGATGGCGACGCTGAACCGAACAGTCGCGTTCGAAGAGGTGCACGGTCTCGCCCGTGGCGTCGGCGAGGATCTGCACCTCGATGTGACGCGGACGCAGCACGGCCTGCTCGAGGAACACGCGGTCGTCGCCGAACGCGGCGCCCGCCTCGCGCATCGCCTCGGCGATGGCCGGCGGTAGCTCGCCCGGCGTCTCGACGCGGCGCATCCCGCGACCGCCGCCGCCGGCGACGGCCTTGACGAAGATGGGGAACCCGATGTCGGCAGCCTGCGAGACGAGGACGTCGACGTCGTCCGAAGCCGCCGTCGACTTCAGCACGGGCACCCCGGCGGCGATCGCGTGCTCCTTGGCGGTGACCTTGTTGCCGGCCATCGCGAGCGCTCGTTCGGGCGGGCCGATGAACGTGATGCCGTTCTCCGCGGCGCGCGCGGCGAGTTCGGGGTTCTCCGAGAGGAATCCGTAGCCGGGATAGATGGCGTCCGCGCCCGATTCCAGGGCGACCCGGATGATCTCGTCGACGTCGAGGTATGCCCGGACGGGGTGGCCCGGCTCGCCGATCACGTAGGACTCGTCGGCCTTCTGGCGGTGCAGGGATCCGCGGTCCTCGTGGGGGAACACCGCCACTGTCCGGGCGCCGAGCTCGTAGGCGGCGCGGAACGCACGAATGGCGATCTCGCCACGGTTCGCGACCAGGATCTTGCGGAACATGTGCACCTCGCAGAGTTACCCGACAGTGGGCCAAGTGTCGATCTCAGCCTAGGGGACGGTAACGTAGTGGCTTGTGCACGTACTCTCGGTGAGCTCGCTCAAGGGCGGCGTCGGCAAGACGACCGTGACACTCGGGCTCGCCTCCGCGGCGTTCGCCCGCGGTGTCCGGACGCTGGTCGTCGATCTCGACCCGCAGTCCGATGTCTCGACCGGCATGGACATCCAGGTGGCGGGCCGCCTGAACGTCGCCGATGTGCTCGCGAACCCGAAGGAGAAGGTGGTCCGTCAGGCCATCACCTCCAGCGGCTGGGCCAAGGTGCACCCGGGCACGATCGACGTCATGATCGGCAGCCCGTCCGCGATCAACTTCGACGGACCCCACCCCAGCGTCCGTGACGTGTGGAAGCTCGAAGAGGCGCTCGCGACGATCGAATCGGACTACGACCTCGTGCTCGTCGACTGCGCGCCGTCACTCAATGCGCTCACCCGCACCGCGTGGGCCGCGAGCGACCGCGTCATCGTCGTCACCGAGCCGGGGCTGTTCTCGGTCGCGGCCGCCGACCGCGCGCTGCGCGCCATCGAAGAGATCCGCCGCGGCCTCTCCCCCCGCCTCCAGCCGCTCGGCATCGTCGTGAACCGCGTGCGCCCCCAGTCGATCGAGCACCAGTTCCGCATCAAAGAGCTGCGCGACATGTTCGGGCCGCTCGTGCTCGCCCCTCAGCTACCCGAGCGCACCTCGTTGCAGCAGGCGCAGGGCGCCGCGAAGCCCCTGCACATCTGGCCCGGTGACTCGGCGCAGGAGCTCGCTGCCGATTTCGACGCGCTCCTGGACCGCGTCATGCGCACCGGCCGGATCCCGACGCCGAGCGCCTGATCCGCCCCGGTCGCTGAGCGCGTCCTCGGTCGCTGAGCTCGGCCCCGGTTGCTGAGCTCGTCGAAACGCGCCGACCCACGCCTGCTGGTCGCCGAGCCCGTCGGTGCGTCAGGCCGTACGCGCCGCGCGGCGGGCCGCGAGGTCGTCCTGCGCGTCCGGTGCCTGCGGGTCGAATTCGACCAGCGTGGTCTCGACCTCGCGCAGGACCTTGCCGACCGCGATGCCGAAGACACCTTGGCCGCGGCTCACGAGGTCGATGACCTCGTCGTTCGACGTGCAGAGGTAGACCGAGGCACCGTCGCTCATGAGCGTGGTGCCCGCGAGATCCCGGATGCCCGAGGCCCGGAGCTGCTCGACGGCCGTGCGGATCTGCTGGAGCGAGATACCGGTGTCGAGGAGCCTCTTGACGAGCTTGAGGACCAGGATGTCGCGGAAGCCGTACAGACGCTGGGATCCTGAGCCGGACGCACCGCGCACGGTGGGTTCGACGAGTTCGGTGCGGGCCCAATAGTCGAGCTGGCGGTAGGTGATGCCTGCCGCGCGGGCGGCGACTGCACCGCGGTAGCCGACTTCGTCATCCATCTGAGGAAGACCGTCGGTGAAAAGGAGGTCGGCGGCGAACGGCGAGTCCCCCGTCGCTTCACGAGCAGTCATGCGCGCCCTCCCATCGAATAGTCCCACGCTAGGCCAGGCGTGTGTCTGCGGCAACGACATCCGCTCTGGCGTGTCGCGTGGTTCGTCGTCAGTCGAGGATCTTCTCGAGGGCCGAGCGGACGAAGATCGCCCGCACCTCCTCGATTCGCTTGGCCAGCTCGGGCGCCGCTTCGGCCGCTCGGCCGCGCGAGGCGGCATCCGTCCGACGCAGCAGGGGCGACAGCGCGGACTCGACCAGCGCGACATCGCGCTCGGCGCTCTGGCGCAGTGCCCGCACGTGCCGCGGCTCGATGCCGTGGCGGTCCAGCGCCACCAGCGCCCGCAGGAGCGCCACCGACTGGTCTGTGTACATCTCGGCACCGGTGAGGACACCCGTGCCGATGGCGTCGTTGAGCAGCTGCGGTGCGGCGCCGGCCGCGGCGAGCAGCTCGGCCCGGCGATACCGCCGCGGTGCGGGGACGATGGACGGCACCGACGTCTGCTGCGCGGGGGCGCGACCCGCGTCGAGGTCGGAGAGGTATTCGCGGATCACGCTGTGGGGCATGAAGTTGTCGCGCTGGAGCGTCAGCGCCAGTCGCAGACGTTCGAGATCGCCGGGCGAGAACTTGCGATACCCCGACTCGGTGCGGGTGGGGGCGATGATGCCCTGCACCTCGAGGAACCGCAGTTTGCTCGCCGACAGGCCCGGGAACTCGGGCGAGAGACGGGCGAGCACCTGTCCGATGCTCAGAAGACCCGCGGACGATGACCGTTCGCGGGGGGCGGATGCCGGCATCAGGCGTCGGCGGCGAGCGCGAGGTCGGCGGGCGAGACGAAGAAGTTGAGACGGAACTTGCCCACCCGCACCTCGGCGCCGTTGCGAAGGGCTGCGCGGTCGACGCGCTCGCCGTCGACGTAGGTGCCGTTGAGGGAGCGCTGGTCGACGAGCTCGAAGTTGGCCCCGTCGCGGGTGATCTCAGCGTGACGACGCGACACGGTCACATCGTCGAAGAAGATGTCGGCTTCGGGATGCCGGCCGACGGTGGTGACGTCGGTGTCGAGCAGGTATCGCGCCCCGGCCGTCGGGCCGGACCGCACCAGCAGGAGGGCCGCACCCGTGGGGAGCGCTTCGATCGCGTCGAGTTCGGCCTCGGACAGGTCGCTCCCGAACGGGATGAACGACAGGTCGGAATCGTGTCCGAACGTCTGCGTCGTGTCGGTACCGCGCTCGGAGTGCCCGCTCGCGCCGAGCACGTCGGGAACCCGACGGATCTCATCCGGCTCGGGCCGGCGGTAGTCCTCCACGGTGGTCCTCCTCTTGAACTGCAAGCCTAACCGATAGCGCGATCGGCGGCGGGGACGATTCCCTGCCGATCACCGGTGCTCGGGCCCGTGTTTCGCCGTGTTTCAGGTGACGTGCCGGCTCGGGTGGCACGACATAACGTGGCTGAACGAACCTACTGACAGGAGAACCCCCGTGTCGAGTCCGCGCAGTCACATCTCGCCCGCCCCGGTGCGTGAGCGTGCGATGTGCATGTGCGCGACGGGCGCGGCCTGCACGAGTTTCGCGCCGGGTCACGCGCTCCACCTCATCCAAGCACGACTGTCGTCGGCGACGCCGACCGAGTGGTCGGACGCGCTGGTGGACTCGGTGGACGCCGCGACCGGCGTCATCGGGCTGAGGCTGCTCGACGGGTCGCTCGTCCGGGTCTGGAGCGGTGCGGGCGCCGCCTCCGCGGTCTCCCCCGGACTGCCCGTCGCACTGCACGACCGTTACGACGTGCTGTCAGTCGGTCGCATCCTGTTCAACTGCCTGCGCGACTGAGGTCACGCGGTCGCCGACATCATGGCGTCCTTCATCGCCATGCAGGCGTCCATGCAGGCCTGGCACGACTGAGCGCACATGCGGCAGACGTCGCTCTCGTCGGCGTGCATCATGCACTCGTCCATGCAGACCTGACACATCGCGATGCAGGCGTCCAGCATCGCCATCATCGATGCCGGCGTCATGCCCTGCATCCGCAGCATCGAGCGCATCATCGTGTTGCACATGTCGGCGCAGTTCATGCACGCCGGCGCGCACGACATCATCTGCACCGAGCAGATCGTGCATGCCTGCTCGCACGCGGCGCAGGCGTCCAGGCACGCCTGCATCAGCGTCATGTCCATCGCGTCCATGCCGGGCATCGCCTTCATGTCCTCCGACATGGCGTTCATCATCATGGAATCCATCCCGCACCTCACTTGTCTCGAGCTCCGCGCGGACCGGACGCCCGCCTGAGCGGCACGTTACTCCGACACGTCCCTCACGTCACGGGGTCGTCAGCGAGAAATCGAGGAACGACAGTGCGACGGGGTATGCCCCCGCAGCGGCCGGCACATACGACGACAGCCCGATCGACCCCGGCGCCTGCATCGCTGCCGTCGCATCCGTGCGGGTCATCTGCCACGCCGCAGGCTCGACGGCGGCCGCGCTCCAGATCTTCGCGTTCAGAGTGGTCGGCGCGGTGCCCGCGACCTGGAAGGCGACGCGGACAGCGGATCCCGGAGCGATCGTCGTTCCCGGAACCGCGAAGCCGGCGCCGATGGCCGTGCCGTTGCGCATGACGTGCAGCTGGAGCGTGCCGTCGCTCGCGACTCGCACGCGGAGGAGGTACTGCTCGGACCCGACCTGGCGGCCGATCACGCTGATGTACTGCGCGTGCGCGATCTTGTCGACGCTGAATGTGGTGGCGACGGTGCCGCTCGTCTGAGAGATCCCGAGGAGGGATGCCTGCAGAGACGTCGACGACGCGAGCCTCATCACCCCAGACCCGGAGGCGACCGAGAACGGCGTCGGCGTGGGCGACACCGACCACGCACCGCCCGCGTCGGCACTGCCCCAACCACCGGTCACCGATCGCTCGAAGGCATCCTGCGCTGCGGCACCGCCGACCGGCGGTGACGTGACGGTGACCGGCGCCGATCGCTGATGCGTCGCCCCGTCGTCGTCGGTGACCGTCAGCGTGACGGTATACGTGCCGGGAGAGGCGTAGACCCGCGTGGCGGTGCGGCCCGTCGCGACGCCGCCGTCGCCGAACGTCCAGGACCACGCGGTGACCGAGCCGTCGGGATCCGTGCTCGGGCCGCCGTCGACGGCGACGCTCAAGCCGGACGCCTGAGAGGTGAAGGCCGCGACGGGCGGGCTGTTGACCGCGGGCGACGTGCTCGCACGCTGGAAGTGCGTGAGCACCTGCGCGGCGGACAGACCCGTGCCGTACACGGCCACGTCCGAGATCGCGCCGCTGAGGTATCCCGACGTGCCGGCCTCGGGCCATCCGCCCGGGTTGTCGCCTCCGACCCGCCAGAAGCCGCTGTAGTTCTGCCCCGACGTCGTATCGGCACGCGTCCCGATGCGGGTGCCGTCGACGTAGAGGGCCATGCCGGCCGGCGTCAGCGTACCCACGACGTGATGCCATCGCCCGTCGTTGAAACCCGCGCCCGACGACAGCGTCCGGTAGCCGCTCTGGTTCACCCCGAACGAGATGCGCCCGGCGTTGCTGAGGTACAGCACGCGGTCGTGCATCGTGGAATTGCCGGTCGGAAGGTTGCCGAAGCCGACGATGCGCCCGCCGCGCGTGCTCGTCGTCTTGACCCACGCCTCGACCGTGAAGGCGTTCTTGCCGCTCTCGCTCGCGGCCATCGATCCGTACGAGCTCGACGTGCCCCCGAATTGAGTGGCCGTCGGGAGATTCGACGAGGGGCCCGCGACGCCGCGTGTCGCGTCACGGATCGTGAGAGGCCGGCCGCCGACGGTGTCGGCGGCCGTCGTGCCGGACGACTCCGCGAGCGGCCAGTAGTGCACGGCGCCGTCGTCGACCACGGTGCGGCTGTAGGCGCTGCCGCGGTCGCCGGTCGCCACGGTGATCGCCGACCATGCACCGAGCGACTCGTTGCCGAACGGATCGACTGCACGCACGCGGTACTGGTGGGTCGCGCCGGCGACCGCCGCGGCATCCACGCATGCGTGCTGGGGCATGGTCCAGAAGTTGGAGTCCGCCGTCACGCTGCAGACCGGGGTCGCCCCGCGGTCTTGACGCTGGATCTGATAGGTCAGGCTCTGATTGTCGCGGTCGGTGTTCGCCGTCCAGGTGAGGCGCACCTGCCCGGCGCGTACCGAGACCGGATGCACGGAGAAGTCCGCCCCGCTGCGCTCCGGTCCTGATCGGTTGGGTGCGATCGTCTTCTTCGCGAACCGGGCGAGACCCTGCTGGGCGACGCCGTTCACCTGCGGGAACTCGCCGCCGTACAGCAGGTAGTCCTCGGTGGTCTCGACGTCCCACGTGGCCTGGCTCTTGCCGGTGTAGGTGCCGACCTGCCAGTTCGGGTACCAGTGCAGCGTCGTCGGGGCGGGGCGACCGGTGTACGACTTGTACCCGTAGATGTCTGGCGTCAGCACGAGGCCGTCGTAGTCCTTCGCGAACGCGAGGGTGTGACGGAAGGACCAGCTGGGCACCGATTGCGGGAAGCCGCCGACATTGCCGCAGTAGTGGTCGTGGCTGGCGGTGTAGACGACTCCCGAGCTCGCCGCGACCGAGTAGTTGTCGCCGTGGCAGTCCTCCAGCCAGACGAGCGCACCGTCGGACCACCGCGCGCGGAAGGTGCCCTCGAAGTCGTCCTCCGGCCCACCGCCGAAGTCGTAGCCGGTGCCGTAGACGCTGTCGCCGTCGGACGTCAGCGCCGTCATGGCGGCTTTGGTCCCCGCGTTGCGGATGAGCGCGTTCACCGCCCAGGGCATCGATGCTCCCGTGCTCGCGCTGAGCGCAGCCATACCCCGGCCCGGGTTCGTCGAGCCGTTCGCGCTCTCGAACGACCCGGCGACGACGATCTTGGACCCGGTCGGATCCACCACGATCGCGTTGACCCCGTATCCGCCCGAGAGCGAGGCCGACAGCGGCAGGAGAGCCCCCGTCGTGGCGTTGACGGCGCCGAGTCGAGTGCGCGTGCCGCCCGCGAGTCCGGTGAAGCCGCCGACGAAGAACACCGTGTTCCCGTGCGCCGCGACGTCCGAGACCGTGTAGTTCGCCGCGGGCGCCCACGGCAGGAGGGCCCCCGTCGCCGTGTCGAACGCCGCGATGCGGCTGCGGGACTGGCCTGCGATGGTGGTGAAGCCTCCCACCACGTAGATCCTCGAGCCGTCGGGCGACGGAGTGATCCCCTTGATCACGCCGTTCGCCCCCGGATTCCAGGCGGTCATCACCCCCGTGCGGATGTCGTACGCCATGAGGTTCGGCCGCGGCACGGTGCTCGTGCCCGGCGCGGCACCGGCCGGCCGGGCGCGGGCGAACTCACCACCGACCCAGACCGTGGTGCCGGTGACGGCCTGCGTCCACACCACCCCGTCGATCTGCGCCGTCGGCAGCACATCCGCCGACATGGTCTCCTCGACCCCGGCCGCTGGCGCGGTGTCAGCCCGTGCCGTCGGCGCGACCGCACCGACGAGCCCGACGGCGAGCAGCACCGCGATCCCGCTCGCCGCCCACCGCCGACCGCGCTCGGAAGGGGCTGCGTTCGCACGCACCGTCTTCTCGGAACCCCGTCGCAGTCTCACTGCGATCCCCTGTCCGCGCGCCGAGCGCGCGTGATCGTGGATCTCCACCAGATGCGCGCCATCCTAGGCACCCCACTCGGTGACGGCAAGGGCTCAGGATGCCGGAGTTAGGCTCGTGGGTGTGACATCTTCCGGTATCCGCACACTCCCCCGCCGACTCCTCGCCGTCGCCGCCACCCTCCTGCTCGCCGTCGCCGCCGTGGTCGCCACCGCGGCCCCCGCGTCCGCGCACGACCAGCTGATCGGGTCGACCCCCGCAGCCGACAGCACCGTCGAGGGGATGCCGACCGAGATCGTGCTGACCTTCAGCGCCGTGATCGCCGCCGACCCCGGCGCGTCCGAAGTGCAGGTGACGGATGCCGCGGGCACCGAGCTCGCCGGCGATCCGGTCGCCGACGGCACGACCCTGACCGTTCCCCTCGAGGGCGACGCGTCGGGCGTCATCAGCGTGCTGTGGAAGGTGGTCTCCAGCGACGGGCATCCGATCTCGGGCGATCTCGCCTTCACCGTCACGCCGGCCGCAACTCCGACCGAGACGCCCTCCCCCACACCGACGCCGTCCGCAACCGTCACCGCGGCGCCGAGCGAGACACCGTCACCCGAGGTCACGAGCGCTCCTGCACCCCCCGCCGAGGCGTCAGACGCGACGCCGTGGATCATCGGCGGGCTGCTGCTGCTCGCCGCGGTGGGCGGCGGTGTGCTCTACCTGCTCGTCTCCCGCGCACGTGGCCAGAAGGCTCTGGGCGGCGGCGGCGGGACGACTCCCGATGCCGGTTCCGACACTCCCTCCGAGCGATAGGCTTTTGACCATGCCTCACTATGACGTCGTCATCCTCGGCGCGGGCCCCGGCGGGTACGTCGCGGCCGTGCGCAGTGCACAGCTCGGCCTCTCGGTCGCGATCATCGAAGAAAAGTACTGGGGCGGTGTGTGCCTGAACGTCGGGTGCATCCCCTCGAAGGCTCTTCTGCGCAACGCCGATCTCGCCCACGTCTTCCACGATCAGGCCGAGCTCTTCGGCATCTCGGGCGACGTGCACTTCGACTTCGGCGTCGCCTGGGACCGCAGCCGCAAGGTGTCCGAGACGCACGTCAAGGGCATCCACTACCTGATGAAGAAGAACAAGGTCACCGAGTACGAGGGACGCGGCTCGTTCACCGGCCCGAACGCCATCACGGTGACCAAGGCCGACGGCTCGACCGAAGATGTCACGTTCGACAACGCGATCATCTCGACCGGATCCCGCGTGCGCCTGCTTCCGGGCGTCGAGCTGAGCGAGAACGTCGTGACGTACGAAGAGCAGATCATGACCCGCGAGCTGCCGAAGTCGATCGTCATCGTCGGCGCCGGCGCGATCGGCATGGAGTTCGGCTTCATCATGACGAACTTCGGCGTCAAGGTCACGATCATCGAGTTCCTCGACCGTGCGCTTCCGAACGAAGACGCCGACGTCTCGAAGGAGATCGCGCGGCACTACAAGAAGTACGGCGTCGACATCCTCACGTCGACCAAGGTCGAGACCGTCGTGGACTCCGGTGACAAGGTCACCGTCACGTACACCGGCAAGGACGGCGCACAGGGGTCGATCGAGGCCGACAAGGTGCTCATGTCGATCGGCTTCGCCACCAACGTCGAGGGCTTCGGGCTCGAGACGACCGGCGTGAAGCTCACCGAGCGCGGTGCGATCGACATCGACGACCACATGCGCACGAACGTGCCGCACATCTACGCGATCGGCGACGTCACGGCCAAGCTGCAGCTCGCCCACGTGGCCGAGGCGCAGGGTGTCGTGGCCGCCGAGACGATCGGCAAGGCCGAGACGCAGACGCTGGGCGACTACCGCATGATGCCCCGCGCGACGTTCTGCTCACCGCAGGTGGCCTCGTTCGGCCTCACCGAGCAGCAGGCCCGCGACGCCGGCTACGACGTCAAGGTCGCCAAGTTCCCCTTCTCGGCGAACGGCAAGGCGAACGGTCTCGGCGAGCCCATCGGCTTCGTCAAGCTCATCGCCGACGGCGAGCACCTCGAACTGCTCGGCGGCCACCTCATCGGCCCCGACGTCTCAGAGCTGCTGCCCGAGCTCACGCTCGCTCAGAAGTGGGACCTCACCGCGCTCGAGGCGGCGCGCAACGTCCACACGCACCCGACGCTGTCCGAGGCCGTCCAGGAGGCGTTCCACGGTCTCGCGGGGCACATGATCAACCTCTAGACCGCACGAAAGAAAGGCCCGGGCATGCCCGGGCCTTTCTTTCGTGTCAGGCGCCGAGCGCCCGGGCGAGTTTCGAATCGGATGCCGCGGCCCGGCCACCTGCGGCGTCGACCGCGCGTCCGGCGGCGGCGAACAGCTGCGCACGCTCGTCGGGATCAGCGGGCGCTGCGGGGCCGAGTTCGAACTCCCACTCGCGCCAGCGACGCTCCGCTCCGGAGCGCTCGTCGGTGGCGATGACGTGGTCGTCGACGAATTCCGCGACAACCGCACCTGCGGCATCGAGCAGCAGGTGGGCGGTGCGCGTGTTGCGGATGCGCGCGACCGGGACCAGCGCGGCATCCGTCACCGTCAGGACAGCGGCGCGGACGGCCGGTGGAACGCCTTCGCCGTCCGGCCCCAGCGGCCAGCCGAGTTCGACCCGGCCGTCGCCGACACGGGGGCCTTTGATGTGCCACCCGGCGTCGGGTCCGCCGGTGCGCCGGCGTAACGCGTACTTCGCCCGCGCGAGATCGAGGGTGGCGGTGTCGAGGTATCGGGCGTCGAGCTCACGGAGTTCGGGCTCGGCGACGGATGCCACGCCCGGGAGGGCCGACCAGTCCGGCAGCGGCGTGCTCTCGTCGACGTCGAACTTCAGCTCGACCTCGAGCGAGCGCGACGGCTCGCCGCCGGGCGTGGCCTCAGTCGTCGCGCCCATCGGGATCGGGGTCGATGTCTTCGGTCGCCTCCACGTAGACGAAGCGCGCCTCGGTCGGGCCGTCGTCGTCGCCGGTGTTCGTCTCTTCACCCTCGCGGGTGTAGATGAGCTGCCCCTCCCCGTACGGAACGATGTACGAGTCGCCGACCGTGGGGTCGAGGGGGATGATCTGCCCGTCCAGCGGGCCTCCGTTGAGTCGTGCGAGTGCCATGATCCGAGCCTACCCGCCCCTCCCGACAGGCCGTGGATCAGCGGCCCCGTAGACTCGTCGGGTGAATCGCCTGGCCGCCGCCGCATGAAGAAGTTCGTCCTGCTCGCGACGCGTGCCGAAGACATCCCCGCCGACGAGGAATACGCGCTCTTCCTGCGCTACACCGGACTCGAGGAGCGGGATCTCGTGCGCATCCGCCTCGAGGCCGGTGCGATGCCGCACCTCGATCTCGACGACCTGTCGGGCATCTTCGTCGGCGGTGGGCCGTTCAACGCCTCCGATCCGCTCGAGAAGAAGTCCGCCGTGCAGCGGCGGGTCGAAGCCGATTTCGCCGATCTGCTCTCTGTCGTCGTCGAACGCGACTTCCCGTTCCTGGGGGCCTGCTACGGAGTCGGAACCCTCGGCACGCACCTGGGGGCGACAATCGATCGCACGCACTCCGAGCCCATCAGCGTCGTGCCGGTGACGACGACGGATGCCGGTGCCGCTGACCCGCTGCTCGCCGGACTCCCCCGCACCTTCGGCGCCTTCGTCGGCCACAAGGAGGCCATCAGCACGCTGCCGCCGTCGGCGACGCTGCTCGCCTCGTCGCCCACGTGCCCGGTGCAGATGTTCCGGGTCGGCGACAACGTGTACGCGACCCAGTTCCACCCCGAGCTCGATGTCGAGGGCATCACGACCCGCATCCACGCCTACGCGCACTACGGGTACTTCGAGACCGACGAACTCGAGATGACGCTCGCCGCGGTGCGCAGCGCCTCGGTGTCGCATCCGAGCCGCATGCTCCGCTCGTTCGTCGAGCGCTACGCGCGCTGAGCGGCCTGCTCCTTCTCGGCGAGACGTCGACGGTCTTCCTCGACGGCTCTGCGTGCACTGTCGAGCTCGCGTGACGCGGCGCCGACGGCATCCTCGGCGTTCTTGACCCGGCGCAGCAGGAAGTTCGGCGCGCTGAGACGCTCCCGCACCCGGTCGGACTCCTCGCGAACGCTCACGATGATGTACGAGCTCGCGATGAGGATCACCTGCGCCGAGAGGTTGAACCAGAGCAGCAGCGCGATCAGCGAGGCGAACGTGGCCAGCAGCGGATTGGACGATGCCCCTCCGACGAAGAGCGTCGACAGCTGCTGCAGCACCGTGAGGCCGAGACCGCCGACGACCGAGCCGACGAGCACGACCCGCGTGGGTGCGCGCACGCCCGACAGGGAGCGGAACAGCACGAACACCACGGCGGAATCGAGCAGGAACACCACGAGAAGCCCGGCCGCCCAGACGGCCGTGACGATGAGGCCGTTGTCATCCGCCAGCCCCCACCAGTCGGCGAGCAGGCCGACACCCTGGCTGGCGAGGAAGAGCGCGGCTGCGGCGGCGGCGAGGGCGGCGCCCATGCCGATGGCCAGCGCGAGGTTGCGCAGGATGATCCAGACGATCAGCACGTCGTCGTTCGTCGAGTCCGCGAGGGCGCGGAGCGCCGTGCGCAGTGACCCGATCGCGCCGATCGCCGCTCCGAGAAGACCGATCAGGGCGAGCACTCCGGCGACCGTCAACCCGGCGGGCGCCTGGATCGACTGCGGATCGATGATGTCGACGAGGCCCGGGATCGCGGCATCCAGACCGTCGATCAGGGCCGCGAAGGCGGGGGGATTGTCTGAGAGCCACAGCGCTGCGAGCGAGAAGCCCAGCAGGACGCCGGCGAAGACGCTGAAGAGCGTGCGGTAGGTGATGCTGTCGGCCAGCATCGGGCCTCGGTGCTCGCTGTAGTGCAGGAGCGCGCGGACGGGGCGCTGCTGGAGAGCCCACGCGATGACGCGGGGGATGAATCCTGCGGGCGTGGACGCGTCGGAAGAGGCCATGACGCCAGGCTATCCGCGACGACGATGCGTCCGATCCGGGTTGACACGCGTGGATGCGGCGATGAAGAAACGCTCAGCGCCGCGACTCGACGGCCGCGGCGCTGAGCGTGAGATCTGCCGCAAGTCGCTTCGGGCCCACCGTGATGAGCTCCCGCAACCCCCAGTGCGGCGTCTTTCCCCACTTAGAGCATGAGAGGCGCCTCATCTTCCGTCAAGAGGTCATTATCACGATTGCATCACGACCTGCGCGTCACGCGTCGATCACCTCGAGGTGCACGTGTACGCGTCCGCCCTCGACGAGAGCCTCGGCATCCCGCACCGATTTCTTCAGCGGCAGCACGTAGGACCCGTCCGACGACGGGAAGATCGAGGTGCGCCAGCGGGTCTCCCCCACGCGGGCGTGGACACGCACGGATCCGAACCCGCGGGTGGGGCGAGGGATCTCGCGGATCGCGGCACCCAGTTCGACGGGCAGGGCGGTCAGGTACATCGCCACGTCGACGCGCGCGTCCCACGCGAAGACGTCGCCGTCGAACTCGACGATCACGCTTCACCCGATCCGGATCCCGACGGCATCCCGCCACGGTAACGCACTCCGTAGGATGAACCCGGAAGGGGGCTCCCGTGAAAGGACTCGCGCAGACACTCGTGCTGTCGGGGCTGATCGAGGCCGACGACATGGCCGCGATCATGGCGTCGACCGACGAGGGGAACGACCTGCGCCAGCGCATCATCTCGGCCCACCTCGCGACCGACGTGCAGATCGCGCAGGCTGTCGCACGCGAGACCGGGCACGCCTATGTCGACCTCGCCTCTGCGGGGCTCACCGCCGAGGTGATCGCCGCTGTCCCCGCCGCCCTGTGCCGTCGGTACCAGCTGATCCCGATCGCCCTCGGCAGGCGACGCCTGACCGTCGGCATGGTCGACCCCACCGACCTCATCGCCATCGACGACGTCACGACGGCGACCGATCTCAACATCCGCCCCGTGGTCGTCGCCGCCGACGCCCTGGCCGCCGCCTTCACGCGTCATCTGCGCTCCGACGAGGAGCTCAGCGACCTGTCGGAGCAGATCGGCGAGAACGCGGCATCCGATTTCGCGGCATCCGGCACCGAATCCCTCGAGGACACCGTCGACGAGGCCCCCGTCGTGCGCTTCGTCAACCTGCTCATCACCCAGGCCATCGACGACCGGGCCAGCGACATCCACATCGAGCCCGGCGAGCGCCGTCTGACCGTGCGGTACCGCATCGACGGCGTGCTGCACGAGATGCAGAAGGCCGATCGCTCGATCCAGGACGGCGTCATCTCGCGCCTCAAGATCATGGCGTCGATCGACATCGCCGAGCGCAGGCGTCCCCAGGACGGCCGGCTGTCTGTCGTGCACGAGGGCCGCCCCGTCGACCTGCGCGTGGCGACCCTGCCGACCGTGTGGGGCGAGAAGATCGTGATGCGCATCCTCGACAACGCCGGCCAGGCCCTGGAGATGTCGGATCTGCGGTTCTCGTCCATCAACGAGCAGCGGTTCCGCACCGCGATCACCCGTCCGCACGGCATGGTGCTGGTGACGGGGCCGACGGGATCGGGCAAGTCGACGACCCTGTACACCGCGCTGTCGACCGTGGCCAACGAGCAGATCAACGTGATCACCGTGGAGGATCCGGTCGAGTACCGCATCCCGGGCATCAATCAGGTGCAGGTGAATCCACGAGCCGGCCTCACGTTCCAGGCCGCCCTGCGGTCGATCCTGCGCTCGGACCCCGACGTGGTGCTCGTCGGCGAGATCCGCGACAAGGAGACCGCGACGATCTCGATCGAGGCGGCCCTCACCGGTCACCTCGTGCTGTCGACCCTGCACACGAACGACGCGCCGAGCGCGCTCACCCGTCTCACCGAGATCGGGTGCGAGCCGTTCCTGGTCGGAACGGCGCTCACCGCGGTGGTCGCCCAGCGCCTCGCACGGCGGCTGTGCGTCACGTGCCGGGAGCCCTACACCGAGAGCGCGGAACGCCTCGCCTCGGTCGGGTTCGCGCACGACCCGCACGACCTGCCCGAGCTCTATCGTGCGGTCGGCTGCACCGACTGCTCCGGAACGGGGTTCCGCGGTCGCGTCGGACTCCACGAGGTGATGACGCTGAGCGAGGGGCTCGAACAGCTCGTCGTCGCCCGCCGCACCGGCACCGAGATGCGTCAGCTGGCTCTCGCCGAGGGCATGGTGCCGCTCCGCGAAGACGGCTTCGCCAAGGTCGCCCAGGGCATCACGACCATCGAGGAAGTGCTGCGCGTCGCGGTCTGACGTTCAGGCCCCGCTCTGGCCGATCTCGCCGTAGATGGAGAAGATCGGCATGTAGAGCGAGATCACCATGCCGCCGATGATGATGCCGATCCCGACGATGAGGATGGGCTCGATCGAGGCGGTGAGCTGCTCGGTGGCGGTCTCGACCTCGTTCTCGTAGAAGTCCGCGATGCTCGAGAGCATGTCGGCGAGCGTGCCTGATTCCTCGCCGACGGCGATCATCTGGGCGACCATCGGCGGGAACACCTCGGCGCGCGACAGGGGCGCCGAGAACGAGCGGCCCTGCTTGACCGACTCCTGCACTTGGCGCACAGCCTGCTCGATGCGGTGGTTGTCCGAAGCGCTTCCCACGATTCCGAGCGCCTGCACGAGGGGGACGCCGGCGTGCAGCATCATCGACAGGCTGCGGGTGAAGCGCGCCACCGCGATCTTGGTCGCGAGCGGCCCGAACACGGGGATCTTGAGCTTGAGGGGGTCGACGATCCGGCGCACGCGCTCTTCGCGGTGGTGGCGCACCCACCACATCCACCCCGCGAAGCCGAGCACGACGAACGTCGGCAGCAGCCACAGCATGTTGTTCGACAGGGTGACGAGGATCTGGGTGGGCAGCGGCAGCGCCGAGCCCAGGTTCTTGAACATGCCCTCGAAGATGGGAACGACGAACGCCACCATGGCGACGACGCCGAGGATCGCGATCACGAACACGATCGCGGGGTAGGTCGTTGCGGACTTGATCTTGCCCTGCAGCTCGGCCTCGCCCTGGTACGTCTCGGCGATCGTCGACAGCGATTGGCCGAGGAAACCGCCCGCCTCGCCGACGCGCACCATGCTCAGCATGAGCGGCGGGAACACCTCGGGGTAGCCGGCGAGCGCCTGCGAGAACGACGAGCCCGATTCGACCGACGCGTGAACGCCGAGCAGCGCGCTCTGGAGCTTCTTGTCCTCGGCCTGCTCGGTGAGGATCGTGAGTGTGCGCATGAGCGGCAGCCCCGCGTTGACGAGCCCCGCCATCTGCTTCGAGAACACCGCGAGGGTGCCCACCGAGACCCGCTTCTCGAACCCCGGGATCGCGATGTCGCGGTTGAGTCCGGTCTTCGAGGTGAGGGCGATCTCGAGCGGCGTCAGCCCCTGCGCGCGGAGCTTCGCGGTGACGGCTCCTTCACTCGCGGCTTCGAGCGAGCCCTTCACGACCGCTCCCCCGCTGCCGTCGACGGCTCGGTAGGAGTACTCCTGCATGAGCGGCATCAGAAGGCCCGCCCGACCGACTCGACGGCGTCCATCGACCACGACGCGCCGTCGGCGCCGCTGCGGCGCACGCGGATGTCGTCGAATGAGGCCGGATCGGTGGCGTACGCCTTCGCGAGCGTGGCCGACAGGCTCCCGTCCTCGACGAGACGGCGCAGATCCTGATCGAGGGTGTGCATGCCGAGCGAACCGCCGGCCTGGATCATCGAGTAGATCTGGCTCACCTGGCCCTCGCGGATGAGGTTCGCGATGGCGGGGGTGTTCACGAGGACCTCGGTCGCGATCACCCGCCCGTCGCCGTTCGCCGTCGGCAGCAGCGTCTGACTGATGATGCCCTGCAGGGTGTCGCCGAGCTGCGTGCGCACCTGGGTCTGCTGGTCGGGCGGGAAGGCGTCGACGATGCGGTTGATGGACTTCGCCGCGCTCTGCGTGTGAAGGGTCGAGATCACGAGGTGGCCGGTCTCGGCGGCGGACAGGGCGGTCGAGATGGATGCCGGGTCTCGCAGCTCTCCGATGAGGATGACGTCGGGGTCCTGACGCAGCACACGGCGAAGTGCCTCGGCGAACGAGCGGGTGTCACTGCCGATCTGTCGCTGGTGGATGAGCGAGCGACGGCTCGTGTGCTGGAACTCGACCGGGTCCTCGACGGTCACGATGTGCGCCGGGAGGGTTCGGTTGACGATGTCGATCATCGCCGTCAGGGTCGTCGACTTACCCGATCCGGTCGGGCCCGTCACCAGCACGAGGCCCCGCGGTTTGAGCACGAGATCCCGCGCGATACCGGGTACGCCGAGCTGGTCGAGGCTGAACGCCTTGTCGGGGATGAACCGCAGGGCGACCGCCACGTCTCCGAGCTGTCGGAACACGTTGACGCGGAACCGGGCGACGTCGGGCACCGAGAACGACAGGTCGACCTCGCCGTGCTCGCGGAACTCCGACACCTGCTCGTTCGTCATGATGCCGCCGAGCGCACTCTCGAGCCAGTTCGTGCCCGTGGGCGCGGTGAAGCCCGGGATCTGCACGAGGTCGCCGTCCACGCGCATGAGCGGCGGGTGGTTCGCGGTGAGGTGCACGTCGGATGAGCCGGCGATGCCGGCGGTGGCCAGCATCCCCACCAGAGACGTCGAGTCGTAGGTCATGTCATTCCTCCGTGCGGATGAGGGCGAGCGCGATGACGGTGAGCACCCCGTCGTCGTAGGTGCTGTCGATGAGGGCGAGGAGTCGGGGCCCGCGGCCGAGGGCGTCCATGAATGCGGCGGCCGTCGCGGCATCCGCCGCCGTCACCTCGAGCGTCACAGACACCTGCTGCTGCGGCGATGTGACCTCCTCGGTCTCGACCGGCTCCTGGTCCGTCGTGGACGGGTCACCGGTGACCTCGGTCGTGTTCGGCTCCGCGGCGACGGGCTCTTCCACGGGGGCTGCCTCGGCGACCGGGGCGTCGGCGGTCGGTGCGGCGGTGACCGCACCGCGGCGAACCCACGGCTCGGGGTCAGCGGCTGTGAAGCCCGTCACCTCGGTGCCGGTGTCGGCTGCGGCGGCCACGACGATCTCGTACACGTCGTCCAGGCGCGGGATCTCGGCGATCTCGCTGCGCAGCGAAGCGAGGGTCGACTCGGTGCCGGCGAAATCGTCCTCGGCCGCGGTGAGTCGCTGAACGTCGATCGCGTAGATGTCGTTCGTCTGCGCGACGGCGCGAGCCGAGGCATCCGTCGTCTGCGCGCCGTTCCAGGCGGGGAGGACGATCAGGGCCGCCCCACCGCCCGCGATCGCGAGCACGAGCACGACGCCGATCAGGCTGATGAGCTGCTTGGGGAGGTTCATCCGGCGCCCTCCTCGGTCGCGTAGTCGCCGGTGTAGAGCGTCTGGTCGAGGGTGATGCGCAGCTCGTGCCGGTAGTAGCCGTTCTCGTAGACGGTGTTCCAGCTGTCGACCTCGAGCACGCCCGACATCGGGCGGATCGCGCGGACGATCGAGGTGACGTCGTCGACGGTCGTGCTGATGACGGTGAGCGTACCGGTGACGCCGATCTCATCCGCCGGCTCCTCGCCGACCGGGAGCCCTCCCGGCGCGAGGTGGAATCCGACCACGGCCGCCTCGGCGGGGATGGCCGGCTGCAGGCGATCGAGCAGCGGAAGCCATTCGACGTCGGTCCCCATCGCGTCGGCGCGGAACACCTCGAGTTCGTCCTGCAGTGCCAGCGCTCCGCGCACGTCCGACAGGGCCGCCAGATCGCCGAGGAGTGAGGTGGTGCGGGCGTTCTCGATCGCCAGTCGTGCGGCGGCCGCGATCTGCATCGTGAAGGCGAAGGCGGATGCCGCGGCCACCACGCTCAGGGTGACGACGACGGCGAGGGTCCACCGGCGGGCGAGGGCCGATCGACCGCGCCTCTCGGTTTCGGCACGCGGCATGAGGTTCACGCGCGGGGCGGGGACGAAGCCCACGGCGGGAGCGGTGGCGGCCATCAGCGGGCGTCCCCGAGCGCGAGACCGACCGTCGAGAGCAGATCGAGTCCGTGCTCGCCGTCGGGCACGGTCTTGCCCGTGATGATCTGCGCGGCAGAGAGCGACTCGACGGGAATGGGCAGGCTGGCGGCGAGCGCCTCGGCCACACCGGGCGCCGCAGCGCCGGCACCGGCGAGCAGAACGCGGGTGACGGGCCGCTCGCCCGTGCGGTCCGCGTAGAACGTGAGGGTGCTGCGCAGACGGGCGACGAGGTCGGCCGTGGCCTGCTCGGTCATGCCCGTCGGCCGGGCCACGCGGGCGCCGCTGCGCAGTCGACGCATCGGTGCCTCGGCCGGCGGAACGGTCTCGAGCGCGGGGACGTCGATCTCGAGCACGTCGCTTCCCGCGTCGTCGGACGCCGCTCCGTCGGTGAGTGCGGCGACCTCGCGGGCCCGCACCGCGCTCGTGACGATGTCAACGGGGATGATGCGCACGAAGCGCGGGACGCCACCCTGCAGCACCACGACGTAGCTGGTGTGGTCGCCGAGATGGAACGCGGCGACCGTCTCATCGGGTCCGACGACGCGCGAGGCGGCACGGGCGAGGCCGAACGGGGCGAGGTCGACGACCTCGACCGAGAGCTTCGCCTTCGCGACCGCCGCGATGAGGCCCTCGACCGTCTCGGCGACCGCCGCGACCAGCAGGCCCGACACCTGGTCGCCCACCTGCGACGTCGCGTAGAAATCGAGCACCGCCTGGTCGGGCGGCACCGGGAGCAGATCGTGCACCTGGTACGGCAGCGCCTGCCGCAGCAGCTCGGGCTTCATCGATTGGGTCGTGTACTCGCGCACGAGGATGCGGCGGCTGCCGAGTCCGAGCACGACCTCGCGACCCCGGATGCCGGCGCGGCTCCAGAGCTGCTTGAGCGCGATCGCCACGGCATCCGCGTCGAACACCTCGGAATCCTTCGCCGCTCCCGGCGGAAGCGGCACCGACCCGGACGCGACGAGAGCCGGCGTGCGACCGGTGGTCACCTCGGCGGCGCGCACGCCCTCCTCGGTGATCTCGAGCCCGACGATGGTCCTGGCCATGATGTGTCGTCCTTCTTCTTTCACAGGTGCCGCGTCACGCGGCGAGGAGTCCGATGTACCAGCGGGCGATGGTTTCGCCCGCGAAGATGCCCACCCAGGCGCCCGCGAGCATCCAGGGTCCGAAGGGGATCGCGCTCTTGCGGTTCGCGCGGCGCGACAGCAGCAGGGCGATCCCGAAGACACCGCCGAGGACGAAGGCCGCGAACGCACCGACGACGAGCGTTCCCCAGCCGAGCCAGGCGAGGGCGATTCCGAGCACGCCGGCGAGTTTGACGTCGCCTCCGCCCATGCCCGCCGGGCGGATGACGCGCAGCACCGCGTAGAACGCGAACAGCGCGGCACCGCCGATGACGGCGCGCGCGAGAGCCCACGGATCGGCGCCCAGCAGCACGGCGACGGCGAACAGCGCGAGGAGCACGATGGAGGACGGCAGGACGATCGGGTTCGGCAGCCGGTGGGTGTCGAGGTCGATGAGTGCGAGGGCGATCGTGATCGCGGCGAGGTAGAGGTAGGCGACCGTCACGGGTGCCGTCGCTGCTCCGGGAGTCTGCAGGAAGAACCAGGCGACGGCGACGAACGCGACACCGGTCGCGAGTTCCACGAGGGGGTAGCGAGCCGAGATGGGCTCACGGCACGATGCGCACCGCCCGCGCAGAGCGAGCCACGACACGACCGGCACGTTCTGCCAGGGTCGGATCGCGCCGCCGCACGACGGGCAGCGGCTCTCACGCAGCAGCGAGACCCCGGCCGGCACGCGGCCGATCACGACGTTGAGGAACGAGCCGATCACGAGTCCCAGCACGCCCGCGAAGACGAGCACGATGATCAGGATGCCGCCGGTCATGGCACGTCCCGCAGGGAGAGCAGCGCGCCGATGCCCGAGGCGGAACCGTCTCCGCCGCCCCCTCCGCCGGGCCACGGCTCGACGTCTTTCCCGAAGTCGTAGCCGGGGATGTTCCTGGGGGCGAACGAGACCCGCACGCCGCCGCCAAACTCGAGCTTGCCCGAGTAGACCTGGCCGCGGAAGGTCGCCGTGCCGCTGTTGAACTTCATCAGGCACGGCGTGTACAGGTAGATCGCGATCTTCGAATCCACCGTCGAGTCGTTGAGCTGCTGCGAGTCCGACGCGGGTGAGTTGCACTGCGGGCCCGCCACCGTCGGCTGACTGTCGGGCGTGATCAGGAACACCGTGTGCGGCTGCCCGTCGGCGCTGCGGAATTTCGTGCCCGACAGGAACCAGCGATTCGTGATGACCGCGATGTCCTTGTTGATCGAGACGACTTTGTTCGCACCGCCGGCGTTGGTGTCGAAGTTGCCGCTACAGGCGCGGATGTCGAAGATCATCCGGCTGGTGAGCGCGCTCGCCACCGACGTCACATCGGCGGTGTTGCCCGACCACTTGTTGCAGGCCGTGCCCGTCACCGTCGTGAGCTGGTAGCCCTCGGCCGCCCATGCCGCCGGCGGGGTGGTCGCGTTCACCGGTGTGAAGGCGACATCCTGCCAGGCGGGGATCTCGGGGAGAGTGGGGTTCGCAAGCGCGGTGTTCTTCACGACCACGCCCTTGACGATCGTGCCGGCGGGAGTCCCCCAGACGCCGTAGCTGCCCTTGTAGGTGAAGTTCCCGTGGATCGTGCCGCTGCCGAGCGTGCTCTTGCCCGTTCCCGACGCGCTCACGCTGCCGTGGACCGTGCCGCTGTTGAGGGTGAATGTGCCGCCGAGGAACACGTTGCCCTCGGTTCCGCCCGCTGTGCCCACCGTTCCCGCGATGGTGTGCGCGCTGGTGCTGGGAGCGATGAGGCTGCCTTCGATCCGGCCGCCGTTGACGTTCGCCCGGCTGCCGATGTAGGCGTTTCCCTCGACGATGCAGCCGCTGTCGAGCTGGAGCTCGCCGGTCTTGGTGTAGATGTCTCCCGGGAAGACCGACCCCGAGCCGCACGCGATGTTGCCGGTCGAGGCGTAGACACCGGCCGAGCCCGTGTAGTCGTCGATTCCGACTTCGCTGTTGGCGTCGTCGAAGACGTAGGAGTTCAGACGGGTCGTCAGTCCGTAGGTGTAGAAGAGGCCCGGGCCACCGGCCGTGGGCGGTTCGGCACCGGGGTCCACCTCGAGTTCGTACACGGCGCGGACGGTCGTGGGGGCGTTGCCGTTCGACGAGCCCTCGGATTCGAAGGTGACCAGGCCCAGGGCGTCGTCGCACGTGCTCGTCGCGGTGAACCGCGACCCGGCGCCGAGGGACACGTCCGTCAGCACCTGGTCGCAGACCTCGCCGCGGGCGGCTGATGCGACGAGCTCGGCCAGGCCTGCATCCGCCGCGGCACGGGACTGAGATGTCGTGCGACTGTCGACGGCGACACCGGCGGTGTTGGTGACGATGACGGCGAGGGTGAGCGCGCCGATGCTGAGGACGAGCATGATGATGAGGACCGACACGATCACCGATCCGTCGTCCCCGGCCTGGGAGCGACGGCGAGCAGGCGTCACCAGCATGATGTCGTGTCCGTTCCGTCGCTGACCGCCTGGGCGGTCACACCGTTGTTGAAGAGGATGCTCGTATCGCCCGAGGCGATCTCGAGGCCGATCGTCAAAGCGCGATCGCCCGCGGCTGCGAAGACCCTGCCCCCCGGGAGGGTTCCGGTGATGCCGCGGGCGATCACGCCCCATTCCGCCGTGTCTGCGACGGACAGCGCCGTCTGGCTCGTCCGATACCGCAGCACGCCGTCTGTGAGAGCCCAGGCCCGGCACTCCCAATCCGTTCCCCCGGTCGCGACCTTCGCGATGAGGCCACGGCCGTCGATGACCCTGAACTCCGAGGCGTTCCGCACCGAGGTGAGCAGCGAATTGCTCACGACGCTGCCGTCGCCGGTCGCGCTGTCACGGTCGGTGGTCTGGGTCTGCGCCCGGAGCCCGTTGACGAACATGAGGGCGAGCGAGCCCAGCACCACAGCCGAGACGAAGAGGTAGACGATCAGTTCGACGAGAGTGATCCCGTCGTCATCCGGTCGGCCGTTCACGGACCCGACACCAGCACCCGGGTGGGCAGGGTGACGAGCGGGGAACCCCGTTCCGAGACGGTGACGGTGACGTTCATCGACCCGGGGTAGGCGGCCGGGCAGCCCGACACGGTGATGGCCGCCACGAGATCCGATCCCGCGGGGCCCGGGGTCGCCGTCGTCGCACGCGCTCGGAGCACCGCGCAACTCGTCGTCTCGGCAGGGTCCTGCGGGAAGGCATCCCTGATGGGCGCCAGCTGAGCGTTCGCGAAGGTGGTCGCGGCCACGAGGTCGGCGTTGCCGACACTCGCCCGGACGGCCGTGATCGTGAGCGGAAGCACCGCCAGGGCGATGACCGCGAGAAGGAACATCGCGATGATGACCTCGACCAGACTGAATCCGTGATCTCGTGAGAGCTCCATGCGACACCTCCTCTCGGCGGACATGAACCGGGGCCGGCCACCAGGCAGGCCGGCCCCGGAGATCAGGTTGGCTCAGTCTTCGTCAGCCGGCGCGGGGCAGCCGGGCCCGGAGGTTGAAGCGGTTCCGGCCGTGACCGTGATGCAGAATCCGTCGAGCGTTTCCGTACCCGTGTTGTCAATTGCGTACGTGCCGCCGTCCGCGAGGTTGTCGAAGTCAGCTTCCACGAACGTGTACGCATCGTCGCTTGCCTTCTCTGCGGCGTACTGGGAAGCGGCGTTGGCTGCGACGGTGTCGCGAGCACTATTCGCCGCGTCGGCCTGCAGGCCCATGAACACCGGGATGGCGACCGCGGCCAGGATGCCGAGGATCACGACGACGACGATGAGCTCGATGAGCGAGAAGCCGGCGTCGTCGTTCTCTTCGCTACGAGCCTTCGCGGCCTGGACGTAGGAGCGGATGGTTGCACGCATGGTGGGATCACTTTCGATAAGGATGGCAAAGGGGATGACATCCCTGATCGGACCGCGTTTTCTCCCAGTCGGCCAGTCTCTTCAGGCTGGAGGGAGAGCCGGCCGCCAAGCCGGGGTTCCCGCCCCGGACCCAATCATTAGAGATCTCTCATCTTCGCGTCAAGTCGAGATGAGAAGAATTTGTGAGAAGACACCCCACGGGGCATTCCCGTGCACCATTTCAGTTCGGCCATATTCTTAGGTTCCAGAAACGGAATTAATATCTGGATCAGGGAAGTATTTTGTCCCGACCTGAACCTGGAGGCGAAGCGCCTACGAGAAGCAGCCCGCGAAAAAACTTTCACGAGAATGCGATTCACCCTCATCTTGCTCTCATGTTCGTCTCATTTTCGGGAGACGAACATGAGAGAAGGTGCTCACGCTCACCAGAGCGGGTGGATCGCCTCGCGCAGCAGAGCGTCGTAGACCTCGTGCACCGCGGCATCGAAGTCCGCGAGCGAGCCGGCATCCAGCAGCTTCGCGGCATCCGCATTCGACTGGGCCTGCCGCACGTTGCGCGCACCCGGGATGACGCTCGTCACGCCCGAGAGCCCTGCGATCCACGCCAGTGATGCGGCCGGCAGCGAGACGCCGTCGGGCAGCGCGGCGGCGAGCCGGGATGCCGCCTCGAGTCCGACCTCGTAGTCGACTCCCGAGAAGGTCTCACCGCGGTCGAAAGCCTCGCCGTGGCGGTTGTACGACCGGTGGTCGTTCTCGGCGAACGACGTCGAGGCCGTGTACTTGCCCGAGAGCAGTCCCGATGCGAGCGGCACGCGGGCGAAGATCGACACCCCGGCGGCTGCCGCCGCGGGCAGGACCTCGTCGAGGGGCTTCAGCCGGAACGGGTTAAGGATGATCTGCACGTTGGTGACGTTCGGGCGGGCGATCGCGGCGAGCGCCTGCGCGCACGTCTCCACCGAGACGCCGTATGCGGCGATCGCGCCGCCGGCGACGAGCTCGTCGAGTGCGTCGAACGTCGCGTCGTCCTCGATGACGGCCGACGGCGGGCAGTGCAGCTGCACGAGATCGAGGGTGTCGACGCCGAGGTTCGCGCGCGAGCGGTCGGTCCACGAGCGGAAGTTCTCGGCGGTGTAGTTCTCGGGCTCCTGCGCCAGCCGCCTGCCCATCTTGGTCGCGACGGTGATGTCGTGCCCGGGACGCCCGGCCAGGAAGCGCCCGATGATCGATTCGCTGCGGCCGTCCCCGTAGACATCTGCCGTGTCGAACAGGGTGACTCCGTGATCGACGGATGCCGCCAGCACAGCGGTCGCGTCGTCCTCCGATACATCGCCCCAGTCGGCTCCGAGCTGCCACGTGCCGAGTCCGATGGCCGAGACCTGACGGCCGGTACGGCCGAGCTCACGCTGCTGCATGGGGATTCCCTTCGTCGCGGCGCCGTTGTCGCCTCGTCCAGCTTGCCATCCGCGCCGCGCGGCCGGGGCTCAGTTCACTGAATCTGTGGGCAACGTGAGCGGTCGGACCTCACCGTGCCTGCCGTCTGCGATTCCCGCGAGCGCGGATCGCGGCATCCGTCATCGTCGTCACCCCCACGGCGACGATGTAGACCACCAGGTCGCGCGCATCGAAGACCGTGCCGAGCACGAGCATCGCCGGCGAGAAGACGGCACCGAGCGAAAGCGGGATCCCGGTGAGCTGGAACAGCTCCACGGCGACGCACCACGCCGCGGCGACCGCTCCGGTCACGACGGGCGAGAGCCGCGGCGCTACCAGGACGACGAACAGATACGCGGCGATCGCGTACAGCGCATCGCCCGCGATGTCGGTGGCCGCGGAATCCGCGAGGAGGGTGTGGACGGCGAGCCCCGTCGCGACCACGACGGCGAGCGCGATGGCGGCGATGACGCGGCGGCGGGAGTCGACTCGGTGCATGAAGGAAGTCTGCGTCAGTTGACGAGATAGATCACGACGACCACGGTCGTGATCGCGAGAACGAGGAGCATCCAGCCCGGCCAGCCGAACGCGCGCGGTTCGGCGTGCCGCACCGGAAGACCCAACTCTCGGCACAGGCGGTCCTCCTCTGCCTGCAGGGCTTCGAGTCGACCGCGCAGGATGCCGTCGCGCATGCCGCCGGGCATGGCCAGGCGCTGCCTGGTCACCGCCTGTATCTCGCTCCGGACCGCGGCGAGGCGTGAGCTGCGGGCGGCGGGGGTGGATGGGTGCGGCGCGGGCATGGAGGCAGTGTAGACAGGCATGTCGCGATGGCAGCGAGGTCTGTCCACAGGCATCCAGGATCTGCGCGCGCGGAGCGATGAACGCGAAAGGGCCGGCCTTCCGGCCGACCCTTTCGCTTCTGTCGGGATGACAGGATTTGAACCTGCGACCCCTTGACCCCCAGTCAAGTGCGCTACCAAGCTGCGCCACATCCCGTCGCCCCCGCCGAAGCGCGGACAACTCCCCTATGCTACCCGGTCCCCGTCGCGCCCGCGAACTCGGCATGGTGAGGTTCGCGACGAATCGTCCGATCTCCCGGCTGGAGCTGTCGCCCCCACGGCGTCGGGTGCAACGGACAATGTCGGAGGCCCCTCGTATCTTTGTTCTATGTCCAGCCCGCACGATTCGCCCGCTCAGCGGCTCGCGCCTGCCGCCGAGAGGATCGCGGCGTGCTTCGGCGAACACGACGCAACCATCGTCGTCGGCGCGATGGACGACGACACCCTGCTGACCGCGTTGACGGATGCCGCGAGCGCACGCACGGCGATAGACCTGCTCACCGCGGCGATGTCGGCCGAGGTGGCACGGCGTTCCGCACGCGACCTGGGTTATGAGGGCTTGGCCCAACGCAAGGGCCACCGCACGGTGACGTCGCTGGTGCAGAACATCACCGGCCAGAACCGCGCCGACGTCACACGCGCATTGCGCACCGGAGAAGAACTGCTTCCGATCGCGTCGATTCCGGATGCCGGTCCCCGGGCGCCGACGACGGATCGCTGGCTGCTCTCGCTGCGAGAAGCTCTCACGGCGGGTGAGGTCAGTCAGGCGCAGTTCCAGGCGATCCGCATCGGGCTCGGCGAGCCACCCGTCGACCGCTACCCGAACCTCGATCCCGCCAACTTGCCGGATGCATGGGCGACCGCGGTCGAGCTGCTGCTCGGCGAGGCCACCACGCTGCCCGTCGAGGAGCTGCGTGCCGCGGCGCGGATCGCTCGCGATCGCCTCGATCCCGTCGGCGTCACGCTCCGATTCGAGGAGCGCTTCGCCGCCAGATCGTTCCGAGCCTGGATCGACGACCACGGTCAGCATCACGCCCGCATCGTCTTCGACGACGAGACTGCCGCCTGGGTGCACGCCATCCTCTCCGCCGCCCTTCGTCCGCGCCGCGGTCCGCGATTCGTCGAAGCCGGCTCCGAGAAGAACGGCGACACGGCGGTCGACCAGCGCTCCAACGAGCAGTTGCAGTACGACACGATCCTCGCCGTCCTCCGGACCGGCTCGCAGGCCGACCCTCGCCGGGCTTTCGGTGACCGGCAGCCTGGCGTGCGCATCCTCGTCGAGGCGACCGCGATCGATCGTGACGGCGGCCCGCAGCGCGTCACCGGTGTCGGGCACTGGGAGGACGGCGGAGCGGCGGTTCCCGGGGGAGTCGTCGAGAAGTACCTCTGCGACGCGGGTTCGACCACACTGACTTTCGACCCCTTCGGCCGTCCGCTCGACGTCGGCCGCGAAAAGCGCCTGTTCAGCCGAAAACAGAGGATCGCGATCGCCGCTCGAGACGGCGGCTGCGTCTGGCCGTCGTGCACGGCTCCGGCCTCGTGGTCCGAGTACCACCACATCGACCACTGGTCCGAGGACCACGGCAGCACCGACGTCGACGACGGTGTTCCGCTGTGCCGCAACTGCCACCTGCGCCTTCACAATCAGCGCTGGCGCATCAGGCGGGAACGCGATCCGGAGACCGGAGTCGACGAATACTGGCTGCGGCCGCCGCCCGATCCGCGCACAGGAGAAGCCCGCGAACCCATCCGGCTGCGCACCAGATCACCGCGAAGGTTCCAAGCGGCCTAGGAGGGAGCGGTTCGCCCGACAGGTCCCTCCGCGTCTCACCCGAGGTCGAGGAAGCTGGTCAGCCTCACACGCCGACACACCTGACACGGCCCCGACCGCACACTGGACGCCCTTGTCGGTGTCGGTCCCCCGCGTTACCGTCTGCGCATGGCCGAGATCACCATCGAACCCGCAACGACCGCACGATTCGCCGATGCCCAGCACACTTTCGCGGGCGGGGGCGACGGACAGAGCTGCCAATGCCAGTGGTGGACGAACACCGCTTCGCGATTCCGCGATTTGACCCACGCCGAGCGCGAAGCGCTGCTGAAAGAAGAAGTCGCCCTCTCACCTCCGCCCGCCCTCATCGCCTACGTCGATGAGGAAGCGGCGGGCTGGGTGCGCGTCGGCCCGCGCACAGCCCAGCAACGACTCGCGCGCACCAAGGCGTTCGCCGCGAACTCGACGGAGCCTTGGGACGACCCAGACGTCTGGGCCGTCTCCTGCTTCGTCGTACGCAAGGAGCACCGCGGCCGGGGTCTCAACGCCACGCTCCTCGACGCCGCCGTCGACTTCGCGCGTAGACGCGGTGCTCGCGTCGTCGAGGGGTATCCGATCGATCCGCAGGCCGGTCCGCACAAGTCGTCGAACAGCCTCTTCCACGGAGTCGTCTCCACGTTCCGGGCGGCCGGCTTCCGCGAGGTCGCACGCCCTCGACCCGATCTCGCCATCGTCTCGCTCGACCTCACTACCTAGCCACCCCGTACGAGGCCCACGACACCGAACCGGCCAGAATGCCCGTCCGACCCGCGAGCGCGTCAGGCCGTCGGTCCCCGGCTCGCCGCTCGATCACCCTCAGCATCCCGCGACCGCTCTCTGCGCACCGCATCCGCTTCGATCGCCACGACCACCACCACCATCAGCGCCGCGGCGACGATGTACTCGCCCGTCGGCAACAGCCCCGAAAGCCCGATCAGCACCGCCCCGACGACCACCACCACCGACGCCCCGGGTGCGATGGAGGTGCGCAACAGGATCACCCACGCACTCGCCACCACGATCGCGACGGGCAGAGTCAGAGACAGCCCCGCCACTGTGCCCGACACCAGAGCATGGCCGGTGATGTCATCGATCTCCACCTCGACGCCGGCAGAGACGGCGCCGACCGCGGCGAAGATCACGAAGTGCAGGTAGCCGAACACGAACCCGGCCCGCATCCCGTTCAATCGCCCGTGCTGCTCCCGCGCGAAGTAGACCCACCAGATGCCCGCGGTCACGATCACCCCCGAGGCTGCCAGTCCGATCAGTTCCGGAACGTGCTCCCCTTCACCCAGGGCATCGATGACGGCGTTCGCCGAAGCGAGCAGGCTCTCGCCGAGCAGCAGCAGGGTGAACAGGCCGAACCGCTCGGCGATGTGATGCGGATTCCATGTCGTGCGAGCAGTGGACTCCGCCCACACGGGCACCAGCAGCTCGCACGCGACCAGCACGAAGAAGGTCCAGAACTGCCAGCCATCGTCGAGAAGGTACATCCGCGCGACCCACAGCACCTGAACGACAGCGATCCCCGCCGCGAAGCGCAAGGCGGTGCCGCGAGACGCCGGGTCGGATGCCGCAGCGCGCAGCCATTGCGCGACCATGGCGAGCCGCATGATGACGTACCCCCACGTCACGATGAAGAAGTCGAACTCGACCATCGCGTCGTGGACGCCCGCAGCGAGGACCAGAACGCCGCACATCTGGACGATCGTGAGCACGCGGTACAGCCAGTCATCGGTGTCGAAAGCCGACGCGAACCACGTGAAGTTCATCCACGCCCACCAGATCGCGAAGAACACCATCAGGTAGGACAGAACGCCTTGACCGACATGATCGTCGCTCACGAGATGGTGCAGGTTCTGCGACGCCTGGGACACCGCGACGACGAAAACGAGATCGAAGAGCAGTTCGAGCGGCGTCGCGACCCGGTGCGGCTGCGCGGCGTCCCGCGCCGCCATACGTCGCAGTCCGACACGGGAGAGAAGGTCCGTCATGCGACGATTATGGTGGCTGCATCCGAACGAGGAGGACCATGGCTCGGCTCTGGGCAGGTTTCGTCCCGTTCGCCGTGCTTGCGGCGATCCATGTCGTCGCGCTCGCTCTCGGTGCCGACCAGATCGCGACGCCCACGAAGCTCCTCCTCATGCCGTTGCTCGCGGCCGGCGTGGTGTGGTGCCTGCAGCGGAACAGCTGGCGGATGCCGGCATCCCGTCTGCTGCTCGCGGCGATCGCACTGTCGTGGCTCGGTGACGGCGCAGGGGTGCTCTTCCCCTGGGCGCCGACCGTGCCCGTCATGCTGCTCTGGTTCGGCGTCGCACACCTCTGCTACATCCGGCTGTTCTGGCACCACCTCCGCGTGCGTCCGCTCCCCGTGTGGACACTCGTGTTCGCCGTCTGGTGGGGCGTTCTGCTCGCAGTCCTCTGGCCGCATCTGGGCGGGCTGCTCGTGCCGGTCGCGCTCTACGGACTCATCCTCGGCGGCACTGCCGCCGCGGCATCCCGGTGCCACCCGCTCATCGTCGTCGGCGGACTGTTCTTCCTCGCGTCCGATTCCGTGCTCGCCTTCCGACTCTTCGTCCCCGACGCGATGCCCGACTGGACGAGCCCGCTCGTCATGCTCACCTACGCGCTCGGGCAGGGACTCATGGCCGCCGGGTCGGTCATCGCCATCCGCGCCCGGGTCACGGTGACGACATGACGGATGCCGCCGCTCGCGTGGACGCCTGGCTGTGGGCCGTTCGCGTGTACAAGACGAGGTCGAGCGCGACGACGGCGTGCCGCGCCGGACACATCCGCGTCAACGGCGAGAAGGCCAAGGCGGCGCAGCCGGTGCGACCCGGCGACGAGGTGCGCGTGCGCATTTCGGGCTTCGACCGCCACCTCGTCGTACGCAAGACCATCACCAAGCGCGTCGGAGCCGCGCTCGTGGCCGAGGCGGCCGAGGATCGCACTCCCCCGCGCGACCCGACGCCCGTTGTCGCGCAGCGCGATCGGGGTGCCGGTCGCCCGACCAAACGTGAGCGCAGGGAGATCGACCGGTTCCGTGCGTCCTCGGAGCCGGAACCGGAGCAGATCGAGCCGCGGCGCCCACGCCGCTGAGGGTCGAAGCTCCAGCGGCGCCGACCGGCTGTCAGAGCTGGTCGAGCAGCCAACGCGCGCCGCGGGCGGTGGCGCCGGCATCCGTCACACGAGCCGCCAGCTCGCGATCGCTCGTCACGACCGTCACCTGCCGCCCCTGCTGCACCGCGACCTGCGCCGTCGCGACGATCGCGTCGTCGCCGGAGCCGAGCGCGCGCACGACGTCGACGGAGTCGCGGGGCGGAACGGTGCCCGCAGCGCCCTCGACGACGACCGACCATTCCGGGAACCACGTGTCCGCAGGCAGATCGAGCACTTCTCCGGCGACTCCGGCCGAAGCGAGATGCTCGATACGATCCAGAAGACGGGATGCCGCACCCGCGCGATCCCGCCACCATCCGTCGGGCACCGAGCCGAAGACGTTCGCGGCATCGACGATGACCGCCGGCCGCAGCGCGAGCATGTCGCGAAGTCCGGGCCACGAGGCCGCGAACGCGGGGTGCAGCTCGCGATCCGCGACCTCATCGAGCGGAACCCACGCCAGTTCGCGACTCTCGGGGTCGGTGATGACGGCGTCGAACGGCTCGACGACGTCGGCGACGAGGGTGGCGTAGCTCCAGTAGCCCAGATCGACGACGCTCAGCAGCCGCGGGCGCGTAGCCCCGTCGGGGACACCCGCCTCCTCCTGCGCCTCGCGGACTGCGCCGTCGACGGCGGACTCACCTTCGTGACGCGCACCGCCGGGCAGCGCCCAGGTGTCGCCGAAGTGGCTCCACGACACCCGGTGCTGCAGCAGAACGCCGCGTTCGGCATCGAGGGCGAGAAGCCCCGCCGCCCCGAA
>JASDDH010000015.1 GCA_030407505.1 Planococcus sp. APC 4015
GGCGCCTCGGAGCGGGAGAACGGGGTGGCCGTCGGCGCGAAGGGCGCCGGCCGTCCGGGGGCGGGCGCGGGCGGCGCCACGACGTCCGAGGCGGTCGAGTAGACCTGGTCCAGCGTCGTGCGGCCGAAGAAGGGGGTGGCGCCCGCGGGCGACGAGGTGGGAGCGAGAGGGGGCGCCGCGTCGAAGGACGAGGACCGCGACGGACCTGCAGGGGGGCCCGTTCGGCGCGGACCCGATTCGTCGCCCACCCAACGTGCGGACCCGAAGCCGACCACGGACGCCCACACCGGGAACAGCAGCGCGGCGAGCACCGTCATGCCCGCGCCGAATCCGAACGAGGCATTGACCCGGTGGCAGGCGATGACCTGGAAGACGTAGACCGCGATGAAGGCGCCGGGGACGATGTACAGCAGGAGCAGGAGCGGAGAGACTCCCCCGAGACGGAAGAGCACGACCTGGTTGAGGATCGGCACCCACGCCTTCCAGCTGAGCTCGCCGGACTTGCGGAAGACCGCGCCGAGGGCGAGCGCCGTCCAGACGTAGAACACCGCGATCCCGGCGAACCAGAGAAAGCCGACGGCTGCGGCGGTGGCGGTATCGATGGAGGTCATGTCGTGGGACGCAGGGGCCGCGGCCCCGGGCGCCTCCCCCTCTCGGCGAAGAGCGTGCGGGCACTCGATGCGGGTGCCAGCGGGCGGATGATCGATCTCAACGATACGGTCGCCAGCACGTTACGCCAGAGACCCCGCGCGCGGAGCAGTTCTCGGCGTTCCCGCTCGACCAGCGCCCAGTACTCGTCGGCGTCGGTCTCCGCGGGTCCGCCGGAGGCGCCCGCGAACACCGCCTGGTCTGCCACCGCCGCCAGCCCGGCGCCCGCGGGCGTGCCGACGAGAGCGGCGACCTCGCTGCGGGTCGCCGTGCGCGGCAAGGTGCGGCCGGCGTCGGTGGCGGCGTCGACCCACTCCTCCCAGCCGCCCGCGACGCGTTCGGCGGGGCTGGCGGCCGAGCGGCGACCGCGGCGGCGGAACACCTTCGCGAGCACGACGGCGGCGAACGGTCCGACCAGCAGCAGGAGGACGAGGGACACGATGCCGGTCACCCGCAGAACGGGCTGGAGCCACGTCAGATCGAGCCCCGCCGCATCATCGGGGTCGTCCGTCCCGACGGCATCCTGCTGCACGGGATCGGGCGGGACGATCTCTTCCACCGAGTCGGGGCGCACATCGGTGACCACCTCGGGATCGCGCTGCTGGGTGACCTCGAGGCTCGGCGACTGCGCGTACTGCGGGGTGACGTCGATCGCGACCCACTGTCCGTCGGCGGCGTGCACCTCGGTCCACACGGCGAGGTCCTGCGCACGGCAGACGCCCTCGTCGCACGTGGCCAGGCCCTCTTCGCTCGACGCCAGGCGCGCTCCCACGACCACCCGGGAGGGGAAGCCGAGCTCGCGGGCGATGAGGGCCGTCGCCACAGCGAACTGCTCGTCGTCGCCGACCGCCGCCACGAAATTCCCCGACGCCTGCGCGCGCGGGTCGCCCTCGCGTTCGAGCAGCTTCGTGAAGAGGGAGTCGATCCGGCCCAGGGAATGACCCGAGGCGCTCGGCTGGAAGGTGTAGTCGGTGAGGGACTGCATCCAGATCGCCGTCTTGTCCTCTCCCACCGACAGTGCGTGACTCAGGTAGCCGCGCTCGCGGAGCAGCGAGACGAGGTCGGCGAGCGCCGCCCCGCCTGTGCCGGTCGCGTGCGTCTCGACCCACGTGCGCAGGCTCTCGGGAACGGCGGCGTCCGTGTCGGCACCCGGGGCCTGCAGCGAGGCGAGCGGCGGTGCCGGCGTGTCGACGCCCGAGAGCACGTAGCCGTCGCCCTCCGACAGCCCGCCCTCCACCGCCTGCACACCGGCGGCCGCGTCGGCGTTGTAGTAGAAGCCGTCGGCGAGGGCGGCCGATCGAGCGCCGGTGAAGTCGACGCCCGCGAGACGGCCGGCGGTCGGCATCCACAGCCCCTGCCAGTCTTCGATCGCGACGGTCAGGGCGAACGGCTCGCCCCGGCCCGGCTCCATCGTCGCCGGCACCCGCACGAAGCGACCGTCCGCGGTGCCGTCGCCGGCGCGGAAGAACTCACCGTCGTACTCGCTGAGGGTGGCCAGCCGCACCCGGTCGGGCGCTCCCGTGCCGGCGGCGACCGAGAAGAGCACGTCGTCGGCACGACCGTCGTCGAAGTAGGCGCGGTACTCGGCGAGCGGGCTCAGTTCGGCCGAGACGTCGATCTCCGGTCCGAACGCGGAGCGCAGCACGTCACGGTCGGCACCGCGCGCCGCGAACGGCACGACGACCACGGCGATCGCCACGGCAGCGCCGATCATCCCGATGCCGAGTCCGGCGCGGCGTCGGTCCGCCGGCGTCGCGTGCCGCGAGACCCGCACGCCGCTGGCCACGGCTGCGCGCTGCAGCGCGCGCACCCTCTGGTCGTGCGTGCGCCACGCGAGCCACAGCAGCGTCGTCAGCAGCCCCGAGATCCCGAGGGCGGTCTCGACCGGGGCGTAGAGGGTGACCGGACCGAGGGACAGGGGGGCGCTGACATCGGTGCGTCCGAAGAACAGGCCGAACGAGACCATCGCCAGCGCGATGGGCGCGGCGATGACGGCGCGTCGACCGTCGGACCAGGACAGCAGGAGCATCGCGCACGTGCCGACGAGGAACACCACCAGCGCCGGGACGAGCAGGTTTCGGTACGACCCGACCGGCAGATCGACCGTGACGAGATCCTTCCACGCGACGATCACCCCGGCCGACAGGTCGCCCAGGCCGCGCAGCAGGTCGAGCGGGCCGCCGAGCCGCGACGGGATCGCCAGCGGGACGCCCGTGATCAGCAGTGCCGCGGCGACGACGCCCGACACGATCCATCCGCTCCAGCGCCAGCGGTGGGCGGCGACGGCGATGACGGCGGCGATGACGGATGCCGCGGCGACGAGCACCAGGAACGCCGACGTGCGGTAGATCGGCCAGGCCGCGCACGCCGCGGAGACCACGACGGCGGCCGTGTACAGCGACCCGGCGACCACACGCGGCTGCACGCGGACGGCGGCGGACGCGGCATCCCGACGCATGCGCGGCGTGTTCACGACGCGGCTCCGCGCATGAGGAGTCCTGAGAGGTCATCGAGGGTGCCGACCGTCATGACCGAGATGCCCGACATGACCTGCATGCGCGGGTGGGCGCGCTCGTCGCACACGACTGCGATGACGGCCGTGTCTGCGGCGAACGCGAGCGCCGCCTGTCGCAGCCGCGCCAACGGCACCGTGGAGCCGACGACGACGAAGGCGATCGACAGCCGTTCGCCCGACTCGGCGGTCAATCGGCAGACCTCGACGATCGGCATCGTGTTCTCGAGTCGTTCGATGGCGCTGAAGCCGTCGAGCATCGGACGAGGCGACGGCGCGGGCAGACGGCGGATGGCGCGCAGGCGTCCGCGCACGACCCGCGGGATCTCGGAGCCGGACACGATCGACACGTCGCGGGCGTCTCTGACGGCGCGCAGCCCGAGCGACGCCGCGCACGAGACGGCGAGTTCGAACTCGTCGGCGTCCAGGAACTCGTCCTCGGCGACGCCGAGCACGATCGCCATGCGCGACCGACGGGATTCCTCGTACTGGCGCACCATGAGGCGCCCGGTCTTGGCGGTCGACTTCCAGTGGATGTGGCGGCGCGAATCACCCGACACGTAGGGACGGATCGCGTGGAACGACATGTCGGCGTCGACGAGGCGCCGGGTGGCGCTGCCCTCGAGGTCGCGGATGAGCCCGGCGCTGGTCGACGGCAGGGCCACCGTGCGCGGGTGGACGAAGACCTCGTGCACGTGGACGAACGCGTGCTCGCGTCGGAGCAGGCCCACGGGGTCGCTGCGGACCGTTGTGGCCGGGCCCACCGTCACGACCCCGCGCCGCAGGCCCGGGATCTCGAGCGGCTGCGACACCGTGTGCCCCGGACGCAGCAGCGGCACGCCGAACTCCACCAGCCCCGAGCCCACCGGGATGTCGATGCGCCCGGGCAGGGCCATGCGGCGGCCGTGGTTGCGCACGACGACGTCACCCGCGACGCCGTCGCCCGCGACGATGCGCTCGTGCGCGAGCGAGAGGTCGACGTCGTACGACCGCGAGCCGAACAGGAACGGGATGCTGGCCAGGAGCAGCAGCAGTGCGGCCGCCCCCGCCACCATCCACTCGACCCAGCCGAAGGCGATTCCCACGATCAGCCCGCCCGTGGCGGTGAGCACGACGAGTACGCCCGCGGGACGCACGGTGCGCGCCGACCACGCGGCCGCCGCCACCGCGGCGCGCACCACGGCCCGCCAGGCGCGGGTAGCGCCGACGACCGCACCCACCATGCGCCCGGACGCCACCGACGTCGCCGTCATGGAGGTGACGTGCGTGCGGCCGGAGGTGCCGGCCGTGCCGGTGCGCGTGACGCGGCTCTCGGTCAGGCTCATACGGCCTCGCGTCGACTGGGGGGCGCGATGTCCAGAAGCACCTGGCCGATGACGGCCTCCTGCGTGACGCCGTCGAACTCCGCCTCGGGATGCAGGATCAGTCGGTGCGAGAGCACGGGCACGGCGAGCGCCTTGACGTCATCGGGGGTCGCGAAGGTGCGCCCCTGGGATGCGGCGCGGGTGCGGACGGCGCGGGCGAGGGCCAGGGCACCGCGGATGCTGACACCCAGGCGCACCTCATCGGCCGAGCGGGTGGCGTCCACGACACGGGCGATGTAGTCCAGAACGAGGGCGTCGACGTAGACCTGCGCGGCGAGGTCGGCCATGCCCACGAGCGCCTCGGGCGTGATGATGGGGGGCAGATCGGCGGTCGCGATCGCTGCGCCGTCGAGGATGCGCACGGTGGCGGCGTGGTCGGGATAACCGAGCGATGTGCGCATCATGAAGCGGTCCAGCTGAGCCTCGGGGAGGCGGTACGTGCCGGCCTGCTCGACGGGGTTCTGGGTCGCGAGCACGAGGAACGGCACGCCCACCGATCGTGAGACGCCGTCGATCGTGACGTGACCCTCTTCCATGACCTCCAGCAGCGCGGACTGCGTCTTGGGCGATGCGCGGTTGATCTCGTCCGCGAGCACGATGTTCGCGAAGATCGGGCCCGCGTGGAACTCGAACACGCCCTCCTTCTGGTCGTACACGCTGATGCCCGTGATGTCGCCGGGGAGCAGGTCGGGTGTGAACTGGATGCGGGTGTTCGAACCCTGCACCGATTGGCCCATGGCACGTGCGAGCGACGTCTTGCCGGTGCCGGGGACGTCCTCGAGCAGCACGTGACCCTCGCTCAGCATCGCCGTGAGCACGAGCTCCACGGCGTGCCGCTTGCCGAGGACGGCGCGCTCGACGTTGTCGGCGAGCTGGGAGAACGTCTGGGCGAACCACGTCGCCTGCTCCTGCGTGATGGTCATCGAGGCATCCTCTGTCGTCGGGTGTCTGGTGTCGTCACGGAACGGGTTCCGGTTCGGGCTCGGGCGGTACGCCGGGGCTGCAGTCGGCGGTGAAGGTCGTGGTCGCGGGGGCGAGTCCCCACTGCGACCAGCTCGCCGTCACCCTGATGCCCTCGACGCGCTCCGCACCGTAGGGGACCGTCCACGTGCCCGCCTCGTGCGGGAGCAGCGCGTCGGCGGCGTCGTAGTAGCGCAGCTCGCCGTTGCCGAAGGTCACGGACGCGCGCTCGCCGCCGGGCGCGGTGGACGATGCGGACGTCGTCGTGAGCGCCGTGCGACCGACGCACGACGTCACCGCCCACGTCGCCTGCATCTGGTAGGGCGCGCTCCCGGAACGGGGCGTGACGTCGGCCCACGGGCTCGCGGTGCCCCACACGTCGTGCACGTAGCGCGCCTGGATGCCGGGATCCTGGCCGAACGTGCCGTTGCCCGGGAACCGCGCGAACTGGACGAAGTTGCGGTTCGGCACCCGCTCGGAGGACTGCGGATCGGCGCGGATGATCCACTCGGCCCGGCCCGCCCCGACGTTGGGAGTCCCGTCAACGACGAAGGTGTAGCCGCGGGGCGCCCTGTCGGCCTGCACGGCGCGGACGGTCTGGCTCGCGCCAGTCGCACCGAAGGACTCTCCGGCGAGGAAGGACTCGACGCACAGGTTGAACCGATACTCCTCACCGTCGGGGAGGGTGAAGTTCGCCGATGAGCCGCCGGGCGACACGGAGCATGGCCGACCGTCCTGCACGATGCCGTATCGCAGGCTCGAGCCGGAGCCGTTCAGCTGCGCCGACGCGCTCGCGGTGATGGTCGTGGTGCCGTCGCCGTTGGATGCCGGCGTGAGGGTGAGCTGCGGCGAGAGCGGGGCGCCGATGCCGTTGCCCCAGCCGATCGTGGTCGCGCCCGTCGGGCTGCCGCCGAGGCCGGCGGGCAGTTCGAATCGCGAGTACGGCGTGACGCTCACCGGAGCACTCTCGTTCGTGCCGATGCGGTAGGACGGCACCTCGAAGGTCGTGCCGCCCGCGACCGCGACGCGCACGACCTCGCCGGTGGGGCTGGAGATCTCGAGGCTGCCCGTCTCGGGATCGAGGCCCTCGACGGTCAGAGCGACCATGCCGCCTTCGCCGGCGGTCTGGATGGGACGGACGGCGACGGATGCCGGTGCAGCCGGAGGGTCGTAGGCCCAGGCGACCGTCTGGACGGACGCCGCAGACTGACCCACCGCGTTGACCGCGAACGCCTGATACGTGCGCTTCTCGCCGTTGGGCGCCGAGAGCGGCGGGCACGTGCCGTCCGCGGAGCAGCGCGCGACCTCCCCCGCATCGGTGAGCAGCACGAAGCCGGTGAGGGCCGGATAGGCCAGCCGCGCGTCGCCGGGATCGACCCGGAGAGTCAGCGTGCCGTCGCCGAAGCCCGTCTGCACGAGCGCCGCGGGGCTCTTGGGATAGCCGAGCAGATCGAACGTGATGCGTCCGTCGCGTTCGCCGTTGGTCTGCCGGCCCTGCGCGTCGACGAGCGAGAACGACGCCGTGCACGTCGCGCCGGGGGCGTCCGCGGCCCACGATGCGAGGACCGACGAGGCCGAAGCCCGCGAGAAGGTCACCCCGACGCACGATCCGGCGTCGCGCACGTCGACGAGTTCGAGAGGCGTGCGCGGCAGCGGATTGAGCTCGCCCACCGCACCCGCGACGCTGATCGTGCACGACGAACCGCCGGCCTGCGAGCACTGCTGGGTGACCGACCCTCCACGCGGGAGCGCCGAGGGCGCCGCGCCGACGCGGATGATCAGGCGCACGGGTGCGACGGACGAGTGGCTGGAGACGGTGATGGTCGCGGCCTCGTCGGTGCCCGGCACGGCTCGATCCGCGGCGGTCGCCGTGACGATCGACCCGTCGAGCGAGACGTCGAATGCGGCGCCCGTGTAGTCGATGTCGTAGACGATCCCCGCCCAGTCGTCGCGCAGCTGCCACGTGGTCATCGACCGCAGGTCGAAGGTCCGGGTCTCGCCGGGCCCGACCGTCATCGACCCCGCCTTGAGCACGGGCTGCGGGTCGCGTGCCGTGACGGCGATCGGCACCGAGAGGAACGTCCAGTCCGACTGGCCCTGGAGCCGCACCGCGACCCGGCAGGCGTCGGTCCACGGCGCCCCGGCAGCGGCGGTGTACCGCACGGCGGTGCCCGAGGCGACTGCGCACGTCGAGTCGACACGGGACCCCGCCGCGCTCACCTCGCCGATCTCGAGACGGCTGCCACGAGGCTTCGCCACGAGGCGGTCCATGTCGAACGTGACGGATTCGAGCTCGACCACCTCGGGAGGGACCGCACCCGCACGCAGCGCCAAGGTCAGGTCGTCGTCGCCGGGAACGCGGAGGAATCCGTAGGTGGTGACCTCGCCCGACCCGCCGACGCCCGACACCGCGAAGGGGATGACGCGGATGCGCGCCGTGAGCGGGCCGCTGAGCTCCCAGCCGGACGCGACGATGTCGGCGGGGTCTCCCCACAGCGCCATCTCGAGCCCGTCGATCTCGCCACCCGACCACGCCACCTTGCCGGTGAGCACATCGATGCCGTCGGGGAAGTCCTCCCGGGACTCGGAGGTCAGGATGGTGTCGTCCACGACCGGGTAGTCGGGCACGCTCTCACGCACGACCTTGACGACGATGAGGCCCCGGGCGGTGTTGCCAGACGACGATTCGATGTCGTAGAGGAACGACATCGTGTCGGGGATCACTCCCGCGGTGATGACCACGTTGCGCTCGTCGTCGGACGCGATGTGCCCGGCCAGACGCGCGTACTCGGGATTGGGGTCGCCTCCGTCGAGCGTCTCCGGCAGATCGGGCCGCACCGACGTCAGCGTCAGCAGACCGCCGACCGGGTCGACGTCGTTCGCGAGCGGGCTCACCCGGATGGTGTTGCCCTCCCCCGCCTGCACCTGCACGTAGTCGGTGTACGTGATCGGGCTCGGGTTCGATTCCGCATCCAGGATGCCGATGCGCACGCGCGCCTCGCCCGTCTCGCCGAACTCGTCGACGACGCGGTAGGTGAAGGAGTCCTGCCCGCGGTCGCCGCCCACGCTCGTGTAGACGATGGACGCGCCGTCGGCTGCGATCGCGGCCGACCCCCGCTCGGGCTGCGTCACGATGCGGTCCAGTGTCACGACGTCGCCGTCGGGATCCATGCCGAACGCCTCGAAGTCGATGGAGGTCGACTGCCCGCTGAGCACCCGGCCCTCGAGTCTCTCCGGAAGCGGCGCCCGGTTCGCCTCGTCGTCGAGCACGCGCACCCGCACCGTCGCGACGTCCACGAGCGACGGCGCTCCGGTGGTGAAGACCGCGTAGTCCACGGTGTATTCGCCCGGGTCGGTCGGAGCGAGGTAGCGCAGCATGTCGCCCGAGGCGAAGGCCAGCGCCTCGGCGCTCGAGCTCGAGACCTGCGAGGGGTCAAGCGTCGGACGGCCTCCGGACGGCGAGATGTCGTTGTCGAGCACGGGGATGTCGACCTGTGCCCCCGTGCGCACCACGACGGTGTCGTCCACGGCGATGGGAGCGAGTTCGCGGGCGAGCGGCAGCAGATACACGGTCGCCTCGCCCTCGATGCTCGCACCGGCGTCCTCGCTGCCGTCGGTGACGGTGTATCGGACGGTGCCCAGGCGCCCCGGTGCGCCGGTCGCGGTCGATCCCGACACGCGCAGGTGATTCTGGCCGACCGAGTCCACCGACAGGGTGGCGCCGGCATCCGCTGTCGCCACCACGTCGCTCAGCAGCAGCACCCGCCGGGTGGGATTGTGCACGGCGGTGAACACGTCGATCGTCGCGTCCTCCTGCGGGCGGACGAACGCGACCACCGGCGACGTCGCCAGCTGCGGCGCGGCGTCGTCGGCGAGCACGGTGATGCGCACCGTGCCGCTGTCTTCGTCGTTGCCGTCGGTGACCGTGAAGTCGACGCGGTACGTGCCGGGCGTGGTGGTGGAGAAGTCGAAGGCCGTCGTGCCGCCCACGACCGTCGCGGACGCCTTCGCGTCGTCGAGCACGCGCGCCGAGTCCAGTGAGAGCGTGCCGGTCGTTCCGGTGACGTGCGCCGCGACGTCGATCGTCGTGCCCGACCCGATCATGTCGACCACGGCGAAGGACTGGACGTCCAAGCGCGGCTGCGACGTCACCCGCACCACCAGCGAGCGGGTCGTCGTGGCGCCGCGGGTGTCGGCGATCGTCACGGCGAGGTCGACCACTTCGTCCACGCCGCTGCCGTCGTCACTGTGCTGGTAGACGACGTCGCCGCCGGGCGTCGCCGCGACGCTGCCCTGACCCGACGGGTTGTCGACGGAGAGCAGCAGCAGCGGGTCGCCCTCGGGATCGACCCATCCGGGCAGCACCGGGATCGTCATCGTGCCGCCCCGGGCGACCTCGGGCTCGGGCCATTCCAGCAGACAGCCCTCGACGCCGCACCACTGGGGCGCGGTGTTGGCGGCATCCGGCTCGACGGTCAGTGTCACGGTGGTCGGCGGCGACACCAGACCGCCTTCGGACGTGCCGTCGGTCACGGCGTACGAGAACGACGCCGATCCGCTCGCGCCCGGTTCGATGCGCACCGCGAACCGCTGGTCGTCGTCGGTGATCGCCACCGTGCCGAACGCCGGATCGAGCCCCGACACCGTACCGGGCGCGATGCTGAGGACGTCCTCGTTCGGGTCGTGATCGTTCATCAGCACCGGGAGCGTCACGAGGGCACCCGCGCGCACTCCGAAGGCGTCGGCCTCGGCGACAGGCGGCTTCGGATCGGTCATGACGGGCAGCTGCTCTTCGCTCGGCACCGCCTCGGCGTCGATGCGGTCATCGAGCGTCCAGTCCTGGCTCGACTCGACGAGGTCGCCGTCCGGTGCCGTCCACACCCAGCCGCTGCGCATCTCGTTGAGAAGCACCGCATCGCGGCCCTCGACGAGCACCGGTCGGCGCTGATCGGGCAGTTCGCCTGCGCCGTAGTCGAGGGGCAGCGCTCGTGCGCTGGTGCTCCACAATGTTCCGCCGTCGCCGCCCTGCCCGAGCCACGCGGCGTATACCTCGCCGTCGTGCACGATCGGTGCGGCAGGGGTACCGAGCACGGTGTCGCGAACGCTGTACTCCACGTCCATCTCGGCGCCGTCGGCGGGGATCTTCACGAGCCGGCGCTGATCCGCGATGTACATCGTGTCGCCGTCGGCGTCGGGTTCGCCCACGACGACCGCGTCGGTCGTCGGCGCGGACTCGACGGCATCCGCTCCGCTGCGCCAGACCGAGCCGTCTTCGGTGTCGACGACCGCCCACACGTCTCCCGCGGCGGTGATCGCCGGGGAGGAGAAGCCCTCCGCGTCCACGTTGTCCCGTGCGACAACCGTCGAGGCGGCGATGTCGTAGCGCATCACCGCGCCGTCCGCTCGCGAATACGCGAAGAGGATGCCGCGGGTGTCGACCGCGATCGCGTCGGCGGTGTACTGGGGGCTGTCCTCGCCCTCGGCGAACGGGTCGAGCTGAACGGTGCCGCCGGTCGAGAGTCGGCCGGCGAACACCGTGCCGGCATCGGTGAGATAGACGACGAAGTCGTCGGCGGTGGCGACGTCGACCGTTCCGGTGGGGGTCGACGTCGACGTCGAGAGCGCCTCGTCGTCGAGATCGACCGGCAGCGCCTCGTCGATGCGGGTCACCGTGCTCAGGCTGTCGCTGAAGATGTAGGCGGCGTCGGCGGTCTGGACGACCTTGTCGGGGTTGCTGATGCTGCGCACCGTGTCGAGTTCGCCCACCGCGGTGTTCACGCGCCCGTACGACCGCCCCTCGGCGGTCTGCAGCGCCCAGACCGAGGCGTCGATCTCGGGCGTCTCCTTCGCGTCGAGGCCCGGCCAGACGATGCTCGCGGTCGTCACGAGCGTCACGGCGGCGACGGCCGCGACGATCCCGGCGATCGTGCGGCGGCGCATCAGAGCACCCCGGTGGTGAGCAGCACCGTGACCACGGCGGCGACGGCCGCCACGACCGAGCCCGCGACCACGGCGACGACGACGCCTCCGCGCACCGACCGTCCGTCCGACGGCGCGGAGAACGCGGTGTCTTCGTCGCGCGCGAGCCCGCTCATGCCGATCTCGGAGCGCGCCTTGCGGCGGGGCACGTGCTCGACGGTGCTGCGGGCGGGGCCTCGGAGGGTGTCGTCGGAGAAGTCGACCGTGTCGGATGCCGGTGCCCAGTCGCTCTCGGGCACCTCGAGCGGCGTCGGTGAGCCGCCGAGCTCGACCTGCACCTCTTGTAGCGCCGTGGCGAAGGCCTGCGCCGAGGCGTAGCGCTTCGAGGGATCGCGGCTCATCGACCGCGCGAGCACGCGCTGCAGCGGTGCGGGCACGTCGGCGCGCGCGATGTCGGAGTAGCTGGCGCGTGCGATGCGGCGCCGCAGCAGCTCCTTGGTGTTCTGGCCGCGCTCGCGACGCTCGAACGGGCTGTGTCCGGCCAGCAGCGAGTACACCGTCGCGCCGAGGCTCCACACCTCACTCGCGATCGTGCCGGCGGTCTGCTCCGCCACGACCTCGGGTGCGCTCCACGGGATCGACATCGCGAGCACTTCGTCGGCGGTCTCGCGCAGCAGCGACGACGAGATGCCGAAGTCGGCGAGCACGGGGGTGCCGAAGGTGGTGATCAGGATGTTGCTGGGCTTGACGTCACGATGCAGCACACCCGCGCGGTGCGCTGATTCGAGGGCACCCGCCATGCGGACGCCGATCGCGAGCACCTCTTCGACCGGCAGCCGCTCGATGCGGTACCGACGGGCGAGTGAGTCGGGACAGTTCTCCATCACGATGTACGGTCGACCGTCGGCCGAGATGCCCGCCTGGTAGACGGTGACGATCGCGGGATGCGCCGAGAGTCGCGCGAGCACATCCGCCTCGGCGTTGAACATGCGACGCAGATCGGCGTCGCGCACGTCGCTCGGAAGCACCTTCACCGCCACGTTGCGGCGCGGCATGTTCTGCTCGTACAGGAACACGTCGGCGAACCCGCCGGATCCGAGGGGCCTGATGTACGCCAGACCGGGCAGGATCGGGGGCGCAGAAGGCAGGCGTGCGGCCACCTTTCCTCCCCCAGTGTGAATCGCCCGGACACGTCGATGGGCGCGCGTCGACGCGCGGACGTCCGGCCATGCTAACAAAGGGCCGCTCGCGTCAGCCTGGGCGTGGACTGTGCAGGAGCCGCGCGCTCTCAGGCGAGTGGATCGCGGGGGTCGAACGGTGCGTCGAGGGTGCGGGACAGCTCTTCGAGCATCGCGGTGATCTGGGGCTCGACGTACTCCGAGATCGCGGACTGGATGCGGAGTCTGTGGTGGAGCAGGATCGCGCAGACCTCGCGGCCGATCATGTTCGCGTAGTCGTCGGCGAGGCCGACTTCCTGACGGAGCGCGGCCTTGGCCTCCTCGGTGAGCGGCGGGAGCGCCGGGACACCGGCATCCGCCTCCTCTGCGAGCCCGGCCAGGGTGAACAGGAACGGCGAATCGGGATCGGGATCGGGATCCAGCGGCAGGCCTTCGAACTCGGGGGCGAGGCCCTCCGCGGGTCGGTAGCTGCGCGAGCGGTTCCGCGCCGCCTGCTGGTCGAGCTCGGTCTGCAGCATCGGCAGGTTGCGTGCGGTGTAGTCGGCGACGGCATGGTCGACGATCGTCTTGATGCGGATCGAGAGACCGTGCTGCACGCCGTGGGGCACGTCGGCGCCGAGACCGGCGGCGGAGAGGATCGGCGAGCCGAAGCACCGACGGCACGGAGCGACCCGACCGCGATGGGTCGCGGGCTCCCACCGGGGCAGCCAGGCGAGCCAGACGTCGACGGCCTGGCTCACGTGCGTCTCCAGCGAGCGGTCCACGGCTCCACGGTAGCCGTTCACCGTCGCCGAACCGCGGCTTTCCGCGGAGATCGAGGGATTCCGCGTGACTGGGCCCGCATCATTCCTCGTCCTCGGATTCCCACGGCCACGTGGGGCGACGCGCACGGGTGCGCACCAGCGCGATGCCCGACCACGCGGCGACGGATGCCGCGGCCACCAGCACCACGCCGAACCACGTCGTCGCGATGCGTCCCGAGACGCCCAGGGCGACCGCGAGACCCGCGCCGGCGATGAGCGCACCGAGCGAGAGGGCGGCGAGGTACCCCAGGAAGGCGGCGAACGCGATCCAGACGGTGTTCCAGAACGACGGATGCCCGCGGCGCACAGCGCTCCACAGCGCCGCGGCGAAGACCGCCACCGTCGTCGCGGTCGCGAGCACCCCGGGTACGGCGCCGAGACCGCGGGTGCTCACGACATCCTCGTCGATCACGAGAGACGTGACACCGAGCGCCATGATGACGAGCGCGAGGTATCCGGTGGTGGCGAAGACGACCGCGAGGCCCGGCCCGACGGGGCCGCTCCCGGCCTCGTCCCCCGCCGGACGCCCGCGTGACATCTACTGGCGGACGAGCTGCGGGCCCGCTTCGAGCGTGCGCTCGTACTCGCGCTGCGCCTCGACGTTGATCTCGGTGACGCGGCGACCGCGCGCCGCGACCCATGCGCCGAACCAGATCGTGAGTTCACGGCCGAACACGAACGCCGCGATCGCGAGCGGTGCCAGAAGCTGCGCCTCGACGATCTCGGCACCCTCCGACGCGGTCTTGAGCCAGAAGGGCGCCTGGAAGAGCGCTCCGAGCAGATGCCCGCCGTAGGCAGCGACGCCGACGGCGAGTCCCGTGATGACCCACACGCCCCAGCGGCCGCGGTTGATGATGGCGCCCAGCAGCCAGAAGGCGACGAAGAAGACGACGGTGGGAACCCACAGCGTGAACGTGGTGAGCGCCGAGAGGGCGGTCGTTCCGACGTTCGCAGCAGTGACGTCTCCCGACAGCGCGCCGAAGCCCAGCCATGCGGCGAGGTAGAGGGCGGCGAAGCAGAGGGCTGCGAGCAGGCCGATGGCGCCGGCGGCGCCGCGGTTGCCGCGCGGACGCGGGGCCTCGGGCGCCTGGACGAAGATCGGCTGCGGAGCGACGACGGGCGCGACGACCGGGGTGGCGTCGGCCACGACGGGCTCGCTCGGAGCCACGACGGGCTCGTAGGCGGTGGTCGGCTCGTCGTAGGCGGCGGTCGGCGCCGGCTCGGCGTGTGCGGCCGGCTCGGTGACGACGACGGGGTCGGACTCGGGGGCGGACGCTGCGGGGTGGGACGCCCACGAGGGCTCCTCGGCGGCCCAGTCGTTCGCCGCCGACGGCACGTCGTCATCGGCGGGGGTCGTCACGACGGGCTCATCCCGACGGGCGGCCTCGGCATCGGCGAGTCCTTCTTGGGCGCGAACGACGACGTCATCGACCGACGTGGGCTCTTCGACCGGCTCGCCGTAGGACGACTTGGGGTCACTCATCGCACGCACTCCTCACGCAGGGCTGGTCCCTGCCGTGTTGAGGCTAGCCCGCGAGAGCGCCTGCGCCGCGGAGGCGTGCCGAGGAACGTCGAGTGCCGTGTCGGTCACTGCCAGACGTGACCGGCGAGGGCGGGACCGTAGCCCACGGGGGCCCACCCGTTCTGCACGGTCGACAGCCACAGTCCGTCGCGGAGCACGTGCTCCTCCGTCACGCCGGCCGCCGAACGATCGCACACCGTCGCGGCGTCGCGCTGCGAGCACGCGAAGCCTGCGGCGGCGAAGGCCGCCTCGGCGGCGGGGGCGGCATCCGGAGTCACGGAGGCGAGCCCCGAGACCAGCGACGTGCCGTCGTCGAACCGCCATGTGCAGGTCACGCGCATCGTGGCGCCGAGGGCGTCGCCGACTTCGGGCAGAGCGATCGCGGGCCGGGCGACTCCCTGGCCGAGGAGCACGTCGCCGTGCCAGATCATCTCGGCCCAGAGCGCGTCGGGGTACAGGTCTCGGCAGTCCACCGTCGTTCCGCTGGCGACGAGCTCGGCGGGCGTCGGCTCGTCGGCGGCGGCTTCGGAGCGCTCGGTCGACGCGCGAAGCGTGTCACCGACCCACGCCACCGAAACCGGCACCATCGGGATCGCCAGCCACAGGAGCGCCCCGATGACGGCGGCGCAGAGCACGCCGACGGGCACCGCGAGCCACAGGCTCCGTCCGCCGATCCGCGCCATCTCAGGCCTCCCCCTCCACGGTAGACACGCGGATGCCCCGCATCGGTTCGGCGCGCTGGGCAACACGAAGGCCCCCGGCGTGTCGCCGAGGGCCGTCGTGTGTTCAGGATCCGGGTCGCCCCGGCATCCGTCAGTTGTAGCTGGTGAAGTCGCCGTCCGTCGAGAAGCTGTCGAAGTCGACATAGCTCAGGTCGGCGTCGCTGAACGCGCCGTCCGAGGCGAAGATGCGGTTGGGGTACCGCTCGCTCTTGGCCTCTTCCGTCGCCTCGACCGTGACGTCGCGGTACTTCGCGAGTCCGGTTCCGGCGGGGATGAGCTTTCCGATGATGACGTTCTCCTTGAGGCCGACGAGCGGGTCGCTCTTGCCCTCCATGGCCGCCTGCGTCAGGACGCGGGTGGTCTCCTGGAACGATGCGGCCGACAGCCACGACTCCGTCGCGAGCGACGCCTTCGTGATACCCATCAGCTCCGGTCGACCCGACGCGGGGCGCTTGCCCTCTGCCACGGTCTCACGGTTGATGTTCTGGTACTTCTTGAAGTCGACCAGCTCACCCGGGAGCAGGTTCGTGTCGGCGTGGTCGACGACCGTGACCTTGCGGAGCATCTGGCGCACGATGACCTCGATGTGCTTGTCGTGGATCGGCACACCCTGCGAGCGGTACACGCCCTGGACGCCGTTCACGAGGTACTTCTGCACTTCGCGGGCACCCATGACACGCATTACCTCCTTGGGGTCGAGCGTGCCGACCTGGAGCTGCTGGCCGACCGTGACGTGCTGGCCGTCCTCGACCAGCAGCGTCGCGCGCTTGAGCACCGGGTAGACGTGCGGCTCGTCGCCGTTGTCGGGCGTCAGGATGACCTTCTTGGCCCGGTCGGTCTCATCGATCGAGATGCGTCCGTCCGACTCCGCGATCGGCGATGCACCCTTGGGGGTGCGCGCCTCGAAGAGCTCCTGCACGCGGGGCAGACCCTGCGTGATGTCGTCGGCCGAGGCCGATCCACCGGTGTGGAAGGTGCGCATCGTGAGCTGCGTTCCGGGCTCACCGATCGACTGGGCCGCGATGATGCCGACGGCCTCGCCGATGTCGACGATCTTTCCGGTGGCGAGCGAGCGGCCGTAGCACTGCGCGCAGACACCCACAGCAGACTCGCACGTGAGCACCGAGCGCACCTTGATGGTCTCGACACCCGCCTCGACGAGCTTGTTGATCAGGATGTCGCCCACGTCGTCGCCGGCGACCGCGAGCACCTCGCCCGAGGGCGAGACGACCTGGTCGGCGAGGGTACGCGCGAACACCGAGTTCTCGACGTTGGCGTCCTTGACGAGCACGCCGTCGCTGCCGGCGGCGGCGATGGTGAACTCGAGGCCCTTGGACGTGCCGCAGTCCTCCTCGCGGATGATGACATCCTGCGAGACGTCGACGAGTCGACGCGTGAGGTAACCCGAGTCGGCCGTACGGAGGGCCGTGTCGGCCAGACCCTTGCGGGCACCGTGCGTCGCGATGAAGTACTCCGCCACCGACAGACCCTCGCGGTACGAGGAGATGATCGGACGCGGGATGATCTCACCCTTGGGGTTGTTCACCAGGCCTCGCATACCCGCGATGTTGCGGATCTGCAGCCAGTTACCACGAGCACCCGACGACACCATGCGGTTGATGGTGTTGTCTTCGGGGAAGTTCGCGCGCATCGCGGCCTGGACCTCGTCGGTCGCCTCGGTCCAGATCTTGATGAGCTCCTGGCGACGCTCGGCGTCGGTCGTGAGGCCCTTCTCGAACTGGTCCTGCGCCTTGGCGGCCTTCTTCTCGTGCTTCGCGACGATCTCGCCCTTGTTCGGGGGCGTGAGGATGTCCGAGAGCGCGACCGTGACACCCGAGCGGGTGGCCCAGTAGAAGCCGGCGTCCTTGATGCGGTCCAGCGACGCTGCGACCTCGACCTTCGGGTACTCCTCGGCCAGCTTGTTGACGATCTCCGACAGCTTGCCCTTGTCTGCCTGCTCGCGGACGAACGGGTAGCCCTTCGGGAGGGTGTCGTTGAAGATCGCCTGGCCGAGCGACGCGTTGAGCAGACCGTGACGCTCGTAGCCCTCGGGCGCTTCGCCCTCGAGGAACGTGAGTCCGGGGATGCGGATGCGCACCTGGTCCTGCAGGTCGAGGGTTCCCTCGTCCTTGGCCATGATCGCCTCGGCCACCGAGCCGAACGCACGGCGCTCCGCGACGGGCTTGTCGGTCGCCTTGACCGTCGTCAGGTGGTGCAGACCGATGATCATGTCCTGCGAGGGCAGGGTCACCGGACGGCCGTCGGACGGCTTGAGGATGTTGTTCGACGCGAGCATCAGGATGCGGGCCTCGGCCTGGGCCTCGACCGACAGCGGCAGGTGGACGGCCATCTGGTCACCGTCGAAGTCCGCGTTGAACGCGGCGCAGACGAGCGGGTGCAGCTGGATCGCCTTGCCCTCCACGAGCTGAGGCTCGAAGGCCTGGATGCCGAGGCGGTGGAGCGTGGGCGCACGGTTGAGCAGCACGGGACGCTCGCGGATGATCTCCTCGAGCACGTCCCAGACCTCGGGACGCGTGCGCTCGACGGCGCGCTTGGCCGCCTTGATGTTCTGCGAGTGACCGAGGTCGATCAGGCGCTTGATCACGAACGGCTTGAACAGCTCGAGGGCCATCTGCTTGGGCAGACCGCACTGGTGGAGCTTGAGCTGGGGTCCGACGATGATGACCGAACGACCCGAGTAGTCCACGCGCTTGCCGAGCAGGTTCTGGCGGAAGCGACCCTGCTTTCCCTTGAGCATGTCGCTCAGGGACTTGAGGGCGCGGTTGCCGGTACCGGTGACGGGGCGACCACGGCGACCGTTGTCGAACAGCGCGTCGACGGCCTCCTGCAGCATCCGCTTCTCGTTGTTGACGATGATCTCGGGTGCGCCGAGGTCGATCAGACGACGAAGACGGTTGTTGCGGTTGATCACACGACGGTAGAGGTCGTTGAGGTCGGAGGTCGCGAAGCGGCCACCGTCGAGCTGCACCATCGGGCGCAGCTCCGGCGGGATCACCGGAACGACGTCGAGAACCATGGATGCCGGGCTCATGCCCGTCATCAGGAACGAGTTGACGACCTTCAGGCGCTTGATCGCGCGGATCTTGCGCTGACCCTTGCCCTCGGAAATCTGCAGGTGCAGGTTGTCCGCCTCGGCGGCCAGGTCGAAGGCGAGCAGGCGACGCTTGATGGACTCGGCGCCCATGTAGGCCTCGAAGTACTGCCCGAAGCGGTCCTGGAGCTCGTGGAAGATCTCGTCTTCGCCCTTGAGGTCGCCGACAGACAGGGTGCGGAAGTCCTCCCACACCTTCTCGAGGCGGGTCACCTGGTCATCCGCGGTCTTGCGGATGAGGGCCATCTCCTTCTCGGCGGCGTCCTTGACCTTCTTCTTCTGGTCGGCCTTGGCGCCTTCCTCTTCGAGAGCGGCGAGCTCCTCCTCCAGCTTCTGGAGGCGAGCGGCGACCTTGGCGTCACGGCGGTCGCCGAGCGTCTTGATCTCGAGGCGGATGTTGCCTTCCTGCGTCGCGAGGTCGCGGTGACGAGCATCCTCGTCGACCGAGATCACCATGTACGCGGCGAAGTAGATGACCTTCTCGAGGTCCTTCGGCGCCATGTCGAGCAGGTAGCCCAGACGCGACGGCACACCCTTGAAGTACCAGATGTGGGTGACGGGCGCGGCGAGCTCGATGTGGCCCATGCGCTCACGACGCACGGAGGACTTGGTGACCTCCACGCCGCAGCGCTCGCAGACGATGCCCTTGAACCGGACGCGCTTGTACTTGCCGCACGCGCACTCCCAGTCACGCGAAGGTCCGAAGATCTGCTCTCCGAAGAGGCCGTCCTTCTCGGGCTTCAGCGTGCGGTAGTTGATGGTCTCAGGCTTCTTGACCTCGCCGTACGACCAACGACGGATGTCGTCGGCGGTGGCCAGGCCGATGCGAAGCTGATCGAAAGTTGTTGATTCGAGCACTAGTTCTCAGTTCTCCTGTAGGAAAAAAACTTCGGTGATTGAGTAGGCGCTTTCGCGCCGTATCGAAATCGGCCGGGTCAGATCTCGTCGATGGACGAGGACTCGAAGCGGCTGGAGATGTTGATGCCGAGCTCTTCCGCAGCGCGGAAGGCGTCGTCATCGGTGTCGCGGAGGTTGACAGGCGTGCCGTCGGCCGAGAGGACCTCGACGTTCAGGCAGAGCGACTGCATCTCCTTCATGAGCACCTTGAACGACTCGGGGATGCCGGGCTCCTGGATGTTCTCGCCCTTGACGATCGCCTCGTACACCTTGACGCGGCCGAGGATGTCGTCGGACTTGATCGTGAGGAGCTCCTGGAGCGCGTACGCGGCGCCGTAGGCCTCGAGGGCCCACACCTCCATCTCACCGAAGCGCTGACCACCGAACTGCGCCTTACCACCGAGCGGCTGCTGGGTGATCATCGAGTACGGACCCGTCGAACGCGCGTGGATCTTGTCGTCGACGAGGTGGTGCAGCTTCAGGATGTACATGTAGCCGACCGAGACGGGTGCCGGGAACGGATCGCCGGAGCGGCCGTCGAACAGCAGCGTCTTTCCGCTCGAGCCGATCAGACGCTCGCCGTCGCGGGTCACGTTGGTCGAGTCGAGGAGTCCCTCGATCTCGGACTCGAACGCGCCGTCGAACACCGGGGTCGCGACCTTCGTGCCGGGAGCGGCCTCGAGGGCTTCCTGCGGGAGTCCCTTGGCCCATGCCGGGTTGCCTTCGACCTTCCAGCCCTGCTGGGCGATCCAGCCGAGGTGGAGCTCGAGGACCTGGCCGAAGTTCATTCGACCCGGGATGCCGAGCGGGTTGAGCACGACCTGGACCGGCGTGCCGTCCGCGAGGAACGGCATGTCCTCGACGGGCAGGATCTTCGCGATGACGCCCTTGTTGCCGTGACGACCGGCGAGCTTGTCACCCTCGGTGATCTTGCGCTTCTGGGCGATGTAGACCACGACGCGGCGGTTGACGCCCGAGCCGAGCTCGTCGTCGCCGTCTTCGGCGTTGAACTCCTTGACGGCGATGATCGTGCCCTGCTCGCCGTGGGGGACCTTCAGCGACGTGTCGCGGACCTCGCGGCTCTTCTCGTTGAAGATCGCGCGCAGCAGGCGCTCCTCGGCCGACAGCTCGGTCTCGCCCTTGGGCGTGACCTTGCCGACGAGGATGTCGCCGGGGCGGACCTCGGCGCCGATGCGGATGATGCCGCGCTCGTCGAGGTCCTTCAGCAGGTCGGGGCTCACGTTCGGGAGGTCACGGGTGATCTCCTCCTTGCCGAGCTTCGTGTCGCGGGCATCCACCTCGTACTCCTCGATGTGGATCGAGGAGAGGGTGTCGTCCTTCACGAGGTCCTGGCTGAGGATGATCGCGTCCTCGAAGTTGTGGCCCTCCCACGTCATGAACGCGACGAGGAGGTTCTTGCCGAGCGCGAGCTCGCCGTTCTCCGTCGCCGGTCCGTCGGCGATGACCTCGCCCTTCTCGATGCGGTCGCCCGCCGAGACGATGACGCGCTGGTTGTAGCTCGTGCCCTGGTTCGAGCGGTCGAACTTGCGCAGGTAGTAGTCCTGCGTGCCGCCCTCGTCGAGCTGCACGGTGACGACGTCGGCCGAGACCTCGGTGACGACACCGGGCTTCTCGGCGGTGACCACGTCACCGGCGTCGATGGCTGCGTAGCCCTCCATACCCGTGCCGACGACCGGCGACTCCGAGCGGAGGAGCGGGACGGCCTGACGCTGCATGTTGGCACCCATGAGGGCGCGGTTCGCATCGTCGTGCTCGAGGAACGGGATGAGCGAGGTCGCGACCGACACCATCTGGCGCGGCGAGACGTCCATGTAGCCGATCTCCTCGGCGTGGAACAGGTCGACCTCGCCACCCTGGCCCCGACGCGCGAGCACGCGGGCGTCGACGAAGGATCCGTCGGCCTTGAGCGCGACACCGGCCTGGGCGACGATGTGGTCGCTCTCTTCGGATGCCGTGAGGTAGTCGATGTTCTCGCTGACCTTGCCGTCGACGACGCGACGGTAGGGGGTCTCGATGAAGCCGAACGCGTTGATGCGGGCGAACGACGCGAGCGAGCCGATCAGACCGATGTTCGGGCCTTCCGGGGTCTCGATCGGGCACATGCGGCCGTAGTGCGACGGGTGGACGTCACGGACCTCGACGCCGGCACGCTCACGCGACAGACCACCGGGTCCGAGCGCCGAGAGGCGACGCTTGTGGGTCAGACCCGCGAGCGGGTTGTTCTGATCCATGAACTGCGAGAGCTGCGACGTTCCGAAGAACTCCTTGATCGCGGCGACGACGGGGCGCACGTTGATCAGGGTCTGCGGCGTGATCGCCTCGATGTCCTGCGTGGTCATGCGCTCGCGGACGACGCGCTCCATGCGCGACAGTCCCGTGCGGACCTGGTTCTGGATGAGCTCGCCGACGGCGCGGATGCGACGGTTGCCGAAGTTGTCGATGTCGTCGACGTCGAGACGGATCTCGGCCGGCTTGCCGGCGCGCACGCCGTCGAACGACACGTCGCCGCGGTGGATGCGGACGAGGTACTTGATCGTCGCGACGATGTCCTCGACGGTGAGCACCGAGTCCGACAGCGGCTTGTCGAGACCGAGCTTCTGGTTGATCTTGTAGCGACCGACCTTCGCCAGGTCGTAGCGCTTCGGGTTGAAGTAGAAGTTGTCCAGCAGCGCGCGGGCGGCCTCGGCGGCGACCTGCTCGCCCGGACGCAGCTTGCGGTAGATGTCGCGGAGGGCGTCTTCCTTCGAGAGGATCGTGTCCTTGGCGAGGGTCTCCTCGATCGAGGCGAACCCGGCGAACTCGGCGAGGATGTCCTCGCTGGTGAGGCCGAGGGCCTTGAGGAAGACGGTGACCGACTGCTTGCGCTTGCGGTCGATGCGCACGCCGACCTGGTCGCGCTTATCGATCTCGAACTCGAGCCACGCGCCGCGGCTGGGGATCACGCGCGACGAGACGATGTCCTTGTCGGACGTCTTGTCGGGCGTCTTGTCGAAGTACACACCGGGCGAACGGACGAGCTGCGAGACGACGACGCGCTCGGTGCCGTTGATGATGAACGTGCCCTTGCCGGTCTGGAGCGGGAAGTCGCCCATGAAGACCGTCTGCGTCTTGATCTCACCGGTCTGGTGGTTCATGAACTCGGCCTCGACGTAGAGCGGGGCGGCGTACGTCTTACCGCGCTCCTTACACTCGTCGATCGAGTACTTCTCGGGCTCGAGGTACGGGTTCGTGAACGAGAGCTGCATGGTCTCGCTCAGGTCTTCGATCGGCGAGATCTCCTCGAAGATCTCCTCGAGGCCGCTGATCTCGGGCACATCGGTGCGGCCGGCGGCCTTCGCCTCGGCGACGCGGGCCTTCCAGGCCTCGTTGCCGACGAGCCAGTCGAACGACTCCGTCTGCAACGCGAGGAGGTCGGGGACCTCCAGCGTGTCGGAGATCTTGGCGAACGAGAGACGGGAAACCCCGCGGCCGTTCTTGATGGTGGTGTTGGTGGATGCGTTGCGCGCAGCAGCCAAGGGGATAACCTCCGTGAGCCCGAGGGGCTCGTTTCCTTGTCGTCAGGGTGGAGTGCTCCGTCGTTCCCCGAAACCCGGCGCCGCACGCGTGACGTCTGTGAGGACGAAAACGGGGGCACGCAGGTCCAGCCGACCACCATATGAGGGCAGGGGGATACAGAGCGCAACTACCGACTATACGTCCTCGGGGGCGATGTGTCCAGCTGGTTCCTTGACGATCTTCGGATGCTGCGGTATAGACGCGCGGACGCGGCGCTCTCAGCCGCCACGGCGCGCGTGCCGGAACCGGATGCGGGCGCCCGGGCGTGCCTGCGCGAGAAGGTCGAGCGCAGCATCCGTCGCCACCGCGATCACCGGGTATCCGCCGGTGACCGGGCCGTCGCGTCCCAGGATCACTGGGCCGCCCGACGGGGGGACCTGCAGCGCACCGGGCACCATCCCCTCGCTCGGCAGCTCGCCGGTCCGCACGCGCTCGAGCGCCGGACCGTCCAGGCGCATGCCGACCCGGTCGGTCGAGTTCGACACCGTCCACACGGCGTCGTAGAGGGTCTCGAGGGCGGATGCCGCGAACCAGTCCGCGCGGGGTCCGGGTGCGAGATCGACCTCGAGCTCCTCGTCGTGCGGGGCACCCCACGGGGCGAGCGCGACGACCGGGATCGGGGTCTTCGGCGCAGGCCCGACCACGACGGTGTCGCCGGCGGTGAGACGTGCCGGACCGATCCCCGCCATGACATCCGTCGAACGCGAACCGAGGACGGCGGGCGACTCGACGCCTCCGCGCAGGGCGAGGTAGGCGCGGGCGCCGTGCGCGAACCAGTCGAGGTGCAGCTCGGTGCCGGTGCGCCATGCGTGCGCCTCGTAGGGATCGATCTCGCGGCCGTCGAGCGTGACGCGGCCCCAGGCTCCGGTGACGGCGATCCACAGGTCGGCGGCGGCCACGGCGCGGAACCCGCCCATCGTGACCTCGAGCCCCGCGAGATGCTCGGGGTTGCCGACGAGCCGATTGGCCGTACGCAGCGCGCCGCGGTCGAGTGCGCCCGACGGCGCGACCCCGAGCGAGGCGGCACCGGGTCGGCCGAGGTCCTGGACGGTCGCGAGCAGCCCCGGCTCGACGATCGCCACCCCCCGCTGCCCCCGACCGTGAGCCTCCAGCCGGTCGCCGAGAGCGTGGGCGCCACCCGCGGTCTCGGCGACCAGCTGGAGGCTCACCGGATCGGGGGCGGGGGCGGGGACGGGGGCGGCCGGGCGGAAGCGCACGCGAGTGCCGGGCGCGAGGAGCGCCGGGGATGAGGCATCCGGATCGAACAGCGGCGCGGCCGTCGTGCCGATCAGCCTCCACCCACCGGGAGTCTCGCGCGGATACGCACCGGTGAAGCCGGCGGCGAGCCCGACTGCGCCCGCGGGAACCCGGGTGCGCGGCACATCGAGGCGTGGCACGTCGAAGGGCCACTCGTCGCTCACCAGATACCCGAAGCCGGGCGCGAAGCCCGTGAAGGCGACCGTCCATTCGGCGCCCGCATGACGAGCGACGAGATCGCCCACCGTGACGCCCAGTACAGCGGCTGTCTCGGCGAGGTCCGCCCCGTCGTAGACGATCTTGAGCTCGACGAGGGGTCCGAGCGCGGGCTTCTCGGACCCCGCGGCATCCGCCGCCCCGACGGCCCAGGACCGCACGACCGACACCGACACGCGATGCGGGTCGAACACGACCATCACGGTCCGGGCCGCGGGGACGAGGTCGAGGACTCCGTCGATGCGGGATGCCGCGAGCACCGCGTGCAGGGCGAGCACATCGGGCAGCGATGCGACCTCGAGGAGGAGCGCCCGCTCCCCCAGCGGCAGGACCGTCACGCTCACCACGGCGCACGCACGCGGATGCCGTCGTCATCGAGGGCCGCACGCGCGGCCCGGGCGAGGCCCACCGCCGACGGCGAGTCTCCGTGCACGCAGAGCGAGGCGGCATCCACATGCACGATCGTGCCGTCGACCGCCTCGACCGTGCTCTCCCGCGCGAACCGCAGCGCCCGCTCCGAGATCTGCCGGGGATCGGTCACCAGGGCGCCCGCTCCCCCCCGCGGCACGAGCGACCCGTCGGCGCGGTAGCCGCGGTCGAGGAAGGCCTCTCCGACGAAGCCGAGCCCGGCCTCGCGCGCGGCGAGCGCGATCTCTCCGCCCATTCCGAGCAGCGGCAGCCCCCGCCCGAGTCGCTCCGAGACCGCGACGACGGCGGCGACCACCGACCGCGCCTCTTCTCTGCGGTCCGTCACCGCGTGGTACAGCGCGCCGTGCGGCTTGACGTACCGGAGGTCGGCGCCGGCATCGAGCAGCGCGAGGAGCTGAGCGGCGACGGATGCCTCGAGCTCTGCCGCCGGCATCCGCATCGCCGCACGGCCGAAGCCCGCCGGATCGGGATACGACGGGTGCGCGCCCACCGCGACTCCGAATCGCGTCGCACGGTCGACGGCGGCGCGCATCGAGTCGGCATCGCCCGCGTGCGCGCCGCACGCGATGTTCGCGCTCGAGATCACCGCGAACATCGCCTCGTCGTCGGCAGTCGGAACGCCGTTCACCGTCTCGCCGAGGTCGGCGTTCATGTCGATGGCGGCCATGCACCCACGCTAACGCCGACCGCCCTGCCGTTCGCAGGATCGATCCCGTTGTGCGGGGCTGTCGTTCACGAGATCTCGCGGCCGTGCCGCCGCAGCGCTTGCTCGGATCCTGCGAACCGCGGGTCCCGGGCTCGTCACGGTCGGGCCCGGACCTGTTACGGCTCGGTAAAGGGTGGAGTGTGCGCCGTGCGCCGCGCGGGCGCGCGGGGCAGGATGGACCCATGTCCCGCTCCACCGAACGCCCCGCCGCAGGAACACCCCTCCTGCAGGTACGCGACGTCGCCGTCCAATTCCAGACCCTCGAGGGCCCTGTGCACGCGGTCGAGGCGGTGGACTTCGACCTCGCCGCGGGAGAGACGCTCGCGATCGTCGGCGAATCCGGCTCGGGCAAGTCCACGACCGCGATGGCCCTCATCGGGCTGCTCCCCGGAAACGGCCGGGTCACGAACGGCAGCATCCGCTTCGAGGGCGAGGAGCTCGTCGGAGCGTCTGAGGGCGTGCTGCGCTCGATCCGGGGCCGCTCGATCGGGCTGGTCCCCCAGGACCCGATGTCGAACCTCAACCCGGTGTCGAAGATCGGCACGCAGATCGCCGAGACGCTGCTCGCGCACGGCCTCGCCACCCGCAAGGACGTCGACCGTCGGGTCATCGAGACCCTGGCCGCAGCGGGCCTGCCGAATGCCGAGGAGCGGGCCAAGCAGTACCCGCACGAATTCTCCGGCGGTATGCGCCAGCGCGCGCTCATCGCGATCGGACTCGCCTGCAACCCCAAGCTGCTCATCGCCGATGAGCCCACGAGCGCCCTCGACGTGACGGTGCAGAAGACGATCCTCGACCAGCTCGAGCGCATGACGAGCGAGCTCGGCACATCGGTCATGCTCATCACCCACGACCTCGGGCTCGCCGCCGAGCGCGCCGCGCGCGTGATCGTCATGCACCGCGGGCGCATCGTCGAGCAGGGCCCCGCGCGGCAGATCCTCGAGGACCCGCAGCAGCCCTACACGCAGGCGCTCGTCAAGGCCGCGCCCTCGGTCGCCGCCGTGCGCCTGCGCCCCGAGGCCTTCCGGCGTGCGACGCCGCCGGTGGCTGTCGTGGAGACGATCCCGGATGCCGCACCCGCCGTCGTGACCGAGGCCCCGGCATCCGCCGACGAGGCACCGGACTACATCGTCGAGATCGAGAACCTCACCAAGCTCTACAAGGTGCGCGGCAGCAAAGAGGATTTCGCCGCGGTGAAGGACGTCTCGCTGTCGATCCCGCGCGGCGAGACCGTCGCGATCGTCGGCGAATCGGGATCGGGCAAGACGACGACCGCCCGCATGCTGCTGAAGGTCATCGAGCCGACGAGCGGGGTCATGCGGTTCGACGGGCAGGATGTCGCGACCCTCAAGGGCCGCCAGCTGCGGGAGTTCCGCCAGAAGGTGCAGCCGATCTTCCAGGACCCGTACTCGTCGCTGAACCCGATGTTCACGATCGAGCGGATCATCGAGGAGCCGCTGACGTTCTACAAGCGGGGCTCGGCCAAGGAGCGCACCGCGCGGGTGCGCTCGCTGCTGGACGACGTGGCGCTGCCGCAGTCGATGATGTCGCGGTATCCGTCCGAGCTGTCGGGCGGTCAGCGTCAGCGGGTGGCGATCGCCCGTGCCCTCGCCCTCTCGCCCGACCTGATCGTGTGCGACGAGCCCGTCTCGGCGCTCGACGTGCTCGTGCAGGATCAGGTGCTGACGCTGCTGCGCGATCTGCAGCGCGAGTATGGGCTGAGCTACCTCTTCATCTCGCACGACCTCGCCGTCGTGAGGCTCATCAGCGACTACGTCTGCGTCATGAAGGACGGCCGCCTCGTGGAGGCCGCGACGTCGGAGGAGATCTTCACCAACGCCCGGGATCCGTACACGCGAACACTGCTCGCCTCGATCCCCGGCAACGAGCTCGATATCGCCGTCTGATCGGCTCGCCGGGGCGCCTGCCGGCGGCGTGATCGGACCGTTAGATTCGGGATGCCGGGCGCCGTGAGGCCATGGCCTACTCTGACTCTCGTGCCCAATATGACGCCTCCTCTGAGCGCCCGCATCCTGCCCGAATCCCCACGTTTCCGCCGCTTGCGCCGGACCACCGCCGCGGCTCTCACCATCGCCCTGGCGACGACCTTCGCCGTCGCATCGGTCGGCGCCGCGCACGCGGCCCCGCCCGCCATGGTGCAGACCGCCGTGCTGCCCACCGATCCCGGTACGTTCGTCAGCCTCGACCCCGCGCGCATCCTCGACACGCGCGTCGGCAACGGCGCCCCCCAGGGCCCCGTGGCGTCGAACGGCAACGTCACCCTGCAGGTCACCGGACGCGGCGGGGTGCCGACCACCGGGGTGTCGGCCGTCGTCGTCAACGTGACGGCCACCGGGCCGAACTCCGGCGGATTCGTCACGGTCTACCCGACCGGTACGACCCAGCCGACCGCGTCCAACGTCAACTACACCGCGAATCAGAGCATCCCCAACCTCGTCACCGTCAAGGTCGGCACGAGCGGGCGCGTCAACCTCGCCAACAACGCACCCGGCACCGTGCATCTGATCGCCGACGTCGCCGGCTACTACCTCGCCGGAACAGTGACCCAGCCGGGCGCCTTCGTCAGCGTCGACCCCGCGCGCGTGCTCGACACCCGCGTCGGCAACGGCGCGGCGCAGACCCCCGTCGGCTCCAACGGCACGGTCGGGCTGCAGATCACCGGGCGCGGTGGCGTGCCGGGCAGCGGGGTGTCGGCCGTGGTCGTCAACGTCACGGTGACCTCGCCCACCGCGGGGGGCTTCGTCACCGTCTACCCCTCCGGCACGACCCAGCCCACGGCATCCAATCTGAACTTCAGAGGCGGGCAGAGCGTGCCCAACCTCGTCACCGTGAAGGTCGGCACCGACGGCAAGATCAACCTCACGAACAACTCGAGCGGCTCGGTCAACCTGATCGCCGACGTCGCGGGCTACTACCTCGCGGGCAGCCCCACGGCTCCCGGGGCCTTCGTGAGCGTGAACCCGGCCCGCGTGCTCGACACCCGTTCGGGTGTCGGTGCCGGTGCGTATCCGCTCGAGGGCTACGGCGGTTACAACTGGGTCGGCCTGCAGGTCGTCAACCGCGGCGGAGTGCCGACCACCGGCGTCGCGGCCGTGGTCGCCAACGTGACGGTGACTGCGCCGTCGAGCGCGGGGTTCGTCACGGTCTTCCCGTACGGAAGCGCCGAACCGGTGGCATCCAACCTGAACTACACCGCCGGACAGAACGTGCCGAACCTCGTCACGGTCAAGGTGGGTGGCAACGGCAAGATCGATCTCACCAACAACTCCTCCGGCACGACGCACCTGATCGCCGATGTCGCCGGCTACTTCCTCGCCGATCCCAGCGACGTCGCCCAGGTGTGGCCGACCGGCTGGGTCTTCGATGACTGCGGAACCGGCGGCGACGGACTCCTCATGCTCGACTCCCCCGGCCTCGTCTACAGCAACCCGGGGCAGGTCTACCTCTTCGAGGGCGAGTACTACTACGAGTTCCTGCCGAACTCGAACGGCGAGGTGTTCCTGACGGTGTCGGCCGCGTCGGGCTACGAGTTCGACCTGGACCAGCTGCCGGGCTGGACGGTCAACGGCAACGGCTCCGTTTCGGCGACCTTCGTGTTCACGAACGTCTCGTGCGGTGCGCGCATGGCCCCGATGACCGAACAGCCGTCGGAGGGCACCGTCCTCCAGGCGCCGGGATCGGTCGAGCGCTTCGAGGGCGTCTCGCCGCTCACCGCGGGCGAGTAGGACGCACGCGAAGGGCGGCGGACACGATGTCCGCCGCCCTTCGGCGTCTCACGCGCGATCGTGCAGCGTGACGTGGTACCCGTCGGGATCGGCGAAGGTGAAGGTCAGTCCGAACGGTCCGTCGACCGGTCGCGAGACGATCGTGTGACCGTCGGCGACGAGTGCATCGTGGATGCTCTGCACCTCGGTGGCGTGGAACCACAGGGCCACCCCGATTCCGGGCTGGATCACGCTCGCCAGATCGGTGCCGGGAACGATGTCGCGAAGAGCGAAGGCGATCGGTGTCGTCTCGAACACGACCGCGTGCGGGGGCCCGGCCTTCGAGCGGACGAGTCCGAGGTGGTTCTCGTAGAACGCCTGCGATGCGGCGAGGTCCTGCGCCTGCAGTGAGATGAAATCGGGTCCGGTGACGGGCATGGCAGCTCCTCGAGAGGTGAATGTCAGTTATCTGACATATCGAGTCTATGTCAGACTTCTGACATGAGTCGCCACAACGACGGGATCGACCTGGAGTCGTCGCTGGGCTATCTGCTGAAAGAGGCATCGAGCGCGCTCAGGGCGGCCATGGAGAGCGCGCTGCGTCCACTCGGAATGACGGTGACGCACTACTCCTGCCTCGAGCTGCTGGCACAGCGACCCGGACTGTCGAACTCCGAGCTCGCTCGAGGCGCTTTCGTGACAAGGCAGTCGATGAACGTGCTGCTGCAGGCTCTCGAGCGAGACGGCTTCGTCACCCGCGGAGCCGACGGAGCGGTCGGCAGGGCGATACCGACGCAGCTCACGCCCCTCGGCCGGCAGCGTCTCGCCACGGCTTCCGCCGCCGTGAGATCCGTCGAGCTGCGCATGCTGGGCGGCATGACGGACGATCAGCAGGCGGATGCCTTCGCCGCCCTCCGGAGCATGATCGAGTCGTTGCGCGCCCCCGACGCCGGCATCGCCGGGCGCTGAGGCGGACCCACCCGCGTCAGCGCTTGCGGGTGCGGGGATCCATCGCCTCGCGCAGGGCCTCGCCCAGCAGGGTGAAGCCGAGCGCGGTGATCGTGATGCAGATGCCGGGGAGGAAGGCCAGCCACGGCGAGACGGCGAGTTCGAGCTGCGCGTAGGTGAGCATGCGCCCCCACTCCGCCGTCTGCGGCAGGCCGCCGCCGAGACCGAGGTACGACAGCGCCGCGGCTTCGATGACGGCGGTCGCGAGCGACAGGGTTCCCTGCACGATGACCGGTCCGACCGAGTTCGGCAGCACGTGGCTCATCGTGATGGTGCCGCGGCCGAGGCCGAGCGTCTGCGCCGAGAGGACGTAGTCCGCGTTGCGCTGCTGCAGCATCGACGCGCGCAGGAGGCGCGCGAAGATCGGCACCTGGGCGACACCGATCGCGATCATGATCGACAGCTGCGTCTGGCCGAGGATCGCCGCGATCGACACCGCCAGCAGGAGGCTCGGGATCGACAGCATGATGTCGACGAAGCGCATGATGAGCGTGTCGACCCATCCCCCGAACATCCCGCAGAGGAAGCCGAGGACCATGCCGCCGACGAGTCCGATCGCGGTCGAGATGATGCCGATCAGCAGCGTCGCCTGTGCACCCCAGATGAGCTTGGAGAGCACGTCGCCGCCGAACCGGTCCAGCCCCAGCGGGAACTGCGGCAGTTCACCGGGACCCGGAATGTCGGTCGGGGTGATGTAGCGCTGGCCCGGCAGATCGGTGGGGCCGTAGGGAGCCAGCAGCGGCGCGAGGAGGGCGACCAGGACGAACGCGCCGATGATGACGGCACCCACCCACGCGCTGGGGTTGCGGCGGAGGCGCCGGAACACGCCGCGCCAGAATCCGCCGCCACCGGTCTTCGCGGTGAGCAGTTCGCGATCGTCGACGGAGGTGTCGTCGACCGGTCCGCCGCTGGGCGCGGGGGGAAGCATGGCCGAAGTCATTGGACCCTCACTCTCGGGTCGATGAAGCTGTACGACACATCGACGAGCAGGTTGATCAGCGCGTAGCCGATGGCGATGAAGATGATGAAGCCCTGCAGCACCGGGTAGTCGCGGGTGAAGATCGCCCGGTACATGAACGAGCCGATCCCGGGGAAGGCGAAGACCGTCTCGGTGAGCACTGCCCCCGAGATCAGCAGACCGACCTGCAGGCCGATCGTCGTGATGACCGGCAGCAGCGAGTTGCGCAGGATGAAGCGGCTGCGGATCGTCCCCCGCGAGACGCCCTTGGCGAGGCCCGTGCGCACGTAGTCCGAGTTCTGCACCTCGAGCACCGATGCCCGGGTGATGCGCACGATGATGGCGAGCGGGATCGTCGCGAGCGCGACCGCCGGAAGGATGAGGTGGATGAAGGCGTCCCACGCGGCATCCCACTCGCCGGTGATGACGCCGTCGAGCACGTAGAAGCCCGTGTAGTGCGTGGCGTCGATGCGCGGGTCCTGGCGGCCCTCGGACGGGAGCCATCCGAGCTGGACGGCGAAGATCCACTTGAGGATGAACGCGAGGAAGAACACCGGGATCGTGATGCCCAGCAGGCTCGCACCGACCAGCACGTGGTCGGCCGACTTTCCGTGGCGGCGGGCCGCGAGGTAGCCGAGCGGGATGCCGACGCCGACGGCGAGGATGATCGCGAAGAAGCTGAGCTCGAGGGTGGCCGGGAGCCTGCGGGCGAACTCGTCGACGACCGTCGCGCGCGTCTGGATGGACTGGCCGAAATCACCCGACAGCAGACGGCCGAGCCAGATGAAGTACTGCTCGATGAGCGGACGGTTGAAGCCGTAGAGCTCGTTGATCTGCTCGACGGCCTCGGGTGTCGCGCGCTCTCCGAGGAGGGCGACCGCCGGCCCGCCGGGCAGCGAGCGCACCCAGAAGAACAGCAGGAGCGACAGGCCCAGCAGGGTCGGGATCAGCAGGAGGAGCCTCTGGCCGATGGTGCGTAGCACGGGTTTCTCCGGGGGTTCGTCGAGAAGAGGGCGGATGTCGCGGATGCCGCGACCCCGAGAAGGGCCGCGGCATCCGCATGATCAGCTCTACTCGCTGAGGGTGATCAGGTTGTAGACCTCGTCCTGCACGGGGCTGGCCGGGTACGACGTGACGCGCGCGTCGAACGCGAGCGTCGGCACCGGGTGCGCCAGCGGGATGCCGGGGAGGAACTCCATGATCTGCTCGTTGACGGCCATGTAAGCCGCCGACTGCTCTTCTTCGGTCGCGAGGCCGCGGGCCTCGGTCAGAGCCGAGAACAGCTCGGGGTTGTCGAAGCCCCACTCGTTGGTCGGCAGCCCGAAGAACGTGCCCACGAAGTTGTCGGGGTCGTTGTAGTCGCCGGTCCAGCCGAGAAGGTGGATGCCGTGGTCGGTGCCGCCCTGCATCTGGTCGAGGTAGTCGCCCCACTCGGCCGAGACCGGGTTGAGCGTGATGCCCACGGCCTCGAGCTGCGAGCTGAGGTTCGTGAAGATCTGCTCGGGGTTGGGCATGTACGGCCGCGACACGTTCACGGGGTAGTTGAACGTGATCGTCAGCGGGTTCGCCTCGTCGTAGCCGGCTTCGGCCAGGAGCGCCTGGGCGGCCTCGGGGTCGTACTCGTACGTCGTGACGTCTTCGTTCCAGCCGATGACCACGGGCGGCATGAACTGCGACGCGACCTCGGTGCCCTCGGGCAGCACCTGCGAGATGAGCTGCTCCTTGTCGATCGCGTGGGCGAGCGCCTGGCGCACCCGGATGTCGGCGAGCGCGGGCTGCGCCTGGTTCATCGCGAGGTAGAGCACGTTGAACGGCTCGCGGTTCACGAGCGTGAAGCCGGCCTCTTCGAGCGCGCCGAGGTCGGCGGGCGCGGCGAGGTCGAAGCCGTCGATGCTGCCGGATTCGAGGGCCTGACGACGGGCGGTGGTGTCGCCGATGACCTGGAAGATGACTTCCTGCACCTGACCCTGCTCGCCCCAGTAGTCCTCGTAGGCGGTGACGGTCGTCGACTCTCCCGGAGACCGCGAGTCGAAGACGAACGGACCGGTGCCGGTCGGGTGCGCTTCGGCGTACTCGCTCAGGATCGGCGCGTCCTCGGTGCCGCCGATGTCGTCCGCGTTGTACTCCTCGAGGGCCGTGGGGCTCTGGATCGAGAAGGCGGGCAGCGACAGCGAGGGGATGAAGCCGGCGAACGGCTCGGTCAGCGTGATGACGGCCTCGGTCGGGCTCGTCGCCTCGCAGCCGCCGTAGATCGAGGTGCCGCTCTCTTCGAAGCCGCGCATGATGACGCCCCAGTAATAGGCCATGCTCTGGCTCGCCGCGACACCGGTGAAGGAGTTCTGGCGATCGAAGTTGAAGCAGACGGCCTCGGCGTTGAACTCGGTGCCGTCGTGGAAGGTGACGCCTTCTTTTAGCGCGAAGGTGTACTCGAGGCCGTCGTCCGACTGCTCCCAGCTCTCGGCGAGGAGGGGCGCGGGGTCTGCGGTGCCGGGCTCGACGCCGACGAGTCCCTCGAAGATCTGACGTGCGACACGGAAGGTCTCGCCGTCGCTCGCGAACGCGGGGTCGAGGCTGGAGACGTCGGCCGAGGCGCCGAAGATGAACGTCGAGTCGACGTCGGACGCCTCGGAGGCGCCGCCTTCTTCGCGCTGGCTGGCACATGCGGTGAGCGCGATCGCGCCGATGGCGACCATCGCTGCGCCGGAGAGCCAGCGCCTTCTCGAAGTGTGGGGCATCTGCTGTGCACCTTCCATGATGAATGCGGGCCCGCGAGTGCGTCGGCCCGGTGATGTGATTCCTCGACGCTACGCGAGCCCGGTGGCGTGGACCATTGCACCGAGGTATCGATTGTGTTTCGGCGGGGTCGCGGCATCCCGTGCTTGTCGATTCGTCAGATGCTAGCCGCGATCGTCGTGCAGATCGTGCAGTGGACCCGCGCGCCGTGAGCAGATCGTGCAGTGGACCCGCGCGCCGTGAGCAGATCGCCTGTCGCACTAGCCTGGGTTCATGGCCCGAGCGCGGTTCGAGACACCCTCCCCGCAGGTGCGTCTGTCGGATGACACGATCGCCCGCGTGGCGGCGTCGACGGTGACCGGCGGGTTCGAGCTCGACGTCGACGGCACCCCGCAGTCGCACGTCGACCTCGACGACCCGACCCACCTGCACTTCGAGTACGTGGCGCGCATGGGCGCGGTGATCGACAGACTCCGGATGCCGGGGCAGCCGCTCACGGCGGTGCACCTGGGCGCCGGCGCCCTGACGATCCCGCGCTACATCGAGGCGACGCGTCCGGGTTCGCGCCAGCAGGTGGTCGAGCTGGAGCCCGCCCTGTGGGACCTCGTGCGCGAGAACCTCCCGCTCCCCCGCGGCGCGGCGATCCGGGTGCGCATCGGCGACGCGCGCGCCGGTCTCGCCCGGATGCCCGCGGGGCTCGTCGGCAACGTCGATCTCCTGGTCTCCGACGTCTACTCGGGGGCGCAGACCCCGGCGCACCTCACGACGCTGGAGTTCTACCGCGAGGCGGCCGCACTGCTGGCCGCCGACGGCGTGCTGCTGGTCAACGTCGCCGACGGCTCGGGACTCGCGTTCGCCCGGCGCCAGGTGGCGACGGTGCAGGCGGTGTTCCCGCACGTGATCCTGCTCGCCGAGGTGCAGACGCTCAAGGGCCGCCGCTTCGGCAACCTGGTCGTCGCGGCGTCGCCGACCCCGCTGCCGACCGAGTGGCTGCCTCGGCTCATGGCGGCGGGGCCGCACCCGGCGAAGGTGGCGGACGGAGCCGAGCTGGTCGAGTTCGCCCGCGGGGCGCGGATCGCCACCGACGCCGACTCGACCGACTCACCCAAGCCCGCGCCGTCGATATTCGGACGCTGACCCGCCTCGACGCGGCGTGCCTCGCGTGCATCGCCCCGTGCCGTTGCAGACTGGTCGAGCACCGTGCGCAGGGAGGGAGATCGGCGTGAGCTACATCAAGGGATACGATCCGGAGACCCTCCGCGAGGTCATCGACGCGCACGAGTGCGCGGAGCGCCTCGCCGAGATCGGCGAGCAGCGCAGCCTGCCCGCGCTCCTCGAGCGCGTGTGGCTGCTGAAGGTGCTCGGGCGCCTCGAAGACGCCCTGGTGATCTCGGAGCAGTCGGTGCGCGTGGCCCGCATGGCGGGCACCCGCAAAGACCTGCTGCGCGCCCGCATCCTGCACGCGTCGGTGATGCACGCGCGCGGCGCCTACGCCGCCGCCGAGCAGGAGCTCACGATGTGCGCCGACGAAGCCGAAGGCCAGGGCTGGTCGGGCATCGCCGCCTTCGCCTACCAGCACCGGGGCAAGGTCGCCTTCGACAGCGGCGACTACGACTCCGCACGCACCGACTTCAAGCGCGCGCTCTTCCTGCGACAGGATGCCGGCGCCGCCGACGAGCAGCTCGAATCGACCCTGCTCGCCATCGATGCGGCCGACCGGCGCCGCGCATCGGCGTCGCTCGCCGGCTGAATGTCGTAGATCTGTTCTAGTCTCGCCATCATGTCGGATCTTCACCGTGTACGCGTGTGGGCTGAGGCGCTCATCGCCACCCACCTCGACCCCTCGTGGTCCTTCGCGTTCGACAACGCGAAGCGCCGCGCCGGCCTGTGCGACTACACGCACAAGCGCATCAGCGTGTCGCGCTACCTGACGGCGCGTTACGACGACGACGACAACCACCAGACGCTGCTGCACGAGGTGGCCCACGCACTGGCCGGCCCCGCGGCGGGGCACGGTCCGGCGTGGAAGCGCATCGCCCGCGACCTCGGCTACGTCGGCGGCACGACCCACCACGGCGAGACCGCGGTCGAGCTCGCCCCGTGGGTCGGGCACTGCCCGTCGGGGCACGTCGCCTATCGTCACCGGCGACCGTCGCGGGCCACATCCTGCGCGAAGTGCGCGCCGCGGTTCGACGAGCGCAACCTCTTCGAGTGGACCCGGAGGGAGATCACCCAGGCTGTGCGTCTGGCGGCGATGACGCCGCGCTGATCAGACTTCGAACGCGGCGAACGCTCCCTCGCGCAGCACCGGGACGACCGATTCCGCGTCGACGGCCGCAGCGCCGAGCACGTCGTCGCGCAGACCGCGATCGATCAGCTCCTGGCCCGAGCCGCTCGCGGTGAGCAGGTGCCGCACGGCGCCGCGCAGGCCCCGGAAGGATTCCGCGGCCGCAGCGGCTTCGGGCGAGGTGTGATCGACACCGAGCACTCCGAGGGCATCGATCACCGCTCCCGCGCCGAGAAGGTCCTCGACGGCGAAACGGAGTCCGTCACCCTGCTCCCCCGCTGCCACGACCGCGATGCTCGTGCGCTGCCCGCGCCGCGCCTGCTCGGCGAGCACGGCCCGCGCGACGGCCGATGCGTTGCGCAGGCAGCCCAGCAGCACCACGGCGCCCGAGGAGGACGCGGTCTGCACGAGCGGGGCACCGTTGATCGATACGGCGAGCGCGCGGTCGTCGAGCGCATACGCGTCGCCGCGGGCGACGGCATCCGTCACCGTGGTGGAGAAGCGCAGCACGTCGACCACCACGACGACGTCGGCGGGTGCAAGACGGGCGAGACCCTCGGCACCCCACTCGAGACGGACCTGGTAGCGGTGCTGATCGAACGCGTGCATCCTCCGAGCCTAGAGTCGCGCTGGTCGGCCCGCGCGCGGTGCGACACTGGACCCATGCGCATCCTGCTGAAGCTCGAGATCGACTGCGACCCGGATGCCGCCTGGCGCGCCCTGCACTCCCCGCGGGCGGTCGCCGAGATGTACGGCCCGTTCATGGAGCTCGATCCCCTGGATCCGGAAGGCCTTCCCACGTCGATGGCGGCGGGGCTGGACATGCCGGTCGCGATGTCGGCGTTCGGCGTCGTCCCCATGGGTCAGCAGCTGATCCATGTGAGCGAGCGCTTCGTGGACGAGCCCCACGGGCAGGTGCGGATCCTCCGCGACAGCGGCATCCCCCTCACCGGCCCGCTCGCGAGCCTCGACGTGTGGGACCACCAGATGGCCGTCTCGCCCGTGCCGGGGCGACCCGACCGCACCCTGTGGCGCGACCGTCTGGTGATCGGCGGGCCCACCGCCGTGGCGCTGTGGCCTGTGCTCTGGGGGATCTGGCAGTGGCGCGGCGCGCGCATCGCCGCCCTCGCGCCGTCGTGGGCCCACGACCCCGAGCCCGCCGCCTGACCCTTCTGCTGCCCGGGGTCAGGGCGGCTACTCGGCGAGCGCCTCGACCGGCGACACCCGAGTGGCGAGCCGCGTCGGCACGACGGCTGCCACGAGGGTGAGCACCGCCGTCGCCACGACGATCCCGACGATCGGCCACAGCGGGATCGCCGGAAGCACGAAGGTCGGCGACATCCACAGCGGCGGCATCGCGACGGATCCGAGGAGCGACTGCGCGCCTGCCCAGCCGTAGGCGATGCCCAGCACGAGCCCCACGAGGGTCGACGCGATCGTGATGTGCGCGGCCTCCAGCAGCACCATGCGACGGATCTGCGCGTTGGAGACGCCGAGCGCGCGAAGCAGGCCGAGCTCACGTCGGCGCTGCACCACCCCGATCGTGAGCAGATTGACCAGACCCACGGCGGCGATCACCGCCGACACCCCGACGAGCACCATCATGATGGCCGAGAACGTGTCGATCACGGCGATCATGTCGGCGGGAGGCTCGCCGCCGCCCGATGCGACCAGCACCGCCTTGGTCGTCTCGAGCGCGACGGCGAACATCGTCACGAGGGTGACGCCCATGACCACGCCGATCGCCATGCGGCTGGAGCGCTCGGGGTGGCGCAGCGCGTTCTCGGCGGCGAGGCGCGCCGGTGCCGACCGGCCGAACCAGCGCCCGACGAGTCGCAGCGCGGGAGGCATGACCAGAGTCGATCCCAGTGCGAGGCCGGTGAACGACAGGATGCCGCCGACGAAGGCGATGACCACACCGAGAGGGGAGACGAGGCCCGCGACGATCCCGAGCGCCAGCAGGCCCGCTCCCCCGCCGAGCATCACGAGCGCCGCGACGTTGCGGCCGCGGCGGGCGACGACGGACTCATGGGTCGCCTCGACCGACCCGCCGAGCGCCTGGAGCGGCGTGACGGCGAGCACACGCCGCGAGCCCACCCACGCCGCGGCCCAGGTGGTCACGGCGACGACGACCGCCGGTGCGAGCAGATCGGCGCGGATCAGCGAGAACTCGATGCCGTCGACCTCGAGCAGACGCCCGGCGAGTGCGACCCCGGCGCCCGACAGCGCAACGCCGCCGAGGAGTCCGAGAAGCGCGCCGATCGCGCCGACCACCAGACCCTGCCGCGCGACCTCGGTGCGCTGCGAGCGCGCGGACGCCCCGATGAGGCGCATCAGCGCGATGCGCCTCGTGCGTCCGGCGACGACCGTCGCGAACGTGTTGGCCGTGACGATCGCGGCGACGTACACCGCGACCCCGAGGAGCAGCGACGTGAGGATCGCGACCACCACGGCGAGGATCTCGCTGTCGCCGATGTAGGGGTTCGCCTGCAGCATCGCGCCGATGTACGTCGTCGCAGACAGCAGCACGACGCCGAAGGCGCTCGAGATGGCGGCGACGAGGATGCTGGCGCCCATGCCGCGCTCGCGCAGCCACGCGAGCGGTCGTCCAGCGGATGCCGCGGCCCGCGGCATCCGCTGGGTCACAGCCACAGCGGTCATGCCGCCACCTCGGCTGCTCCGAGCTCGGTGGCGAGCATGTAGGCCGAGATCTCCTCCGCGGACTGACGCGGCTTGTCGGCCACGATGCGGCCGTCGCCGAGATAGACGACGCGATCGGCGTGACTCGCGGCGACCGGATCGTGGGTCACCATCGCGATGGACTGACCGTGCTCGCGACTCGCGGCGGCCAGCAGGCGCAGCACGTCGCGTCCGCTTCGCGAGTCGAGGTTGCCGGTCGGCTCATCGGCGAAGACGAGGTCGGGGGCCGTCGCCAGGGCCCGGGCTATCGCGACGCGCTGCTGCTGTCCGCCGGACAGCTGGTGGGGGCGGTGACGCAGACGCTCGGTGAGGCCGAGGGTCTCGACGAGTCCGTCGATGCGGGCCCGCTCGAGGGCGCTGGGGCGCCTGCCGTCGATGTCGAACGGCAGCAGGATGTTGCCGATCGCGTCGAGCGTCGGCACGAGGTTGAACGCCTGGAACACGAAGCCGACACGGCGGCGGCGCAGGATCGTCAGCTCGAGGTCCGAGAGGCCGGTGATCTCGGTGTCGCCGATCCACACGCGACCGCTCGTCGGGGCGTCGAGGCCCGCCATGACGTGCATGAGCGTCGACTTGCCCGAACCCGAGGGGCCCATGATCGCGGTGAACTCCCCTCGGCGGATGCCGACGGTCACGCCGTCGAGCGCGCGCACGGCGCCGTCATCGGCGCCGAAGGTCTTGGTCAGGTGCTGGACGCGGGCTGCGAGCCCGAGGTCGGTCGAAGAGATCTCCATGCCTCCGACGCTACGAACCGGGAGGCGGCGTCCGCGTCGGGCGGGAGAGGCATCCGCGTACATCCGGAGGATGATTCCCGTGGGGGCGTGCACGACGTCGTCGATCCGCGCCTCGGGAACGCCGAAAGGCCCTCTGCGGGCTGATCGGCCCGGCGCTGCCGTCGTCGTGCCCGCGAGGCCTAAGCGAGACCGTGGTCGAAGGCGAAGACCACCAGCTGCACGCGGTCGCGGAGCGCCAGCTTCGACAGGATCCGGCTGATGTGCGTCTTCACCGTCGCCTCCGACAGGAACTCCCGCGCGGCGATCTCGGCGTTGGACAGACCCCGCGCGGCGAGGGCGAAGATCTCGCGCTCGCGTTCGGTGAGGTCACCGAACGTCGCGGGCACGGGGCGCGGTGCGGCATCCCCGACGTGCGCGAAGAGGTCGCGGGTCGCGGAGGCCGCGATGACCGACGATCCGGCGTGCACGGCGCGGATCGCCGCGAGCAGGAACTCCGGGTCGGCGTCTTTCAGCAGGAACCCGCTCGCGCCCTGACGGATCGCCCGCGCAGCCGCCTCGTCGAGATCGAAGGTCGTGAGCATCACGATGCGCGGCGGGTCGGGGTCGGCGAGCAGCTCGGCGGTCGCGGTCAGGCCGTCCATGACCGGCATCCGGATGTCCATCAGGACGACATCGGGCCGGGTGGCGCGCACCACCTCGAGAGCCTCGGCCCCGTTCGCCCCCTCGCCGACGACCTCGAGGTCGGCCTGGGAGTCGATGACCATGCGGATGCCGGCGCGGAACAGCGCCTGGTCATCGACCAGCACCACGCGGATCATCGCGCGCCGCCGATGGGCAGTGACGCCGAGACGACGAACTCTCCGCCGGCGTCCACCGCGGTGAGGCGTCCCCCGATGAGGCTCGCCCGCTCGCCCATGCCGAGGATCCCGTGACCCGATGCCGCACCTCGCGCACCGGGGCGGCGCGCATTGCGCACCTCGAGGTCCACGCGATCGGCGAGCCACGCGAGGCGGACGACGACCGGCCCGGGGGCGCCGTGCCGCAGCGCGTTCGTCAGGGCCTCCTGGAGGATTCGGTACACCGCGAGCTGAACCGCCGCGGGCGGCTCGCCCGGCGGAGCAGGGTCGACGTCGACCCGCAGCTCGACACCCGCCGCGCGCACCTGCGCGTAAAGCAGCTCGAGATCGGCGATCGTCGGCTGCGGCCCGTCGCCCTGCGCGTGCCGAAGCTGGGTCAGGAGCAGCCGCACGTCGGCCAGCGCCGCGCGCGCGGTCGACGAGATCGTGCCGAGCGCCGCGGTCGCGGCATCCGGATCCGCTGCCGCCGCATACCGTGCGCCGTCGGCCTGGGCGATCACCACGGCGAGCGAGTGCGCGACCACGTCGTGCATGTCGCGGGCGATGCGCACCCGCACCTGTTCGACCGCCGCCTCCTCCTCGGCCCGCACCTGGGCCACTCGGTTCTCCCGGGCGCGTACCGCCGTGCGCACGAGGGCACCGATCGTCCACGACAGCCCGAGCGCGAAGGCGGCCGCGACGAGGGCGACCAGCGCGGTCGGCAGCGTCTGCCATGACAGACCTCCGCTCGCGAAGACCGGCCCGACGAACAGATAGACGGTGATGACGAGGGCGCCCAGGATGGCAGAGGCGAAGCCCGCCCAGTACGTGCGGCGTGTTCCGTGTGCGGCGGTCGCGTAGAGCACGCCGAAGATGGCGAGGTCGGCGAAGCCGGGCGGTCTGCCGAGCCCCATCTGCACGATCGCACCCAGCCAGGCGCCGGCGAGCGCCAGCCCCGGCGACAGGCGGCGGATTCCGAGGGCGCCGGCGAGCAGGGCCGACACCGCGACCGCGGCGACCGCATCGATGCCGGGGAATGAGCTGGTCGAGCCGCCGACGCTGCTCACGACGACCAGCTCGATCGGGGCCGCGATGAGGAAGAAGACCACGGCGACCGAGACGTCCACGACGACCTGATGGGGCTTCAGTCGACGGAACACGATTTCACGCTACGTGAGACCGGATGCCGCGGCATCCGTCTCGCGATGTATCCGCCCGCGATTCATAAGGTCTGCCCGGCCCACCATTGCGGGTTGGATGCTCAGGCTTTACTGTCGCGTCACAGGCCGAAACCGACGGGAAACGTCGAGTCGACAGGATCAATGACGACGGAGGAGAACACGATGACGACGGTGCGCGCAGCGATATCGCAGACGACCTGGACCGGTGACAAGGAGTCGATGCTCGACAAGCACGAAGGATTCCTGCGGGACGCCGCGAAGGACGGTGCGCAGGTCATGTGCTTCCAGGAGCTGTTCTACGGGCCGTACTTCGGCATCACGCAGGACAAGAAGTACTACCGCTACGCCGAGCCGGTCGACGGACCCATCGTGCAGCGCTTCGCCTCGATCGCCAAGGAGCTCGGGGTCGTCACGATCCTGCCCATCTACGAGGAGGATCAGACGGGCGTGTACTACAACACGACCGTCGTGGTGGATGCCGACGGCTCGGTCCTCGGCAAGTACCGCAAGATCCACATCCCGCACGTCGAGAAGTTCTGGGAGAAGTTCTACTTCCGTCCGGGGAACCTCGGCTACCCGGTGTTCGACACGGCCGTCGGCAAGATCGGCACCTACATCTGCTACGACCGGCACTTCCCCGAGGGATGGCGGGAGTACGGCCTGCGCGGTGCGCACATCGTGTTCAACCCGAACGCGACCAAGCCCGGGCTGTCGAACCGTCTGTGGGAGGTCGAGGGACCGGCGGCCGCCGTCGCGAACGGGTACTTCGTGCTGCAGCCCAACCGCGTGGGACTCGAAGACAACGAGTACGGTGATGAGGCCGTGAACTTCTACGGCACGAGCAACGTCATCGACCCGCGCGGGGAGTTCGTCGGCGCGCGGGGCTCGGGCGAGCACGAGGAGCTTCTGGTGCGCGACCTCGACATGAACATGGTGCAGGAGATGCGCGACGACTGGCAGTTCTACCGCGACCGCCGCCCCGAGACCTACACGGAGATCGCGAAGCCATGACCACGACCCTCATCACCGGCGGCACCGTCGTCTCGGCCACGGGGCGCGCGCAGGCCGACGTGCTCATCGACGGAGAGAAGATCACGGCGGTGCTCGAGCCCGGCTCGCGTCTGCTGGGCAACGATCTTACAGCATCCGTCGACGTCGTCATCGACGCGACCGGCAAGTACGTCATCCCCGGCGGCATCGACGCCCACACCCACATGCAGCTGCCGTTCGGCGGCACGCAAGCCAGCGACACGTTCGAGACGGGTACCCGGGCGGCCGCATGGGGCGGCACGACGTCGATCATCGACTTCGCCGTGCAGAAGTACGGCGAGCGCGTGCAGGACGGCCTGGCCCACTGGCACGAGCTCGCCGCGGGCAACTGCGCCGTCGACTACGGGTTCCACCAGATCATCGGCGGCGTCGACGACGACTCGCTCCTGGCGATGCGCGGGCTGCTGGACGAGGGCATCTCGAGCTTCAAGCTCTTCATGGCCTACCCCGGCGTCTTCTACTCCGACGACGCGCAGATCCTGAAGGCCATGCAGGTGAGCCGCGACACCGGTCTCATGACGATGATGCACGCAGAGAACGGCCCGGCGATCGACGTGCTCGCCGCCCAGCTCGTCGAGCAGGGCAAGACCGACCCGTTCTACCACGGCATCGCCCGCGCCTGGCAGATGGAGGAGGAGGCGACGCACCGCGCGATCATGCTCGCGAACCTCACCGGCGCGCCGCTGTACGTCGTGCACGTGAGCGCGAAGCAGGCGGTCGAGCAGTTGGCGTGGGCCCGCGACAAGGGTCAGAACGTCTTCGGCGAGACCTGCCCGCAGTACCTGTACCTCTCGCTCGAGGAGCAGCTCGGCGCGCGCAGCGAGGAATGGGGCGCTTTCGAGGGCGCGAAGTGGGTGTGCTCGACGCCGTTGCGCTCGCGCGAGGAAGGCCACCACGACCACATGTGGCAGGCGCTGCGCACGAACGACATCCAGATGGTCTCGACTGACCACTGCCCCTTCTGCATGAAGGACCAGAAGGAGCTCGGACTCGGCGACTTCCGCGCGATCCCGAACGGGATCGGCTCGGTCGAGCACCGGATGGACCTCATGTACCAGGGTGTCGTGACGGGCAAGATCACCCTCGAACGCTGGGTCGAGCTCACCTCGACCACCCCGGCGCGCATGTTCGGGCTCTACGGCCGCAAGGGCGTGATCCAGCCGGGTGCCGACGGCGATGTCGTGGTCTACGACCCGAACGGGCACACGTCGATCGGGTACGACCTGCGGCCGGATGGCTCGCCTTCGGGCAGGGTCCATCACATGAACATGGACCACTCCGCGTGGGAGGGCTACGAGATCGACGGCCACGTCGACACGGTGCTCTCACGCGGCAAGGTGATCGTCGACCGCGGCGAATACCTCGGCTCCAAGGGCGACGGACGCTTCCTCAAGCGCGGACTGTCGCAGTACCTCACCTGACACACCGATCCGGAACCCGATCTCGCATCCCGATCCGGATCGGACTCGACACACCCATCCGGTCGCTGAGCTCGTCGAAGCGTCCGGAACCCTCGACAGGCTCGGGGACCGAAAGGAAGCACCATGGACTTCGGAGTCGTCCTTCAGACCAACCCGCCCGCCGCGCGCACCGTGCAGCTCTCGAAGCTCGCCGAGGCGCACGGCTTCAGCCACGTGTGGACGTTCGACTCGCACCTGCTGTGGCAGGAGCCCTACGTCATCCACTCCGCGATCCTGGCCGAGACGAACCGCATCACGGTCGGGCCCTTCGTGACCAACCCCGCGACGCGGGACTGGACGGTCACGGCATCCGTCTTCGCCACGCTCAACGAGATGTACGGCAACCGCACGATCTGCGGCATCGGGCGCGGAGACTCGGCGGTGCGCGTGACGAACGGCAAGCCCGTCACGATGAGCGAGCTGCGCGAGTCGATCCACGTGATCCGCGAGCTCGGCAACTCGCGGTCGGTCGAGTACCACGGCGCCACGCTGCAGTTCCCGTGGAGCCGGGGATCGGAGCTCGACGTCTGGGTCGCCGCCTACGGCCCCATGGCTCTCAAGCTCACCGGAGAGGTCGGCGACGGCTTCATCCTGCAGCTTGCGGATCTCGACATCGCCGAATGGATGATCAAGACGGTGAAGGATGCCGCGTCCGACGCCGGTCGCGACCCCGAGTCCGTGGCCATCTGCGTCGCCGCGCCGATGTACATCGGCGACGACATCGCGCACATGCGCGATCAGTGCCGGTGGTTCGGCGGGATGGTCGGCAACCACGTGGCGGACATCGTCGCGAAGTACGGCCCGTCGACCGGCTCAGGCACCGGTGCGGAGGTGCCCGCCGCGCTCACCGACTACATCGCCGGACGCACGGGCTACGACTACAACACGCACGGCAAGTCCGACAACGACCACGTCGATTTCGTGCCGGACGAGATCGTCGACCGATTCTGCATCCTCGGCACGGCGAAGGAGCACATCGAGAAGCTCGAGCACCTGCGCGACCTCGGTGTCACGCAGTTCGCCGGATACCTCCAGCACGACAACAAGGAGGAGACGATGCGCGTGTACGGCGAGACCGTCATCCCGGCACTCACGACGCACGCCACGGCCAAGCGATGACGGCACCCGAATCCGTGAGCCTCCAGCCGGCCGCCGAGACCGTGGGGTCCACCCGCGCTCCCGGCCCTCAGCTGGAGGCTCACGGGCGCGGCGGGCGCGGGCGCGGTGCGGCCGCGTGGGGGTGGGGTGCGCTCGGCATCATCGCGGTCATCGCCGCGTGGGAGCTGTACAAGCTGCTCGCGCCCGAGGACGGCGTGCTCATCGGCGGCCTGCGGGTGCTGCCACGGCCGACCGACCTCGCGATGCCTCACACATGGGACATGTTCGCGCGGCTGCTCGAGCCGGTGACCCGGCAGGACGGCTCACCGCCGCTCTGGGCCGCGGTCGCCGTCGCCGCGCTCACGACCCTCGGCATCGCCGCCGTCGGCTGGGTCATCGGACTCGTCATGGGCATCGCGTTCGCGCTCGTCATGCAGCGCTGGCGCCTCGCCGAATGGGGGCTGCTGCCGTGGATCATCCTGAGCCAGACGGTGCCGCTCATCGCGTTCGCCCCGATCGTGAAGAGCTGGGGATCGCGCATCGAGATCGGCGGGCTGGAGTGGCAGGACTGGATGTCGGTGGCCGTGATCGCCTCCTACCTCGCGTTCTTCCCGATCGCCGTCGGAGCGCTCCGCGGCCTGCAGTCGCCCGACCGCATCCACACCGAACTCATGCACACCTACGCCGCGGGTTACTGGCCCACGCTGCTGAAGCTGCGGTTCCCGGCATCCGTGCCTTATCTGCTGCCCGCCCTGCGGCTCGGGGCGGCCAACGCCGTGATCGGCGCGGTCGTCGCCGAGGTGTCGACGGGGCTGCAGGGCGGAATCGGGCGGCTCCTGCTGCAGTTCGCCGGACAGGCGTCGGGCGATCCGGCCAAGGCGTGGGCGCCGATCTTCGGGGCCATCGCCCTGGGGCTCGTCGCGGCAGGATCGGTCGCCCTCCTGGGCGTGCTGTGGAAGGACTATCGACGAGGAGAGGCCACGTCATGACGCAAGCGGTCACCGTGAAGGGCGTCTCGAAGACGTTCGCGACGAAGTCCGGCGAGGTGCGCGCGCTCGATGACGTCGACCTCGTCGTCGAAGAGGGCGAGTTCGTGTCACTGATCGGTCCGTCGGGATGCGGCAAGTCGACGCTGATGCGCCTGATCGCCGACCTCGACGCACCGTCGGGCGGAACGATCGAGGTGTTCGGCAAGCCTGCCGCCCGAGCCCGCAAGGACCAGGACTACGGCATCGCGTTCCAGCAGGCGGGGCTGCTCCCGTGGCGCACCGTCGCCGGCAACATCTCCCTGCCCCTCGAGCTGCACGGCCTGGGCAAGGGCGAACGGCGGGCGCGCGTCGCCGAGCTCGCCGAGCTCGTCGGGCTCACCGACTTCGCCGACCGGCATCCCGATCAGCTGTCCGGCGGCATGCAGCAGCGCGTCGCCATCGCGCGGTCGCTCGCCGAGCGCCCGCGTCTGCTGCTGATGGACGAGCCGTTCGGCGCCCTCGACGAGATGACCCGCGAGCGCATGCAGACCGAGCTCTCGCGCATCGCCGCCGAGACGGGCGCCGCGGTCGTGTTCGTGACGCACTCGATCCCCGAGGCGGTGTTCCTGTCGGACCGCGTCGTGGTGATGTCGCCTCGACCCGGACGCATCACCGACGTGCTCGAGACCGGCTTCGGGGCGGACGCCGTGCGCGACGAGGCCCTGCGAGAGGCCCCGGCGTTCTTCGCCTGCGTGACCGCGGTGCGCGAGGCGCTGCACGGCACTCCCGTCGCCCACGGCGGGCGGGAGTCACGGTGACGGCCCTTCGACAAGCTCAGGGACCGGGGTGGTCGCCGGCGACCGAGCGCCGCCTGCGGATCGCCGCCCCGATCGTGGTCGGAGTCGTCGGCCTGACCGCATGGCAGCTGATGGTCACCGTCGGCGGCGTGTCGGACTACCTGCTGCCGAGCCCGGCATCGATCGCCGCCGAGTTCGCCGAGTTCTGGCAGCCGATCCTCGGCGCGACGTTCGTCACGGGCCTCAACGCCCTGATCGGCCTCATCGTCGGCACGGTGAGCGCCATCGTGCTGGCGGCCTTCGCGGCACGCTGGCGGTTCGTCGACGGCATGTCGTCGCCGCTCGTGGCCGCCATCGCCGTGGTGCCGATCGTCGCCCTGGCGCCCGTGCTCAACTCGATGTTCGGTGCCGACAGCCAGTTCGGGCGCCAGACGATCGCCGGGCTCGCGGCGTTCGTGCCCGTGTTCGTCAACACGCTCAGAGGCCTGCGTCAGACGACCGCGGTGCACCGCGACCTCATGAAGGCCTACGCCGCGAGCGGCGCGCAGACCTTCCGCACCGTGACGATGCCCACCGCGGTGCCATACCTCATGACGGGCATCCGCATCGCCTCTTCGCTCGCCGTGATCTCGGCTCTCGTCGCCGAGTACTTCGGCGGACCGCGCGGCGGGCTCGGGAGCTTCATCTCGACCTCGGCCGCGACCAGCGCCTACGCCCTCGCCTGGGCGTACGTCGCCGCGGCGATCGGCCTGGGACTCATCTTCTACGTCGTCACGGGGCTGCTCGAGCGACTCGTCCAGCTGTCGGTTCCCGGTGGAGGCGCACGATGACGCGCGTCCCGCCCGCCCGTCCTCGCCCCGCGAGGTCGATCCGCACCACCTGCACGGCAACCCGAAAGGAACCCTCATGAGACACAGCACACGTCGCGGTCTCGCCACCGGCGCGATCGCCCTCGCCGCCGTACTGGCCCTGACCGCCTGCACCGGCGGGGACTCCACATCAGAAGGAGGAGGCGACGGCGAGGCGGGCGGCGAGCTGACGCCCGTCAAGCTCCAGCTGCAATGGCTCCCGCAGGCGCAGTTCGCGGGGTATTTCGCCGCCATCGACCAGGGCTTCTTCGAAGAAGAGGGCCTCGACGTCGAGATCATCCCGTCCGGTGGCGACATCGTGCCCCAGGATGCCCTCGCCAACGGCGACGTCGACTACGCGATCGCCTGGGTGCCCAAGGTTCTCGGTTCGATCGAGGCCGGCGCCAACCTCACCGACATCGCCCAGATCTTCCAGCGCTCGGGCACGCTGCAGGTGTCGTGGGCGGACTCGGGCATCGAGTCGGTCGCCGACTTCGAGGGCAAGAAGATCGGCTCATGGGGCTTCGGCAACGAGTGGGAGATCTTCGCCGCGATGGCAGCGGAAGGACTCGACGCCACGACGGTGCAGATCATCACGCAGGACTTCAACATGAACGCCTTCCTGCAGGGCGACATCGATGCGGCCCAGGCGATGACCTACAACGAGTACGCGCAGCTGCTCGAGACGGTCGACCCCGACACCGGCGAGCTCTACGTCGCCGACGACTTCAACGTCATCAGCTACGAGGACACCGAGGGCGCCATGCTGCAGGACGCCATCTGGGCCGACACCGAGCGCCTCGAATCCGACGCGGAGTACGCCGAGACCACGGTGAAGTTCCTGAAGGCCGTCATCAAGGGCTGGGCGTTCTCGCGGGACAACCCCGAAGAGGCCGCTGAGATCACCCTCGCGAACGGCTCCGGATGGGGTCCGAGCCACGAGCTGTGGATGATGAACGAGATCAACCAGCTCATCTGGCCCGCCGACGCCGGCATCGGCATCATCGACGAGGCGGCGTGGCAGCAGACCGTCGAGGGCGCGCTCGCCGCCGTCAACGAGACCGGCGCCCACCTCATCACCGAGGAGCCGCCGGCCACGGCGTACTCGAACGAGTACATCCAGCAGGCGCTGGACGAGCTCGAGTCCGAGGGCATCGACCTGACCGGCGCCGAATACGCGCCCATCGAGGTCGAGCTCATGGAGGGCGGCAACTAGTACGCACAGCCGGGGCCTCCCGCCGTCAGGCGGGACGCCCCGCGCACGCTCCGGACGTTCCGTCTGAGCAGGATCACTCAACGACCGCGTCTGTCGCTTGACCGCCGCCCGCGGAGAGACGAGCGTAGGACGAGACGGAACGTCCGCTGAAGGAGCACGCGCATGACCGAAGACCTCGACGCCCTCGCGAAGAAGCTCGACCGCGAGCACGTCTTCCACTCCTGGCTGGCGCAGGGGGGCCTGGACCTGCCCGTCATCGCGGGCGGCGAGGGCTCGGTCGTCTGGGACCACGCCGGCAACCGTCTGCTCGACTTCTCGAGCCAGCTCGTCAACGTCAACATCGGCCACCAGCATCCGGCCGTCGTGAAGGCGATCCAGGATCAGGCGGCGCAGCTGGCCACGATCGGCCCCGCCACCGCCAATCTCGTGCGCGGTCAGGCGGCGCAGCGCATCCTGTCGAAAGCACCCGACGGCTTCCGCAAGGTCTTCTTCACGAACGGCGGCGCCGACGCCAACGAGAACGCGATCCGCATGGCGCGTCTGCACACCGGCCGCGACACGGTGCTCTCGACCTACCGCTCGTACCACGGCAACACGGGTGCGGCGATCGTCGCGACGGGCGACTGGCGACGGATGCCGAACCAGTACGCCCGCGGTCACGTGCACTTCTTCGGCCCCTACCTCTACCGCAGCGAGTTCTGGGCGACGACCCCCGAAGAGGAATCGGCACGGGCCCTCCACCACCTCGAGCGCGTGATCCAGTCCGAGGGGCCCGCGACGATCGCCGCACTGCTGCTCGAGTCGATCCCCGGCACGGCCGGCATCATGATCCCGCCCCCCGGCTACCTCGCGGGCGTCCGGGCACTGGCCGACAAGTACGGGATCATCCTGATCCTCGACGAGGTCATGGCCGGTTTCGGGCGCACCGGTCGCTGGTTCGCCTTCGACGGCTACGACGTCGTGCCCGACCTCATCACCTTCGCCAAGGGCGTCAACTCGGGCTACGTGCCGGTGGGCGGCGTGATCATCTCGGATGCCGTCTCGGCGACGTTCGACGAGCGGGTCTTCCCCGGCGGGCTGACGTATTCGGGCCACCCGCTGGCGGCGGCATCCATCGTCGCGTCCATCGACGCGATGGAGGACGAGGGCATCGTCGAGCACGCGCGCCGCATCGGCGAGGAGCTGCTCGCCCCGGGCCTCGCGGCGCTCGCCGAGAAGCACGCGATGATCGGCGAGGTGCGCGGCGAGGGCGTCTTCTGGGCGCTCGAGCTCGTCTCCGATCCGGCGACCCGCGAGCCGGTCGCAGCCGCGGTCATCGGACAGCTCAAGAAGGAGCTCACCGCACGCGGGCTGCTCCCGTTCAGCGCCGACAACCGCATCCACGTGGTGCCGCCCTGCGTCGTCACCGACGACGAGGTGCACCAGGCCCTCGCGATCTACGACGACGCCTTCGCCGCCGTCCACGTCTGAGAACTGCCGGCTCTCACGAGGAGCCGCCGATGAAAGGAACCGACATGCCTGAGATCCTCGACCACTGGGTGGGCGGCGCCGCCTGGACAGGGACATCGACCCGCACCGGCGACGTCTTCAACCCCGCGCTCGGCACGGTGCAGAAGATCGTGCGCCTCGCCTCGGCGGCCGATGTGGCATCCGCCGTCGACGTCGCCTCGCAGGCCTGGCAGACGTGGCGCGACGCGTCGATCTCGAAGCGCACGGCCGTGATGTTCTCGTTCCGCGAGCTGCTCAACGCCCGCAAGGACGAGCTCGCCGCGATCCTCACCGCCGAGCACGGAAAGGTGTTCTCGGACGCGCTGGGCGAGATCGCCCGCGGCATGGAGGTCGTCGAGTTCGCGTGCGGGCTCGGGCACCTCACGAAGGGTGCGTACTCCGAGAACGTCTCGACCGGCATCGACGTCTATTCGCTGCGTCAGCCGCTGGGCGTGGTGGGCATCATCAGCCCCTTCAACTTCCCCGCGATGGTGCCGCTGTGGTTCTTCGCGATCGCGATCGCCGCCGGCAACACCGTCATCCTGAAGCCGAGCGAGAAGGACCCGTCCGCGGCGAACTGGCTCGCCGCGCTGATGACCGAAGCGGGCCTTCCCGACGGCGTCCTCAACGTCGTGCACGGCGACAAGGAGTCCGTCGACGCCCTGCTCGAGCACCCCGATGTGCGGGCGATCTCGTTCGTCGGCTCGACGCCGATCGCCAAGTACGTCTACGAGACGGCGACGTCGCACGGCAAGCGCGTGCAGGCTCTCGGTGGCGCCAAGAACCACATGCTCGTGCTGCCGGATGCCGACCTCGACCTCGCCGCCGACGCCGCCGTGAACGCGGGCTTCGGCTCGGCCGGAGAACGCTGCATGGCGATCTCGGTCGTGCTCGCGGTCGACGCCGTCGCGGACGTGCTGGTCGGCAAGGTCGCCGAGCGCATGGCGACGCTGCGCACCGGAGACGGCATGCGCGGCTGCGACATGGGCCCTCTCATCACCAAGGTGCACCGCGACAAGGTGGCCTCGTACATCGAGGTGGCGGCCGCCGACGGTGCCGACGTCGTGGTCGACGGACGCGGCATCGAGATCGACGGGGATCCCAACGGGTTCTGGCTCGGCCCCACTCTGATCGACAAGGTGCCCACCTCGTCGAGCGTGTATCGCGACGAGATCTTCGGGCCGGTGCTGTCGGTCGTGCGCGTCGAGGGCTACGAAGAAGGGCTCGAGATCATCAACTCGAGCCTGTACGGCAACGGCACGGCCATCTTCACCAACGACGGCGGCGCCGCGCGCCGCTTCCAGCGCGAGGCGACGGTCGGCATGATCGGCATCAACGTCCCGATCCCCGTTCCGGTGGCCTATCACTCGTTCGGCGGATGGAAGGCGTCGCTGTTCGGTGACGCCAAGGCGTACGGCCCGCACGGGTTCGACTTCTTCACGGCCGAGAAGGCGGTGACGAGCCGCTGGCTCGACCCGTCGCACGGCGGCCTGAACCTCGGGTTCCCGCAGCACGACTGAGCGCGTCACATCACCGGGACAGGGGATCCCGCCCAGACCGAGGGGCAGGATCCCCTGCTTCGGCGAGGTCCCTCGGCTCGGTGACGGGAACGTACACCGTGACCGCCTCGGCGACCGCGGTGCAGCGCAGGGTGAACTCGCTGCCGGGAGGGTCGGCGAGCTCGCCGTCGTGAACGAAGACCGTGGAGTGCCCCGGCTCAGGGCGCACCACACACGCGAACTCCGTGACGAGCAGTCGCTCGACGTCTTCCTTCGGGGGCATCAGACCGAGAACCCGCAGCACCGCAGCCGTCTTGCGGCCGAACGCGAGCGAGGCGATGGCGCGCACCCGCGACCCGCGCGCATGATGGATCCGCACGTCGAGGATCGCCGTGGTGAGTTCATCACGCTGCATCGTCGCCACGCGATCGGGCTCGTTGCGTCCGATGCCGACGAACACCGACCAGACGCGAGCGCGCCGGCCGTCGACGACGATCGTCAGCGGCTCGGCGGTCTTCATCGTCCGCCACGCGGCGACGATGCCGCCCAGCCACTTGCCCAGACGGGCTCGATCATGGTCGCGCTTCTCGATGAGCTCGGGGTAGCTGCCGAGCGAGACCGCGTTGAGCGCCAGGATCTGCTCGTCGCCGTCGGACGACGCCGAGATCGCACTGACGGCGAGCGTGCGCCCGCCTTCGAACGCGTCGAGTGCGGCGTCGACGTCGTCGAGGCCCGCGGAGCGCGCGAAGTGATTGAACGTGCCGCCGGGCACGACCAGCAGCGGACGGTCGAAGCGCCGGGCGAGCCCCGCCATCCGCGAGACGGATCCGTCGCCGCCGTAGACGCCGAGCACCGACGGCGCGGGGCTCGCCTCCATCGCCTGCGTGACGACCTCGGTGAGATCCTCGTCTTCGCCGAGCACCCGGACCTCGGCGCCGGGAAGCCGGCGCGCGAACTCCTGCGCCGGGTCGAGCCGGATCACCGACGTTCCCGAGCGGGAGTTGCGGACGAGCAGCAGGCCACGCCCGGTGGGCTCTTGCGGCGGGGTGTCGGGCATCACACGACCTTAGTCCCGTCGTCGGCCGCCGATCAGTCCAAGGCGACGGGGCGGTTCTCGAAGAACGTCTGGAGCACGACGGTCGTGCGGGTGTTGACGGATGCCGCCTGCCGGATGTCTCGGATGAGCCGCTCGAGCGCACGCGGGGTCGCGACCCGCACGAAGAGCATGTAGGCCGCGGCACCCGCGACGGAGTGGCACGCCTCGATCTCGACCAGGTGCTCCAGGAGTTCGGGCGCGTTGTCGGGCTGCGCAGGGTCGAGAGGGGTGATCTCGACGAAGGCCGACAGCGGCTTGCCGACCGCCTCGGCGTCGACGAGCGCGCGGTAGCCGGCGATGACACCGCGCTGCTCCAGTCGTCGCAGCCGGGCCTGCACCGCCGACGTGCCGAGCCCGACGGACTGGGAGATCTCGGCGAGCGTCGCACGCGCGTCGAGCGAGACGGCGCGGACGATCTGCGCGTCGATGTCGTCGTCTATGCGGATGCGGGGATCATTCATGAGCGAAGACTAGCGCTCCGGAAACTTTCCGGCCTGAGGTTCGATCGGGCGTAGGGATTCCGTTAGAATCGGCGTCATCGCTCTCGCAACCTCGGAGGTCTCCATGTCAATGACCCAGCACTCTCGTGCCGGTGATGTCGCCGTCGGCCGTGAGGACGCTTCGACGAGCTCAGCGACCGCAGCGGGCTCGGCGGCCGGAGCGGGCTCGGCGATGGCCGTGGAGCACACCGCATCGTGGCGCTCGCTTAAGGCCGCCGCCGTCGCCCTGCAGGGCATCCAGATCAAGGACGGCTCGATCCCCGAGCCGACTGCCCACGACGCCGCACGCGCGCATGTCGCGACGATCGTCGCGGCGATCCACGACCTCGCGCCGTCGTTCCCGCACGACGCCGACTACCTGCGGGCGAGCGTCCGCGACTTCGAGCGCTGGGCCGACGGCGGTTTCGGCGTGCCCGACTTCTACGACTCGCTCGTCGCGTTCCAACCGCAGCAGCACCGCGTCGACGGCATCCGTCACCTCGTCGTCTTCCCCATGTACACCCAGAACGGCTCGCAGAACCGGTTCGTCGAGGCGCTGATCGTGCAGGCGATCTGGCCCGAGTTCATCGCGCAGCTCGAGGCAGGCGACTACGGCAACAAGCTCTTCGTCTCGCTGCGCCTCATCGACTTCACGCCCGGCTACGACACGAACTCGGCGGTGCTCTTCCCCGAGACGGTCGCGATGCGCGAGATCCCGACGTTCACGTGGGGCGCGATCTTCCAGGACCGCGAGGCGGCGCGCTACCGCCGCGTGACGCGCGCGGCATCCGCCATCACCAAGCTCGACCTGCCCGATGACGCGGCCCGCCTGCTCGATGACCAGCAGCTCGCCGAGAAGACCTTCGTGATGTGGGACATCATCCACGACCGCACCCACATGCGCGGAGACCTGCCGTTCGACCCGTTCATGATCAAGCAGCGGATGCCGTACTTCCTGTACTCGCTCGAAGAGCTGCGCTGCGACCTGACGGCCTTCCGCGAGTCAGTCGCGATCACGGCGCGGTTGCGGGCCCGGGCGGAAGCGCACGCGGCCGGTGAGCCCGTCGAACCGCTCGACGCGATCGAGGCCGAGACGCTCGAGCACGCGGTGCTCGTGCAGTACGCGGTGATCTTCGACCGCATCTTCCGCTTCTCGATCACCGGCTCACGCGTGCGCAACTACGACGGCCTCGGCGGGCAGCTGCTGTTCGCGTGGCTGCACCAGCGTGGCGTGCTGCACTGGACCGACACCGCGCTCGCTTTCGACTGGGATGCCGTGCCCGCGGCCGTCGTCGCCCTCAGCGACGCCATCGACGAGCTCTACTGGCGCTCGATCGACCGGCCCAAGACGGCGCACTGGCTCGCCGCCTACGATCTCGTGCGCGCCACCCTCACGCCGAACCCCGCATCACGGTGGGCGCGGGGTCTTCCCGACGAGATCCTCGGCGGGCCGCCGAAGGGCTACACCGATGCGGTGCTGGACGACGAGTTCCCGCTGTCGATGTTCTTCGAGGCGCTCGACAAGAAGATGAAGCCGGTCATCGAGTCGACGGTCGGCATCCGCGGCGACGATGACTGACGGCGCGCTCGCCGTCGTCGAGACCGCATCTCCTCGCCGAGACCGCACGTCGATCGCGGCGGTGACATGCGGTCTCGGCGACGACCCGCGTACTCGGCGGTGTCGGCGCTCGCGGAGCGGGTACCGGCCGTCGACGGCATCCTGCACCTCGTGGGCGGATGGCGCGGAGGCGGAGGCCTGGCTGGACAGTCCGACGAGGACTACCGCGCCCTCGAGGGGTCGTTCACGGCGCTCCGGCACGTGTCGCGCGCCTTCGACGCCGATCTGCGGGCGTCGAGCGCCGGCCGGTTGGCGATCGTGTCGTCGACAGCGGTCGCCAGACCGCTCGCGGGCGGCGCGAACTACGCGGCGGTGAAGGCGGCGAGCGAGGCATGGACGCGTGCGGTCGCGCAGGGCTTCGCGAAGGCCGCCCGGGATGCCGGCGAGCCGCTGACGGCGGCATCCGTCGTCTTCCGCGTGAAGAGCCTCGACGGCCGCGAACAGGAGCTCGCAGACGCCTACGTCGCACTGTGGGACTCCCCCGCGTCCGGCGTCAACGACCGGATCATCGACCTCTAGGCTGGACACCCGTGACCACCCTGCATGACACCACCGTCCGCGGCTTCGCCTCGGACAACTACTCCGGCATCCACCCCGAGGTGCTCGCGGCGATCGCCGCCGCCAACGACGGGCATCAGGTCGCCTACGGCGACGACGCGTACACGGAGCGCCTGCAGTCCGTGATGGCGGACCACTTCGGCGACGGTGTCGAGGCGTATCCGGTCTTCAACGGCACCGGCGCCAACGTCGTCGGACTGCAGTCGATGATCCCCCGCTGGGGTGCCGTCATCACCGCCACGACCGCCCACATCAATGTCGACGAAGGCGGGGCGCCCGAGCGGGTCGCGGGCATCAAGCTGCTGACGGTTCCCACCCACGACGGCAAGCTCACCCCCGACCTCATCGACCGCGAGGCGTGGGGCTGGGGCGACGAGCACCGCGCGCAGCCGCTCGTCGTGTCGATCACGCAGTCCACCGAGCTCGGAACGCTCTACACCGCCGATGAGATCCGTGCCATCGCCGACCACGCGCACGGCCTCGGCATGCGGGTGCACCTCGACGGCGCGCGCATCTCGAACGCGGCCGCCGCCCTCGGCGTCCCGCTGCGGGCATTCACCCGCGACGCCGGGGTCGACGTGCTGAGCTTCGGCGGCACGAAGAACGGCGCGATGCTCGGCGAGGCGGTCGTGGTGCTCGAGCCCGCGGCATCCACGGGTCTGAAATTCCTGCGCAAGCTCGACATGCAGCTCTCGTCGAAGATGCGCTTCGTGTCGGCGCAGCTGATCGCGCTGCTCGAGGGCGATCTGTGGCTGCGCAACGCGTCTCACTCGAATGCGATGGCCCGGCGCCTGCGCGCGGGGGTCGAAGCCGGCCTCGCCGACGGATCGATCCGCGGCGTGGAGTTCACACAGCCGACCCAGGCGAACGGGGTCTTCGCGACGCTGCCCGACGGTGTCGCCGACCGGCTGCGCGCGTCTTTCCGCTTCTACGACTGGGACGCCGCGAAGAACGAGGTGCGGTGGATGTGCTCGTTCGACACGTCCGAGAACGACATCGACGCGTTCGTCCAGGCGATCGCGCGCGAGACGGCCTGACCGCGGTCGGTCTCGGGGTCAGCGCAGGGCGCCGACGCTTGCGAGCGCGAGCCGGATGAGCGTTCCCCGGCCGCCCTCCATCTCGGCCGCCAGCGCATCGGACGACGCCTCTTCGGGCGTGAGCCACGTGACTTCGAGGGCGTCCTGGCGTGGTTCGCAGGTGCCGCTGACGGGCACGATGAACGCGAGCGAGACGGCATGCTGCCGGTCGTCGTGGAACGCGCTGACTCCGGGGAGCGGGAAGTACTCCGCCACGGTGAACGGCGCGGCCTGCGGCAGCAGCGTCGGGAACGCCATGGGGCCGAGGTCGTTCTCGAGGTGCCGGAACAGCGCGTCGCGCACGGTCTCGCCGTAGCGCACGCGACCCGAGACGATCGTGCGGGTCATCTCGCCCAGCGGCGTCGCGCGCAGCAGGATGCCGACCTGCACGACCTGACCCATGCCGTCCAGTCGCACGGGGATGCCCTCGACGTAGAGCATCGGCAGGCGGCGGCGCGATTCGGCGAGCTCGACGTCGCTGAGCCACGCCGGGTTCGACACGTTCCCCTGGGGCGGACCGTACGGTTCGTCGCCGGCCGGCTCGGGATCGGGGGTGCGTACGGACATGAGTCCTGTATACCCCACGCCCGCCTGCGAGGATGGAGCGCATGGCTGAGTTCTCCGGACCCGAGACGCCTGCGCTGGACCCGACGGTCGTGCAGTGGTCGGCTGCCCCCGCCGACCGCGCGGGGCGTCCGCTGCTGGTGCTGCTGCACGGCTACGGCGCCGACGAGCACGATCTGTTCTCGCTCGCGCGTCTGCTGCCCGAACGATACGTCGTCGCCGCCGTGCGGGCACCGCTGTCTCCGCCGTGGCCGTCGCCCGGGTTCTCGTGGTACCCGATCGAGGGTCTCGACGACCGCGACCCGCGGCGCGTGACCGAGGCGGCATCCCGTGTGAACGAATGGCTGGATGCCGCGTCCGACCTCGAACCCGTCGGACTGCTCGGCTTCTCGCAGGGCGCGGCCGTCGCCCTGCAGGCCCTGCGCCTGCAGCCCCAGCGGCACTCCTTCGTCGTCGCACTCAGCGGCTATGTCACTCCGGGCGACCTCCCGCGCGACGGCGAACTCGCCGAGCTGCAACGGCCCGTCTTCTGGGGCCGGGGCACGCACGACGACGTCATCCCGGAGTACCTCGTGGACCACACGACGCAGTGGCTGCCGACGCACGCCGACCTCAGCGGGCGGGTCTACACCGGCCTCGGCCACAGCGTCTCCGAAGCGGAGATCACCGACATCCGGGTCTTCCTCGAGAAGCAGCTCGACGCATGACGGCGCTCCGCGCGGACCTCGACCTCGCGGCGCTGACCGCCAACGCGACGGATGCCGGCGACGTCGCCGACCTGCGACGTGACGCCTGGGGTCACGGCATCGACGCCGTCGCGCGGGCGCTGGCCCGCGCCGGCGTGCGTGCCGCCCGGGTCGACCCGGGCGATCGCGCCGCTGTCACCGCCGCGGGGCTCACCGCCATCGATGCCGAACCCACGATCGACGGTCGTCTGCTGTTCGGACTCCCCCACGCGCCCGTGATGCGCGTCTCGACGCGCGTGCTGGCCGTCAAGCGACTCCTCGCGGGTGAGGGGGTCTCGTACGGCTACACGCACCGCGCTCCGGTCGACACGCGCATCGCGCTCATCGGCGGCGGCTACGGTCAGGGCGTGGTCCGCTCGCTCGGCAACAGCATCCGCGTCGAGATCGGCGGGGCGCTGCATCCCGTCGTCGGTCGCGTCGCGATGGACGTGTGCGTCGTCGACGTCTCGGACGCCCCGGTCGCCGTCGGCGACGAGGTCGTCCACTTCGGCGGCGACGGTCCCGCGCGCGGCTCGCTCGCGACGTGGGAGGCGGCGTCGGGTCTCTCGGCCACCGAGCTCGTGTGCGCCGTCGGGCTGCGCGCGTCGGGGCTGCGCGCCCAGGGGGCGGATGCCGCATGACCGGCCTTCGTCTGCGCGTCGATCTGGATCGCGTCGCCGCCAACTTCGCGACGCTGCGGGCGCGGAGCGCGCCGGCAGACGTAATGGTCGTCGTCAAGGACGACGCGTACGGGCATGGGGTGGAGGCGATCGTCGGCGCGCTCGGCGAGGTGGCGTGGATCGGCTCGTTCGACGTCGCCACGGGCATCCGAGCCCGCCGGCTGGCCCCCGCAGCGCGTGTCTTCACGTGGGCCGTGGAAGAAGCCGCGGAGATCTCCGCCGCCATCGAAGCCGACCTCGATCTCGGGGTCGGCGACGCCGGGTATCTCGAAGAGGTCGCCGCGGTGTCGGGCGGACGCGGCATCCGGGTGCATCTCAAGATCGACACCGGACTTCACCGCAACGGCGTGAGACCGGAGGACTGGGCGCCATTCGTCGCCCGCGCCGCCGAACTCGAGGCGGCGGGCGACATCGCGGTCACGGGCATCTGGAGCCACATCGCCGAGGCGTCGGACGACGACGACGATCGCGCGCGCGGCGAGTTCACCCGGGCCGTCGCGGCGGCCCGGGCTGCGGGGCTCTCCCCCGAGGTGCGACACCTGGCGGCGAGCGCGGCCGGCCACGCGCGACCCGAGTTCCGCCTCGATCTCGTGCGCTTCGGCGCGTTCGTCTACGGCGTGCGGTCGGCGGACGGTCACGACGTCGACGGCATCCGTCCCGCGGCGACGCTGCTCGCACCGGTCACGAGCGTCACCGCCGACACCGTCGAGATCGGCGCAGGCTCGCTCGACGGACTGCTGTCGTCGCTCGGCGGACGCGTGTCGGTCGGGACGCCGCACGGCGCGCGTGCGCTGATGTCCGTGGGCCTCGGCACCAGCACCGTCGACGGATGGCCCGGGGCGGCCGTCGGCGACGACGTCGCGATCTTCGGCCCCGGCGACTCGGGCGAGTCCAGCGCGACGACGCTCGCCGAGGCCGTCGGCACGGTGGGCGAGGAGATCCTCGTGCGGATCTCGCCGCTCGTCGCGCGGGAATACGTCGGGGGCTGATTCCGGGGGCTCGCCCCCCTGCGCGGGCGAGCGGTGCACGAGAGCATGGGTGCATGAGCACACTCGTCAGACCTCGTCAGGGCCGCGTCATCGCGGGCGTCTGCGCCGCTGTGGCGCACCGCTTCGGCTGGAACGTCATGGCCGTCCGCATCCTCACGGTGATCGCCGTCCTGTTCGCGGGCCTGTCCCTGTGGATCTACCTGCTCCTGTGGCTGATCATCCCCAAGCAGAGCTGACCCGCGCGAAACGCAACCCCCGCCCCGATGTCGGCGGCACGCGCGAAGATGGGGGAATGGCCGACGTGCTCGAACGGTTCGGTCCTGCCACGCAGGACTGGTTCCGCGGTGCCTTCTCGGCGCCGACGACCGCGCAGGCCGGGGCGTGGGACGCCATCTCGGCGGGCAAGCACGCGCTCGTGGTGGCCCCCACCGGATCGGGCAAGACGCTGTCGGCATTCCTGTGGGCGATCGACCGCGTGTTCCACGAGAAGGCCGCATCGGCGGGCTCGACGGGCTCCGCCTCCGAGAGCGACGGCCCGCGGGCCCCGGGGCGCCGTCGCGCGGCTCCGCGACAGGGCCCGACCACGCGCATCCTCTACATCTCGCCCCTGAAGGCGCTGGGCGTCGACGTCGAGCGCAATCTGCGCTCGCCCCTCGTCGGCATCGCGCAATCGGCGCGGCGCCTGGGCATCGCCCTGCCCGACGTGACGGTCGGGGTGCGCTCGGGTGACACCACGTCATCGGACCGCCGCAAGCTCGTCTCGGATCCGCCCGACATCCTGATCACGACCCCCGAATCCCTGTACCTGATGCTCACGAGCCAGGCCCGCGAGACGTTGCGCGACGTGCACACCGTCATCGTCGACGAGGTGCACGCGGTCGCGGCCACGAAGCGCGGCGCGCACCTCGCCGTCAGCCTCGAGCGCCTCGACGACCTGCGACGGTCGCCGAAGCCCGACGGCTCCGCCCCGCCTCCCGACCTGGCCGCCGCGCAGCGCATCGGCCTGTCGGCCACGGTGCGGCCGATCGACGAGGTGGCGCGGTTCCTCGGGGGCTCGGCCCCCGTCGAGATCGTCGCCCCCAAGGCGACGAAGGCGTTCGACCTCACCGTCGTCGTCCCCGTCGAAGACATGCTCAACCCGCCGCCACCGCCCGGCACGGTCGACGACACCGCGAAGCCCGACGCGGAGGGCGGCGAAGACCACGACGAGGACTGGTTCGGCGACGGCGCCGCATCCGGGGTGGGCGCGACCGAGATGACGGGCAGCGTGTGGCCGCACGTCGAAGAGGCGATCGTGGACCGCATCCTCCTCCACCGGTCGACCATCGTCTTCGTGAACTCCCGGCGTCTGGGCGAGCGGCTGACGGGGCGCCTCAACGAGATCTACTCCGAGCGGATCGGGCTCGACCTGCCCGATGATCCGACGGACTCGGCCGCGGGACGCGCGAAGATGCCGGCCGCCATGATGGCCCAGGCGGGCTCGAGCGCCGGCGCGGAGCCGGTGCTCGCGAAGGCGCACCACGGCTCGGTGTCGAAGGAGCAGCGGGCGCTGGTCGAAGAAGAGCTCAAGTCCGGTGTGCTGCGCTGCGTCGTGGCGACGTCGAGTCTCGAGCTCGGCATCGACATGGGGGCAGTCGATCTCGTGATCCAGGTCGAGGCGCCGCCGAGCGCGGCCTCGGGCCTGCAGCGCATCGGCCGCGCGGGGCACCAGGTGGGCGAAGTCAGCCGTGCCGCCCTGTTCCCCAAGCACCGTGCCGACGTGCTGCACACGGCGATCGTGACGGAGCGGATGCTGGGCGGCAAGATCGAGGCCATCACGATCCCGCAGAATCCGCTCGACATCCTCGCCCAGCAGACGGTGGCGGCGTGCGCCCTCGACGCCCTCGACGTCGAGGGCTGGTTCGAGACCCTCAAGCGATCGGCTCCGTTCCGCTCGCTCCCCCGTTCGGCCTACGAGGCGACGCTCGACCTGCTCGCAGGCCGCTTCCCGTCCGACGAGTTCGCCGAGCTGCGTCCACGACTGGTGTGGGATCGCGACCACGGGACGCTCACCGGTCGTCCGGGCTCGCAGCGCATCGCCGTCACGAGCGGTGGCACGATCCCCGATCGCGGGCTCTTCGGCGTCTTCATCGCGGGCGAGAGCCAGAACGCGCGCGTCGGCGAGCTCGACGAGGAGATGGTCTACGAGTCACGCGTGAACGACGTCTTCACGCTCGGCACCACCAGCTGGCGCATCGTCGAGATCACGCATGATCGGGTGAACGTCGTCCCCGCGTTCGGACAACCCGGAAAGCTGCCGTTCTGGCACGGCGACGGCATCGGCCGACCCGCCGAGCTGGGCGAGGCGCTCGGCAGGTTCTCGCGCGAACTCTCGACGGCCGAGCCCGTCGCCGCCCAGACGCGCCTTCACGACGCGGGCCTCGACGCCCTCGCCCAGGGCAACCTCATGTCGTACCTCGCCGAGCAGCGCGAGGCCACCGGCACCCTTCCCACCGACAAGAACCTCACCGTCGAGCGCGGCCGCGACGAGGTCGGCGACTGGCGCATCATCCTGCATTCCCCGTACGGCATGAAGGTGCACGCACCGTGGGCGCTGGCCATCAACGCCCGCATCCGCGAGCGCCTCGGCGTCGAGGGATCCGCGGTCGCCAGCGACGACGGCATCATCGCCCGGGTGCCCGACGCCACGGCGGAGCCCCCCGGTGCCGAGCTCTTCGTCTTCGACCCCGACGAGCTCGAGCAGATCGTCACCGACGAGGTCGGCGGCTCGGCGCTGTTCGCGTCGCGGTTCCGCGAATGCGCGGCTCGTGCCCTCCTCCTGCCGCGTCGCAACCCCGGGCGACGCAGCCCCCTGTGGCAGCAGCGGCAGCGCTCGGCCCAACTGCTCGAGGTCGCCAAGCGGTACCCGACGTTCCCGATCATCCTCGAGACGCTGCGCGAAGTCCTGCAGGACGTGTACGACCTCCCCGCGCTCCTGCGCATCACGCGCAGCATCGGCGATCGACGCATCCGCCTCATCGAGACCGAGCCGTCGCAGCCGTCCCCGTTCGCCCGCGACCTGCTCTTCGGCTACGTCGGCGCGTTCATGTACGAGGGCGATTCGCCGCTCGCCGAGCGCCGCGCCGCGGCGCTCTCGGTCGATCCCGCCCTCCTGTCCGAACTGCTCGGCCGCATCGAGCTGCGCGAACTGCTCGATCCCGCCGTCATCGCGCAGTTCGAGCGCGAAGCCCAGCGGCTCGATCCCGATCGCCGCGCGCGCGGCGTCGAAGGCGTGGCCGACCTGCTGCGACTGCTCGGCCCGCTCGACGCCGCCGAGGTCGCCGACCGCCTGCAGCCCGTCGATGACCGACCGGCGACCGCAGCCGATGCGTCGGCGATGCTCGACGAGCTCGTGGTGTCGCGGCGCGCGATCGCCGTGACGATCGCCGGCACCGCGCGCATCGCCGGCATCGAGGACGCCGGCCGCCTGCGCGACGCCCTCGGCGTCGCGCTGCCCGTCGGCATCCCGAACGCCTTCACCGAGCCGGTCGCCGATCCGCTCGGCGATCTCGTCGCCCGCCACGCGCGCACGCACGGGCCGTTCACCTCCACGGCCGTGGCCGACCGTCTCGGCATCGGCATCGCCGTGGCCCGGCACACGCTTCAGCGGCTCGAATCGCAGGGTCGTCTGACCAGTGGCTTCTTCCTGCCGGAGGCCGCCCCCGGAAGCCCCGGCGCCGAAGACGGCGAGTGGTGCGACACCGAGGTGCTGAGGCGGCTGCGCCTGCGCTCCCTCGCGGCGATCCGCGGAAGCGTCGAACCCGTGCCGCCCGAGGCGTTCGCGCGGTTCCTGCCGGTGTGGCAGCACATCGCCCGCCCCCTCGAGGGGATCGACGGGGTCGCCGCCGTCGTCGAGCAGCTGGCGGGTGTGCCGATCCCGGCGAGTGCGTGGGAGGCCCTGGTGCTGCCCTCGCGGGTGGCCGACTACTCGCCGTCGATGCTCGACGAGCTCACCGCGACCGGCGAGGTGATCTGGTCTGGGCACGGCTCGCTGCCCGGTCGCGACGGCTGGATCGCCCTCCACCCCGCCGACGCTGCGCCACTCACCCTCGCCCAGCCGTCCGAAGAGGTGGCTCCGGGCTCGCTCGAAGACCAGCTGCTGCACGCCCTGGCAGCCGGCGGCGCGTACTTCGCGGCTCAGCTGCGCGGCCTCACGGGCGCGGCGAACGAGCAGTCGGTCATCGACGCGCTCTGGAGCCTGACGTGGTCGGGACGCGTCACCAACGACACGTTCGCGCCCGTGCGCACACTGGTGGGCGGCGGATCCCAGGCGCATCGTGTGGCGCGCAAAGCACCGCGCACCCGCCTCTATCGCGGCGCGTCCGTGCGCACCGTGTCGTCCTCCGTGCCACCGCGCCCGCCCGCGATCGGCGGGCGCTGGTCGCTGCTGCCGACGGCTGAGGCCGACGCGGCGCTGCGGGCGACGGCGTCCGCGAGTCTGCTGCTCGACCGCTACGGAGTCGTCACGCGCGGGTCCGTCCAGTCCGAGGGCGTTCCGGGCGGCTTCGCCCAGGTGTACCGCATCCTCGCCGGCTTCGAAGAGGCCGGGCACTGCCGCCGGGGCTACGTCATCGAGAAGCTCGGTGCCGCGCAGTTCGCGGCATCCGCCACCGTCGACCGCCTGCGCGAATACGCCAACCTCGCCGACCCGGCGCCGTACCGCGCGGTGACGATGGCTGCGACCGACCCCGCGAACCCCTACGGCGCCGCGCTCGGCTGGCCCGCGATCGAGGGCGTCACGCACCGTCCCGGCCGCAAGGCGGGCGCCCTGGTCGTGCTCGTCGACGGTGAGCTGGCGCTGTACCTCGAGCGGGGCGGCAAATCCGCTCTCGCGTTCACGGGCGACGAGCAGGCGCTGGCGGCGGCGGCGCGCGACCTCGTCTTCACCGCCCGCGCCCGCCGTCTCGACACGCTCACCGTCGAGCAGGTCAACGGCGCGATCGTCTTCGGCACCGAGGTGGGCCGCATGATGCGGGATGCCGGCTTCGTCGAATCGCCGCGCGGGCTCACCCTTCGCCGCCTCACCGCGGGGGACGCGATCCGTCAGGCCTCGCGTGCCTGAGGGCGACACCGTCTATCGCGCCGCGCACCGCATGGACGACGCTCTGGCCGGCGCCGAGGTGACCGAATTCGACCTGCGCGTGCCGCAGCTCGCGACCGCCGACCTGACCGGCCTGTGGGTCGACCACGTCGTGCCGCGCGGCAAGCATCTGCTGCATCGCATCGGGTCGTGGACCCTGCACTCGCACCTCAAGATGGAAGGCGAGTGGCACGTCTATCGTCGGGGTGAGCGCTGGCGCAAGCCGGCGTTCAAGGCGCGCGCCGTCGTCGGCACCGCCCACTGGCAGGCGGTCGGCTTCGAGATCGCCGACATCAGCCTCGTCCCGACGGCCGAAGAAGAAGAGATCGTGGGCCATCTCGGCCCCGATCCGCTCGGTGACGACTGGGATGCCGAAGAGGCCGCCCGGCGCGTGCAGGCCGACCCGCGGCCGGTGCACGTCGCGATCCTCGACCAGCGCAGTGTCGCAGGCTTCGGCAACGTGTACGCCAACGAGATCCTGTTCGTGCGCGGCGTCGACCCCCACACCCCGGCCGTCGACACCGACGCCCGCGCGATCATCGATCTCGGCGCCCGCATGATCCGCGCGAATCGCGACCGGTCGGCGCGCACGTTCACCGGCGAGAACAGACCCGGACGTCGGTTCTGGGTCTACGGCCGCGACGGTGCGCCGTGCCGACGCTGCGGCACCCGCATCCGCGCGACGACGCTCGGCGCCGATCCGACCCGCGAGCGCAACGTGTTCTGGTGCCCCGTGTGCCAGCCCGGCACCCCCTGACGCACCGGCGATCGCGCGCACCCGAAACCCGCTCGTGCGCTCCCCGTAACGCAGACCCGGACGATCTGTAGGGCGCGAGCGGGGCGGTCTCGCGGATCGTCCGGTTCGACCGATGCGCCGTTGCATCGCCGCACCGGGCTGTATTGACTACCCCTCAACATTCCACCGTCCGCGCAACGGCGCGCGGCAGCGATCAGGAGGCCTCCCGAGGTGACGACCGCGACCGATGCGCACGCGACCCGCAGATCAACGACCGGAGTGGGCGAGAGCCGCGGATCCGTCGTCATCGAGGGGGTCACGAAGCGGTATGGCGACCAGGTCGCCGTGGACGACCTGTCCCTGGTGATCGAACCGGGCGAGTTCATCTCCTTCCTCGGCCCGTCGGGGTGCGGCAAGACGACGACGCTGCGCATGATCGCCGGTTTCGAGCATCCGGATGCCGGTGACATCGTCATCTCGGGTCAGTCCGTGCTGTCGGCCCCGCCGTACCGCCGCGACGTCAACACGGTCTTCCAGGCGTACGCGCTGTTCCCGCACATGTCGGTCGCCGAGAACGTCGCCTACGGTCTGCAGCAGCGACGCACCCCCAAGTCCGAGGTGCGCGAGCGTGTCTCGCAGGCGCTGGACATGGTGCAGATGCGCTCGTTCGCCGACCGCAAGCCCACCCAGCTCTCCGGCGGCCAGCAGCAGCGCATCGCGCTCGCCCGCGCGCTCGTCAACCGCCCGGCGGTGCTGCTGCTGGACGAACCCCTCGGCGCTCTCGACCGCCAGCTTCGCGAAGAGATGCAGCTCGAACTCAAGCTCCTGCAGTCCCGCCTGGGCATCACGTTCGTCTTCGTGACCCACGATCAGGGCGAGGCGCTCTCGATGAGCGACCGCATCGCGATCATGCGCGCGGGCCGCATCGAGCAGCTCGCCGATGCCGACACCGTCTACGCGCGACCCGCGTCGGCGTACGTCGCGGCGTTCGTCGGTCAGCAGAACTTCTTCACCGGCGACGTCGCCGAGGGCGGCGCGGCCGTCGCCTCGACGCACGCCCACGTGCGCGGCACCGACGCGCGCCTCTCGGGCGTCGCGCAGGGCGAGGCGGCGGTTCGACCCGAGAACATGCGCATCGACGCTTCGACAGGCTCAGCGACCGGGTCGGGCTCAGCGACCGGGGACGCCGTGAACACCGCCCGCGGCGAGCTCATCGGCATCTCGCACCTCGGCGACACGATGCAGTACCTGGTGCGCCTCGGCGACGACCAGAGCCTGATCGTGCGGCGACCGACTCCGGATGCCCCCGCGCTGCGCGTCGGCGACGCCGTCGTCTGCTCCTGGTCGGCGTCCTCCGTCCTGCTCTTCCCGCGCGACGATTCCGCCGAGGCCGGCGGCTACATCGCCCCTCCCACCGCTTAGCCGAACACCGCAACCCGCACAGCCGTCACGACACCGGCTCCCCACCCGAAACCAGGAGACACCGATGCCCGAATCCCGCACCCCGCTGCGCATCCTCGCCCCGCAGGAGGCCGTTCCCACCATCGCGCGCGAGCTCTCGCGTCGTCGGTTCCTCGGTCTGGCCGCGATCGCCGGAGGCACCGCGTTCCTCGCCGCGTGCGCACCCGGTGCCGGCGGCTCGCCGGCTCCCGAGGCGACCGGAGGCGACCTCGAAGACAGCGTGTCGGTGTACACGTGGGGCGACTACGACTCCCCCGACGTGGTCTCGGCCTTCACGGCCGATCTCGGCCCGAACGTCACCCTCGACTCGTACTCGTCGAACGAAGAGCTCATCGCGAAGCTCGTCGCCGCCAAGGGCACGTCGGGCTACGACATCGTCGTCCCGACCGGCGTCTTCATCCCGCAGATGATCGAGAACGGTCTGCTGACGAAGTTCAACAAGGACCTGCTCCCGAACCTCTCCAACATGGACCCCGCCTACCTCGGCCGCGCGTGGGATCCCGAGAACGAGTACTCGGTCTGCAAGGCCTGGGGCACGACCGGCTTCGTCTACGACAAGACCGTCATCACCCGCGAGCTCGCCACGTGGGAGGACTTCTTCGACGCCGCCCAGAACGAGGCCAGCGGCAAGACGTCGATGTCGGACGACCCCGCCGGCATCATCGGCGCCTACTTCTGGGCGAACGACATGGACTGGAACACCGAAGACGAGGCCGAGCTCGAAGAATGCCGGGCGTTCCTCGTCGACACGATCGCACCGCACATCTCGGCGTTCGACTCGTATCCCGGCACGAACGCCATCCCGCAGGGGACGCAGGTGCTCATGCAGGCCTGGAACGGCGACGCGCGTCTGGGCCTCACCGAATCGAGCGACCCGGATCGCTGGCAGTGGGTTCTTCCCGGGCCCGTGACCGAGCTGTGGATGGACAACTGGGCCATCGCCGCGGGTGCGCCGAACCCCGAGGCCGCGCACGCGTTCATCAACTTCTCGATGTCGCCCGAGAACCTGTTCCTCAACCTCGACTACATCGGCTACAACGTCGGCGGCAAGGACCAGGAGCAGGAAGCGGTGGATGCCGGCATCCCGTTCACCGACATGATCTTCTTCAGCCCCGAGCAGCTCGACTCGATGAAGGAGCAGACGCTCAACGAGTCGCAGACCACGCGCGTGGCGATCTGGAACGAGATGAAGGCCGCCGCGGGTGCCTAGAAGCCGCTCCACCGGCGCGTACCTCGCCGTCCCCGCGTGGGCCTGGCTCGCGACGTTCTTCGTCGCGCCGGTCGCGATGGTCGTGTGGTTCAGCTTCGGGTACAAGCCGGGGGTCTTCGGCACCCACGCGAACGACATCCTCTCGTTCGACCGCTACGTCGAGGCGATGTCGCCCACGTTCTTCGCGACGTTCCAGAACACGCTCGGCGTCGGCATCCTGGGCACGGTGATCTGCTTCGCCGTCGGCGCCCCCGTGGCGTACTGGATGGCCTTCAAGGTCAAGCCCGAGCGGCGCGGCATCCTGATCGCCCTCGTGCTCGTGCCGTTCTGGACGAACTTCCTGGTGCGCACGATCGGCTGGCAGGTGATCCTCGCGCCCGAGGGCTGGCTCTCGGGTCTGCTGCAGGGCATCGGCGTCATCGACGGCCCGCTCGAGCTGCTGTACACGCGCACGGCGGTCGTGATCGGCGTCGTCTACAACTACCTGCCGCTCATGATCCTGCCGCTGTTCGTCGCGTTCGACCGCGTGGGCCCGGCGCTGCGCGAGGCGTCGAAAGACCTCGGGGCGAACAAGATCAGCACGTTCTTCCGCGTGACGCTGCCGCTGTCGCGTCCGGGCGTCATCGCGGGGGTGCTGCTCGTCTTCATCCCGCTGATGGGCGACTACATCACCGCGACGGTGCTCGGCGGAGCGAAGGGCAACATGGTCGGCCAGCTCGTCGCCAGCCAGTTCCAGACGGCGCAGAACTGGGCCCTCGGCTCGGCGATGGCCGTGCTGCTGATGCTCGTCATCACCCTCACGATCGGCGTCGCCGCGCTCATCCTGTGGCTCGTCGCGCTGCCGTTCCGCTCGGCGAACACGCTCGTGCTGGGCCCTGAGCAGGCTCCGGCGACGGATGCCGCCGCCCCCGTCCGCGAGGAGGTCCGCGCATGACCCTTCGACAAGCTCAGGGACCGGGCGCCGCTCAGGGATCGGGCGCCGCTCACGGACCGACGCACCCCACGACCGAGTCGATCCTGCGCGCGAACTCCACCGTGAAGGTCGCCCGCGCTCGTCGCAGCTGGTCCGACATCGCGTTCGCGGTGTGGGGCGTGCTCGTCATGCTCTTCCTGTTCGCGCCGATCATCGTCATCGTCATCTACTCGTTCAACACCGGCCGCCTGCTCGTCTCGTGGGACGGCTTCGGGCTCGACGCGTTCGCCACGATCCTCGAGAAGCCCGCGATCCAGAGTGCCGTGCGCGTTTCGCTGGTGACCGCCTTCATCGCCGCGATCATCGCGACGGCGCTCGGAACCCTCGCCGGCATCGCGATGGCGCGCTACCCAGGTAAATGGGTGTGGTGGTTCCTGGGTCTGCTGCTTCTCGTGTCGGTGACCCCTGAGATCGTGGATGCCGTCGCCCTGCTGCCCTTCTTCGTGTGGCTCGGACAGGACATGGGCCTCACGATGTTCAGTGACGGCATCGTCCGCCTGTCGATCGGCTCGTCGCTGTTCTCGACCGCGGTCGTGTCGTACATCGTGCGCGCCCGTCTCATCGGTCAGGACGCGAACCTCGAAGAGGCATCGGGCGACCTGTACGCGAAGCCGATCACGACGTTCCGCCGCGTCACGCTCGCTCTCGCCCTCCCGGCGGTGCTGGCGGGCTTCCTCCTCGCGTTCACCCTCGCGCTGGACAACACGATCGTCGCGGCCTTCGTGCAGGTGTCGGGCACGACTCCGTGGCCGGTGTACGTCCTGAGCGCGGTCCGGTCGGGGCTGCGCCCCGAGATCGCCGCGGTGTCGACGGTCATGCTGCTGCTGACCCTCGTCGCCCTCGCCCTGGTCGCCCTCGTGCTGCGGCGCGCCGGCGACTCCCCCACCGAGATCGCCCGCACGATGACGGGCGGCTGAGGAGCCCCATGCACCACGCCGATCTCGTCTTCACCGGTGGGCCCGTCTTCACCGCGGATGCAGTGCGATCCCGCGCCACCACCGTGGCCGTCACCGCCGGGCGCATCGTCGCCGTCGGCGGCGACGACCTCGGCGACCTCGTCGGCCCCCAGACCGAGATCGTCGAGCTGGGCGGGCGCATGCTGCTCCCCGGCTTCCAGGACGCCCACGTGCACCCGGTGTGGGGCGGGCTCGACATGCTGCGCTGCGATCTGTCGCCGTTCGGCACCGCACCGGCGTACCTCGCGGCGATCGGCGAGTACGTCGCCGATCATGCCTCCGACCCCTGGATCCTGGGTGGTGGCTGGCAGATGTCGGCGTTCCCGGGCGGCACGCCCACGGCATCCGCCCTCGACGCCGTCACCGGCGGAAGGCCCGCGTTCTTCCCGAACCGCGACGGGCACGGCGCGTGGGTCAACTCCGCCGCACTGCGGCTCGCGGGGATAGACCGAGACACCCCAGATCCCGCCGACGGTCGGATCGAGCGGAACGCCGACGGCACGCCCAGCGGCACGCTGCACGAAGGCGCGATGTCGCTCGTGAACCGACTGCTGCCCGAAGAGTCGCTCGAGCGCCTCACCGAGGCGCTGCTCGTGGGCCAGAGGTACCTGCACTCGTACGGCATCACGGCCTGGCAGGACGCCATCGTCGGCTCGTACGGGGATGCCGGCGATCCGGGCCCGGCCTACCTGGCCGCGGCGGCCGCCGGCACGCTGACGGCTCGCGTCGTGGGCGCCATCTGGTGGGACCGCACCGCGGGGCTCGAGCAGATCCCGTCGATCCTGGACCGCCGGGACCGCTACCGCGGCGGGCGGTTCGCCGCGACATCCGTCAAGATCATGCAGGACGGCGTCGCCGAGAACTTCACCGCCGCGATGCTCGAGCCATACTGCGACGGGCACGGTCACTCCACCGACAACTCCGGGATCTCGTTCGTCGCGCCCGAGATCCTGAACGAGGCCGTCCCGCTGCTGGATGCCGCGGGGTTCCAGGTGCACTTCCACGCGATCGGCGACCGTGCGGTGCGTGAGAGCCTCGACGCGGTCGAGCATGCGATCCGCCGCAACGGCCGAGGCGACAACCGTCACCACATCGCGCACATCCAGGTCGTGCATCCCGAAGACATCACGCGGTTCCGCGAACTCGGCGTCGCGGCGAACATGCAGTCGCTGTGGGCGACGCTCGAGCCGCAGATGGTCGACCTGACGCTGCCGTTCCTGGGTGCGCCGAGGGATGCCTGGCAGTACCCGTTCGGGGATCTGATGCGCTCCGGGGCGGTGCTGGCCGCGGGAAGCGACTGGTCGGTCTCGACGCCTGATCCGATGGCGGCGATCCACACGGCGGTCAACCGCACCGCCGCTCCGGGATACGAGGAGGGCGACTACGAGGCGTTCCTCCCGGAACAGGCGATCGATCTCGCGACGTCGCTGACGGCCTACACGGCGGGGTCGGCGTGGGTGAACCACCTCGACGCGACCACCGGCACGATCGCGGTCGGCAAGTACGCCGACCTCGCCGTGCTCGACCGCGACCCGTTCGCGGGGCCGGCCGACCAGATCGGCGCCACGCGTGTGCTGCAGACGTTCGTCGAGGGAAAGCGCGTGTACGCGGCACCCGATGCATGAGAGACCCGCGGGATCGCACGGTTCCGGAGGACTTCCGGCCAGATCGTCCTGATCTGCGCGGCGGCGCTGTACGCGGCGCGCCGCGCCTTGGACGATCTATTCACGACCACAGAGAGGACGCGGTTGCGATGGGCACCACGGTCTACGAACGGCAGCGACCGGCGGCATCCGTCATCGCACACGCACTGGACGGTTCGCGCCGCAGCGTGTTCTGGCTCGACGACCTGCCGCCGCAGCCGAGCCGCCCTGCGGTGCGCGGCACCGTCACCGCCGACCTCGCGATCGTCGGCGGCGGCTACACCGGACTGTGGACGGCGCTGCACGCGAAGCGCCGTGATCCCGACGCGCGCGTCGTCGTCGTCGAGGCCAAGACGGTGGGATGGGCGGCATCCGGTCGCAACGGCGGCTTCTGCGAAGCCAGCCTCACCCACGGTCGTGACAACGGACTGTCGCGCTGGCCCGACGAGATCGACCAGCTCGATCGCATGGGCCTCGAGAACCTCGACGCGATGGGTCGCGACATCGCCGATCACGGCATCGACGCGGACTGGGAGCGCGTGGGCGCCCTCGGCGTCGCGACCGAACCGCACCAGCTCGACTGGCTCGATGACTGGGCGACGGATGCCGCGGCCCGCGGCGAGCGCGGAGTGACGCGTCTCGACCAGGCCGCCGTGCAGGCGGCTGTCGCCTCGCCGACTTTTCTCGGAGCGGTGTTCGAGGAGCACACGAACGCGCTCGTGCATCCCGGAAAGCTCGCGGCAGGACTCGCGCGCGCGGCGGAGGAGGCCGGAGTCCAGATCTTCGAGGGCACCGCGGTTCGCACTCTCAGCGACGACGGCGATCGCGTGGTGCTCGAGACCGCCGGCGGCCGTGTGAGCGCTGCGCGCGTGGCACTCGCCACGAACGTGTTCCCTGCGCTGCTCACGCGCAACCGGCTCATGACGGTGCCCGTGTACGACTACGTGCTGATGACCGAGCCGCTCACCGACGAGCAGCTCGCGTCGATCGGCTGGAGCGGCCGGCAGGGCCTCAGCGACCTCGCGAACCAGTTCCACTACTTCCGGCTCAGCCGCGACAACCGCATCCTCTTCGGCGGCTACGACGCGATCTACCACTACGGCGCGCGCGTGCGTTCGTCGTACGAGAACCGGCCCGAGTCGTTCGAGAAGCTCGCGAACCACTTCTTCACGACGTTCCCGCAGCTCGCGGGGCTCCGGTTCACGCATCGCTGGGCGGGGGCGATCGACACCTCGACGCAGTTCTGCGCCTTCTTCGGCACCGCCCGCGCGGGGCGTGTCGCGTATGCCGCGGGGTTCACCGGGCTGGGTGTGGCCGCGACGCGGTTCGCGGGCGACGTCATGCTCGATCTGCTGGCCGGAGACGCCACAGACCGCACCGACCTCGAGATGGTGCGCAAGCGGCCGCTGCCGTTCCCACCCGAGCCCGCTGCGGCGCTCGGCGTCGCCGCCACCCGCTGGTCGCTCGACCGCGCCGACCACAACGGCGGCAAGCGCAACGTGCTGCTGAAGACCCTCGACGCACTCGGCCTGGGATTCGACTCGTGACGCGCCTCACCTCGGGCGTGGCCGCCGACGCGGCGCAGCTGCCCGTCCCGTACGAGCCCGTCGAGGTCGACAAGGTCGTCAGCGGCAAGCCCCTCACGCGGTACGTCGACGTCGACGAGTCCGCGGGCCGCACGATCGGGGTCTGGGAGCACACACCGGGCGTCTCACGCGACGTCGAGGCCGACGAGGTCTTCGTGGTGCTCGCGGGCGACGCGACGATCGAGTTCGAGCAGCCGGCCCTCCCGCCGATCGAACTGCGGCCGGGATCGGTCGTGCGACTCGAGGCCGGGATGCAGACGGTCTGGACCGTGCGAGAGACGCTGCGCAAGGTGTACGTGGCGCCGTAGGGCGATCAGTCGGTGGGCGGTCGGCGCATCTGCTTGATGCCGGTGCGCCGCTGCTTCTCCTTGAGTCGGCGCTCCTTCGCGCCTCGGCTGGGCTTCGTGGCCCGCCGGGCGGGCGACGGCGGGCTGACGGCGTCGGCCACGAGCGCGGCGAGACGGGCGCGCGCGGCATCCCGGTTCCTCAACTGCGCGCGGTGTTCGGATGCCGCGATCGTGATGACGCCATCGACCAGCCGGCTGCTCAGACGCTCGAGCAGTCGCTCGCGCTGGGTCGGGGAGAGAGCGGTCGACGCCGCCGCGTCCCACAGCAGCTCGACACGCGAGTCGGCGGTGTTGACACCCTGACCACCCGGCCCGGAGGACCGCGAGAACCGCCAGGACAGTTCCGACTCGGGGATCGTGATCCCGGCCGCGACGCGCAGGCCGGCGCGATGAGGAGCGGGCATGCGTCCATCATGCCTCTGCCCGGTGGCTGCTCGCGGCATCCGGGCACGGTCGCTCAGATCGCTTCGGCGAGCGACCGGACGATCTGTCTCTGCGCCGCACGTCCTGCTCGTGTCGGCAGCAGCGGATACACGTGCAGCTGGCCCGCGACCTCGTTCAGGTCGAAGGGCACGCCGGCGCGCGCGGCCTTCTCGGCGAGGAGGTGCACGTCGGGATTCAGCACGTCACGGGTGCCGGTGAAGACCGAGATCGGGCCGAGCCCGGCCAGGTCGCCGAACAGCGGACTCACCGCGGGATCGAGCAGGTCCCGTCGTCCGCGCCAGTGCTCGGCGAGAACGCGGCCGCCGGGCGTACCCAGCCACGGGTCGCTCGGCTGCACCTCGGGGATCCGGGGGTTGCTCCACGTGAGGTCGAGCGCGGGCGAGATCAGCAGCGTCCGAGGGAGGACGACGCCCTCGTCGCGCAGCGCCAGAGCCGTCGACAGCGCGATCTGGCCGCCGGCGGAATCCCCCGCGAGACTCGTCGGTCCGTGACGTCCGATGCTGCGGAGCACGAGGGCGCGCACGCCGTCGTTCGCCTGCTGCGCCGTGCCGAACGGCACCAGCGGGTAGATGGGCACGGTCACGACCATCGACGCCTCATCGGCGATGCGCGCCGCCAGGTGCCAGTGCTGTGGTGCGATCTCATTGACCCAGCCGCCGCCGTGCACGTAGACGGTGCCGCCGCGGACGACTCTCGGGACGATCGTGTACACCGGCCAGCCGTCGACGAGTTCGACGGCGACGCGGATGCCGGATCGCAGGCGTTCCGGCGGACCGTACTTCTCGGGGCGGAGTTCGCGCTCGCGGATACGTCGACGCGCGCCCTCCGCGGTGACGAACGTGCGGTTCGCGCGCATGAGGCGCAGGGCGATCGGCACCAGTGCATCGGGGATGGGCGGCGTCATCCATCCAGCATCGCCCATCATCGGTGTGCGGGAGCGCTCAGCCGCCTTCGCGTCGAATCACGGGCTGCACTCAGGCGATCGCTGACCGAGTCTCAGACCGTCCGCCGGTAGCGGATGTGGGTGGCCAGCGGCGAGTGCAGCACCTCGACCGGCTCCATTCCGAACGAGGGGATGCCGTCGAAGATGCGCTCGCCCGACCCGAGCAGCACCGGCGCGATGTCGAGCGTGAGCTCATCGACGACGCCGGCTGCGAGGGCCTGTCTCACCGTGGAGGCTCCGCCGGCGATGTCGACACCGGCATCGCCGGCGGTCTGGCGTGCCAGCGCGTAGGCGGCATCGAAGCCGTCGGTCACGAAATGGAAGGTCGTGCCGCCTTCCATGACGATCGACTCGCGAGGGTGATGGGTGAGCACGAAGACCGGCGCGTGGTACGGCGGCTCCGCACCCCACCAGCCCCGCCAGTCGCCCGCCCATTCGCCTCGGACCGGCCCGAACATGTTGCGCCCCATGACATACGCACCTCGAGGCCGCATGAGCCACTGGGCCGCCACGGCATCGGCTTCGGTCGCCCGCTCGTCGCCGATGAGCCAGCGGTGCACTTCGATGCCTCGCAGACCGAGGGGATCGTCGAGGCTCTGATCCGGGCCGGCGGCGAATCCGTCGAGCGAGATCGACATGTGGCAGGTCGTGTCGGACATCTGCGGCCTTCCCTGAGGGGTTGTCGAACGACAATACGCGTCGTATTTTTATTCGATGAGATTGCAGTTAACTCTACCGCGTTGGGAATTTTTGTACTATAATCGAGGTCAGGAAGTCGCGCCACGTTCCCACTGAGCGCGCAGCAGGGTTGAGTCGATCCGCCGGACGGGTCGCACGGATGGTTTCCGAGGTCTGCTGTGGAGCACATGACGACGTCGACGACCTGGATGGCGCTGGATGCGCTGGTGTCCGAGGTCGAGCAGGCTCGCGCGCTGGTCGCCGCAGCGCAGGCGCGCGAGGCCGAGGCGCTCGCTCGTGCCGTGGATCTCGTGCAGGTTCGGCGGGTAGACCGTCGGGCGGCAGGAGTGGCGTTCGGCAACGATCTGCCGCTCCGCGAAGTGTCGGCCGAGCTGGGTGCGGCGATGCGGGTCGGGGACCGCACCGTGCAGCGACGGATCGATGACGCGCACACCCTCGTCACGGGATTCCCGGCGACGCTCACCGCCTGGCGCGAGGGACGCATCGACCGCGGGCACGTGTCAGCGATCGTGGACGAGGGCGTCGTCATCGTCGACGAGACGCTTCGCGCACGATTCGAAGAGGCGGTTCTGACGGTCGCGGTGGTGGAATCCGCCGGCCGATTGCGACCGATCGCGCGGGTGGTTGCGGCGAGGATCGATCCCGATGCGGCGCAGCGCCGCCGGGTCGCGGCAGTGCGGAGCCGGGACGTGCGGGTGATCGATCTGCCCGACAACCTCGCCCGACTCCAAGCCGACCTCGCCGCGCCCCTCGCGTACGGCATCCTGGACCGGATCAACCAGCTCTCTCGCACGGTGCACGACGGCGAGAAGGATGAGCGGGGGCGCGACGTCGATGCGGCACGGTGTGCGGCGGGGCCGGATGCCGGCGAACGGGATGCTGCGCGACCGGATGCGGGCGACTCCGACCAGCTGGTTGTCGGGGGAACGGATGCCGCGCGCGACGCCGAACCGACGCCAGGGACCGCGACTTCGAGCGGCCAGGAATCGATGATCGTACGGGGAGCGACGGGTCGGAGCTGCCCGCGATCCGCACTCTGTCAGAGATCCGCGCCGATGTGTTCGCCGATCTGCTGCTCACGTCCGCTCCGACCGGACACCATGGTCCCGACGGGGCGCCGCTGACCGGCATCCGGGGTGAGATCCACCTCACCATCCCCGTCACCACCGCCGCCGGCATCGACGACGACCCCGCCCTGCTCACCGGCTACGGTCCGATCGACTCCCGCCTCGCACGTGAACTGCTCGCCGCGACCCCCACCTGGAATCGTGTCCTCCTCGACCTGCCCACCGGACTCCCCGTCGCCGTGGACCGCTACCGACCCTCTGCGGCGCTCCGCCGCTTCATCGAGCACCGAGACCAGCACTGCAGATTCCCCGGCTGCAGGGTCAAGCCCTGGCGATGCGACGCCGACCACACCATCGACTCCGCCCACGGCGGACCCACCAACCCCGGCAACCTCGCCACCCTCTGTCGCCGCCACCACACCCTCAAGCACGCCAGTCCCTGGCACGTGACCCAGCAGCGCGGCGGCCGCCTGGAATGGACCAGCCCCGCCGGGCGGACCCACACCGATCACCCGCCCGGAACCCTCCAGTTCGTTCCCGCGACCGATGTCCAGCAGCGCCGCGCGCGCTTACGCGAACCGTGGACCCTGCCCCCGGCATCCGACCTCCCCGCGCACGAGCGGCCGCCCTTCTGACGGCCGGATCGGTAGGGGTTCAACGGCCGGTCATTCCCCGCCGATCCCGACAGCCTCGCCGCGCGTCCCCACGTCATCCAGCGTGTCGGCGATGAATCCGGCCAAGGCGTCGGCGCCGAGGTGGTCTTCCGCGGTCACCGTCACGACAGCATCGCCCGAGAAGATCAGCATCTGACCGTACGCGCCGTGCAGCCTCCAGGCGGATCCGGGTCCGCCCCACCCGGCGAGCGCATAGCGGTCGTAGCCGGGGTTCATGCCGGCGACCACCCAGTCCGAGTGCATCGCATCGACCCAATCGCCTGAGACCAGCTGCGCGCCTTCCCACTGCCCGCGATCCCGGATCAGTCGTCCGATCCTCGCCAGCTCCTCGGTGCGCAGCGCGAGCCCGCTGCCCCCGACGATCCAGCCCCCGGCAGAGCGTTCCCACTCGACGTCGGTGATCCCGAGCGGCGCGAAGAGCCGAGGCCGCAGGAACTCCACGACATCACCCACCTGCGCGGCGAGCGCGCGCATCGCCGTGTACGTGCTCGCGTTGGAGTACTGGAACACCCGCCTCTGGGACGGGCGCGAGAGGAACTCGGCCGCGAGGTCGGGCCAGTCGGTCATCATCGTCGCCGACCACGGCAGATCGATGCCGCTCGTCATCGTCAGCAGGCGGCGCAGGGTCACATCCCCGACGCCCTCGCCGAGCGTCATGTCGGGCAGATAGGTGCTCACGGGCTCGTCGAACGAGATCAGTCCCTCGTCGGCAGCGATGCCCGCCGCCAGAACGCAGACGCCCTTCGCCGCCGAATGGATGTCTTCGCGCACGTCCGGAGCCCACCGATGCTGCGCGACATCGTCGCCGGCGAGCACATGCAGCCCGTGACCGACGAACCCCGACGCGCTCACCTCCGCCACGATGCGGTCACGGACGATCTGCGCGCGGGTCATCCCTCCAGTCTGCCCGCCCCGATGTCTCCGACCCGCCCACGCCGATCCCACGCCCGAGTCGCCACGCCCGAGTCGCCACGCCCGAGTCGCTCCGACAACCGGGTGAGCTCGTTGCGCACGAGCGCTCCGCCCAAACACGCACGCGGACTGCGCACTCGTGGGTACGAAGCTCACTCGGGATGCTGCAGCCCTCAGGCGAACCGCCGCCGGACCGGCCACCTCACCGCCCGGCGGAACGCCTCACGAGAAGAGCGATGTGCAACGCAGTCTGGGTCTCGCCGTCGTCGAGGTCGGCGCCGAGCAGATCCTCGATGAGGGCGATGCGCTGATAGAACACCGAGCGCGACAGATGAGAGGCGGATGCCGCAGCGGTGCGGTTTCCGGGATGCGCGAGCATCGCCTCGAGGACGTCGAGCAGATCGCCGCCCCGGCCGAGGTCGTGCACGATGAGCGGCGCGAGCATCCGCTCTCCGTGCTCGATGATGCGGTGGTCGCCGCGCAGCGCCGAGACGAGCTGCACGAGAGGACGGTCCTCGGCTCGGCGGATCGTGGGCCCGCGCTCCCCGCGCCGCCGTCTTCCTCGCGCCAGGTCGACGGCCTCGTGCAGCGAGACGAGTGCGCCGTCGACGGCATCCGCCGCCTGCCCGATCGACAGGATGAGCCGGTCTCGCTCGTCGCCGACGTCGGCGAGCCCTCGTGCGAACGCGAGCGCCGCGTCGTCGTCGAGCACCGTGCCGGACGGCAGCGAGAGCAGGATCGTCACGGCGGGCGCGGCGACCCCCTCGGGCGCAGACCCGACGATGGCCCGCCCCCGCAGTGCTCGCGCCGCGACATCCGTCGCCTCGGCTGTGACCGCCGCCCCGGTCGCGACGATGCCGTACAGCGTCGCTCCGCGCAGCGGCAGTCCGGCCGCCTCCAGACGGGCGGCCGCGCCGCCGACACCGGCGAAACGCCCGGCGAGCAGACCGTCCACGAGCCGTCGCCGGCTGATGCGACCCCACTCGTCCGCGTCGCCGTCGGCGAGCCGTCCCACGGCGAGTGCGATCGCCGCCTGCTCGAGCACGGCGGTGCGGCCGGCTGGATGATCGGGTCCGGGGAGCACGACGAGGTGGCCCCAGCGGATCCCGCGAGCCTCGACCGGGACCACGAGCCAATCCTCGGAGCCCGCCATCACCCCGCGCTCGCGCCGCTGGTCCGCACGGCGGTGAGCCGAGCGGGATCGCAGCTCCCATTCGGTGAACAGCTCCTCTTCGACGGCGAGCGGCACCTCGGCGGCGATCACTTCGTGCGCGCGGTTCTCGAGCACGACCGGCGCACCGAGCGTCTGCGCGAGCTGGTGCACGACGAAGTCGGCCGGCGAGCCGCGCAGGGCGAGCATGGTGAACCGCTCGCGCACCTCGTCGCGGGCGCGGAGGGCGTCGTTCTGGTCGGAGATGATGCGACTGTGGACCGCCTGGGTGAGCGTCACGAACTTCACCTCGCGGTGCAGCACGACCAGCGCGAGCCCCCGCTCGGCCGCCACCTCGACCACCTCGGCGGGGGCTGCCCGGTAGTGGGCGCCGAGTTCGAGCACGACACCGGCGACCCCGGCGTCGGCCAGACCGTGGGCGAACGACCGGAGCTCGTCGCCGGCGATCGGCCACGACGACCCCGTCGTCAGCAGCAGCTCCCCGCCGTCGAGCAGCCGCGCCACTCCGGCGCTGTCCGACAGATGCAGCCAGCGCACCCTCGCGTCGAGCGCGGCATCGCCGACGAGGACTTCGGGCAGCCCTTCGCCGACAGCCTCGACGGCGAGCACCTCGCGTACGGTCGGCAGGGTCTCGTGGGCGGGACGCACGGTCGGACGATCCGTCTGGCCGGTGCGGACCTCGCGACGTTCGGGCGTCATGGGGCCCCTCTCTACGGTGATTCGGGGACGAACCTCAGCCTAGACGAATCGTCCGGAGCCTCAACGCCTCGGTGTCCACCCCGACGGCAGCGGGCCGTCGAACGCGGCTCGCTCGCGATCGACCTGCGCCGACCACCCTTGCGCGGCATCCACCCCGTCGACGGCGCCGCGCGCGAAACGCATGCCGACGTCGTCGTGATGCATGCGTGGCGATCCCCCGCGACGCGTCGATGCGCGCACACTCCACGCGTCGTCGGCGAACCCGCCGCCGCGGAACACCCGATAGGCGTCGTACCGGGCCGGATCCAGCAGATCCCAGCACCATTCCCACACGTTGCCGAGAGTGTCGAAGAGCCCGAAGAGATTCGGATGCTTCCCGCCGATGTCCTGCGGTGCGCCCACCCCGTCGGCGCTCGTCCACGCGACGTCGGCGAGCGGTCCGTAGTGGGGCCCGGTCGACCCCGCCCGGCACGCGTACTCCCACTCCGCCTCGGTGGGCAGGCGATAGCCGTCGGAGTCGACGTGCCAGGTGACGTCTTCCCCGTCGAAGGTGTACGCGGGATCGATGCCCTCCCACTCGGATGCCGCGTTGCACGCGCGCACCGCGCGCTGCCAGCTGACTCCGACCGCCGGGCGTCGCGGGTGGCTCGCGGCCTCGCCGAGGAGTTCGGCCAGCTGCGCCTCGGTGACCGGGAATGCGCCGATCTCGAACGGCTGCAGTCGCACCTCCCGTCGCGTCTTGCGGCGCGCGTCGTGCAGCGTGACGGTCCCCGCGGGGATCGCAGCCAGCTCGATGTCTTCCACCGCGGAAGTATCGCACGCGATCCGCGTGGATCCCGGGGGCCCCCGAGGCAATCCATCCGGGCTTCGCCGACGAAGAGAAGGCACAGAGGCACCCCGCCCCGCGCAGGAAAAAGTTCGGAACTGCATCCATCCGATGCGCGGGAATGGAATTGCACTGCGTGTGGTTATTCCAATGCTCGGCCCCATCGGGGGCCGTTGGAGGGGATCGTGGGCAAGAACTACGTCGACATCGAGAACGACCGCGGCGAAATGCTGCGTTACCGTAAGCACGTCAACGGCCGGGGGCTCGTCGCGCATGGCGCGAAGGTTCACCCGACTGCCGTCGTCGATGCCGGAGCGTACGTCGAACCGGGTGTCCAGATCGCCGCGGGCGCGCACATCGGGCGCGGCGTGTGGGTCGAATCCGATGCCGTGATCGGTCAGGACGTCGACATCTCGCCACTGGCACACATCGGCTCGGGCGCCGCCATCGGCGCGGGTGCCAAGATCGGCATCCGCACGCAGGTCGGCAACCGCGCCCAAGTGGCCGTCGGCTCGCTGATCGGCGACAACGAGACCATCAACGACGGCGAGCGCGTCGCGACCGACCGTCGCGGCCTGCGTCTGGCCGCTTGAGCGAGGGACGCCTCTGATCTAATCGCCGACGTCCACCGTGCTCCACACGACGTCGGCGACGCACAGCGAGTCCTGTTCCCCCCGGTAGAAGACGTCTCCGGGGAACACCTCGCCGTCGACGGCTCTGTCGCCCGGGAGTGAGAGGTTGATGTTCCAGGTCGGCTCGAGCGCGGCCTGGTCGGGCCAGTACTCGCCCGTGAACCGCTCGGGCTCCTCGGAGGACAGTCGCTGCCACCGGTCGGGGGATCCGAGGTCGGGGCGCGTGCCCGGGCAGATGAGCGACTCGGCGTCTCCCGACGCGGCGGCTTCGATCAGCTGATCCGTCGCCGCGATGACCGCCCCGCCGTCGGCACCCCACAGCAGGGTGTCCACCGAGCATCCGCACAGGGCGGCCGCCAGGAGCAGGACGACGGAGGCGCGACCGGCACGGGTTCGAGAGATCATGTGAGAATCCTTTCCGTCCACGTCAGTTCAGGTCTTTCAGCCGGGCGGTGATGCCGGCTTCTTCGCCCGCGCGCCGCTCGTAGGTCACGGCGATGATGAGCAGCACGGCGCCGACGACGGCGAGCGTGATCCACCACGGCATCGACTCGATCCCACGACCGATCTGGACGGCGAACGCGAACACGTTCTCGATGGGTAGGACGACGACGCCGATCAGGAACGGGGCGGCCAGCCGCCGCGCGGCGCCCACGAGGATCGCCAGCAGCGCCAGGACGATGACGAGGATTGCGCGCCACGTGAGCGGATCGGTGAACGTCGCCACGATCGACGCGCTCATCATCACGACGAGGCCGGGCGCGAGCAGCGGCCACGAACCGACCCATCTCGCGGGCCATGCCGTGAGCGACCGGATGCCGGGGGCCGCGGGATCCGCCGGCGGCGCGGCGCGAAGCGCGAAGACGCCCGCGATCAGCAGCGCCGCACCGAGCGGGAGTGAGAACCACTCCACGCGCAGTTCGCGGGGGCTCCACGCCACCACACCGGTGGCGAACGCGAGCGCGAACACGAACCACACGGGCGGCAAGGCCGTGCGACCCCGCACGGCGCAGGCCGCGATGACCACCATCGCGACCAGGAAGGCGAGCATGAGCGCCCACATCGTCCAGATGGTCGGCCAGTAGCGTTCGATCGCCGTCCATGTGCCGACGGCGACGTAGGCGAAAGCGGGCGCCGCCGTCCACCGGGAGCGCTCCAGCCGCCCGCCGGGAACCGCCGCGCGGCGCAGTCCGCGTGCGGCGAGCAGTGCAGGCGCGGCACCCGCGACCGAGATCCCGAGGCACAGCAGCACGAGCGATGCCCCGGCCGGAGGCACATCGAGCCCGAGCCCGAAACGCACGCCCCCCGCCGCACCCGCGGCTCCGGCGATCATCGCAGCGCCGAGAGTGGCCGGCGCGAGCGAGCGCAGCGGCCCCCGCAGCACCCACCGGGAGACCGCGACCAGCACCCACGCCGCCCCGACGAGCGCGAACGCGCGGGCCGATGGCCCCACCAGCGCGGCGAGGACCAGCGCCGGCACGACGGCGGCCAGCAGGCCCGCCCCATACAGGGGAAGCGATCGCGTTTCGCGCGCGGTCAGCACCGCCCCGACGACCATGGCGCTGAGCGCCGGCGGCAGCACGTAGGCCTCGACGAGACCCACCGAGGCGATGCCCCACGCGCACCAGACGACACCGGTGAACGCCGCGCCCGCGAGCCACCAGCCGTACTTCCGCGAGCCCCACAGCCCGGTCGCGATGCCGCCGACTCCGACGATCGCCAGCACCAGCAGCGATGTGCCGAGCCCGGCAGCCTCGCGCACGAGGGCGAGCCCCACGGCGATCGCGGCGGTCAGCAGCGTCGACGCCTCGATCGCGAGCCGCGCGAGGGCGGCATCCTTCTCCCCCACGCGCGCGGCGAGCACGGAGGACACGAGCGGGCCGCACGGCAGCACGACGGCGACGACGGCGGCGATGATCGGGAGGACGACCGGCGAGCCGCTGCCCGGCAGCACCTGGGCGCCGAGGCACACGGCCACGACCGCTACCGACGGCACGAGGATCGCCGCCGCGGCCAGGCGCAGGGGCGCGACGAGTCCGGGCCGGCGGGTCGCGACGAGAGCGAGCGCCAGCGCGAAGATGAGCGAGGTCGACAGTGCCGTCCAGCCGCTGCGCTCGAAGAGCACCTGGGCGACGCCGAGCAGGAAGGGCACCGACGTCACGACGAGCACGGCGTACCAGGCGCGCACCCGCACGAACGGGGCGAAGGTCGCGGCGATGGCCGTGACCGCTCCGGCCGACGTCGTGAGGCACAGCTGCGCGACGCCGGTGACCCCGGCGAGCGACAGCGCCGTCGCGAACACCGCGAGCGCATACGCGTACCCGGCGGCGACGTGCGCGAACCGGACTCGAGCGGGCAGCGCGAGCGCGAGCGCACCGATCACGACGACGACGGCGGCGCCGACGGTCACGGCGAGCGCGGCATCCCGCCACGACAGGATCGCCGCGAACAGCACCAGCAGATGCGCACCCGCCACGGTCGGAGCCCGCAGAGCGAGCGGCCGCAGCCGCGGCGTCCGCACGACGGCGACGCTCAGCGTCGCTGCGACGACGAGACCGATCGCGATGCGCCCGCCGACGGCGATCGAAGGAACGGTCAGGAGTGTGAGGACGGCGAGCAGGGCGTACCAGAGGCCGAGGTAGCCGACCCAGCGGGTTCCGAGGGGTGCGGGCGCACCTTCTGCGGGGGCGGGTGACGGATGCCGCCGCTCGCGCAGCACCGCGAACACGACGAGTCCGACAGCGAGGGCGGCGAGCCCCAGCACGACGGCGACGGCGAACACCGGCTCGGCGAGCGCGTCACTGTCGTCGCGCAGGACCGTCGAGCCGCCGAGCAGCAGGGCGATCACGGTCGGCGGGACCGCCGCGACGCCCATCACGACCACCGCGCCGACCGCGAGCACGCCGCGGTCCACCGAACGCGGCAGAGGCGCGAGGACGCCGACGACGACGGCACCGATCACGGCCGCCGCCGGGACGATCGCGAGCCACCAGGCCTCCCAGACGACCGGCGGCAGCACGGCCGGTGTCAGCAGGACGATCGCGGCCGTCATCCACACGCCCGCGATGAGACTCCACAGTCCGCGGGCGGGATGCCGCGTCGAGAACGCCGCCAGCACACCCGCGCCGGCCAGAACGCCGCTCAGCGAGAGCGCGACCGCCTCGGCGGGCAACGCGCCCCACAGCAGACCCTGCACGGGTGCGACCACGACGGCGAGCACCTGCACGACGGTGAGCGTCGCGCGCTCGGCGCGCAGGGAGCCGCCGATGATCAGCCCGAAGCGCGGGGTGAGCGAAATCAGACCGAAGGGGGCCACGGCGACGCCGAGGTGCCCGAGCACGGGCGCGTCTGCGGCGTAGCCGATCATCGCGGGCACCACGGCGAGCGCGACCAGCGCGCTCCACAGCCACACCCGCACGCGCAGCCGCAGGGCGAGGGCGGTGAGCGCGACACCCGCCACGAGCGTGGCCGGTGCCGCGACAGCCCACCGGGCATCCGGAGCGAGTCCGGTCAGCGCATGCACGTCGAGCGCGACGAACACGATCGCCAGGGCGCCCACCGCTTCGGCGGAGAAGCCCAGGCCGCGGCGCATCAGGACGGCCGCTCCGACGACGAACACCACCGTGACGGCGCCGACGATGAGGCCGCGCACGAGCACATCGGTGAGGTCCGGGTTGAACGACGTGAACACGACCGCCGCGACGGCCACGAGCGCAGCGCCGGCGACGGCGAGAACAGACTGCACGGTCGCGCTCGAGCGCGGCGGGCCGGGAGCGACAGCGGGAACGGGTGCGACTGGCGGCGGGGGCGCAGCGACCGGGGGCGACGGCGCGACGGCCCGCGTGGGCACACGGTCGAGCACCTGTCGCCGCTCGCGCAGCGCGTCGGCGGCGCGGCGCGAGGCCTCCCACAGCTCGCCGCCGACAGGACCGCTGTAGTCGGCGCCGCAGCGCGCGCAGTGGCGATCGTGCAGGGCGTGGGCGCATCGCGGGCACGACAGCGAGTCCTCGAGGTGCGCGATCGCGGTATCGCTCCAGGACGAGGCGCGCGTGGCGACGGCGCCCGTCATCCGTCGTCCTCGGGGCCGTCGACCCACTGGAGGATGTCGCCCGGCTGACACTCCAGTACGCGGCAGATCGCGTCGAGCGTCGTGAAGCGGATCGCCTTCGCGCGCCCGTTCTTGAGCACCGAGACGTTGGCGGGCGTGATGTCGATCGCGGCGGCGAAGTCGTTCACCGACATCTTCTTCTTCGCAAGCTCCACGTCGAGGTTGATGACGATCGGCATCACACCACCTCCGACAGGTCGTGCTCGAGCTGCGTCGCCCGGCGGAGCAGGCCCCGCATGACGATGATGAGAAGCGACAGCCCGGCTCCCACGACGATGCCCAGCACGCACAGCAGGGTGATCGAGCCGTTCATGACGCCCGACGCGGTGAGCGTCACGAGCGCGACGGCGACCAGGAGCGTCGCGAAGACGACCGCCCCGAGACTGACGTCGACTTCGGGGAATGCGCGTTCGGTGAAGATCGCATCGGCACGCACGAGCGACAGCAGGCGCCACACGCACACGAGCACGATCTGCACGCACGCCAGGAACAGGATGCCGATGACGACGCCCGGCACCTGCAGGTAGGCGATCTCGTGGAAGCGCCAGGCCGACTGCGCCGCGACCAGGGGAACGATGAAGATCTGACAGGCGACCAGCATCGCGAGCAGCACGGCGATGAGACCCTTCAGGATCAGGATCGTGGAGTTGCGCATGACGCCGCCTATCGAGAATCGGTGATGATCTATCGACAAACGATATACACCTATCGATTCTCAACGCAAGCGGGCGCGACTGGCCGCATCCGGCAGCCTCGGGCTGCGGAGTGCGTCCAGGAAGACCTCAGGCGAAGAGGAACAGCACGAAGCCGATGAGGGGCAGCGTTCCCTGCACGAGCGCGGGTCGCACATAGCGCCGCCCCGACGTGATGAGGACGAGCGCCGCGGCGAGCATCGATCCGAGGCTGAACAGCACGAGGGTGCGACCGGCGACATCGGCGACGGTGCCGGCATCCCCCGCCCAGAACAGCACGAGCCCGAGGATCGCCCCGACAGCCAGGAACAGGTTGTAGAACCCCTGGTTGTACGCCATCGGCTTGGTGGTCTCGGCCGCGGCCTGGTCGGCCACACCGAAGCGCTTCCAGATCCGCGGCTGCGTCCACTGCACGCTCTCCATCACGAAGATGTACACGTGCAGCACGGCGGCCAGGGCCGCCACGGCGGTGGCGATGATCGTCAGCATGAGCGAACCATAGCGCGCCGGTACCCTGGGCACATGGCGAAGAGCGGTGGGGCGCGCGGGCGACGCCCGATGAGACCCGCCGGCGGACGCCGCCCGGCTCCGAAGCCCGTAGCCTCGCGCCGGCCAACGCCGAAGCCGTCGCCGGCGCCCGCACCGGCGCCCCCGGTGTCCGGCCCCTTCCGGCTCGGGGCGATCCCGGGCGCGACACCGGGCACCTGGATCGACCGGTGGAAGGAGCGCATGCCGCACCAGCCGCTCGAGCTCGTGCCGCTGAGCGTGGCCGATCAGCGCGCGGCACTCGATCACGGTGAGGTGGATGCCGCGATCGTCCGCCTGCCGATCGACCGCGACGGGCTCAACGTCATCGCCCTCTACGACGAGACCGTCGTCGTCGTCTCGTCGGCTGACTCCCACCTCACGGCCGCGGACGATCTGGATCTTCACGACCTCGACGGCGAAGTCCTGATCGTGCCCCTGGACGACGTGCTCGCTCTCGACATCCCGGGCGCGGTCGCCCCGGTGTTCACGGCGCCCGAGACGACCGAGGACGCCGTCGTCACGGCGGCCACGGGTGTCGGCGTCGTCGTGGTGCCGATGTCCCTCGCGCGCCTGCATCACCGCAAGGATGCCGCGCACCGGCCGCTGCGCGACGCCCCGGTCTCGACGGTGGCGCTCGCCTGGTCGGTCGACCGCACGACACCCGCGGTCGAGACGTTCGTGGGCATCGTGCGCGGTCGCACCGCCAATTCGTCGCGCGCCTGAGCGCACAGACTGATCCGGGGGATGTCGCGGATCGGATCCGTACCGCGACACCCCCCGAAGGCCGGCCCTGAGGACTCACGCTCTCGCGCGCCCCATGTCCTCTGTGCCCCCCAGCTGCGGAGCCCCCACTCGTTCGCATCACACGAGCCGTCCGAAGTGTTAGAGAAGGCCTGCCGCGTCGTGATACATCGGCGCGGAAGAATTCTCAGAAGCCTGCGCCGTGCGCGTGGAACGGTGCGACGATGCCGGTCTGCTCGGATGCCAGGGCCAGGGCGACGGCCGGTGGCTCACCCCGGGCGAGTTCCGCGTGCATCGCCCCGAGCAGCTCGCATGCGACGTCATCGGCGACGATGACGGGCGCCGCCACGACGCAGCGCGCGCCCGCGTGCAGCCAGACACGCGTCATCCCGATCGCCTCCTCGCCCCAGCGCACCGTCGAGCGCCCCACTTCGCACGCCGACAGCACGACCGTGTCGGGCACGTCGGGAATGAGGTCCACGTCGTAGCCGAACAGCGTGCCGTCGGCCAGCTCGAGACCGGAGAACAGCGGGTGGTCGGCGGCATGGCGCCCGTGGGCGGCCACGTGGAGCACATCGGCGCCGGATGCCGCCGCCGTGACGGCCTCGACCGACGCGTCTGCGCCGCGCAGCACGACACGGTCGGTCCACGCAGCCGCTGCGAGGGCGATCTCTTCGTCGCCGCGGGCGACGCGCGGTCCCGCCGCGAGCACCGCGCGCCGGGGAACAGCCACCGGGGCGGTGACGGCGGCGACCCAGTGCGACGCCGAAGGCGCGACCGAGACCGGGCGGCCGCGCAGCGCGGGGAGCATCGCCCAGGGCACGCCCGCGAGCACGCCGGGCACGGTGAGGACGACCCGACCGGGCGAACCGGCCGCGACGAAGGCGGCATCGAGCGTCTCCCGTGACAGCGCGTCGAGTCGGTTCGCCAGCGCTTCCCGGACGATGCGAGCCATGGGTCCCGAGCGCACGGCGGACGACATGTCGAGATCGGCGCGCAGGCCGTCGAGCGCGGCGCGCACCCGCGGCCAGTTGAGCGGCACGAGAGACGTGACGTCACCCGTGACCACCAGCGCGGTAAGGACGCTGCCGTCGAAGATGAGCGACACGAACGCCGTGTCGGCGGCCAGCGCGCCGCGGAGCGCCTCGAGTCCGACGCGTTCGTGCACGCCCGCGGTGCGCGTGCCCGACCACTGCCGCTCGCGTGCCCGTGCGCGCAGCACCTCGACGCGAGGGTCGGCGAGCCAATCGCCGTCGGGCTCGGCGAGGCGGATGCGGCGCAGCTCGGCCAGCTCGCCGGCGAGCGTGGGATCGGGTGGCGGCCGCAGGGGGACCACCTGCGTCTGCAGATGACGGGAGCGCTCCGACCACTCGAGGACGACATCGGGCCGTCCCGACCGGATGGCCGAGGCGAGTCCGGTGCTGAGCAGGCCGAGCCCCTGCCGCATGAGCGAACCCTGCTGCTCGAGACTCGCCCCGACCTGCTGCGATCCCTCGAGGATTTCAATGCCCCGGGCGGCACGCCGGCGCACGTCTGCTTCGCGTCCGGCGCGCCGTGCACGCTCCGCCGCCACCTCGTGGGCCAGCAGCGCGACCTCGACGGGTGCGCCCCGGCGGAGTCGGGGCGCCGGACCCGGCGCCGGCGCCCCACGACGGAGCGCGGCGAGCAGCGCCGTCAGCTGCAGCGCCGCCGCATCGTGCGGGAACCCGAAGTCGATGAGGCTCGACACGACGGCGTCGACCGACGCAGACGACGGCGGCCTGCCCGTCTCGACCTGACGCGCCGCGCGGTCCAGCCGGCCGCGTGCGAGGCGGGCGCGCAGCCGCACGGCCTCGGCGCGTGCCGCCCACGCGTCGCTGCCGAGCATGCGGAACCGTCGCGCCGACGCCGCCGCCACCTCGGCCGCCCGCGCCGGACTGTGTTCGAGCAGCGATCGCGCCAACTGGTACTCGGCGCGGGCGCGCTCGCCGGGCGCTCGGTGCCGTCCGAACGCCCGCGCGACGTTGTCGAGGCTGACCTCGGCCTCGGTCACGAGCCCCGCGTCGCGCAGCACTTCGGCCCGGTCGAGCTCGTTGACCGCGCCCCAGAAGTCCGATTCGTCATCGAGCGGCTCGCGCACCGACTGCATGATCGCCAGCGCCTGCACGAGGTCGCCGGTGAGCATCGCGAGGTAGCCGCGGTTGTGCACGGCCTGGTCTGCTTCGAGCGGGCGGTCCGATGCGCGGAAGGCCTGCTCCGCCCAGCGCAGGTCGGCGGCCGCGGCATCCCATGAACCCCGCTGCATGTCGGCCAGGCTGCGGTTGATGCGCATGTTGGCGCTGCGCACCGGATCGCCGTCGTAGGAGTCGATCGCGCGGGTGAGCCACTCGACGGCGCTGTCCAGCGCACCTCGTTCGAGTTCGAGGGCGCCCATCTGACCCGCGAGGATCGCCCGCGTCGCGTCGCTGATCCCCGGCTTGTCGAGGGCGTCGCGGCACAGCCTCAGACCGGCATCGATGTCGCCCACGCGCGCCAGCAGATACGCCCTCGTGCCGTCGATGCGAGCGGCGAGGTCGTGGTCTTCGGCGGATGCCGCCGCGTCGGCCGCCGCCGACAGGGCGCGCCGGGCCGCAGAGTAGCGTCCCCCGTTGACGAGGTCGACGCCGCGTTCATAGAGCTGCTGTGCGCTCGCGGCCACAGTGACATGATGGCCGCTCCCCCGCCTGCGCGCGAGGTCGCCTCACTCCACGAGGGATCGATCCTCCGACGCGAGGTCGTCGAGTGTCGTCGCGACGGCACTCGCCGGGGCGGCCACCGAGCCCGACATGAGACCGGGAGCGAGATCCGCGGCGATGCGCGCAGCCACGTACGGAGACGAGAACGAGGTGCCGCTCCAGATGGCGAAACCGCCCGAGTGGTCGTCGGGATCGAGGCTCTGGCGTCGCCGCTGGTACAGGTCTGCCTTCGACCCCGCCTGCACGCCGCCGGTCAGCGCCGGAAACGCGCTCAGCACCGATGTCCCCGGCCCGTACGTCGTGACCCAGGGCCCGACGTTGCTGTAGAGCGCCACCGACGTGCGCTGCGGGTTGAGCGCTCCGACGCTGACGTGTGCGCCCAGCCCCTTCTCGTCGCCGAGCCCGAGCTCCGCGTCACCCCAGTCGTACATCGCGGCAGGGAAGCTCGGCCGGTCGGTCGCGTCGTTGCCGGCGGAGCACACCACGACGCATCCCCGCTCCCGCAACCCGCGCAGCGCGGAATAGAGCCGCGTGCTGAACAGTCCGTCCTCGGGGGTCTCGTGGTAATAGCCGAGCGAGAGGTTGACGACATCGAGCGCATTGCCCGCCTCGACCCACGCGACGAGCTCTTCGAGCGCGTCGATCAGCTCGTGCTCGAGCACGGTGCCGTTGCTGTCGGCGACGCGGATCGACACCAGATCGGCGTCAGGACACACCTGACGCAGGATGCCCGCGACGAAGGTCCCGTGACCGGCGGCGTCGTCGAGGAAGCCGTCGCGCGGACCCGCCTGGTCGCCGTACACCTCGGGGTCGGACAGCGGGTCTTCGACGCCCA
>JASDDH010000016.1 GCA_030407505.1 Planococcus sp. APC 4015
AGAGCGATCCCCACACCCTGGGCCACTCCGAACACCTCGCCGGCGACCGCGACCCCCAGCAGCACGCCCGTCACCGGATTCAGCAGCCCGACGATGCCGACGACCCCCGGCGAGAGGTGCCGCAGTCCCGCGAACCACGCCACGTAGGCGACCGCCGTGCCGATGAGCGCGACGTACGCGAAGCCGATCGCCGACGTCGCGGTCAGCACGGGTGGCGCGCTCTCCACCAGCAAAGCGGCTGGCACGAGCACGAGCGATCCGCCGACGAGCTGCCACGCGGCCATCGGGAGGGCCGGGATGTCGGATCCCCACCGGGTCGTCAGCACGAAGCCGACCGACGAGGCGAGCATCGCCCCGAGCGAGGCCACGACACCCCAGACGTCCACACCCGCAGCATCGAAGCCGAGCATCACCCCGACGCCGACGAGTCCGACGGTCGCTCCGACGACGGCCGCCGCGCGCGGGCGCCGGTTCAGCAGCAGCCACGCGAACAGCAGCATGCAGGCCGCTGAGGTCGACATCAGCGTCGCGGCGAGCCCCGACGGAAGCCTCTGCCCGGCGATGTACACGAGCACGAAGAACCCGCCGACGTTGAGCACCCCGAGCACGAGAGATCGCCACCACCACGACCCCGTCGGCAGGCGGCGTGCGATCAGCAGCACGATGATCCCGGCAGGCAGGGCCCGCAGCACGCTCCCCCACAGCGGGGACTCCGGCGGCAGCATGTTGCGCGTCACGACGTAGGTGCTGCCCCACACGATCGGGGCGATCGCGGTCACGGCGATCCAACGCCAGCGGTTCTCTTCCATGGAAGACACTTTACCTTACCGGGAAGATAAACTGGTCCGATGGATGCCGCCCCCCGCCCCGACCGCGTCGCCGAGCTGCAGTCCGAGTGGCGTCGCGAGCGCCCCGACCTCGACCCCTCGCCCCAGGGCGTGATCGGGCGAATGCATCGCGTCGCGCTCGAACTCACCGACCGGCTCGTCGCCGTCTACAGCGAGTTCGACCTCAGCGAAGGCGAGTTCGACGTGCTCGCCACGCTGCGCCGCACCGGCGCCCCCTACGAGCGCGCGGCCGGCGAACTCGCCGACCACACCCTGGTCACCACCGGCGGCCTCACCAAGCGCGTCGACCGCCTCGAAGCGCGCGGACTCGTCGAACGGCGGGCCGAGGCATCCGATGCCCGTCGTCGCATCGTGCGTCTGACTCCCGCAGGGCGCGACCTCATCGACCGGGCGTTCACGGCGCACATCGCCAACGAGCACCGCCTGCTCGCCGAGATCGGCGCGCAGGACGCCCGTGACCTCGAGGCGATCCTGACGAGATGGCTCGGCGTGCTCGACGAGCGCTGATCAGGCGGCGAGCGCCAGGTAGGGCTCCCACCGCGGGTCGGTGCGCTCCGCGCCCCGCACCGTCCACTGCCCGCCGCGCGGTGGGTGCGGCGCCTGGCGCAGCTCCCACTTCATCTCCTGCGGGGTGCGGTCGCCCTTGATGTTGTTGCAGCGCAGGCAGCACGCGACGAGGTTCTCCCACGAGTCCTCGCCGCCGCGCGAGCGCGGCTGCACGTGGTCGATCGTCGTCGCCGACCCGCCGCAGTACGCGCATCTGTGCCCGTCGCGACGGAGCACGCCGCGTCTGGTGACGGGCACCCGACGACCGCCGGGCACGCGCACGTAGCGCGTCAGCAGGATCACCGCCGGTCTCTCGTACGAACCACGGGCGGCCCAGACAGGATCACCCTCGACGAGTTCGATCACGGTCGCTTTGTCGTTCATCACGAGCACGAGGGCCCGCTTGAACGACACGACGGCCAAGGGCTCGTAGCCCGCGTTCAGCACCAAAGTGCGCATTCCTCATCCTCTCGAACGGCCGGGACGGCTTCCCGGTGGTTCGGTCGTGACGTTCGAGGAGTGCTCAGGGCACGAAAAAGGCGCCGTCTAGTGAAGACAGCGCCCAGGCGCCACGGAAGGACCGTGGCATCCACTCGTGCAATGCCGCAGGACGAGGCGTCCCAGCGCATCCGTGGTTCGGATGCGAGGTGTGCTGCCCATGGCTCCCTCCGCTTCTCTCAGCGTCGGGATCAGGCTAACCCACGTGGCAGACACGTGGATCGTTGATGTGTTAACGCGCGGTTGCGTGTCGCCGAACGGATGCTGGGAGTCAGCCGGCGTTGGCGACGAGCCAGGCCCACGGGTCGACGAGGCCGTTGTTCACGCGCACCTCGAAGTGCAGGTGGTTGGCCGTCGAGCTTCCGGTGCTGCCGACGAGGCCGATGACCTGGCCCGCTTCGACGCTCTGCCCCGCGACGACCTGACGGCTGCCGTAGGTCATGTGGCCGTAGAGCGTCGAGACGCGCTGGCCGCCGACGACGTGGTCGATGACGACGGCCACGCCGTAGCCGCCGTAGGACTCCTGCGACGTGCGCACGACACCGGCCGCGGCCGCATAGAGCGGGGTGCCGCCGGGCGCGAGCAGGTCGACGCCCTGGTGGTAGCCCGAGTCGCCGAGTCCGCGACCCTTCTTGAAGTTCAGGATCGGCCAGCGCACTTCACCGGTACCAGGTGAGACGAGGTTGATGTCGACGGGCACCGACGCCGACGCCGACGACGCGGCCGCCTGAGCGCGAGCGCGGGCCGCGGCTGCCGCAGCGGCTGCCTCGGCGGCCTTCTTCTTGTTGATCTCTTCTTCGGTCGTGGCCGAATAGCTGTCGCGCGTGAGGGTGGTGGCCGTCGCGTCGGAGGCCACGACGAGCGACTGCGCGTCGTCGGAGGCGATCTGCTGGAGCGTCTGGGCGTCGGCGACCGGCATGCGGGTGGTGGCGGCGTAGGCGGGGATCGCGACGGTGGCGACCAGGCCGCCGACCATCGTGAGGATCACGAGGCTGCGCAGCGGCTTGCGGATCGACCTCGCGGATCGCGGGGTGCGTGCGACACGGGCGGGTGCAGACGTCTTCGTCTTCACGGCATCGGTCGTCACGGTATGACGGGCACGGTCTCGTCGGGACGCGCTTGCCGCGTGAACCTGGGGTTCGACCGCGGCGTTGTCGTTCTCTTCAGCCAAATCATCCTCCGGCGCCTCTGCGCCGGGGCGCCTGACTCGTCAGCACTCGGTGTTCGGGGCACGATGTGCGGGCATCCACGCAGACGACGAGCCGGTGAGGCGATCTGCGTGGAGTCCTTCGGCGCGCTTCTCGCCTGCGGACCTTCTGAGGCTACCGGATGGTAACGAATCTGTCACATTCACTGTCCGGCACGTGGCTGGGCAAGGTTCCGGCCACCCGCGTTTGCTAGGGGAACGGCCGGTCAGCGGGTCTCGTCGACGAGGAAGATGTGCGACGCGACCTCGATCGGAAGCTCGAGCCCTTCGTCGTTGCCGTGCATCTGCACGAGCACGTAGCCCTCGTTGTAGCGATAGTCACCGGATGCCCCGGGCAGCACTCCCGCGGCCATGAACTGCTGCAGCAGCTCGGGGTCGACCTGCGCCGGTTCGGCGAGCCGGCGCACGGTGCCCGTGATGGGGGCGCCGGCGGCGTTGAGTCGCGTGACGAGCCCGACGACGCCCTGCTCGAAGTTGTTCGCCGGCATGTCGCCGAGCTGGTCGAGACCCGGGATCGGGTTGCCGTACGGCGACTCGGTCGGATGCCCGAGGAGCTCGATCAGGCGGCGCTCGACCTGCTCGCTCATGACGTGCTCCCACCGGCAGGCCTCGTCGTGCACGTAGGCCCAGTCCAGGCCGATCACGTCGGACAGCAGGCGCTCGGCCAGACGGTGCTTGCGCATCACGTCGACGGCCTTCTGGCGACCACGGTCGGTGAGTTCGAGCGTGCGGTCTTCGGAGACCACGACGAGCCCGTCGCGCTCCATGCGACCGACCGTCTGCGACACCGTGGGGCCCGAGTGCCCGAGGCGCTCCGAGATGCGGGCACGCAGCGGCTGGATGTTCTCCTCCTCGAGTTCGAGGATGGTGCGCAGGTACATCTCGGTCGTGTCGATGAGATCTGTCATGCGTTCATCCTCGCTGGGAGTAAAGAGCCGGGTAAGGACAGCCTATCTAGTGCGGGCGACATCGAGACCGTGGTCACATCCCGTCGCACGCGCGCGGGCGCCCGCGACCCCTCCCTAGAATCGGACGCATGTCCCACGTCGTACTCCCCCGCGAGATCCTGCCCGTCGACGGCCGCTTCGGCTGCGGCCCCTCGAAGGTGCGTCCCGCGCAGCTCGACGCCCTCGCCGCCTCCGGGGCCACGCTGCTCGGCACGTCGCACCGTCAGGCGCCGGTCAAGAACCTCGTCGCGAGCGTGCGCAGCCGGCTCGCCGAGCTGTTCCGCATCCCCGAGGGCTATGAGGTCATCGTCGGCAACGGGGGCTCGACCGCGTTCTGGGATGCCGCGGCCTTCGGCCTCATCGAGCGCCGCTCGCAGAACCTCGTCTTCGGAGAGTTCGGCGGCAAGTTCGCCGCCGCGGCGAAGGCCCCGTGGCTCGAGGCCCCCGATGTGCGCAGCGTCTCCCCCGGCACCCGCACCACTGCCGAGGCCGTGGAAGGCGTCGACGTGTACGCGTGGCCGCACAACGAGACCTCGACCGGCGTCAGCGCGCCGGTGCAGCGCGTGCACGGCGACGACGGCGCGCTCACCGTCATCGATGCGACCAGTGCCGCCGGCGGCATCGACTTCGCGGCCGCCGAGGCCGACGTCTACTACTTCGCGCCCCAGAAGAACCTCGGATCCGACGGCGGACTGTGGTTCGCCCTCGTCTCGCCGGCGGCGATCGAGCGGATCGAGCGCATCGCGGCATCCGGTCGGTACATCCCCGAGTTCCTGAGCCTCAAGAACGCCCTCGACAACTCGCGGCTCGAGCAGACGCTCAACACCCCCGCGCTCACGACGCTGGTGCTGCTCGACGATCAGCTCGCGTGGATCCTCGGCAACGGCGGCCTGTCGTGGGCCGATGCCCGCACCCACGAGTCGTCGCAGGCGCTGTACGACTGGGCCGAGGCGTCGTCGTTCGCGACGCCGTTCGTGACGGATGCCGCAGACCGCTCCCCGGTCGTCGCCACCATCGACTTCGACGAGACCGTCGACGCCGCGGCCGTCGCGAAGAGCCTGCGCGCGAACGGGATCGTGGACACCGAGCCGTACCGCAAGCTCGGCCGCAACCAGCTGCGCGTCGCGACGTTCGTCTCGATCGATCCGGATGACGTGCGTCAGCTCATCCGCAGCATCGACTACACGATCGAGCGTCTCGGCTAGGAGCTGCTCCGCGGCTCCGCGGCCGACGGCGACGACTCAGCGGTCTGAGTGGTCCTCGTCGGAGTCGTCGTCGTCGGAATCGTCCTCGTCGGAGTCGTCGTCATCCTCGTCGGAGTCGTCGTCATCCTCGGAATCGTCGTCATCCTCGGAATCGTCTTCGTCGTCCGACTCGTCATCATCGTCGTCTTCGTCGTTCGACTCATCGTCGTCGTCGTCGTCCGACTCGTCATCGTCGTCTTCATCGTCGTCGTCCGACTCGTCATCGTCGTCGTCCGAGTCATCCTCGTCATCCGAGTCCTCGTCCTCGGGGTCTTCCGACAGCTCGTCGATGTCGACGCCGTCGACGTCGCCCGCGTGCAGGATGCGCGATCCGTCTTCGTCGAAGTCGACGGCATCCAGGTCATCGGTGTCATCGTCGTCGTCCGACCCGTCATCGAGGTCGGAGTCCTCTTCGTCGGCGAGCTCGGCCATCGCCGCCTGCGCGGCGTGGTACTCGGCCAGGCGCACGGCCCACGGAGTCCAGTCGGGGGCGACGAGCGCGTCGTCGCTGGGGAGCAGTTCGACCTCGAGCACCGTCGGGTCGGTGTCGGGGACGTGGGCCAGGCTCACGGTCCAGTACCAGCCGGGGTACCCGGGCATCCGGTTCTCGAAGCGCAGGGAGACGACCCCGTCGCGCTCGACGCGGTAGCCCGCGGGCTCGCCGATGGTCGAGTGCGCCGTGATCTCGCGAAGCGCCGCGAGGGCGAGGTCGTGCGAGGCGAGGAGCACCGGGTCGGGATCGGGCGTCACATGCTCGTCGTCGACGTCTGCCGTCACGATGTCGTCGTCGGCGTCCGTCGTCACGATCTCCTCGACGGCCGCGGGCGACGCGTCCTCGGGATCGCCGTCGGCCGCGGACTCGTCGGGCGATCCGGCGCCGACCGACGCCGACGAGTCGTCGGCATCCGTCGTCACGTCGACGTCGTCGGGCCCGGCATCCGTAGTCGCATCGAGGACGTCGGCCGCGGCATCCGCCGTCTGATCGGCCTCGCCCGGCTCAGGCGTCGAGTTCATCGGCGACCTTGCGCAGCACGGCCGCGACCTTCTTGGCGTGGGAGGTGCTCGGGTAGTGGCCTCGGCGCAGGTCGCCGCCGATGCCGTCGAGCAGGCTCACGAGGTCTTCGACGATGATCGCCATGTCGTCGGCGGGCTTGCGGGAGCGCTTCGCGAGGCTGACCGGCGCTTCGAGCACGCGGATCGACAGCGCCTGCAGACCGCGCTTGCCGTCGGCGACACCGAACTCGAGGCGCGTTCCGGGCTTGGGCGCCGAGGTTCCCGCGGGCAGAGCCGTCGCGTGCAGGAAGACGTCCTGGCCGTCATCAGTGGTGATGAAGCCGAACCCCTTCTCTTCGTCGTAGAACCTGACCTTGCCGGTGGGCATCGAAACCTCGCTGGGGTGGAGCGCCCGCTGGCGGGCATGACGGAGCGGGGGTCGAGCGAGCCCCCACCTGTCAGCCTACGCCACGCCGCCCCGGGCGGTAGGCTGAGGCGGATGAGCACACGCACCCCCGGCGAAGACGTTCCCGTCCGCCGAATCGACCGAATCCTGGCGTTCATGTCGCTCGGTCTGCTCGTGCTGTCGATCGCGTGCTTCTTCGCGATCATGATCGCCCGCCCGGCCGGGGTCACCGACTTCAGCGAGGGTGTCTGGCCGATCGTCAGCGTCATCGTGTTCGCGGCTCCGGTGATCGCCTTCGCCATGATCCTGTTCGTGCTCATCTCGAGTTTCGTGCGGCGGTCGCGGGCCAACCGCGGGGGCTGAGTGGTCTCCGACGAGCGCGCAGTGGCGACGTGGCTCTCGAGCCGCGATGACGTCGCGCTCGCCGCGGTGTTCGCCGCACGCGGGGTGTCGACGTCCGCTTCGTGGAACGACTTCTTCGACGCCGCCGCAGCCCTGCTCGATCCGGCATCCGTCGATCGGGCGATCTCGCGTCTGCCGCGCACCGCACTGATCGCGCTGGTCGATCCGGATGCCGCGACGTCCGATCTCGTGGCCCCCGAGCTCGCGCTGCTCGATGAAGCGGGTGCGCCCCTGTCGTCGACGACCGATCGCATCGCCAACTTCGCCCGCCAGCGTCCCGCGGCTTTCGAGCCGCCCGCTGCACCCGTCGAGCCCGAGAAGGGCGGCGAGGCCGCTGCGGCCGAGCGCGCGTTCACGACCGCCGGCGCCCTCGCCGACCTGCTGCTCGCGAGTCTTCGCACCCCGCTGACGCGCACCGGAGCCGGCGCCGTCAGCGCCGTGGACCGCAAGCGGCTCGTGGACGCCCGCATCGTCTCGACGGCCGAGGAGCTCGAAGACCTCGTCACCGCAGCTGTCGCCGCCGGGCTCGCCCAGGCGGTCGACCGCGAATGGATCGTGACGGATGCCGGCGAGCGCTGGCTCGAGCTCCCCACCGCCGATCGCTGGCGCACCGTCATCGAGGGCTTCCTGCGCTCACTGCCCGCGGGCCTGCGGACGGCAGACGGCGGCGTGCTCGACCCTCAGCAGTGGGCCCATGCCTACCCCCTCGATCCCGACTGGGCCGAGCGCGCGGCGCGCATCGAACGCATCGCCGTGCTCTGGGGCCTGCGCTCCGAAGACGGCCTCGAACCGAGCTGGACCACCGCGATCCGCGCCGGCGCACCCCTCGAGGTCGAGGCGTTCGCCGGCGAACTGCCCGCCGAGATCGACCGCGTGTACCTGCAGGCCGACCTCACCGCGATCGCCCCGGGACCCCTGGCTCCCGCCCTCGACCTGCGGCTGCGCCGCATCGCGCACCGTGAATCCCGTGCGCAGGCCTCGACCTACCGGTTCACCGCCGAGTCGTTGGGTGCGGGTGTGGCCGAGGGCGAGTCGGCGGAGTCGATCCGCGAGTTCCTGACCGGACTGTCGCTGAGCGGCATCCCGCAGCCCCTGGACTACCTCATCGAGAGCACGACGGCTCGGCACGGGCTCGTGCGGGTGCGATCGGATGCCGCCCCCGGCCGCACGCGTGTCGAGAGCACCGACGCGGGCATCCTCAACGCGATCGCCGTCGACCAGGCGCTGCGCCCCCTCGGGCTCGTGCGCGACGACGGCGCCCTCGTGTCCCGCGTCGCCCGCGAGGCGGTGTTCTGGTCGCTGGCCGACGCCCGCTACCCCGTCACGGCGCTCGATGAGAACGGCGACCCCGAACCGCTGCACCGCCGCACCCCGGCGCCCGCCGTCGCCCCGCAGCTGTCGGCCGTCGAGACCTATGCACGCGTGATCGCGGCTCTGCGGTCGACCCACGGCTCGGACGGCGATGCCGCGTGGCTTGGACGCGAACTCGAACAGGCCGTGCGCGCGAAGTCGACGATCATCGTCGTCGTGCGGCTTCCCGACGGCGTCGAGCGCACCTTCACCCTCGAGGCATCCGGCCTCGGCGGCGGGCGTCTGCGAGGGCGCGACCGCGCCGCCGACATCGAGCGCACCCTGCCCGTCTCGCATATCGTGAGCGTGCGCGCGGGCTGAGCCCGGTCAGTCGCGCAGTCGCTCGTGGTGGGCCAGCGCGACCGCCACGTCGCCGAGGAAGGCATCCACCTCGTCGGAGTTGTAGCCGAGCCGGATCATCGTGGGCTCGAACCGCGCGGCGATGACCTCCGCGGCTGTGAGACTCGCGTCGTGACCGCCCGCCTCGTAGACGGCGAGCGCGTCCGCGCACCTTGCGACGAAGGCATCCACCGCGTCGATCTCGACGGCTCCCATGCCGCGGGTCGCGAACGTACGACCCCGCACGTCGGCGCTCGACATCGCGGCCGAGACCTCGTCCGCCTCGGCCGTCACCCGATGCTCCTGCGCCTTCGCCGCCTCGCTGTCGTGCGCGGACGCACGCAGCGTCACGACCACCTGGTCGAGGTAGTCGTCGACCTCGTCGGGGTCGTAGCCGGCGCCGATGCGCGTGTACCGGAACTGCGCGACGACGATCTCATCGGGATCGATCGTGGGCGCGTCCCCGCGTTCGGTCGCCTCGAGCGCCTCGGCGCAACGGGCGAGCAGGGCATCGACCTCGGCTGCGGCGTACTTCTCCTTCGTGATGCCGAAGATGCCGGACGGACCGGAGGAGAACCGCTTCGCGCGGATGTCGGAGCTGTGCACGCCGCGAGCGTAGCCGATGCCGGCATCCGGCCCCGTCAGAGCCGCCTCCGCCGGGCCCCGACTAGACTGGACCGTTATGGCTGACGGTCCCCTCATCGTGCAGAGCGACCGGACGGTGCTGCTCGAAGTGGCCCATCCGGATGCCGAGAGTGCACGCCACGAACTCGCGATCTTCGCCGAGCTCGAACGTGCTCCCGAGCACATCCACACGTACCGCGTCACCCGACTGGGTCTGTGGAACGCGCGCGCCGCCGGCCACGACGCCGAGGACATGCTCGCCACCCTCGACCGCTGGTCGCGCTTCCCGGTGCCGCCGTCGGTCTCGATCGACATCCGCGAGACGGTGAACCGCTACGGACGCCTCGTGATCGAGCGCAACGACTCCGGTCAACTCGTTCTTCGATCGACGGATGCCGCCGTGCTCGCCGAGATCTCGCGCAACAAGCGCATCCAGCCGCTGCTCATCGGCCGGCCGTCGCCCGACTCGTTCCTCATCGACGCGTGGGCGCGCGGCCACATCAAGCAGGAGCTGCTCAAGATCGGCTGGCCGGCCGAAGACCTCGCCGGGTACACCCCGGGCACGCCGCATCCGATCGAGCTGGCCGAAGACGGCTGGACCCTGCGTCCGTATCAGCGCCAGGCCGTCGACATCTTCAGCGAGGGCGGCTCGGGAGTCGTCGTGCTCCCCTGCGGTGCGGGCAAGACCCTCGTGGGCGCCGCAGCGATGGCCGACACCAAGACCACGACCCTGATCCTCGTCACGAACACGGTGAGCGCCCGCCAGTGGCGCGACGAGCTGCTCAAGCGCACGTCGCTGACCGCCGACGAGATCGGCGAGTACTCGGGTCAGATGAAAGAGGTCAAGCCGGTCACCATCGCGACCTACCAGATCCTCACGGCGAAGCGGAAGGGCGCCTACGCGCACCTCGCGCTGCTCGACGCCCTCGACTGGGGGCTCATCGTCTACGACGAGGTGCACCTGCTGCCGGCTCCCGTGTTCAAGCTCACCGCCGACCTCCAGGCCCGTCGCCGCCTGGGTCTCACCGCCACGCTCGTGCGCGAAGACGGCCGCGAAGGCGACGTGTTCAGCCTGATCGGCCCGAAGCGGTTCGACGCCCCGTGGAAGGAGATCGAGGCCCAGGGCTTCATCTCGCCGGCCGTCTGCTACGAAGTGCGGGTCGATCTGCCCGCCGGCGACCGTCTCGAATACGCGGCCGCCGCCGACGACGAGCGCTACCGCCTCGCGGCCACCGCGCCCGCCAAGATCGGGGTCGTGCGCACGCTCGTCGAGCGTCACGCCGGCGAGCGCATCCTCGTGATCGGTCAGTACCTCGATCAGATCGACGTGCTCGCCGAGGCCCTCGACGCCCCGAAGATCACGGGCGCGACGCCGATCGACGAGCGCGAAGAGCTGTACCAGGCGTTCCGGGTGGGCGAGATCTCGCTGCTGGTGGTCTCGAAGGTCGCCAATTTCTCGATCGACCTGCCCGAGGCATCCGTCGCCATTCAGGTCTCGGGATCATTCGGCTCGCGTCAGGAGGAGGCCCAGCGCCTCGGACGCCTGCTGCGCCCGAAGGAGTCGGGCAACACCGCCAGCTTCTACACGCTCATCGCCCGCGACACGGTCGACCAGGACTTCGCGCAGAACCGCCAGCGGTTCCTCGCCGAGCAGGGCTACGCCTACACGATCCTGGATGCCGACGGCGTAGCCGCGGCCTGATCGTCACGCCCTCAGAGGCAACAGGGTCTGATCGAGCGCGGACGCGGCAAGTGGCACCCGAAACACCTGCGGGACCACCCACAGCAGATTGCCCCAAACCGTGATCCCGACCCACCAACCGAGACCACCGAGACCGATCCCTTCGAATCCGACCACCGCGAGCGCGAGCAGCACCGTGGCGAGCAACGGCAGCGCGATCGCGGCGAACGCGTTCAGCCACCGGGCGGTCAGAATGAGCCCCAGCACGAAGAACGCGACGATCCACACATCGCGCTCCCGCCAGGCGGCGACCGTCGTGATCATCGGATGGGCCACCCCGAGGATGTGCAGCGCGAGCAACACGGCCGCCGCAACGGCTGCTGCCACCGGAATCCACGCGATGCCGCGTCGCTCACGGGTGAGCAACCCGGTTCTGACGGCGCGGAAGCGCGCGATCGCCTGCCCGCCGAGTGCCGCTGAGACGATTCCCCACAAGATCGCGGGAGCAAAGGCGCCGGATGCCGCGAACAGCGCCGTCGCCGCGATCGCGACTGCGGCGAGGAGGAACCCGAACACGATCGAGCGGATCGAGGTTCGGTACGCGCCGACGTCGATGCCGATTTCGGTCGCGGCCTCACCCACGGCGATCCAGCGAGCACGGGCATCCGCTCCGATCGCTGTCGCCGCCGCGACGATGACGACGGCGACGGCCGCCGCGACGATCACGGCCACTCGCCACTCCGGAGGACCTGCATCGCCAATTGCGACGACGCTCACAGCGGTCACCAGCACAGCGGCCATCGCCAGCAGTCGCGGCAGGTCGACGGCGAGTGGGAGGAGCAGCAGCGCCGGGCGCACGACCACGTAGACGGTGTGCAGCAGTGCGGCGAGCGCCGCCGACCAGCCGCGGAGGGTGCGCTCGGCGACGCGCACCAGCGTCGAGGCGATGCCGTACCGGTAGTTGCCCCGCAGCCGGCGGATGCCGCCGATGCCCGCGTCCAGGGAGTCGTCCCCCGGCTCTGCGATCGCGGTCGCCAGCCCCGATGAGTCCGTGCCGCCGAGGATCCGGTCGATGCCCACCGCACCGTCGATCTGACCCCACCTCCAGTCGCTCATGCGCCAGTGCTCGCTCAGGAAGCCGCCGAAGTTCGCGATCGACGCGCCGCCCAACTTCGCTTGCGCGGGCAGCGAATCGTCGGCGAGGGAGCTGAGCACCTTCTGCGCCCGGAGCTGACGGCCCGCGGAGCCCGAGGTACCCGCGCTGGGCACGGCCTCGGCGAGCGCCCGGGCGATGACCTGCTCCCGATGCCACGCCTGCAGCTTCACCAGAGCGGCCGACAGCCGAGGGCCGGCGGCGTCGGCGGCCAGTCGCGTATCGGCATCGATCCGCGCGTACGACGGGTAGCTCTCTATCGCGGGGATGCCGGCGGGCGCGAGATACGGGGCGAGGTCGCGCACATCGGTGCAGCCGACGGTGTGACGCCACGGACGCTGCCGCCAGCGGACTGCTGCAGGCCCGTCCGGGACGATGACCGGCGGATCGATGTTGAGCACGGCACCCGGCAGCGCCGGAGCGAAAAGAGCGTCGATGTCGGCCAGGAGTGGCCGCAGGGACGTCCAGATCCCCTCGAGGAGTGTCCACGCCTGGTCGACGTTCGGGACGTCGACCGCGTCCGCCCAATCCACGACCGATTCCCGCGGCGATGGGATGTCGTCGCCCGCGGCTAGGGCGGCGGCCTCGGCCGTGGCCGTTGAGAGAAGCGCCCAGAGCCGCAGGTCGACGGCCGCGAGTGCGGTCGTCAGTGCCCCATACGCATGGACCCGCCACTGCGCGATCGCGTCCCGATCCAGCAGGGCATCCACGATGTGGCCGTCGTCGGTGTAGATCACCATCGACTCCACGAATCGGATGGCCGCGAGCGCGCATGCGGCGGCGTCGATCACGGCGCGTGCGTCGCCGCAGACGGCATCCCGATCCCCTGTCGACGACTTCTCGTCGAACCGCTCATTCAGCTCCCACCGGAATCCCTCGAACCACCGCGTCTGGGTGGTCGGCGCCGACCAGGCACGGCGCTCCGAGATCGCCGCCGTCAGCTGCCACGCGGACGGGTCATCGAGCACCTTGCCGATCAGGATCGCGTCCCGGGGGGCGCGGTCGCGGACGTACGCGGCCCGACGGAACGCGCAGGCGGCGTCGGCCCAGGCCGGCACCCCGACGTCGGTGAGCGCGCACAGCCGCCCTTCGGCACGATAGAGATCGTCGACGTGGTCGAGCATCGCGGTCACATCACGCGCTTCCTGCTCACCAGGTCGCTGCCGTCGCCGCACCGAGGAGATGACGGACAGGATCGCGCCGTCGCGCGCTCTGTCTTTCGGAGGCGTCGAGGGGTCACGCGGCGGGCTCGGGTCGAGGTAGACGAGGGCACGCTCGGTCGGATGGCTGGACGCGCGCGGTCCGATGCAGCGGATGGCGCGCTCGATCGGGATGTTGTCGAGCACACCGCCGTCGACGACGCGGAAAACACCCTGGCCCCAGAGATCTGTGGGCGGCTGGTGCGCGACGAACGAGCCCGACTCGTCGATGCCCGACCAGTAGTCGATCGGATGTGCGGGTGCGTCGCCACCCGATTCATCGAACGCCGACGTTCCTTCGCTGGAGCTGATCTGCACCGACTCGAACGCGCCGGGGAAGGACGACGTCGTTCGCGCAGCCAGCGCCAAGCGGCGACGGGCCCTCACCCGGGTCGCGGCCGACGCTTCGAAGGGGGGAATCTGGTCGTTCGAGGCTGAAGCGTCGACCGCCCAGCCCCCGCCCGGCGTCCGGGCGAACAATTCCTCTTTGTCGCCACCACGAAAGTGGAAGCCGCCACGACCATCGCGCAGCGACTGCTGACCGGCATCCTGACCATCGAGGATCGTCGCCGACAGGTCGACGGTGACGTGGTCCTGAATGAGGTGCGGATGCCGGGCCGCCCCGTCGGCGCGCAGCACCCTGTCGAGCTGCGCGAAGAAGTACCCGCCGTCGAGCACGGACGGCACTGCTCGCCACCCCGGCGCTCGCAGGAGGGCTGCGATCGCACCGGATTCCTTCCACAGCGCGCGCGTGCCCAGGGTGCTGCGCCCCTCGCGCTGCGCCGCGGCGAACAGCACGGCGTTGAGCCCGCCCGCACTCGCACCCGCCAGCACGTCGGGGTCGAGCCTGTGGAAGCCCCGGCGCGCGAGCCGCAGGGCATATGTCTGCGCGCGCAGGATCACATCAGCCGGAGGTGCGGCATCCGGCCAGTACAGAACCCCGAAGACGTCGTCGGGAGCGAGATCGTCGTGCAGCGTCCACGCCTCGCCCAGCGGAGGAAGCACGCGGTAGGCCCGAACCGCGCGGGCGATGTCGAACTCCGCGACGACGCCGCCGATCCACACGGCGAGGCTGACGCCTCCGCGCATCGCAATGGCCACACGAAGCGATCGCTGGGCGAAGTCGCCGATCGCGGCTCCCGGCATTCGCTCGTCGATCGGACCTGCGAGACGGCCCGCGTCCTCCGGAGCAGAAGGTGTGACGATGCACAGCGGGGGCAGCGCATCAGAACCCGACACGTGCAGATCGCACGGCGGATCGAACGGACACTCCGCAGGTGCCATCACTGCCCCGACGGCGACGTCGAGCGCAACGCGACCGAACCGCCACCCAGGATCCACCCGACCGCCGACAGCGCGAAGGCGCTGAAGAACTCGGGCGCGACGGCCTCCCTGAGGAGGAAGACGAACAGCACCGCGACCCCCACCGCGAGGTAAGCGATCACCGCCCAGGCCGCGCCCGCACCCACGGCCTGACCGATCGCCGCAGCCGTCACCGGTGGCGGGGTCTCACCGGCCCCAGATTGCGTCGCGTTCGCCTGCGCGTTCGCCTTCACCTCCGCGATGCTGAACCCGAGCGAGGCCGAGGTCAGGCTCCCGATCGTCGTCGCGAGCAGGCCCGCGATCAACACCGCGCCCTCACCGAAGACCGGCAGAGGGACCTCTTCGGTCGGAGTGAAGCGCCACACCTCCCAGATGAGGACGCCCCACACGATCACGAACACCAGCACGAGCACCGCGCCGATGATGGCGACAAGCTGATTCTTCGTCCACTCCATGGCTCAAACCCCCTGGTCAGCCAACGGATTCCCCAGTATCGGAACTGGCGCTCACTTTAGCCACTTCGTGCGCACCCCGATAGTGGGTCGGCCGCACACGACGCCTCTCCGTCCGATATCCAGCGAGCACATGGGGTGCGGTGCCAATATGGGCCTATGACCGCACCGCGCATCCTCGTTGTGGACGACGAGCCGAACATCCGCGACCTGCTCATCACGAGCCTCCGCTTCGCGGGGTTCCAGGTGAAGGCAGTCTCGAACGGGGCTCAGACCATCTCGGCCGTCCTCGAAGAAGAGCCAGACCTCATCATCCTCGATGTCATGCTCCCCGACATGAACGGGTTCAGCGTCACCAAGCGTCTTCGCGGCGCGGGCTACACGGCACCGATCCTCTTCCTGACGGCGAAGGACGAGACCGAGGACAAGATCGCGGGGCTCAACGCCGGGGGTGACGACTATGTCACGAAGCCCTTCAGCCTCGACGAGATCGTGGCTCGCATCCAGGCGATCCTGCGCCGGACGATGCAGGCCGACGAGGAATCGATCATCCGCGCCGGCGAGCTCACGATGGATCAGGACACCCACGACGTCATCGTCGGCGACGTCTCGATCGACCTCAGCCCGACCGAGTTCAAGCTGCTGCGCTACCTCATGCTCAACCCGAACCGGGTGCTGTCCAAGGCGCAGATCCTCGATCATGTGTGGGAGTACGACTTCAACGGCGACGCCGGCATCGTCGAGAGCTACATCTCGTACCTCCGCCGCAAGATCGATCCGCACTCCTCCGAGGCCCTGATCCAGACCAAGCGCGGCTTCGGCTACATGCTCAAGGCCGGCAAGCCCGCCTGAGCCCTGAGGGGGCGCCGTGGCGCACACGTCCGACGCGGTCACCCTGTGGTGGCGCGGCACGAGCCTGCGCGCGAAAGTCACCGGCGTCACGGTCGCGGTGCTCGTCATCGGGCTCATCGCGGCCGGCATCGGCACGATGGCGTTCCTGCGCAACACCCTGATCGCCAACCTCGACGAACAGCTGCGCTCACTGGCCCCGACGGATGTCGCGAGCGGACTCATCGACATCAGCACCCCGGATGGGGTCGTCATGTTCGAGAACAAGACGGATGCCCCGAGCACGCAGTACTTCGTGGCGCTCTACGACAGCACGGGAGCCCTGCGCGCGGTCGCCGGCGGCGACGGTGCCCAGGAGCCCGATTTTCCCGCGACGTTCACCCTGCAGGACACCGCGACGCGGGGGCTCGAGCCGTTCCCGATCGTGGGCACGGACGACAGCGGCACCTTCCACGCGAGCGTCGACACGTACCAGGTCGACAATGTCGGCGAGCTGTTCACCCAGATGGTCGCCCTGCCGATCGCGTCCGTCAATCAGGTCGTGGCGTCGTACATCGGCATCTACAGCGTGCTCGCGGTGCTGATCCTCGTCGCAGGAGCCTTCGCGACGCGATACCTCGTCACCTTCGCCTTCCGCGGACTCGGCCAGGTCGAATCGACCGCCGGGGCGATCGCCGCCGGCGACTTCAGCCTGCGCATGACCGACATCGAGCCCAACACGACCGAGGTCGGACGCCTGAAGGCCGCGATCAACGCGATGCTCGGCCGTGTCGACACCGCCCTCTCGCAGCGCGACGCCACCGTGCGGCAGATGCGCCGATTCATCGGCGATGCGAGTCATGAACTGCGGACTCCGCTCGTCACCGTGCGCGGCTACGCCGAGCTGTACCGCATGGGCGCCATCAGCGGCGACGAAGACACGGCCCAGGCGATGGACCGCATCGAGAGCGAGGCCAAGCGCATGGGCTTCCTGGTGGAGGACCTGCTGGCCCTCGCGCGCCTGGACGAACGCCGCGACGTCGTGGTCTCGCCGGTCGACCTGCGTCCGGTCGCCCGGGATGCCGCCCTCGATCTGCGCGCGACGTCGACGCAGCGCACCGTCACCGTGATCGACACGACGGCGAACGAGGAGCCCCCGAAGCCCGCTCAGTCCGCTCCCGGCGAGGCCGACGTCGACACCGACACCTCGGCGATCCGCAGGCGGCCCGCGACCCGCGGCGGGGTGTCGCTCTCGATGCTGCGCCGCAAGCCCAAGCCGGTGCCGGCGACCTCGGCGACCGGGGTCGGCGAGCCGCCCGTGCAGCCGCTGCAGCTGGCATCCACCCCGTCCGAGGCGGGCAGCGGACCGGCGCCGATCGTGCTCGGTGACGAGAACCGCGTTCGGCAGGTCGTCACGAACCTGCTGGGCAACGCCCGGCGCTTCACCGCCGAGGACTCGCCGATCGAGCTGCGCGTCGGCGTCGACCTCGCCGCGGGTGCCGGGTGGATCGAGGTCATCGACCACGGCGAGGGCGTGCCCGACCAGATCAAGGACAAGATCTTCCAGCGCTTCTGGCGCGCCGACACGTCGCGCGCCCGCGAGACCGGCGGCACGGGCCTCGGGCTGTCGATCGTCGCGTCCATCGTCGAGGCGCTGCACGGCTCGGTCTCGGTCGTCGACACCCCCGGCGGCGGGGCGACCTTCCGTGTCTCGCTCCCCCTGGCCGCGGTGCGGGACGCCTCGGAGCACCTGTACCTCGAAACGCAGCCGCTCCCCCGCATCCGTCAGACACTCGCCGACGACTGACCCGGTCGCCCCGACGAGGAACACCCCGGCCGCTCCTCCCCAGGGGACGCCGCCGAAGCGATCTTCCACAGTGAGCGACGGATGCCGCGGCCCCGCGCCCCGGCATCCTTAGCGTTGCGGGCAACGGCGACACCGGGTCGCCCCTCGCACGAAAGGTCCTCCATGGCCGTCTTCTCCGTCGACAGCGACGCCGTCCTGTCGTCCACCTCCGTCATCCGCGGCACGATCGAACGCCTGCAGGGCGAGTCGAACGCCCTCATGTCGCAGCTGACCCAGCTGCAGGGCTCGTGGACCGGCGCCGCGGCCATCGCGTTCCAGTCGTCGGTCGAGCAGTGGCGGGGCACGCAGCGCATGGTCGAAGAGACGCTGACGGGCATCAACACCGCACTCGCCACCGCCGGGCGCCAGTACGCCGACGCCGAACAGATGTCGATGAGCCTGTTCCGCTGATCTCGACGCACGAAAGAACGGCCCCTCCCGAAGGAGGGGCCGTTCTTCTCGTTTCGCTGTCGCGAGGCGGGACTCAGAAGTCCATGCCACCCGACGGGTCGCCCATCGGCTGGGCGGCCTTCTCGGGCTTGTCTGCGACGACGGCCTCGGTGGTGAGGAACAGGCCCGCGATGGACGCTGCGTTCTGCAGCGCCGAGCGCGTCACCTTCACCGGGTCGTTGATGCCGGCGGCGAGCATGTCGACGTACTCGCCGGTCGCGGCGTTGAGGCCGTGACCACCGGGGAGCTCGGAGACCTTGTTCGCGACGACGCCGGGCTCGAGGCCCGCGTTCAGGGCGATCTGCTTGAGCGGAGCCTCGATGGCGACGCGCACGATGTTCGCACCGGTCGCCTCGTCACCCGTGAGCTCGAGCGTGGCGAGGGCCTTGAGGCCTGCCTGGATGAGCGCGACGCCACCACCGGCGACGATGCCCTCTTCGACGGCTGCCTTCGCGTTGCGGACGGCGTCCTCGATGCGGTGCTTGCGCTCCTTGAGCTCGACCTCGGTCGCGGCGCCGGCCTTGATGACGGCGACGCCACCGGCGAGCTTGGCGAGACGCTCCTGGAGCTTCTCACGGTCGTAGTCGCTGTCGGTGTTGTCGATCTCGCGACGGATCTGCGTGACGCGACCCTCGAGCTGCGCGGCGTCGCCGGCACCTTCGATGATGGTCGTCTCGTCCTTCGTGACGATGACCTTGCGGGCACGGCCGAGGAGGTCGAGCGTGGCGTTCTCGAGCTTGAGGCCCACCTCTTCGGTGATGACCTGGCCGCCGGTGAGGATCGCGATGTCCTGCAGCTGCGCCTTGCGACGGTCGCCGAAGCCGGGAGCCTTGACGGCGACCGACTTGAAGATGCCGCGGATCTTGTTGAGCACGAGAGTCGCAAGCGCCTCGCCCTCGACGTCCTCGGCGATGATGACGAGCTCCTTGCCGTCCTGGATCACCTTGTCGACGATGGGCAGAAGGTCCTTGATGTTCGAGATCTTCTGGTTCGCGATGAGGATGTAGGCGTCTTCGAAGACGGCTTCCTGGCGCTCGGGGTCGGTGACGAAGTAGGGGTTGATGAAGCCCTTGTCGAAACGCATGCCCTCGGTGAGCTCGAGCTCGGTGCCGAAGGTCTGCGACTCCTCGACGGTGACGACGCCTTCCTTGCCGACCTTGTCGATCGCCTCGGCGATCAGGTTGCCGATCTCGGTGTCGCCGGCCGAGATCGATGCGGTGGCCGCGATCTCTTCCTTGGTCTCGACCTCTTTGGCGTCCGAGAGCAGCTGAGCGGTGATGGCCGCCACAGCCTTCTCGATGCCGCGCTTGAGCGAGATCGGGTCGGCGCCGGCCGCGACGTTGCGCAGGCCTTCGCGGACGAGGGCCTGAGCGAGGACCGTCGCGGTGGTCGTGCCGTCACCGGCGACGTCGTCGGTCTTCTTGGCGACCTCCTTGACGAGCTCGGCGCCGATCTTCTCGAACGGGTCGTCGAGTTCGATCTCCTTGGCGATCGAGACGCCGTCGTTGGTGATCGTGGGGGCGCCCCACTTCTTCTCGAGCACGACGTTGCGACCGCGGGGGCCAAGCGTCACCTTGACAGCGTCAGCCAGGATGTTCAGGCCGCGCTCGAGGCCACGACGGGCCTCTTCATCGAAAGCGATGATCTTTGCCATGTGTGTTTCGTCCTCCCAGGACGGGGCTTTGGATTAGCACTCAACGAACCGGAGTGCTAATCCATTCTGGCACTCGCCCTATGCGAGTGCAAGCCGCGCGGAAGGATGTCGCCGCACACCACGAACGGGACGCCTCTCGGCGTCCCGTCACGGGGTCGTGCAGCGGGCGGCGGCGGTCAGACGACCCGCACGGCCTCGGCCTGCGGGCCCTTCTGTCCGGTGCCGACCGTGAACTCGACCGCCTGGCCCTCTTCGAGGACCCGGAAGCCGGTCATGTCGATGTTCGAGTAGTGGACGAAGACGTCCTGACCGTCCGAGACGGTGATGAAGCCGAAGCCCTTCTCGGCGTTGAACCATTTGACGGTGCCCTGTGCCATGCGAATCTCCTGATGCTGCGGGGGGAACATTCGCCATGCTATTCACGCCGCGGCACGAGTCACCGCCCGAGCGATGTCTGTTGACACGGGCGCACCCAACTTTTTACCGCGCGGAAACACGCGGGCGTCGGATGCCCGTCAGCCGGTCGCCGAGGGGCTCGGCGGGTTGGCCGTGCGGTCCAGTCCGATGACGATCGTGAGCAGCTTGGCCTCGGGGTCGTCGACCGGCTGGTAGACCTCGGTCATCTCGATCTCGGCGCCTCCGATGACCTCGGCGAGACCCTTGGCCGCCGCCTCGTCGGCTGCCGCGCCGTAGTAGATCGTCGTCGTCGGGAAGTCGGTGGTGCCGGCGCCGCTGGCGAGCACCGCGTCGGCCGACCATCCGGCGGCGACCACGGTGTCCTTCATCTGCGTCGCGAGGCCCTCTTCGGGAGTCGCGTTGAGGATGTTGACGCTGAACGTCGGGTCGACGACGGGAGCGACCTCGGCCGTCTGGGTGGGCGTGGGCTCGGGCGTCGGGAACAGCTCGATGCGCCCCTGGAGCATGAGGGTGCCGAAGATGCCCACGGCGATGAGGATGATCGTCGCGATCGCAGCCCACAGGAACACGACCCAGCCGCGCATGCGGGGGTTCTCGGCACGATGCGCCCCGACGCGCCCCACTTCTGACGGGATGTCGTCGAAGCGATCCCGGGGGGAGGTCGTTTTCGGCACCCCCCGATGCTACCCGGCTCGACGATGCGGCCCCGGTGCGGCGCGCACCGCGCCGGCGAAGCGGTCAGAGGGCCGACGCCGCGCCGGTGAGCCGTGCCTGCTCGCGCGCCTCGCGCAGCCGACGCAGACGCTTGACGAGCATCGGATCGTAGGCCTGCGCCTCGGCCGTGTCGATGATGCGCCCGAGGAGCTGGTAGTACCGGGCCGGGGCGAGGCCGAGCTCGGCCCGGATCGCCTCTTCTTTCACACCCGCGTGACGACGCCACTCGGCCTCGAAGGCGAGGATCGCTCGGTCACGGTCGGTCAGAGGCACATCTTCACGGTAACGCCGAGCCCGCGCGCCACGTCACGGACGCGCCGAGGGGATCCACCGCCGCGAGCGGCACGCCGTCGCGACCGAGCACGAAGCCCTGCCACGAGTCCACGTCGATCGGCGGATGCCACGCGTCGTGCAGCCCCGGCGGGTCGATCGTGATCCACACGGCGTCGATCGCGCGCAGTCCGGCGAGCAGACGCTCGCGGCCGGCTCGGGGGATGTGGGGCAGCACGCCGGGGGTCGTGATGACGAGCGTCGACCCCGCCGGCGCCTGCGCCGCCGCCTCGCGCAGCACCCCGGGATCGGAGCCGTCGCCTCGGATCAGCAGCGGCGGGTCGGCCGCGACCACATCGAGCGCGGCGTCGATGCGCTCGGCTCGCCCCGCTTCGCCGGGCCACACCAGCGAGGTGAGGAACAGGCGGTCCGTCGGGTCGGCGGCATCCAGCGGCTCGAGATCGATGCCCGCCCGCCAGACGATGTCGGGCATCCGCAGCACCGGCGCACCCTGCAGGTCGCAGGTCAGCACGACAGCAGACTCCCCCGCCGCCGGATCGAGGTCGGGCCCGCCGCGATAGCGGTAGGAGTAGCGATCGGGGTAGAGGCAGAGTCCGGCGCTCGCGCCGATCTCGAGCAGGGCGATCGGCCCGTCGATCGTCGAGAGAGCGGGCAGCAGCGCGGCGCAGCGCAGCGGCTCGTTGGTCTGCAGGCGGCGACGGGATGCCTCGGCCACGACCTCGTCGGCATGGGCGGCCAGCCACACGGCCCAGTCTGGGTAGCCGGCCTCGGGCGCGCCGAGGAGACGCGTGACGGCGAAGACGAGCGGAGGCTGCCGACTCGTCTCGGGGATGCGCGCGAGCACGGCGGCGGCATCGGGATCACCGGCGACACCCGCGGCCCACTGTTCGTACAGCGCCGATCTCCCCCGTGCTTCGACGGCGAACCGCGCGTAGCGGGTGGCGACGGCATCCGGATCCATGGGTTCATTCTCCCGGCAGACGTCGGGCATCGGCGGAGCGCGACTCCCGGCACTGCGGTTGAATAGAGGCATGACGTACGCGGTGGACAAGAGCGATGACCAGTGGCGCGAAGAACTGAGCCCCGAGCAGTACGCGGTGCTGCGCGAAGCCGGCACCGAGCGTGCCTGGACGGGCGAGCTGCTCGATGAGAGCCGTGCAGGCCTGTACACGTGCGCCGCGTGCCACACCGAGCTGTTCAAGAGCGGCACCAAATTCGACTCGCACTGCGGCTGGCCGAGCTTCTACGAGTCGATCCGCCCCGAGGCCGTCGAGCTCATCGAGGACGACAGCCACGGGATGCTGCGCACCGAGGTGCGATGCGCGGCGTGCGGCTCGCACCTGGGGCACGTGTTCCCCGACGGTTTCGGCACGCCCACGGGCGACCGGTACTGCATGAACTCGCTGTCGCTGGACTTCACTCCCGACGGTGACGCGTGACCTCTGCGCTGGAGGCGGTGCTCGAGCGCCGCTCGATGTCGAAGGTCACCGATGAGGCACCGACCCACGACGAGCTGCTGACGCTCGTCTCGGCTGCCGGACGCGTCGCCGACCATTCCTCGCTGCGGCCGTGGCGCATCATCGAGCTGCGCGGCGATGACCGCCTGCGTCTCGCGAAGGCGATCGCCAAGGCCGAGGGCGACAAGAAGCCGTCGTCCAAGCCGCTGCGCGCCCCGCTGCTGCTGGCGGTCGTGGCGAGCTACCGCAAGAGCAAGGTTCCCGAGTGGGAGCAGGAGGCCGTCGCCTCCGGCGTCGCGCACGTGCTGAGCCTTCTGCTCGATGAGGCCGGTTGGGGCGTCTTCTGGCGAACCGGCAGCCACACGCGCGCCAAGGCGGTGGCCAAGGCCCACGGCCTCGGCAAGGACGAAGTGCTGCTCGGCTGGCTCTACGTCGGCGGCAAGCCCCCGCGCACCCGCCCGAGCAGGCGGCGAACAGTGGATGCCCGGCACCACGTCTCGCGCATGCCCAAGCCCAAGAAGGTCTAGCGGCGTCGTCGCAGACGGTGCCACGGTGCCGCTGCGACGATCACCGAGGTGAGCGCGACGCCGACTATGAGGCTCTCCTGCAGGATGCCGGGGCTCGCCGCCGCCGGCCACAGCGCGTCGAGCAGAACCGACGTCAGCAGCTGCCCGACGACCGCGCCCAGCCCGAGCAGGAGCACACCCGTCTGCGCGACGATCGCGGCCGACAGGAAGATGTAGACGACGCCGATCGCTCCGCCGAGGTAGACCCAGGGCTCGGCGGGCAGCGCCTCGGGCGCGCCCACGATCGCCGTGTGCAGGGCGGCGGCGACGACCAGCAGCACGGTGCCGCCGACGAAGTTCACGAACGTCGCGGTCAGCGGCGTGCCGACCTTCTGACGCAGGCGTCCGTTCGTCGCCTGCTGCCACGCGATGCCGACACCGGCGAGGAACGGCAGCACGAGCATCCAGATCGGGATGCCGCGCACCCCGTCGCCGAGCAGCGCCAGCGTCACGGCGCCGAGCGCCAGCGCCCCGCCGACCAGGCGCGGAACGGTCACAGCCACGACGCCGGCGGGCCCGTAGCCGACGCGGTCGAGCACCAGGCCGTTGACCGTCTGGCCCGCGACGACGCCGACGGTGAAGAGCGAGACGCCGATGATCGCGACGGCGAGACCCTGCGTGGCGACGGTGAGGGCGCCCGCGGCGCCGCCGGCCAGCATCCACCACGGGATGGTGCGCCCCCGGATGCCGCGGACCAGCGCGAGGAAACCCCGCCGCCCCGAGGGGATCACGAGCGAGAGCACGACGAGGATGACCAGGCCCGAGCCGAACGAGATCGCGGCGGCGACGAAGCCGTCGTCGAGGCGGGCGCCGAGCACGCCGTTGACGCGGGCCTGCGCCGCGGTGAGGATGCCCACGAGCACCGCGGCGGACAGGGCGATCCAGGTCGGCAGGCGCGGGATGTCTCGCTGCGCTACCGTCACCTGCCGACTGTAGCCGGTCGGCGTCGTCGGCTACGGTGTGGGCATGCGCGCGCTCCCGGCAGGCCTTGCCCTCGTCGCCGCCGGAGTGATGCTCGCGGGGTGTGCCGCCGCCATCGAGCCCATCGCGTCCTCGCCCGCGGCATCCGTCCCCTCGCCTACGGCAGAAGTCGCGGACCAAGATCCCCTCGGACTGTTCGGCGACTGGAGCATCATCGAGGCGATGGGCGAAGAGCCCGGCACCGTCGTGCGCATCGGTGCGACGGAACTCGAGATCTGGCGTCCCTGCGGCGACGTGCTCGGATCGTGGGTCGCCGATGGCGCGCAGCTGCGCGCCGTCGCGTCAGGCTACTCGCAGACCTGTAATCCGCTGCCGCCCGTGACATGGCTCGATGACGCGGCGTCCTACGAGCTCGCGGGTGAGCGCCTGACCCTGCGTTCGGACGACGGACGCGTCCTGGCTGTCCTCGTCGCGGAGGCAGCGGTCCTGCCCGCGGGTCGTGTGCCGTTGCAGCAGTTCTCCACCGCGATCGACGACCGTGCACGCGACCATTTCGCCGGGGTCATGTCGTGGCCGGCCGGACTGGAGCCGGCCGATGCCGCCGATCTCTTGGGCAGATGGGTCCCGCGAGGCGAGTACACAACCGACCCGCACGTCGTGTTCTCCGAGAGCGGGCGATGGTCGGGCACGGACGGGTGCAACGGCGGAGGCGGTCGCTGGATCCTCTCGTCCGACGGATCGTTCGACAGCACGAGTGGCGCGATGTTCCTCCGGGGCTGCAACGGCGCCCAGGTGCCCACGTGGATCATGATGGCCCGCGGCGCAGGCATGGACGGCGACGAGCTCGTGATGCTCGACCTCGAGGGCGACGAACTCGGTCGCCTCGAGCGCCCGTGACGACGAGATGCCCCACAGTGCCGGCTACAGGACTTGAACCTGCAACCCCCTAATTACAAGTTAGGTGCGCTACCAATTGCGCCAAGCCGGCGAAGCGCCCAGTCTACCGACAGGCGCCGCGGGTCACGGAGTCGCGGTGGGCGTGGGCGTGGGTGTCGGCGACGGAGATTCGTCGTAGTACGCCTCGCTGGCGACCGTGAGCACGAACTGCGCGAACTCCTTGGGGTCGTTCAGCGCGCCGACGTACGGCGTGCCGTTGACCAGCACCATCGGCGCGCTGGTGAGGGCGACGCCATCGGTCGAGGGCAGGCCCTGGAGCGCCCGCTCGGTGGCGGCCTTCGCCCAGGCGGCGAATGCCTCGTCTTCGATGCAGGCGCGCACGACCTTGGGCGACTCGACGCCGCGCGCCTGCGCGATGTCGGCGAGTTCGACGTCGGAGAACCCGTCGGAGTCGACGGCGGGCTGCTTCTCGAGCAGCGCGTGCGTGAAGGAGAACAGGGCGTCGGGCGAATGCGTCGCGACGCACGCTGCGGCGCTGGCGGCGCGCAGTGAGTACTTCGTGCCGTTCGACTTGGCGGTCAGCATCGCGACGGGATAGTACGACAGCGTCGCGGCGTCTTCGCTGACCCACTTCGACAGCTGCTGCGCGTTCGCGAGCTGGAAGTCCCGCGAGCCGGTCGAGAGGTAGTCGACGTACATGCGGATGTCGACGACGGGCCGCTCCGTCGAGGTCGGGGTCGGCTCGGGCGTGGCCTCTGCCGTGGCCTGCTCGTCAGCGGCCTCGGGGGTGGGTGTGGGCTCGGCGGATGCCATCGATCCGCTGCCGGTGTCGGGGAGCCCGGTGGCCGCGGTGACGGCGAAGCCGTCGTCGGTGACGTTGGCGGGACTCAGCATCGGCTGGGTGGCGGCCGACGAGACGACCCACGTGACGACGACGGCCACGACGGCGACGACCGCGACGACGGATGCCGTGACGGAGGCCACGCGGAGGCGGCGGGAACGGGTCTGGCGCGCCTGCACCTGCTGCGCCTTCTCGCGCACGGCATCACGCCGATCGCTCGGGGCGTTCGATGACTCGTCGCTGGACATGGGACCTCTCGGGACGTGATGCCGGGAACCGGCCGGGGCCCTGCACCACGCCCGGAAAAGATCCGGACGGCGGGCCGAGGACGATGCTAACCAGCGAGGCTGGGAAATGACCAGACGGAGCATGCGCAACGGCCGGGATCGCGGGCGCGGATTCCCAGCATCCGGAGCATGCCCGCGTGGCATACTGGGACGGCGTCCAACGACGGACGTGCGGGTAGCCCCGCTCATTCCTCACTACGGATCGTCCGGCACGTACCTGCCGGTGAAGGAGAAGAGAACATGGCGTCAGTCACGTTTGACAACGCAACCCGCATGTACCCCGGCGGCACCCGTGCCGCGGTGGACAAGCTCAACCTCGAGGTCGCCGACGGCGAATTCCTCGTCCTCGTCGGCCCGTCCGGCTGCGGAAAGTCCACGTCGCTCCGTATGCTCGCCGGCCTCGAAGAGGTCAACTCGGGCCGCATCCTCATCGGCGACCGCGACGTCACCGATGTGCCCCCGAAGGACCGCGACATCGCGATGGTGTTCCAGAACTACGCGCTGTACCCGCACATGACGGTCGCCGAGAACATGGGCTTCGCGCTCAAGATCGCCGGCGTCGGCAAGGAAGAGCGCGCGTCGCGCGTGCTCGAGGCCGCCAAGCTCCTCGACCTCGAGGAGTACCTGACCCGCAAGCCGAAGGCCCTCTCGGGTGGTCAGCGTCAGCGCGTCGCCATGGGCCGTGCCATCGTGCGTCAGCCCCAGGTGTTCCTCATGGACGAGCCGCTGTCGAACCTCGACGCCAAGCTCCGCGTCCAGACGCGTACGCAGATCGCATCGCTCCAGCGTCGCCTCGGCGTCACCACGGTCTACGTCACGCACGACCAGACCGAGGCCCTCACCATGGGTGACCGCATCGCCGTGCTCAAGGACGGCCTGCTGCAGCAGGTCGGCACCCCGCGCGACCTCTACGAGCGTCCGAACAACGTGTTCGTCGCGGGCTTCATCGGCTCGCCCGCGATGAACCTCTTCCCGGCCGACCTGGCCGAGGGTGGCGTCAAGTTCGGCACCGAGGTCGTCCCGCTCGACCGCGACACCGTGGGCCGCGCCCACGGCAGCCAGGTCACCGTCGGTGTCCGCCCCGAAGACATCGAGGTCGGACCGGCCGACGGCAAGGGCCTCTCGGTCGTCGTCGACCTGGTCGAGGAGCTCGGCGCCGACGGCTACCTGTACGGTCACGTCGACATCGCCGGCAAGCGCACCGACATCGTCGCGCGCGTCGACGGTCGCCGTCACCCCAACGCGGGTGAGACCGTCACGCTGGCGGCCAAGTCGGGTCACGTGCACGCGTTCGACCTCGAGACGGGCGAGCGCCTCAACGACTCGCCGGTCGTCTCGGCCTGACCTGAGACACCTCGCGAAGGCGCGGGCGGGCGCACAGCCCCCCGCGCCTTCGCGCTTCCTGGAGGACCCTTGCCCGACGCCTTGAGCATCACCGCCAGCTCCGTCGATCCTGCGCTGCTGTCGCTGCCGTGGTCGCTGCCGCTGGGTGAATGGCCCTCGAGCGACATCGTCTCGCTGCCGAAGGGTCTCTCCCGCCACCTCGTGCGCTTCTCGAGCGTCTCGGGCCGCGTCGTGGCGGTCAAGGAGACCACGGAGCAGATGGCCCGGCGCGAGTACGACATGCTCGGCAACCTCGCTCGGCTCGACGCCCCGTGCGTGGACCGCTTCGCGGTGATCGCGGGCAGAACGGATGCCGCGGGCGAGCCCCTGCCTGCTGCGCTCGTCACCGCGCACCTCAAGTTCTCGCTCCCCTACCGCGCACTGTTCACGCAGGTGCTGCGGCCCGAGACCGCGACCCGACTCGTCGACGCCCTCGCCGCCCTGCTCGTGCGGCTGCACAACGTCGGCTTCTTCTGGGGCGACGTGTCACTGTCGAACACCCTCTTCCGACGGGATGCCGGCGCGTTCGCGGCCTATCTCGTCGACGCCGAGACCGGCGAGCTGCACGAAGCGGGCCTCACCCGCGGCCAGCGCGAGCACGACCTCGACGTCGCGCGCACGAACATCGCCGGCGAGATCATGGACCTCGAAGCCGGCGGGCGCCTCGAAGGCGGCGTGGACGCCGTCGCGATCGCCGACGGGATCATGGAGTCGTACCGGTCGCTGTGGGCCGCCCTCACCGACGCCGAGACCTTCGGTGCCTCCGAGTCCTGGCGCATCACCGAGCGTGTCCGGCGTCTCAACGACCTCGGCTTCGACATCGGAGAGATGTCGATCGAGCAGGCACCCGACGGCAACCGGGTCTCTATCCAGCCGAAGGTGGTGGATGCCGGTCACCACCAGCGCCGCCTGATCCGTCTGACCGGACTCGACGTCGAGGAGAACCAGGCGCGGCGCCTGCTCAACGACATGGACGAGTTCCGCGTGCGCATCTCGCGCCTCGGCGACGACGAGGACATGGTGGCCCACGAATGGCTCACCCGCGTGTTCGAGCCCGTCGTCAAAGCGATCCCGTGGGATCTGCGCGCCAAGCTCGAACCCGCCGAGGTGTTCCACCAGGTGCTCGAACACCGCTGGTACATGTCGCAGGCGCTCGAGAAGTCCGCCCCGCTGGCCGAGGTGATCTCGAGCTACATCGACACCGTGTTGCGCCATCGCCGCGATGAGGCCACCGTCATGGGCCCGCCCACCGAGACGATGGCGATCCCCGTCATCACGTCGCCGATCCCGCTAGACGACGACGAGGACGCCGGCGTCGACTGGCGTGATCTGGTCTGAGCCGACCCAATCCCCGAGGAGACGACGTGATCCTGCACCTGGTCACATTCCGATTCACCGACGACGTCACCGAGTCCGATGTGGCTGCCCTCACCGAGGCGCTCACGACGATGGCGACGCGCGTCGACTCGCTGCGGTCATATGTCGCGGGCGCCAATCTGCACATCCGGCCCGGAGCCGACTACGCGGTCGCCGCGATCGTCGATGATGCGGCGGGACTCGAGGCGTACCTCGACCACCCCGAGCACACCGGCGTATACGAACGTCTGCTCGGCCGCATGGTCGCCGAGCGCTCCGCCGCACAGCTGCCGCTGGCGGCGGGCGCCCTCACGAAGGGGTGACGCTCAGTAGCCGACGGTGAAACGCTCGTTCACGTGCTTCGGGTCCTCGATCTCGTCGATGACGGCGACGCCGAAGTCAGGTCCCGAGATGTAGGACTCGCCCTCGGCATCCGTCACGAGGACGTCGCCGCCGTCGCGATACGTGCCGGTTCGCTCGCCGGGCGCCCAGGAGCCGAAGCCGCCGGCCGGGTGGATGTAGAACCAGTCGCGTCCGCCTGCCCCCGACTGGAGGTCTTCGAGGATGCCGATGGCTTCGAGCGCCTCGGGCTTGTACTCGTCTGCGAACCCGGGCTGATCGATGAGGCGTTCGCCGCCTTCGGCGACGAGGCTGCCGCCCGCGCCGCCCACGACACCGACGCGCACGGTCTCGGGCAGAGCTGCCACGAGCTGGGCGATGCCCTCGCGCACGTGCCCGAGCATCTCGCCGCGTGCGGCGACGGCCGACACGACGACGTCGACGCCCTCGATCTCGGCCACGAGGCCGGGAACGTCGAGCAGCGTGTTCTCGACGTAGGTCGCTCCCTCGATGCGCTCTGCCGGAAGCGTGCGAGCGACGGAGACCACGGTGTGGCCGCGGCTCACCGCCTCGGCGACGATGTTGCTGCCGGCGTAGCCGGTTCCTCCGATGACGGCGATGCGTGCCATGACGTTCCTTTCGACAGGGTTCGCGGGGTCAAAGGATGCCGACAGGCGCGGCATTCCCTCGCATCCATCATCTGTCACACGGCCGACGGCGGAAGCACGAGCGTCTTGATGGCGGGCGGGCGGCCATCGGCGATCACGGCGAGCGCGTCGCGCACCACCGCCGAGAACGGCACCGGGAGCGGCGCGACCAGGTCCCAGCGACCGGCTCGCTCGGCCACGAGTCGCGCGGCGTCCGTCAGATCGGTCTCGCGCACCATCGCGTTGGTGCCGATCAGCGACAGCTCGCGCACGGTGATGCGGGCCATGTCGACCGGGTACGGCTCCTTCGCGATCCCGACCACGACCACGGTGGTGCCCATGGGCACGACGTCGACGGCGAGGGAGAGTCCGCGGGCGGTGCCCGACACCTCGAAGAACACGGGGATCACGTCGCCCCACGCCTGCTCGAGCTCGGCGGCGGTGGTGTCCGATCCGCCGACGATCGTGCGGGAAGCACCGAGCTGCTGCGCGACGTCCAGGCGCGCACGGTCGAGGTCGACGGCGATCACCTCGGCACCGAGAGCCACCAGCACGTGGATGAGGAAGGCGCCGACGCCGCCGACGCCCTGCACGACGACCCGGTCACCGGCGCTCGCGCCCGAGCGCCGCGCGGCGTGCACGGCGATCGACATGGGCTGCACCAGCGCGGCCTCGTGCTCGCCGATACCGAGACTCTCGACCTCGACGCAGCTCGCGGCAGGGGCCGTGACGTAGTCGGCGAGCGCGCCGTCGCGGTGAAGGCCCACCGCCCAGTAGCGACGGCAGACGTTCGAACGCCCGGCTGTGCACTCGGCGCACTCCCCGCAGGGGGCTGCACCACAGGAGGCGACGAGCGCGCCCTGCCAGTGCTCGCCGACCCCGGCGCCGATTCCGACGACGCGACCGGCGAACTCGTGACCCATGATCAGGGGGCCGTGGTGTCCGGTCACCGGATGGCGTGCTTCCACGGGCATGAGCTTCGGCCCGTTGCCCCATTCGGCGGCATCCGTCCCGCAGACACCCACCGACGTCACCTCGATCAGCACCTCGCCGGGGCCCGGCCGCGGCACCGGCACGCGCTCGATCCGCAGGTCGCGCCTGCCGTGGAGGACGGCGGCCTGCATCGTGGCACCGGGAGCGCGCGGACCCGCGCTCATACGAGCAGGCTCAGCGGATTCTGGACGCGGCTCACGAAGGCCGCGAGCCACTGGGCGCCGAGGGCACCGTCGACCACGCGATGATCGGCCGAGAGCGTGACGGTCATCACGGTCGCCACGGCCGGCTGCCCGTCCGCGCCGACGACCGCCCGCTTCTCGGCGGCGCCGACGGCGAGGATCCCGGAGTGCGGCGGATTGATGATGGCCGAGAACTCCTTCGTGCCGTACATGCCCAGATTCGAGATCGAGAAAGACCCGCCCTCGAGCTCGCTCTGCTTGAGCCGACCGGCACGACCGCGCTCTGCGAGCTCGCGCACCGACGAGCTGATCTCGCCGAGGCGCAGCCGCTCGACACCGCGGAGCACCGGCGTGACCAGCCCTCCGGGAACCGACACGGCCACGGCGATGTCGACCCCGGTGAACCGACGGATCGCATCATCGGTCCAGATCGCGTTGACCTCGGGCACGTCTCGCAGCGCCGCAGCGACGGCGGCGATCACGAAGTCGTTCACCGAGATCCGAGCGGCGCCGCCGTCGTTGATGCGGGCCCGCAGCGCCAGCACCTCGTCGACCACGCAGTCCGCCGTGAGGAAGAAGTGCGGCACGGTCGATGTGCTCTCGGTGAGCCTGCGGGCGATGGCCCGGCGCATGCCCGTGTGCGGGATGTCCGTCCACTCGCCCGTCGCGGCCGATGCGGCGCGCTCCGCCGGCGCGGGTGCGGCTGCGGGCTCCGCCGCCGTCGGGGGCGCCGTCGGGGCAGCAGTCGGCGAGGATGCGCCGTCGAGATCGCGCCGGACGACGCGCCCCTGCGGCCCGGACCCGCGGATGGTCGCGAGATCGAGGCCGCGCTCGCGTGCCAGTCGGCGCACGAGCGGGCTCGCGAAGAGCCGCGGGCTCGCACCCTGCGACGCTTCGGCGGCCGCGCCAGTCTCGGCGGGGGCGTCGAACTCGACGGCGACGGGAACCGGCGCTCCGGTGACGTCCGGCTCCTCGAAGCGCGTCGGCGGCGCCGCCGCGGGCTGTTGCACAGGGGGCTGCGGCTGCTCGGCAGACGCGGTCGCGGGGGTCGCGGCATCCACCCCCGCGCCGGCGATCGCGGCATCGGCGGTCTCCCCGCCGGTCGCGAGCACCGCGATCGGCGTTCCGACCGCGGCACCGACGCCGGCGTCCAGCAGGATCGCGGCGAGCACGCCGGATTCCTCGGCCTCGTACTCGATGACGGCCTTCTCGGTCTCGATCTCGACGATCGGCTGACCCGCCGTGACGTCGTCGCCGACCTTCACGAGCCAGACCTGGATCGCGGCCTCCGCGGCACCGGTGGCGACCTCGGGCATGCGGACGACGGACATCAGCGGCCTCCCCACGCGGCGCGCATGCCTTCGAGGGCGACCACGACTTCTTCGGTGCGTGCGATGGCGGCCCGTTCGAGCACCTTCGAGATGCTGGGACTCGCCTCACCGCCCGTCACGCGCTCGACCGGCTGGTCGAGCCAGTCGAAGAACCGCCGCTGCACCTCATCGGCGAGCCATGCTCCGTAGGAGGTGCCGCGCGAGCCCTGTTCGACGATGAGCACGTTGTTGGTCTTGCGGATGCTGTCGCCGATCGTGTCCCAGTCCAGAGACGCCCGATCGAGCCAGCGCAGATCGATCACCTCGGCGTCGATGCCGGTCTGCTCCACCGCCTCGAGCGAATGGCCGACCATCGAGAGGTAGGTGAGCACCGTCAGATCGGACCCCTCCCGCCGCACCGCGGCAGAACCCGGCGGGATCACGTAGTCGAGGTCGCCGGCGGGCACCCGGTCGGCGGTGCCGTAGAGATCGACGTGCTCGATGACCAGCACGGGGTCTTCCAGCGCAAGCGCGGCGTTCATCAGACCCACGTAGTCCGCGGCCGTCGAGGGAGCGACGATCCGCCATCCGGCCTGGGTGGCGAAGATGCCTGCGGGATCCATGAGGTGCTGCGATCCGTAGCCCGACCCCATCGCGACCTTGGTGCGCAGGACCAGGGGCACGGTGTTGTTCGCGCCGAACATGTGTCGTGCCTTGCCGACCTGGTTGAACACCTGGTCGGCGGCGACCCACATGAAGTCCGGGTACATGAACTCCACGACGGGGCGGAATCGCCCGTCCAGCGCCATGCCGCCGGCAAGACCGAAGAAGCCGTTCTCGCTGATCGGTGTGCCGATCACGCGGTCCGGACCGTACTTCTTGGCCAGGCCCTTCGTCGCGCCGTTCGTTCCGCCGTTGAGACGGTGCACGTCTTCGCCCAGCACGACGATGCGCGGATCCGTCTCCATCCGACGGTCCATCGTCTGGGCGACGGCGTCGACGAACTTCACGTCGCGCCACTCGCCGTCGCGCGTGAGCGGCTCGCTCGCCTCCATGTCGGCGAGCTCCGAGGCGTCACCGCGGATCCCGGTGTCGACGACCGCCGGGTCAGGCCAGAGCTCGGGACGGATGCGGCGCCGACCGGCGTTGTCGGGGTCGTCCTCGGTGAGTCGGCTCACGGCATCCGCCATCGCCGCCTGCGCCTGCTCGCGCACGGCGAGCGCCTCCTTCTCGCCCAGCAGGGAGAGCTTCGCCATCTCGGTCGCCACGCGCTCGATCGGATCACGCGCCCGCCAGGACGCCTCTTCGTCTTTCGTGCGATAGCCGAAGGCCGAACCGGGGTACGGACCGTTCTGGTGGAAGAAGCGGTAGACCTGGGCCTCGAGGATCGACGCGCCCTCCCCCGCCCGCATGCGCTCGAGCGCCTCTGCGGTGGCGAGGTGCACGGCGAGCGGGTCCATGCCGTCGACGCGCCAGGACGGGATGCCGAAACCCTGACCGCGCACCGAGAACCGCGGATCGGCGGTGACCTCTTCGGCGTGGGTCGACACCGCGTACAGGTTGTTCTCGATGAAGTACATGACGGGCAGCTTCCACGCCGCCGCGAGGTTCATCGACTCGAGCACCGAACCGATCTGGCTCGCCCCGTCCCCGAAGTAGTTGATCGAGACGTCCGACGTGCCTGAATGCTTCTGCGCCCATGCGGTGCCCGTCGCGAGCGGCGCACCGCCGCCGACGATCGCGTTCGTGCCCAGCGCGCCGGCTTCGAGCCACTGCAGGTGCATGGACCCGCCTCGTCCGCCCGAGAATCCCTGGGCCAAGCCGAGGATCTCGGCGAGAGTGCGCTGGAGGAGGGCCTGGAGATCGGTCGTGACCAGCGCGCCCAGATCCAGGGCACCGGCCGACACGTGCGTGATCGCCTTGGCGAGGAACTGGTGGTGGCCGCGGTGCGAGCCGTTGACGGCATCCGCCGATCGAAGGGCCGCGATCGAGCCGACCGCACCGCCCTCCTGGCCGATGCTCGAATGCGCCGGTCCGTGCACGAGTCCGGCAGCGGCGAGTTCGAGGACGCTTTCCTCGAAAGCGCGGATCAGGTGCATCTCGCCGAGCATCGTCGCCAGCAGCGCCGGATCGGCCTCTTTCCAGTCGGACGCCGTCGTCGTCAGCTCGATCCACGGCACCCCCGTTTCGAGCTTGCGTCGTCGCGGCATGGTCGTCTCCGTCGAAGTCATGCGACCGAACTGGTCACGAGCAGACTAAGCCTCGATTGCATCCAATCGCAAGGTCGTTGGGCAAGATCGACGACTACTTCCCCATGCTGATCGATGTGTGGATACAATCAGGCATCCACATCGTCGTGCAGAAGGAGAGCAGGATGCCGCTTCCCGGTATGCGGGGCATCGACCACATCGGCTTCACCGTGCCCGATCTCGACGCCGCCGAGCGGTGGCTCATCGACGTGCTCGGAGCGACGCCCGTGTACACGCTGGGCGCCAAGCGGGCAGACGACGACTGGATGACCGTTCAGCTCGGCGTGCATCCGCGCACCGTGATCGATGAGATCCGCTTCTATCGCCTGGGCAACGGCACGAACCTCGAGGTGTTCGCGTACGACAGCGCCGACGGCCAGGCGCCGCAGCCCCGCAACAGCGACATCGGCGGTCATCACCTGGCGATCTACGTCGATGACATGGATGCCGCAGCCGCCTATCTGCGCGAGCGCGACGTCGAGGTGATGGGCGAGCCCGTGACGAGCGCGGGAGCGTCAGCGGGCCAGCGGTGGCTCTACTTCCGCAGCCCCTGGGGCATGCAGTTCGAGCTCGTCAGCTTTCCCGACGGCAAGGCCTACGAGTCCGGCGCCGCGACGCGCCTCTGGCACCCCGGGCATCCCGCCGAGTGAAGGAACGGACGAACCGATGAGCACGATCGACACGGCGCGCACGCGCGACGGCGACGCCGGAGCGCGTATCGCCGACGGCATCCGCTCGGCCATCATCGCGGGCGCCTACCTTCCCGGGGCTCGGATCCGCCAGGAGGATGTCGCGGCGGAGTTCGGCGCCAGCCGGGTTCCCGTGCGCGAGGCGATCCGCCAGCTCGAGTACGAAGGTCTCGTCACCGTCGTCGCGAACTCGGGCGCGTGGGTGTCGCGGCTGACCCTCGCCGAATGCGAGGAGGTGTACCAGATGCGCGAGCGGCTCGAGCCTCTGCTTCTGCGCTACAGCGCACCGGGCCTCGACGACGATCACCTCGCGCATCTCGCCGACCTCGCCCAGAGCATCAGCGACGCCGGTGACGACACCGAGACGTTCCTGGCGCTGGACCGCGAGTTCCATCTCGCGAGCTACGCGGCGGCCCAGACCTCGCAGCTCGACGGACTGATCCTCAAGCTGTGGAACACGACCGCACCGTATCGCCGGGCCTATGTCGCCGGCTGGACGCCCGATGCCCGTCGCATCGCATACGAAGAGCATCACCTCATGGTGGCGGCGCTGCGCGACGGCGACGTCGAGGAAGCGGAGCGCGTGCTCACCGCTCACATCCGCCGCACCCGTCGCCAGCTGGCGAAGAACCCCCACGTGTTCGACGTCGCGCACGGCGACGTCTGAAACCGATCGAAAGGCATCGTCTGTGGCCATCGCATCCATCAACCCCGCAACGGGAGAGCTCGTCCGCGAGTTCACCGCACACACCGACGCCGAGGTGGACGAGCGCATCGCATCGGCCCACCAGGCGTTCGCCGACCTCCAGAAGACGGACTTCGCCACCCGCGCGCGCTGGATGCGCGCCGCAGCCGACCTGCTCGACGACGAGGTCGAGCAGGTCGCCGACATGATCACGCTCGAGATGGGCAAGCCGCTCGCGCAGGCGAGGGCGGAAGCCCGCAAGTCCGCCACCGCGATGCGCTTCTACGCGGAGCGCGCCGAGGCATTCCTCACCGGACACGCGCTCGAGGACCCGTCGGCCGTGAACGCCTCGTCCGCGACGACGCGGTACGAGCCGCTGGGCGTGGTGCTGGCGGTCATGCCCTGGAACTACCCGATCTGGCAGGTCGTGCGCTTCGCCGCGCCCGCCCTGATGGCCGGCAACACCGGGTTGCTCAAGCACGCGTCGAACGTGCCCCAGGCGGCGCTGTACCTCGACGCCCTGTTCGAGCGCGGCGGATTCCCGAGCGGATCCTTCCGGTCGCTGCTCATTCCGGCGGCGGGGGTGGAGCGCGTGCTGCGCGACCCCCGCGTCGTGGCCGCGACCCTCACCGGATCCGAGCCCGCCGGGCGCTCGGTCGCCGCCATCGCCGGCTCCGAGGTCAAGCACGTCGTGCTCGAGCTCGGCGGCTCCGACCCGTTCATCGTCATGCCGAGCGCCGATCTCGACAAGGCGGTCGCCACCGCCGTCACGTCGCGCACCACGAACAACGGCCAGGCGTGCATCAACGCCAAGCGCTTCATCGTGCACACCGATGTCTACGACGCGTTCGTCGCGGCGTTCACGACAGCGATGGCCGCTCTCGTCTCGGGCGATCCCACCGACGCCGGGACCGACATCGGCCCGCTCGCCACCTCGTCGGGGCTCGACGACCTCGCCGAACTCGTCGACGACGCGATCGCGAAAGGCGCGACCGCCGAGGTCGGCGGATCTCGTCCATCGGGCGCCGGATGGTTCTACCCTCCGACGGTGCTGACCGGCATCCAGCCGCAGATGAGGCTCTACGCCGAGGAGGCCTTCGGCCCGGTCGCCACCGTGTACCGCGCCGACGACGCCGCCGAGGCCCTTCGCATCGCCAACGACACCACATTCGGCCTGAGCTCGGCGGTGTGGACGCAGGATGCCGCGGAGGAGTCCGAACTCGTCGCGGGCATCCGCGCCGGTGCGGTCTTCGTGAACGGCATGTCGATCTCGTACCCCGAGCTGCCGTTCGGCGGAATCAAGGACTCGGGTGTCGGACGCGAGCTGTCGGCCGAGGGCATCCGCGAGTTCTGCAACCTGAAGTCGGTCTGGAAGGCCTGACGGGCACAGCCCTCAGCCGTGCGGCAGCGAGTCGTTGGCGCCACGGCCGCGGACGAACCAGATCGCGCGCACCTCGACCTCGCCGTCGTTCCAGAAGCGGTGCGGCCGGTGCGAGTCGAACATGATCGAGTCGCCCGTCTCGAGAACGCTCGCGACACCGTCGACCTCGACGTCGAGCGACCCCGAGATCACGATGCCGTACTCGCGGCCCGCGTGGTGGATGTGCTCGACCGGCGACGCGGTGTGCGGCGCGTAGATGACTTCGAGGAACTCCGCGTCGGATTCGCCGACGGCGGTGAGCCTGCTCCAGCGCGGACCCGAGCTGAGCTTGATGGTGGGGTGGTCAGCCGCGCGCTGGACGATGCCGGCGGCGACGAGATCCCGGATGCCGTCGGGCGCCGCCGGCGACGCGGCATCCGGTACCGCCGCGCCCTGCGGAGCCAGAAGGTCGTTCATCGAGACGCCGAGCTCGCTGGCCGCCGCGTAGAGAGCGGGGACGCTGAACGCTCCGAGCCCGCGCTCGACCTGCGACACGTGGCTGGCCGACACGCCGATGCGGCGCCCGAGCTCGCGGACGGTGAGGCCGGACGCCTTTCGGGCCGTGCGCACACGCTCACCCACAAGGTCCCACGGGATGTCGAGATCAGGCATGCGCGCCCCTAGACCTCGGCACGCCCGGGAAGGCGGCTCATGGCGTCGAGCACGTCGACAGCGCTGCGCATCACCGGCGAGGGATCGGCGACCGATTCACCCCGACGCGCCTGCCCCATCACGAACCAAACGCCCTCCGACACGGCGTCGGTGTGGTTGAGGTAGAGGTGCGGGCGCATCGAGTCGAAGCAGAAGGAGTCGCCCGGCCGGAGGACGTGGCTGTCGAAGTCGAGCTTCAGGGTGATCTCGCCCCGGATGATGTAGCCGTACTCCACGCCTTCATGGCGCATGTGGGAGTCGTCGAGCGAGCTCGCCGCTCCGGGCTGGTAGGTGACGTGCAGGGCGTCCACACCCCCGCCCGCAACGGCGAGGCCCCGCCACGAGACGCCGTTCTCCATGAGTATCTCGGGGGCCGTCTCCCAACGCTGCACGGGGTGCGCGGGCAGCTGCCGGCGCGTGGCCTCGGGTGTCGACGCCGTGCCGAGCACGTCGTCGACCGACAGGCCGAGCGTGTTGACGATCGCGTACAGCGTGCTCACCGACGGCTGGACCTTGCCGGTCTCGACCTGCGACAGAAGGCTGGGCGAGATCGCCGCGGCGCCGGCCGTCGCCCGCAGGCTCAGGCCCTGGGCGAGACGCGCCTGCCGGATCCTCGCGCCGAGCTGCGCCGTCATGGAGTTCCTTTCCCGCTGCTCGACCCTATCGCTGTGTACCGTGTGGGTGAACGCGACGCTCCGCGTGTCAGTCGCGGTACGGGTTCGCGACGAAGAGATCCTGCGCGGGGAACTTCGTGAGCACCTCGATGCCGTAATCGGTGACGACGACCTCCTCCTCGATGCGCGCGGCCGACGAGCCGTCGGACGCCGGGCAGTAGGTCTCCATCGCGAACACCATCCCCGCCTTCAGCTCCACCGGGTCCTTCATGGAGTTGAGGCGCGAGATGATCGGCCGCTCATGCAGGCCGAGCCCCAGTCCGTGCGCGAACTGCAGCCCGAATGCCGACAACTCGTTCTCGAACCCGAAGTCCTCGGCCTTCGGGAGCACCGCGGCCACCTGGTCGCTGCCGACGCCCGGACGGATCGCGTCGAGCGCGGCATCCATCCACTCGCGTGCCTGCTTGTAGGCGTCGCGCTGGCTGTCCGTGGCCCAGCCGACGCCGAACGTGCGGTAGTAGCACGTGCGATAGCCGTTGAATGAGTGGATGATGTCGAAGAACGCCTGGTCGCCGGGGCGGATGATGCGATCCGTGAAGTTGTGCGGATGCGGGTTGCACCGCTCCCCCGAGATCGCGTTGACGGCTTCGACCTGATCGCTGCCGTATTCGTAGAGACGCTTGTTGGCCAGCGCGACGATCTCGTTCTCGCGCACACCGGGCTTGAGCGCCTCGACGATGTCCTGGTAGACGCCGTCGACCATCGCGGCCGCCTGATTGAGCAGCATGATCTCGTCGGTGTTCTTGATGACCCGCGCGTCGAGCATCGACTGCTGGGCATCGGCGACCCGCAGCCCCTGCCGCTGCATCTCGAAGAGGAAGGGCGGCTCGACGATGTCGAGTCCGACCGGCGCGTCCGCGAGGCCCTCCGCCGTGAGGAGCGACACGATCTCGGACACCGCGTCGCGCATGAGCCCGGCGCCCTCGGGATCGACGGCACCCCGGAACCCGAGGAAGCCCGCCCGGTAGTTCTCCTCGGGCACCCAGTCCGAGTACAGCTTGTGGTGGCGCACGGCCGACCCGAAGTCCCACAGGATCGGCTCGCGGCCCCGCATCAGCAGCGCGTAGCGGATCATCTTGTCGCCGAGGGCGCCGCCGATCCACGTCTGCGTCGTGTAGCGGATGTTGTAGAAGTCGAAGAGCAGGAACGCGCCGCATTCCGACGCCTCCAGGGCGGCCTTCGCACGATCGAGGCGGTAGGAGCGCAGCCGGTCGAAATCGACGCGGTGCTCGTAGTCCACGGCGTTCTGACCGGGTGCTCCCAGGGGACGCACCCCGGGCGGACGCGACGCGGGCCGCTCGAAGCGACCCGCTCCGCCGTGACCGTGGTGGCCTCCCATCAGGCCTCCAGCCCGTCGCCCACGGCCGCCTCCTCCGAGACGATGTCCAGGCCCGAGCCGCGCGCGATCGTCACGATGAGCGAGGCGAAGTCCTGCTCGGTGTTGCCGTTGCCGACCTCCTGGGCCACGAGATTGCGTGTCACGCTCGCGACCGGCATCACCACCCCGAGGGACTTCGCGGCGGCGAGTCCCAGGTCGAAGTCCTTCTGCAGCAGCACGTTGGTGAAGGTCGGGGTGAAATCGAGGTTGACCAGCGCCGGAGTCTTGTACTGGGTGAAGACGGAGCCCATCACCGAGTCGTTCAGGAACGACAGGAACGCCTCGCGGGTGACACCGGCCTTCTCTGCGAGCACGGTGATCTCGGCGAGCGACTGGATGACGACACCGAGGAACACGTTGTGCGCGATCTTCACGATGCGGGCGACCTCGGCTTCTCCGACGTAGGTCACGCCGCGCCCCCAGGTCTGCAGCAGCGGTTCGATCTCGTCGTAGGCGTCGCGGGGTCCGGATGCCGCCACGGTCAGCTTTCCCACCGAGATCACCTTCGGGTTGCCCGACACGGGGGTCGCGAGGAACCCGACGCCCCGCGCCTCGGCGGCGGCGCGCACCGTCTCGGACGCCTCGACGGACACGGTCGACGCGTCGCCGATGATGCGGGGAGCGCGCGCGGGGTCGGTGAGGAGTCCGTCCGGGCCGAGCATGACGTTCTCGAGGTCGTGCGAGGCCGAGACCATGCTGAAGACGATGTCGCGATCGGCGAGGTCGACCGGGCGGTCCACGATCGTCGCCCCGAACTCCGTCAGGGGCTCGGCCTTGGAGCGGGTGCGGTTGTAGACCGCGACGGGATAGCCCGCGTCGAGCAGGCGCTTGGCGAGCTGGAACCCCATGCGCCCGGCTCCGATCCATCCGACCGTGGGCTTGTTGTCCGTCATGTGTGTCTCCTTCGTGGTGGTGCAGAACGGGTGGTCGGCCGACGGCGCGACAGGTGGGGTGGATCAGGCCGGGGCCGCGGCGACGACGTGGAACTCGAACCGCAGCCGCCGGTCGGTGGCGAGCCTGGTGACTTCGACCGTGGTGCTGGTGGGGATGTGCCCGCCGAACCAGGCGGCCTGGTGGGCGTTGACGACATCCTGGTCGGCTTCGACATCTGTGAAGAACCGGATCATGTTCACGACGTCGTGTCGATGGCAGCCGGCTGCGGCGAGTGCCTGATCGAGGTGGTCGAAGGCGTTGCGCACCTGGCCGGCGGCATCCGCCGGCATCGCGTCGAAGACCTCGGGGACGTGCGGATGATCGTGGTAGACCGGCGCGCCCGTGACACCGCTGATGAACACGAGGCGCGCGTTCGACACGGTGCGGATCGCCGGTACGAACGGGCTGACGATGGCGGGGTCGTAGCCTTCGTGGTGGATGACGTCGGCGTTGCCGACGCGGCGGGGTTCGGGGATGTCGTTCATCGTCGTGGTCCTCTCGTCGCGGCGGCGTCAGCCGCCGAGTGCTCCGCTGTCGCTCGTGATGCGTCCGTCCATGATCGTCAGATCGCTCAGGATGCCGCGCAGCTCGTCGTCAGAACAGGTGAAGGGGTCGAGCGTCGGCACGCACAGGTCGGCGTCGAACCCGGGGAGCAGCCGTCCGCGACGGTCCTGCTCGCCGGTGAACCAGGCGGCGTCGCGAGTGTAGGCGGCGACCGCGTCTTCACGCGGCATCCGGTGCTGCTCGGCGCGCACGCCCTGCCCGCTGAGCGTCCCTCCGGTCGCGAGCCACCAGATCGAGGCCCAGGGCGAGAACCAGTTGGCGCGCGTCGCATCGGTGCCTGCGCCGATGATGATGCCGAGCTCCCGCATGACGGCGATCGGCGGAGCGGCCGCCGTGGCCTCCTCACCCCAGGCCGAGACGTAGTCGCCGCCCTTGAGGAGAAGGCGGTTCTGCACGAGGATGCCCGCACCGAGGCGGGCCAGACGCTTCAGATTCGCCCGCGAGGCTTCGTCGGCGTGGACGATCGACCAGCCGCGGAAGGCGACCAGGCCGGTGTCGCGCTCGACTTCTTCCCATGCGTCGAGGATGCGGCCGAGGGTCGAGTCGAGCACGGCGTGGATGCTCATGCGCCACCCCCGTACGGCGCACAGCCGGACGATCTCGACGAGCTCGCGATGCGAGGACTCCTCGAGGACGAAGGGGTCCAGCCCCTCCATGTCGTGGCACCCGAGATGCGGGATCTCACCGACACCTGCGATGCGCAGCATGCCGTCGCCCGAGCCTGCTTGCACGAGCGCCGTCAGCGCCTCGATGTCGGCGACCTCGCCGCCGCGCGTCCACGCCGAGTGGAACAGGCGCGCCCGCACGTCGAGTCCGCCGCGCTGCCAGACCGCGTACAGGGGGTCGTAGTCGCGAGGTGTCACGAGGAGTCCTCCGCCGTCGACGAAGCCGGTCAGCCCGTGGCGCGCGAAAACGGTGTTCATCGCCTGCACCCCGGCCTCGGATCCCGCCGCGTCGACGCGCAGCGCGAGACCGAGCGGGACGGCGAATGCCCCGACGCCGCGGATCTCTCCCGTGAGGCGGCCCGCGTCGTCGCGCACGAGGGTGCCGCGTACCGGATCGGCGGAGTCCTCGTCGAAGCCGCAGACCCGCAGACCCGCAGAGTTCAGCATGCCGCGGTCGTAGAGCTCCTGCACGTAGACCGGGTTGTCCGGGGCGGCGCGGTCGAGCTCGTCCCGCGTCGGGGCGCGGTGCTCGTCGAGCTGCGATGAGTGCCAGCCTCCGACCACAGACACCCACTCGCCCGGGCCACGACGGCGGGCATCCTCGCGCACGAGGTCCAGGCCCGCCGGGATCGAGCGGACGACCTCCCAGTGCACCGTGCGGGTCCACGAGACTCCGCCGCGCACCGCGTGGATGTGCGAATCGTTCAGACCGGGGATCACGCGGCGACCCCGCAGATCGATGGTGCGCGCCGCGAGATCGCGCAGGGGCGCGAGGTCGGCATCCGATCCCACGGCGATGACGCGCCCGGCGGCGATGGCGATCGCCTCGACCTCGGGCGGGCCCTGTGCGGGATCGGCGAACGTCGTCACCCGACCGTTGTGGAGGACGAGGTCGACGACGGGGAGAGGCGGAGCGGCGGCTGGGGTGTGCACGTCGATCGCCGCGTCAGATGCTGAGGTGCTGCTCGAGCAGCCGCTCGTCGGCACGCAGTTCGGCCGGGAGCCCCGACCACGCGATCGTGCCGGAGTCGTCCAGGACGATGACGTGCTCGGCGATGTCGAGGGCGAGGTCGACGTTCTGCTCGGCGATGAGGATCGACAGTCCCGAGGTGCGAAGCTCGGCGAGGCGGTCCTGGATGACGTCGAGCACGCTCGGCGCGAGGCCCTCGCTCGGCTCGTCCATGATCAGCAGCGTCGGGTTGGTCATCAACGCGCGGCCGATCGCGAGCATCTGCTGCTCACCGCCCGAGAGCGACCGCGCCATGGACCCGGCACGCTCGGCGAGTCTCGGGAAGAACTCGAACACGCGCTCCACCGTCCAGGTCTCTCCCCGTGCGGGCTTGGTGCGGCGCACGACGGTGAGGTTCTCGAGAGTGGTCAGGGATCCGAACACCCGGCGCCCCTGAGGGACGATCGCTATCCCGGCGCGCGAGATCAGATGGCTCGGCCTCCGGGTGATGTCCACGCCGTCGTACATGATCGAGCCTCGTTCGACGGCGGGCGGACGCAGACCGCAGATCGTGCGGACGAGCGTCGTCTTGCCCATGCCGTTGCGACCGAGCAGAGCCACGCTCTGCCCGTCGGCGATGGTGAAGTCGACGCCGTTCAGCACGTGCGCCGTGGCGTAGCCGGCATGGACGTCCTTGACCTGAAGAGTCACTTCTTGTCGCGCCTTCCCAGATAGATCTCTTTCACCGTCGGGTGATCACGCACCTCGTCGGGGGTTCCCGTCACGACGTGCCGACCGTTCTCGAGGCACATCACGCGGTCGGTCAGACCGAGGGCGAGCGTCATGTCGTGCTCGATCAACAGGATCGGCAGCGTCCGCGGAAGCTCCTCGATCAGCTGGCGCAGAGTCGCCCGCTCGACCGCCGACAGCCCGGCGGCGGGTTCGTCGAGCAGCAGGATCGTCGGCCTACTGACGAGCGCCATCGCGATCTCGAGCTGACGCTGCTCGCCGTGCGAGAGGTCGGCGACCGTGTCGTCGCGGCGGCCGATGAGCCCGACCGAGTCCAGCATCGCGACGGCCTCCTGCGTCACCTCGTCGCGGAGGCCCTGCATCCGCCAGAACACCCTCGCCTTGGGCGATCCGCCGCGGGCGGCGACGCGGACGTTGTCGAGCACCGTCATCTCGCGGAACAGATTGGAGACCTGGAACGTGCGGCCGACGCCGAGGCGCGCGCGGCGGGCGGACGCCAGCCGGGTCACGTCCTTACCGAACAGCTCGATGGAGCCGGCCGACGGCGGGACGTCGCCCGCGATCATCTTGAACAGCGTCGTCTTGCCGGCGCCGTTGGGCCCGATGACGCCCATCCGCTCGCCCGGAGCCAGCTCGAGCGAGATGTCGTCGACCGCCTGGACGCCGCCGTATCTCTTGCCGAGTCCCGCGACGACGAGCGCGGGGGCGGGGGCCCCGGACCCTCGCGGGTCCGGGGCCTTCGCCGTGGTCGATCCGCTCACTCGAGCCCCTGGAAGGTCTGCGAGTAGGTCGGCTGCGCGAGCGCCTCTTCGGGCGAGCGTCCGAGCCACTGGTCGACATCTTCGATCGTCGCGATCGGGACGTTGTACAGGTTGCCGTCGTCGAACATCTCGACCTCGCGGATGTAAACCGGGCCGACCGTGTTGTTGTAGTCGTCCCACGAGATGCGTCCGAAGATGCTGTCCTCGAAGGTGTACTCGGTGATGGCCGAGACGAGGTCCTCGCCGGTGACGAGTCCGTTCTCCTCGAGCACCGAGGCCACGAGCGACGCGGTGATGTAGCCGCCGGCGACGTAGGCGCCGGGCACCTTGCCGTCCGAGAAATCCTTGTACGACTCGATGAACTCCGTCACCGCTTCGCTGTCGCGACCCTCTGCCCAGTAGCTGATGGACTTCAGGCCGACGATCTGGTCGCCCATGGTGCGCAGCGTCCCCTGGTCGGCGGCGCAGCAGTTCAGCAGCAGGTCGTCCATGTCGAGGCCGAGGCCGAGGTAGGCGTTGAGGAAGTTCGGACCCGGAGCGCCACCGGCCGTCGCCACGTAGACGAGGTCGGCACCCGACGCCTGGATCTGCGACACGTAGGTCGAGAAGTCCGTGGTCGAGTTCGGGAACCAGATCTGCTCCACGACCTCGCCGCCGTTCTCGGCGAAGCCCTGGACGAAGCCGGCGCACGACTCCCAGCCGAAGGCGTAGTCGGCGCAGAGCGTGACGACCGAGTCGTAGCCGCCCTCGGTGGCCGCCCATTCGCCGCCCGGATAGTTGGCCTGCGAGCCGCCCATCGAGCCCGTGCGGACGGTGAGGTCGTTCGCGTTGCGCTGCGTGAGGTCATCGGATGCCGCGACGGGGTGCAGGTTCGGCACGCCGACGCTGGCGGTGTACTCGGCGACGGCGAGTGCGGTGTTGGCGATCAGCGGACCGACGACGACATCGACCTGGTCCTGCTCGACGAGCTTCCTCGCCTTGGTGAGCGAGACCTCGGGGTTGCCGGCGTCGTCCTCGACGATGGTCTCGATGGTGACGCCGTTGACCTCGTTGCCCTGGGTCTCCCAGTAGAGGTTCCAGCCGTCGACCATCTCCTGCCCGGCGACGGCGAAGTTGCCCGTCGTGGGAGAGATGTAGCCGACCTTCAGCGTGCCCGTGGCGCCGGCGGACTCGGAGGCGGCTTCCGAGGGCTCGGTCGCGCCGCCGGGAGGGGCGCAGGCGGTGAGGGCGAGCGCGGCGGACGCAGCGAGAGCCGCGATCGCCACGGCCCGGCGGCGGATCGAGGTCGTCGTTGACTTCATGTCAGGTCCTTTCGTTTGTTCTGCTGTGCGGATGGTGCGGAGGACACGGGTGCGTCCGGTGGGGAATCCCCGTCGTGCGGTGGGGCAGAGGTGGAGCGTCGTCGGATGCGGTTGACGAGCTTGCGGGCGCTTCCGGCGATGCCGGCTCGCGCGAACAGGATCACCAGGATGAAGATGAGACCGAGCACGGTCGGCCAGCGGTCGACGTAGCTGGAGAGCACGTTCTCCACGAGCACGACCACGGCGGCGCCGATGATCGGACCGAGGAGCGTCCCCACGCCGCCGAGGATCACCATGACGATCAGGTGCACGGACCGGTCGACCCCGGCCGACGAGGGGCTCACGAAATGGGTGTGCCACACCGACAGCAGCCCGGCGAACCCGGCCACCGATCCCGAGATCATGAACGCGCCCAGCTTGTACGAGGGGACGCTGTAGCCGAGGCTGCGCATGCGGCTCTCACTGTCGCGGACACCGCGCAGGCTGGCTCCGAACGGCGAGTTGCCCACGATCCACAGGGCGGCGGTCAGCACGACGAAGATCCCGAGGACGACGTAGTAGTAGACCCAGTACGACTCCATCCAGGCGGGGCGCTGGATGCCGCTGATGCCGTTCTCGCCCCCGGTCACCGACGACAGCCGGAAGGCGAGGCCGTAGATCAGCATGCCGACGGCGAGCGTGACCATCAGGAAGTAGATGCCGCTCGTGCGCATCGACAGCACGCCGTAGATCAGCGAGACGACGAGGGTCGCGACGAGGGCGAAGATCACCTGCATCCCGGGGTCCAGACCCTGCTTCGAGGCGAACCCGGCACCGTAGGCGGACGCCGCGGCGATCCCCGCGTGGCCGAGCGACACCATGCCGCCCTGACCGGCGAGGAAGTTGACGCTCGATGCCAGGGTGCCGGCGATGAGGATCGTCGAGGTCAGCGAGATGGCGAAGCTGGACATCCCGAGGTACGGCAGGGCGACCGCGATCGCGAGGACCGCGCCGAGGAGGACGAGGTTGATCGTCATCGTCCGTGACGGGCGCGGAGGACCGAAGGTGCGGACCGTCCGGGTCTCGACGAGTCGGTTGCTCATCAGGCTGCCTTTCCGAAGAGGCCGGTCGGGCGCAGCACGAGCACGAGCGCCATCGGCAGGAAGATCGTGAAGTAGGCCAACTCCGGTATCCACGCCTTGGCGAACGCGTCGATCAACCCGATCAGGATGCTGCCGACCGCCGCTCCCGGGATGCTTCCGAGCCCGCCGATGATGATGACGACCAGCGCGTAGAGGAGCACTTCGTTCTGCACGCCGGGCAGGATGCTCTGCATGCCGGCCCCGATCGTGCCGCCGATCGCGGCGAGCGCCGCTCCCACGATGAACATGCCCGTGAACACCCACTTGATGTTGATGCCCATCGCCGTGATGATCTCGCGGTCATCCACGCCGGCACGCACCACCGCTCCCACCCGGGTCTTGTTCTGCACCAGCGCCAGGGCGATGCCGATGACGATCGCGACGGCGATGACGAAGATGCGGTACCAGGGGTAGACCAGCTCGCCCACCATGAGCGCGCCCGGGATCTTCACCGTGTTCGGCAGGTTCTGGGGGTCACCGCCGAAGAAGGCGAGGCACAGGTCGGCGATGACGAAGGACACGCCGATCGTGAGCAGCACCTCGGGCATCTCCTGTCCGCGGACGAAGCGCAGGAGCACCACTTCGACGATGAACGCGGTCCCCGCGACGACGATGATCGCGACGATGATCGCGAGGAGCAGATTGCCCGTGAGCGTGGCGATGACCACGCCGATGTAGCCGCCGAGCATGTAGAAGGCGCCGTGCGCCATGTTCACGATCCGCATGAGGCCGAACACGAGCGTGAGGCCGCTCGCGAGGAGGAACAGGAGAGCACCGAAGCTCAATCCATTGAGCACCTGTTGTGCCAGGAAGACGGGTTCGAACACCGATCTATCGGACCTTCCACGTCGTCGGGGAGGAGTGCCTGCGGGGTCGCTGGTGGACACAAGTGAACCAAGGCGCTTCGCCTGTGTCAAGTGTCACTGCACATCGAATCAATTCTGAGTGCACACGACGCGCGTCGTTCACCGCTCGCGCACGTTGTACCGCGTCCGGGCCACCGCACCGCCCACGGCGAACACCAGAGCGCCGCCGACCGCCCAGACGAAAAGCGTTCCGAAGGCGTGGCGGTCGGCGGCGAGCGCACCGAACGCGGCCCCCGTCGCGCCGCCGAGCATGAGCGAGATGGAGAAGAGGGTCATGCCGAGCGCCCGCGTGTCCGCGGCGGCATCCGTCATCCAGGTCTGCAGCGTCGTGTGGGCGAGCGCCCAGCCCACTCCCATCAGCGTGGCGCCCAGGAGCACGCTCGCGGCGGAGATCTGCAGCGCGAGCACCGCCATCGCCGCCACCGCGCAGGATCCCCCGGTCGCCAGCAGCACCCACTGCCGCACTCGGCCGACGACGAGCTTCATCAGCTGACTGACCACGACCACCGCCACCCCGAACGCCGCCGTGACGGCGCCCGACACGAAGGCGGCCTCGCCCGCCTGCTGCAGCGCGACGGGGAGCAGGTTGAAGAACCCGATCAGCAGGATGCCCTCCAGCAGGCTGAGCCCGCACACGAGCAGTGCCCACGGTGTGCGGAACAGGCGTGCCGCCTGCGCGATCACCCGGGTCTCGTCGAGGGTCGGCGCGTCGGGCAGCCGCGCGAGCAGCGGGACGAGGATCGCCGTGCCGACCGCGAAGGCGGCGAACACCCATCGCCATGACGTCCAGGTGACGGCCGCGCCCGCGATGAGCGTGCCGGCGGCGAGACCCAGCGCCGTGGCCGTCGCGAGGTTCGACATGGCGGCCGGGCGCTTCGCGTAGGGCAGCATGTCGCCCACGTAGGTCAGCACCGCCGCGAAGGTGGCCGCGAACGCCCCACCCGACGCGATGCGCGCGACGATCAGCAGCGTGACGTCCGGTGCCAGCGCACTGGCCAGATTGGCGACGGCGGCGAGCGCCGTCGACAGCGTGAGCACGCGGACGCGCCCCCAGGTGGTCGACAGCGGGCCCCACACGATCTGGAACAGCGCGTACGCCAGGGCGTGCCCGGTGATCGCGAAGGCCGTCACCGAGACCTGCGCGCCCAGATCCGACGCGATCGACGGGATGAGCGGCAGGATCAGCGAGCGGTCCAGCGTCGACCAGAAGATGGCGAAGGGCAGTACGAACCCAGCCGAGGTCGCGTTCATGGGCCGCCGCAGGCCGCCGCCGCGATCAGTCGTGGAGCTCCCCCCGACCTTCGGGCGTGTTCAGGTGGGACTGCGAGTCACGCACCCCTGGGAGGGGTCCGTTCACCGTGAAGTAGCGCCCGCCGCCCGCGACGAGCAGCGTCTCGGCCGGGAACTTCGTGATGACCTCGCACCCGTCGGCCGTCACCACGACCTCCTCCTCGATGCGCGCCGCGCCCCAGCCGTCGGATGCCGGCCAGTACGTCTCGAGGGCGAAGACCATGCCCTCCTCGAGCACCTCCGGATGATCGAGCGAGGTCAGGCGGGAGAAGATCGGCTTCTCCCAGATCGACAGTCCGACGCCGTGCCCGTACTGGAGCGCGAAGGCGGCCTCTTCGTCGGGGAACCCGAACTCCTCGGCCTTGGGCCAGAGGGTGACGATGTCGGCGGTCGTCGCACCGGGCTTCACCGCGGCGATCGCGACGTCCATGTACTCGCGTGCCCGCGTATAGGCGTCCACCTGCGCGGGGCTCGCCGACCCGACGGCGAAGGTCCGGTAGTAGCAGGTGCGATAGCCGTTGAAGGAGTGCAGGATGTCGAAGAACGCCGGGTCGCCCGGCCGCACGGCGCGATCCGAGTAGACATGCGGATGCGGTGCGCACCGCTCGCCCGAGATGGCGTTGACCCCTTCGACGTACTCCGAGCCGGCGTCGTACAACGACTTCGACACGAGACCCACGCACTGGTTCTCCCGCACACCGGGCCGGAGGAACTCGTAGAGCTGGTCGTAGGCGGCATCCACCATCGAGGCGGCTGTCGTGAGGAGCGTGATCTCGTCGTCCGTCTTGATGCGGCGGGCCTCCATGAAGACCTGCTGCCCGTCCACGACCTCGATGCCCTCCTTCTGCAGCGCGAAGAGGATCGGCAGCTCGACGACGTCGATCCCGAGCGGCTCGCCCATCAGGTCGAAGCGCTCGAGCTCGCGGCGGATCTTGCGGGCGACCTCCTCGGCGATCCCCGCGTCCGGCGGGAACGCACCCCGGAGAGTCGAGATCCCGGCACGGGCGCCCGACTCGAGCCGGGGGCGCTTCGCGCCGTGGTGCGGAGCGTGCGGGTCGGCGTCCGCCTCCATGTGGGTCTCGTGCAGCCACGGGTTCAGGAGGGCGTGGTGCTTGGCCGCCGAGCCGAAGTCCCACACGATGGGATCGGTCTTGCGGGTGATCAGGCAGAAGCGGATCAGCTTGTCCATCGCCCAGGTGCCGATGTGCGTGCCCGAGGCGTACCGGATGTTGCTGAAGTCGAACGCGAGCAGCGCGCCGAGCGACGAGCGCTCGAGCTCGGCGTGCAATCGGGCCAGGCGCTGATCGCGCAGCCGCTCGAAATCGACCCGTGCCTCCCAGTCGACACCCATCGTGCCGCGCGTCGCGATGCTCATGATCCGCTCCTTCTCGTGTGGGGTGCCGTCGTGTCCGCGTGCATCAGGTGATGCGCCAGCCGCGGTCCACGTTCAGGCTGTGGGCCGAGACGCCGCGGTTGAAGAGCAGGAACTTCACCGCGTCGACGACGTCGACCATCGATGCGAGCTGTCCGCCGGGGGTCCTGCTCTCGTAGCCGTCGAGCACGCCGGCGGGCTTTCCCGCCCAGAACGGGCTGTCGCCGATGATGCCGGGGTGGAGCGCGTTGACCCGGATCGGGGCGAGCTCGTGCGCGAGCGTGTTCATGATCCCGTCCACGCCGCCGTTGATCGTGGAGACCGTCGTCGACCCGGGGTACGGAGCGTCCTTCGCCCGCCCGCCGAACAGGACGATGCCCGTGTCGACCGACGGCTCCAGCCGATCGAGCAGCGTGTGCACGGTCTCGGTGTAGCCCACGAGCTTCAGGGTGATCAGCCGGCGCGCACGCCCGATGTCGTATTCGCGGATCGTGTTGGCGTCGCGTTCGATCGCGGCCAGGACGAGACCGTCGAGCTTCGGCACGTCGGCGAGCTGGTCGGCGATGCCCTCCGGCTCCGAGACGTCCAGCGCGATGCCGAGCGCGTCGCCGCCGATCGACGACGCGATCTCCTCCGCGCTCTCCCGGCTCCGGCTGGTCACGATCACGCGGTCCCCCCCGGCGGCGAGGTCCTTCGCGAGTTCGAGTCCGATCCCCGACGATCCGCCGGCGATGAGTATGGTGCGTCCGGTCACTGCTGCTCCTCCAGTCGTTCCTGCAAGTACTCCCAATCACGGGCGAAGCGGTAGGCGTGGCGCGCGGGCATCTGCGGCGCCTGCGTCTCGAGCCAGCGCACCTCGGCACCGGTCGCGGCGAAGGAGTGCACGCAGCCGACGCCGGCCCAGGCGATGTCGCCCACCTGGAGCAGGAACTCCTGGCCGTCGAAGGTCGCCGCGACCTCGCCCTCCGTGATCAGATAGGCCTCTTCGAGGGGGTGGTCGTGCTTTCCCGCTTTGCCGTCGGGCTCGTACTGCACCATGAACATCGTGCCGAGCGTCGCCCCGAGATCGGAGTCGACCATCATCTTCAGGGTGATGCCGCTGTAGACGAGCAGGGCCGTGCGCATGCTCGCCGAGACGGCGAGGAGCTCCTGCGACTGCCGACCCGGGTTCATGTGCTCGGCCGTGATGTTGCCGAAGGAGCGGGTGCGGGGATCACGCGTGTCCACGGCGATCGGATCGACGTCGGGGAGCTCGGGGACGCGATACGTGTCCGAGCCGTAGCGTTCCCGTGCAGGGGGCGTGAACAGGTCGGACCACGCGGCCGCACTGTCGCCCGAGGCGCGCCAGGCGTGAGGCACGCCGATCGGGATGACGCCGTAGTCGCCGGCGACCAGCCGCACCGTGGCCTCGGAGGTCGCGAGCACCACTTCGCCCTCGAGGATGTGGAAGCTCTCCTCGAAGGAATGCACGTGTGTTGCTGTGCGCCCCCCGGGCGCGAGCCGGGTGATTCCGAAATCGGTGTGAGCGGCTCCGTCGGCCTCGCCGACACCGCGCCAGCGCGTGACACCTTCGGCGCCCGGCGCCAGCGGGCCGGGGTCGAGATACTCGGCTTCTCCCGCACGTCGAACGACGAACCGCGCCATGCGCTGCCTCCCTCATCGGATCACACGCCGCCTCTTCGCGACGCAGTGCGAGTCGTCCCCGCACCGGCTCGCACCGGTCGACGGGTGTTCAGTCTCACTGAACCCATGTAAACGTCGACCCCGCCTGATTGTCAAGCGGCAAAGATGCGACCGCCCTCCACTGTTGGGAACGGCCCTCTATCCATATTCGTGTGAATGCGTCATGCTGGTGCCGTTGCGACGTTCGTCCTGACTGTACAACCCGCTGAACGGTCTGAGCTCCGACGTCGCGCACACCTCTGTTGCAGACTGCTGATCGAAGGAGATCACTGATGACGGATTCCCCGACCCCCCGCGACGGTCAGCCGATCGTCTTCCGCAACGGGATCGTGCTGACGATGGACGACGCGCGCACGGTGATCCCCCGAGGCGACGTGCTCGTCATCGACGGCAAGATCGCCGAGGTCGGCGTGAACGTGGCCGCACCCGACGATGCCTTCGAGATCGACGCTGCCGGCGGCATCCTGATGCCCGGCATGGTCGACACCCACCGGCATATGTGGCAGACCGCGATGCGCGCCTACGGTGCGGATTGGACGCTCACGCAGTACTTCGTCTGGTACTACCTGCAGCACGGCGCCAAGTTCCGCCCCCAGGACTACGCCGCGGGCAACCTGATCTCGGCGCTCGACGCCGTCGAGTCCGGGGTCACGACGAGCGTGGACTGGTCCCACGGGCTGCGCACCATCGAGCACGGCGAGGCCGCGTACGAAGCCCTCGCCACATCTCCCGGCCGCTACGTCTTCGCCTACGGCAACATCCATCAGTCGCCGTGGGAATGGACCGCGGATCCCGCCGTTCAGGACCTGCTCACCCGGTCCCGCGACGATTCGCGGATGTTCGGCACGCAGATCGCCTTCGACGTGCCCAACCAGGACGAGAGCTTCCCCGAGCTGGCGGCCTACCGCGTCGCGAAAGAACTCGGCCTGCGCGTCACGACGCACGCCGGCGTCTGGGGCGCCACGAACGACTGGGGCATCCGCAACGCCTACGAGGCCGGCGTCATGGACGAGGGCTTCACCTATGTGCACGCGGCGTCGCTGTCGGCCGACTCATACCAGAAGATCGCCGCGACCGGCGGAAACGTCTCTCTGGCCACCGAGTCCGAAGACACCTGCGGTCAGGGCTACCCGCCCATCCACCACCTGCGCCGCTACGGGATTCCGACGTCGCTGTCGGTGGACACGAGCGTGTGGTTCAGCGCCGATCTGTTCTCCGCCATGCGCGCCACCGTCAACGCAGACCGTGCGCTCGAGCACTACCACGCCCACCAGCTCGAGCCTGCCGAGACCGTGACCCACGTCAAGCTGCGCGCGCAGGAGGTCGTCGAGATGGCCACGCGCGGCGGCGCGAAGGCCCTGGGCAAGGATCACCTGATCGGGTCTCTCGAGAAGGGCAAGCTCGGCGACGTCGTGCTGCTCAAGAACGAGCACTCCCCCACCTGGGCGCCGCTGATCAATCCCTGGGGCCAGATCGTCTACCAGGCGCAGCGCGGCGACGTGCACACGGTTCTGGTCGGCGGCGAGGTCGTCAAGTCCGAAGGCAGGGTGGTCGCGGGCGACCTCGCCGGGGTGCGGCGCAAGCTGGACGACACCGTGGCCCACCTCGAGCGCGAGGTCGGTGACGACTGGGCCGCCGGACAGTTCCCCGACATCCCCGAGACCGAAGTGCTCTACAACCCGTACCAGTACAAGAAGTGACCGACCGCCCGCGGATCATCCGCCACCCGGCCCCGGTGTTCCCGGGCATCTCCGACAGCGTTCGCGTGTCGGCGGGCGACCTCCTGTTCGTCTCGGGCGCGGTCGCGCTCGGGACGGAAGGGGTGCCGCCCGCCGACTTCGAGAGCGCCGTGGAGGCGACCTACACGCAGCTCCTTCGCGCGTTGGATGTCGGCGGCGCACGCTTCTCGGACGTCGTCAGGGTGAACGTCTACATCGTCGACCTCGATGACGACCGGCTCGCCGTCTGGCGGACGACCCGCGACCGGATGGTCGGCTCGGCGGATCTTCCGGCGAGCACGCTGATCGGAGTGCAGTCGCTCGTCGGCGGCGCGCAGATCGAGATCGACGCGGTCGCCGCCGTCGGCTGAGCGGAGCTCAGTAGGACGGCGGCGTGTGCCAGATGCGGTCGATGTAGTCGCGCATCGAGCGGTCCGATGAGAAGAACCCCGTGCGCGCGACGTTGAGGATCGCCGACTTCGTCCAGGCATCCTGATCGAGATACGCGGCGTCCACCTTCGCCTGGGCTTCGATGTAGGTCGCGTAGTCGGCGAGCACCATGAAGCGGTCGTCGTAGAGCAGGTTCGACACGATGGGCTCGAAGACCGACCGGTCGCCGCCCGAGAAGGCACCCGAGGCGATGAGGTCCATCGCGCCGCGCAGCTTCTCGTCGCCCGAGTAGAACTCCGCGGGGCGGTAGCCCTTCTCCCACAGCGCCTCGACCTCGGGCTCCTGCATCCCGAACAGGAAGAAGTTGTCGTCGCCGACGAGCTCGCGGATCTCGACGTTCGCCCCGTCGTCGGTGCCGATCGTGAGCGCGCCGTTGAGCGCGAACTTCATGTTGCCGGTGCCCGAGGCCTCCTTGCCCGCGAGCGAGATCTGCTCGGAGAGGTCGGCCGCGGGGATCACGCGCTCGGCGAGGGTGACGTTGTAGTTCGGCGGGAACAGCACCTTCAGCCGGCCCTCGACACGCGGGTCGGCGTTGACGACCGAGCCCACGGCGTTGATGAGGTGGATGATGCGCTTGGCCATGACGTAGCCCGGCGCGGCCTTGGCCCCGAAGATGAACGTGCGCGGCACGACATCGGATGCCGCGACCCGGCCCGACGTGATGCCCTCGTACTCGGTGACGATGTGCAGCACCTTGAGCATCTGGCGCTTGTACTCGTGCAGGCGCTTGACCATGACGTCGAGCATGTGCGACTCGTCGACGTGGAACCCGTCGCGCTCCAGGAGCACCTCGTTCAGGCGCCGCTTGTTCGCGGCCTTCACCTCGGCGAACTTCGCGCGGAACTCCGGGTCCTCGGCGAAGGTCTCGAGCCCCCGCAGGCGTTCGAGGTCGACCGTCCAGCCGGCGCCGACGGCCTCGGTGATGAGGTCGGCGAGCTTCGGGTTGGCGAGGCGGATGAAGCGGCGCGGGGTCACACCGTTGGTGACGTTGGTGAACTTGCCCGGGTAGAACTCGTCGAAGTCGGGCAGCACCTTGTCGCGCAGCAGCTGCGAGTGGAGCTCGGCGACGCCGTTGACCTTCGCGCCCGCGACCGTGGCGAGGTAGGCCATGCGCACCGAGCGGTACGGGTGCTCGCCGATGATCGACATGTTGCGGATGCGCAACTCGTCGTCGCCGAAGCGCTCGCGCACCTCGACGAGGAACTCCTCGTTGATGCGGTAGATGATCTCCATGTGGCGCGGCAGCAGGCGTCCGAGCAGCTCGACCGACCACACCTCGAGGGCTTCGGGCAGGAGGGTGTGACACGTGTACGCGAAGCACTGCGTCGTGATCGCCCACGCGGCATCCCACTCGAGGCCCTTCTCGTCGACCAGCACCCGCATGAACTCGGGGACGGCGATGACGGGGTGCGTGTCGTTGAGCTGGAAGATCACGCGATCGGGCAGCTTCGAGAGGTCGTAGTCCTCGGCGAGCACGTTGTCGAGGAAGTCGGCGATCGACGCGGCGCAGAAGAAGTACTGCTGCTGCAGGCGCAGCTCCTTGCCCTGCGGCGTGGAGTCCTCGGGGTAGAGCACCTTGGAGATGTTCTCGGCGAAGGTCTGCGCGCGTACGGCTTCTTCGTAGTCGCCGGAGTTGAAGATGCGCAGGTCGAACGCGTTGCTCGAGACCGCGCGCCACAGGCGCAGGGTGTTCACGCGGCCGTTGTGGTAGCCGGGGACCATGTAGTTGTAGGGCACGGCCTGCACGTTCCACGACGGGATCCAGCGCGAGCGCTCGACGCCCTCGTCGTCGTACTTCTCGGTGTGGCCGCCGAACGAGATGGTCTGCGCCGACTCGGGGTGCGGGAACTCCCACGGCGAGCCGAGCTCGAGCCAGGAGTCGGGCTGCTCGACCTGCTGACCGTCGACGAACGTCTGACGGAAGATGCCGTACTCGTACCGGATGCCGTACCCGATGCTGGGCACGCTCATCGTCGCGAGCGAATCGATGAAGCAGGCCGCGAGGCGGCCGAGACCGCCGTTGCCGAGCCCCGGCTCGACTTCCTGTGCCCGCATGTCGGCGATGTCGATGCCGCACGCAGCCATCGCTTCGGTCGCGATGTCGGTGAGCCGGGACGCGAGCAGGTTGTTGTCGAGCTGCCGCCCGAGCAGGTACTCGGCCGACAGATAGCAGACGCCCTTGGCCTGCGTGGCCTTCTGGCGGCGCTGGTCTTCGAGCCAGCGGGCCATCAGGTAGTCGCGCACCGTGTACGCCAGCGCGAAGTACTGGTCGTTGAGGTTCGACGACGACAGCGCCACTCCGCGATCGAAGTTCAGGTTCGCGAGGAACTCCTTCACGAACCCGTCGACGCTCGACGGCGGCGACGGAACGGGGGCGAGCGCGAGAGGATGCGTCGCCCCGTTCGGGTGTGCAGGAGCAGTGGCCACGGGATCGGGAGAAGTCACACAGCGACGCTATCGGTCAGAGCCGCTCGAGCGTCACCGCCGACGCGTTCTCTCGGCCATGTTTTACGTTGTGGTCACAAATCTGCTGTCGATCAGCCCGCGGCCCGCGTGCTCGACACCTGGTACAGGGCGACGGAGGCCGCGATGCCGGCGTTGAGCGACTCGGCCGCTGCCGAGATCGGGATCGAGACGATCTGGTCGCATGTCTCGGTGACCAGGCGCGACAGGCCCTTGCCCTCCGAGCCCACGACGATCACCACGGGGCGGTCGGCGAGCTTCAGATCGGGCAGCGACACGTCGCCCCCGCCCGCGAGACCCAGCACGAAGACGCCCTGCTTCTTGAACTCCTTGAGCGTCGTGGTCAGGTTCGGGGCGATCGCCACGGGCGTGCGCGCGACCGCGCCGGCGCTCGTCTTCCACACCGCCGAGTTCACGCTCGCCGAGCGACGCTGGGGCACGATGACCCCGTGACCGCCGAACGCCGCTGTCGAGCGCACGATCGCGCCGAGGTTGCGGGGGTCGGTGATGCCGTCGAGCGCGACGAAGAGGGGCAGGTGGCCCGCGTCGATCGCGCTCTCGAGCAGGTCCTGCGGGTGGGCGTACTCGTACGGCGGCACCTTGACCGCCACACCCTGGTGCACGCCGTCGAACCCGGCCATGCGGTCGAGTTCGGGGCGGGTGACTTCGAGTACCGGGATGCCGCGATTCGTCGCGATCGCGAGCATCTCCTTCACGCGGTCGTCCATCTCGACGCGCTGCGCGATGTAGAACGCCGTCGCGGGGATCTTGGCCCTCAGCGCCTCGAGCACCGAGTTGCGGCCGGTGACCGTCTCGGTGTCGTCTTCCTTCTTGCCGGCGCGCTGGCTTCTTCCCGCGCCCTGAGCGGGACGCGCGGAGCCGCCCTTGCCGCCCGCGGCGGTGTAGCGCTCGGCCGCGGCCTTGCGCTTGCCCGCGGGGTGCCACGCACGGTCTTCGGCCTTCGGCGTCGGACCACGGCCCTCGAGGCCGCGCTTGTTCTTGCCGCCGGTGCCCTTGGTGGGACCCTTGCCGCCCTTGCTCGCGCCGGGGCGCCCTGGCTTAGCCATCGATACTCCAATGTGTCCCGTCGGGACCGTCCTCGAGGGCGATGCCGGCGGCCGCGATCGCGTCGCGGATCCGGTCGGCACTCGCCCAGTCCTTCGCAGCGCGCGCCTCGGCGCGCTGCGTGATCATCGTCTGCACGAGGGCGTCGAGAGCCGACGCCTCGGGAGCGGAGTCGGCCGAACGCCACTGCGGGTCCAGGGGGTTCAGCCCCAGGATCCCCACCATGCGTCCGACCTCGACGGACGCGCGTGCGGCCGCCTCGTGGTCACCGGCGTCGAGCGCAGCGTTGCCCGCGCGCACCGTCTCGTGCACGACCGCGAGTGCCTGCGGCACCCCGAGGTCGTCGTCCATGGCCTCGGCGAACGGCGACGGGAGGTCGGCGACGGTGAGCCAGCTCTGCGTGCCGAGCACCCGTGCGGCGCGTTCCATGAACGAACGGATGCGGCTCATCGCGGCATCCGCCTCGTCGAACGTCGTCGGGGTGACGCTGAGGCTCGAGCGGTAGTGGGCGGCGGCGAGCGCGTAGCGCACCACCAGCGGGTCGCGGGTGCGCAGCAGGTCGTCGGCGAGCAGCACGTTGCCCAGCGACTTCGACATCTTCTGATCGCCCACCGTGACGAGACCGTTGTGCACCCAGTACCGTGCGAACGGATCACCCGCGGCGGTGGACTGCGCTAGCTCGTTCTCGTGGTGGGGGAACCGCAGGTCGAGTCCGCCGCCGTGGATGTCGAACTCGGGTCCGAGGTAGCGGCGCGACATCGCGGAGCACTCGATGTGCCAGCCCGGCCGCCCGGCGCCCCACGGAGACTCCCACGTGGCCGAGGCGGGCTCGTCGGCCTTCGCGCCCTTCCACAGGGCGAAGTCGCGAGGATCGCGCTTGCCGGCATCCGTGTCGCCCGAGGGCTCCATCGCGTCGGCGCGCTGGTTGGTGAGAGCGCCGTACTCGCTCCACGACAGCACATCGAAGTACACGCTGCCGTCGGCGGCGTAGGCGTGCCCGCCCGACATCAGCCGCTCGATGAGCTCGATCATCTGCGGGATGGATGCCGTCGCCCGCGGCTCGTAGGTCGGGGGCAGGATGCCGATGGCACCGTACGCCCGCGTGAAGGCGAGCTCCATGCGATAGGCCAGCGCCCACCACGGCTCGACGGGCGTCGCATTGGCGAGCACCTTGTCATCGATGTCGGTGACGTTGCGCACGAACGTCACGCGGCCGTAGCGGTGGGCGAGCCAGCGACGCAGGATGTCGAAGCTCAGCGCCGCGCGCAGGTGGCCGATGTGGGGGCCGGACTGCACCGTCGGACCGCAGACGTAGATCGTGACGTTCGAGGGGTCGCTCGGCTCGAAGTCGCACAGGGTCTGCGCTTTCGAGTCGTGGAGCCGGATCGTCACCGCCCCAGCCTACCGGCGACGCCCTGCCCGGTTGCTGAGCCCCTCTCCGGTTGCTGAGCCTGTGGAAGCACCCGGGACCGGTAGAACTGTTACGTGCACGTTCTCGCCGTCCTCGCCGCAGCATTGCTGTTCGGCACGACCGGCACGTCGCAGGCTCTCGGTCCAGACGGCACCACTCCGCTGTCCATCGGCGTCATGCGCATGGTCATCGGCGGCACGGGTCTGGCCGTCATCGCCTTCACCCTCGCCGCACGGCACCGACGCTCGCCGGGATCACCGCCGTCGCCCAGCCTCGGCATCCGTCCGGTGTCGCTCATGGTGCTCACCGGCTTCTGCCTCGCGCTCTACCAGCCGCTGTTCTTCCTCGGCACCGAGCGCAACGGCGTGGCCGTGGGCACCGTCGTCGCCCTCGGCTCGGCCCCGATCCTCGCGGGCCTGCTCGAATGGGCGCTCACCCGACGCGTGCCGTCGTCGACCTGGATGCTCGCGACGGCTCTCGCCACCGCCGGGGTCGTTCTGCTCGGGTTCGGCGGCGAGGCGGGCGGCGCTGGCGGCACCGACCCCGTCGGACTGCTCGGCTCGGTCGGGGCGGGCGCGTCGTTCGCCGTCATCGCCAACGCGCAGAGACGGCTGCTGGATGCCGGCTGGGATCCGTTCACGGTCGTCGGCGCGATGGGGGCGTCGTCGGCCGTCATCGCCGCCCTGGGACTGCCGTTCGTCGACATCTCGTGGCTCGGGACGACGTCGGGTCTCGTGATGGCGCTGTGGCTCGGGCTTGCGACGATCTCGATCGCCTATGTGCTCTTCACGTGGGGGCTCTCGGGACTCACGGCCGCCACCGCGGCGACCCTCACGCTGGGCGAGCCGCTCACGGCATCCGTCTTCGGGATCGTCGTGCTCGGCGAGCGTCTCTCGGTGCTCGCCATCGGTGGGCTCGTCGTGCTCGCCGCGGGCCTCGCCCTGCTCGCGTGGGGCTCGCGATCGCGCGACCCCCGCCCGTTCGCCCTCGAGGGCTGAGCGCTCAGACCGGGACGACGAGGGCGACGGCGAAGGCCGCGACGCCGTCGCCCGAGCCGGTGAACCCGAGCCCGTCCGTCGTAGTCGCCGAGACCGACACCGGTGCGCCCCCGAGCGCCGCCGACAGGGCGGCCTCGGCCTCGGTGCGTCGAGCCGCGAATCGCGGCTTGTTGGCCTGGACCTGAACCGAGACGTTGCCGATGCGCAGGCCCGCCTCGCCGAGCAGCGCGCGGGTGCGGGCGAGGAAGACGTCGGCGTGTGCGCCGGCGTACTCGGGGAAGTCGGTGCCGAAGTGCGTGCCGATGTCGCCGAGACCGGCGGCGGCGAGCAGCGCATCGACGATCGCGTGGGCGACGGCGTCGCCGTCGGAATGCCCCGAGAGCGGCTGCTCGCCCGGCCATTCGAGGCCCGCCAGCCACAGCGTCCCTTCGCCCCCGAAAGCGTGCACGTCGGTGCCGACGCCCACGCGCGGAAGAGCGGCGACCGGGGCGAGTGACACCGGTGCGTGCGGATGCGGTGTCACCAGCGAACGCGCCCGATCGAGGTCGGCGGCGGTCGTGATCTTGAAGGCGAGGGGGTCGCCGTCGACCGCGACCACCCGATGCCCCGACTCGGCGACGACCGCGGCGTCGTCGGTGAAGTCGGTCACCGCGTCGCGGTAGGCGGCGTCGAGGATGTCGCGGCGGAAGCCCTGAGGGGTCTGCGCGGCCGAGAGCAGGGACCGGTCGACGACACCCAGGATCTCGCCGCCCGCGACGCGCTTGATCGTGTCGATCACGGGCAGGACGGGGATCGCCCCCGCAGCCCCCGCGTCGATCGCGGCGATGATCCGCGCGAACACGTCCGGAGACGTGAGTGCCCGCGCCGCGTCGTGCACGAGCACGATCTCGACGTCGGGCCAGACGGCCGCGAGTCCCGCAGCGACCGACGACTGACGGGTCTCACCACCGGCGACGACCGTGACCAGGTCGCGCGCGCCCTGGAACGCGGCGAGCAGATCGGTCAGGGCGTCGCCCTCACGACCCGCGGGCGCGACGACGATGACCTGCGCGCCGTCGACCTGGGCCACGCGGTCGAGCGCATGACGCAGGATCGTGTGCTGATCGATGCCGACGAACGCCTTGGGCGCTCCTGCCCCGAGTCGCGTGCCCGAACCCGCTGCCACCACGATCACCGCGATCCGCGGCACGGGGGTGATCAGCGGTTCCGGAGCGACATCGGTGGGCACAGGTTCACGCTAGCGCGTGCACCGGCGACGATCAGGACGCGAGAACCTCATCGAGGATGACGCCGGCCTTCTCTTCGTCCGTCTTCTCGGCGAGCGCGAGCTCGGAGACGAGGATCTGCTTCGCCTTGGCGAGCATGCGCTTCTCACCGGCCGAGAGTCCTCGGTCCTGATCGCGGCGCCACAGGTCGCGCACGACCTCGCTGACCTTGATGACGTCACCCGACGCGAGCTTCTCGAGGTTCGCCTTGTAGCGACGCGACCAGTTGGTCGGCTCTTCGGTGAACGGCGCGCGCAGCACTTCGAACACCTTGTCGAGGCCCTCTTTGCCGATGACGTCGCGGACTCCGACGAGGTCGACATTCTCAGCCGGAACCTCGATGATCAGATCACCCTGTGTGACGTTGAGCTTCAGATACTTCTTCGTCTCGCCCTTGATGACGCGTTCTTTGACCTCGATGATGGTCGCGGCCCCGTGGTGCGGATAGACGACCGTCTCGCCAACCTCAAAAAGCATGCAGTTGTGTCCTTTCGGCAACCTCCAGGATACCACAGGCGTCTTACGCTAAGGTTCGCCGCCCACCCCCTCACGGGCACGCGCGCCTCACGCGGCGCCGGCTCACGCGGCGCGGCATCCAGCCCATAGAATGCATGTGATGCCGTCATCCATCCTGGGAGGATCCGTGAAATCGCGCCTCATCGCGTCGCTCGGCCTGAGCGTCGCCGTCGTTCTCGGAGCCACCGGGTGCGCGTTCGGAACACCGCAGTCGACGCAGCTCGAGTACTCGGCCGCCGAAGGCGTGAACGTGTACGAATCCGGCCCCCTCGATGTGCGCAACGCCTTCATCGTGGCCAACGAAGACGGCACGCTGGGCAACTTCGTCGCCGCGATCGTCAACGACACCGACGACAGCCACACCCTCAGCGTCACGATCGGCGAGGGCGACACGGTCGAGCTGTCGATCCGCGTGCCCGCCCGCTCCGTCATCAGCCTCGGCTCCGAAGAGACCGACGCGATCGAGATCGAGGGCATCGAGCTCCTTCCCGGCGCCGACATCCCCGGCTTCTTCGCCTCCGGCGACGAGACCGGTGCGCTCGTGTCGCTTCCGATCCTCGACGGCGAGCTCGAATACCTCAGCGACCTCGTTCCCTGACCCCGCGCATGACAGAGGCCGCGCCCCCTCGGGAGCGCGGCCTCTTGCTCTGCCTCAGCCTTCGAAGCGGTAGCCGAGCCCGCGCACGGTGACGAGCATGGTCGGCTCACCGGGCTTCTGCTCGACCCGGGAGCGGATGCGCTTGATGTGCACGTCGAGCGTCTTGGTGTCGCCGAAGTAGTCGCTCCCCCACACCCGATCGATGAGCTGGCCGCGGGTGAGCACACGACCGGCGTTGCGCATCAGCACCTCGAGGAGCTCGAACTCCTTGAGCGGCATCGCGATCTCCTTGCCGTCGACGGCGACGGTGTGACGGTCGATGTCGAGCACGACGCGCCCGCCGTCGAGCACGCGCTCGTCGAGATCGGCGTCGTTCTGGGCCAGTCGGCGCAGCACCGCGCGCATGCGCGCCAGCAGCTCGCGTGACGAGTACGGCTTGGTGACGTAGTCGTCTGCGCCCAGCTCGAGTCCCACCACGATGTCGACCTCGGAGTCCTTGGCCGTCAGCATGATGATCGGCACCCCCGACGAGGTGCGGATCTGCCGGCACACCTCGGTGCCCGGCATCCCGGGGAGCATCAGATCGAGCAGCACGATGTCGGCCCCGCGTTCGCGGAAGGCCAGGAGCGCGGCCGGGCCGTCTTCGGCGATCTCGACCTCGTAGCCTTCGCGACGGAGGAGGTAGGCGAGGGGGTCTGCGAGGTCGGGCTCGTCCTCGACGATCAGTACGCGGGTCATGCGGTTTCTCCGTTCTGAGGGAAAATCTCGAGGGGCCCCGTCGTGGCCGGCCCCGGACGCTTCTTCTTGCGCTTCTTCACGGGCGCGACCTGATCGGGAGCCTCGGCTGCGGGAAGACGCACGGTGAACGTCGATCCGCGACCGGGACGCGACCACAGCTTCACCTCGCCCCCGTGGCGCTGCACGGCGTGCTTGACGATCGACAGTCCCAGACCCGTGCCGCCGGTGCGGCGGGCGCGGGCGGGGTCGGCGCGGTAGAAACGCTCGAAGATGCGGTCCTGGTCGCCCTCGGCGATGCCGATGCCGCGGTCGGTGACGGCGATCTCGACGACGTCGTCGATGACCTTCACCCCGACCCCGACGCTGGCGCCCTGCGGTGAGTAGGCGATCGCGTTGGCGATCAGGTTGCCGATCGCCTCGCCGAGCACCTGCGCGTCACCGCGGACGAAGGCGCCCCGGGTGCCGCCGCGCACGATGGCGACGCTGGCGGACTCCGACTGGATCGAGTGCGCGTCCACGGCCGAGGCGACGATCTCGTCGACGGCGACGATGCGGCTCTCGGTGAGCTCATCGGCCGCCTGCAGTCGCGAGAGGCTCATGATGCGCGACGTCAGCTGACCCAGCCGCGACGCCTCTGCCGACAGCCGGGCGGCGAAGATGCGCACCTGGTCGGGGTCGTCCGCGGCAGACGCCACAGCCTCGGCGAGCAGGCTCACCGCGCCGACCGGCGTCTTGAGCTCGTGGCTGGTGTTCGCCACGAAGTCGCGGCGCATCTGCTCGACGCGCTCCCGCTCGGTGATGTCTCGCAGCACGAGCAGCGTGAGGCGTGACGACACCCGCGTGGCGCGGACGGCGACGAGCCGGGGCTCGGCGGGTGGTGCTCCGCGGCGCAGGCGCAGCGTCTCCGTGGCCGCCAGGCCCGTGCTGCGCACGTGACGCAGGATCGTGCGCAGGTCATCGGACGGCAGCACGTGACCTTCGATCAGCGAGAAGGGTCCGGCCGGCGCGGATGCCGCGAGCACCGTTCCCGACGCGTCGACGACGACGGCCGCATCGTCCATGCCGTGCAGCACTTCGCGCACGCCGTCGGGGATGTCGGTGGAGGTCTGCTGCCGCGCCCGGTCGCGGGCACGCAGCGAGGCGACCACGACGACGGAGACGGAACACCCGATGACGACTCCGGCGAGGAGTGCGAGCAGCGCCAGCTGCGTCGTGTCCATACCTCCACAGTAGGCCGCGGCCGGTCCGCCCGCCGTCGCGATCCGCGCCGTGCGGCGTGCGGCCGGACTACTATTCACCGTGGCGGCACCGTTCGTTAACCTTGCCTGACGACAATCACGAGCGTCGTGGTCGGGTGCCGCCGCGGATCGTCCCGGACGGTTCCCCCGCGTACAGGAAAGGTGCTGCGATGCGCGAAGTCTTCCACCAGTCGCTCGAGGACGTCCAGGGACGCCTCGTCGAGATCTCCGAACTCGTCACCGTCGCGATCGACAAGGCGACGAGGGCGTTCGGCACGAGCGACGTCGCCCTCGCCGAAGAGGTCATCGACGCCGACTCGGTCATCGACGAGAAGGCGATCGCGCTCGACGAGATCGCGATCGAGATCCTCGCCCGTCAGCAGCCGGTCGCCCGCGACCTGCGCATCGTCGTCAGCGCACTGCGCATCAGCGCGTCGCTCGAGCGCATGGGCGACATCGCCGAGCACATCGCGCAGCTCACCCGCATGCGCTTCCCCGAGCGGGCGATCCCCAAGGGCCTCAAGTCCACGTTCCTCAAGATGGGCGAATTCGACGTCGAGGTGGCGCGCAAGCTCACCGAGCTGCTGCGCACGCAGGACGGCGCGCTGATCGAAGAGATCCGCAACGCCGACGACCAGCTCGACGACCTGCACGTCTCGGTGTTCGAGAAGGTGCTCAGCGACAGCTGGCAGGGCGAGGCATCCGCCACGGTCGACGCGACGCTCGCGAGCCGCTACCACGAGCGCTTCGCCGACCACGCCGTCTCGGTCGCCAAGAAGGTCGCCTACCTGTCGACGGGCGACTGGACGTCGCCCACCGACAGCATCGAGATCATCCCCGTGCCCTGACAGACGTCGTGCGCGGTCAGCGCGTCACTTCTTGCCCTGCGAGGCGACCGCGGCGGCACCGGCGGCGGCAGCTTCGGGGTCGAGGTACTCTCCCGGGCCGAGCGGCACGAGGTTCTCATCGAGGCGGTAGACCAGCGGGATGCCGGTGGGGATGTTGAGCTCGGCGATGTCGTCGTCGCTGATGCCGTCGAGATGCTTCACCAGGCCGCGCAGCGAGTTGCCGTGCGCCGTGACGAGCACCGTCTTGCCGGCCTTGAGGTCGGGGGCGATGTCGCTCTCCCAATACGGGAGCATGCGGTCGATCACGATCGACAGCGACTCGGTGCGGGGCACCTCGCCGTCGATGCCGACGTAGCGGGGATCGCCGACCTGGCTCCACTCGCTGTCGTCCGCGAGGTCCGGCGGCGGCACGTCGAACGATCGGCGCCAGAGCATGAACTGCTCCTGGCCGTACTCGGCGAGCGTCTCGGCCTTGTCCTTGCCCTGCAGCGCACCGTAGTGACGCTCGTTGAGGCGCCACGAGCGCTTGACGGGGATCCAGAGACGGTCCGCCGCGTCGAGGGCGAGGTTCGCGGTCTGGATCGCGCGGCTCAGCACCGAGGTGTGCAGCACATCGGGGAGGATGCCGGCCTCGGCCAGCAGCTCGCCGCCGCGCTTCGCCTCGGCCTTGCCCTGCTCGGTGAGCCGGACGTCGACCCATCCGGTGAAGAGATTGAGCTCGTTCCACTCGCTCTGGCCGTGTCGGAGGAGGATCAGCGTGTAGGGCGCAGTCATGGGCCCAGCTTAGCGATCCCGCCGCGCTGGCATCATGGATCCCATGCCCTCCCGCCATGCTCCCGTCGGGCAGGTCACGCGGGGCACGACAGGCACCAATCGCCTGCGCCGGATCGATCGCTGGATCGCCCGGCATCCGTCGCTGAGGCGGGCCGCCGACCCGCTCGTGGTCGACCTCGGATACGGGGCGAGCGGCGTCACGCCGCTCGAACTCTGGTCGCGGCTCCATCGCGTGCGCCCCGACGTCGAGGTGCTGGGCCTGGAGATCGACCCCGCTCGCGTCGCCCGGGCGGACAAGCAGCTCGCCGCCGTGCGCGCCGGCACGACGTCGTTCCCGTCGGCGGCCCGGGTGTCGTTCGCCCCGGGCGGGTTCGAGGTGCCGATCGCCGCCGGACGGCGCCCCGCCGTCATCCGCGCGATGAACGTGCTGCGGCAGTACGACGAGTCCGCGGTGCCGGCCGCCTGGGCGTCGATGGCCGCTCGCCTGGCACCCGGCGGCCTGCTCGTCGAGGGCACGTGCGACGAGCTCGGGCGCATCTGCACGTGGGTCGCGCTCGACGCGGCCGCGCAGCCCACGACGCTCACCGTGTCTCTGCGACTGGCGTCGCTCGAACGCCCCTCGATCGCGGCCGAGCGGCTGCCCAAGGCGCTGATCCACCGCAACGTGCCCGGTGAACCGGTGCATGCGTTCCTGTCGGCGCTCGATGCCGAGTGGGAACGCGCATCCGCCGTCTCGCCGTTCGGTCCGGTGCATCGGTGGGAGACCTCACTGCGGGCGATGGATGCCGCGGGCTGGCCGCTTCTGCAGCGCGCGCGCCGGCGGCTCGGCGAGGTCACTGTCGCGTGGGCGGCGGTGGCGCCGGCATCCTGATCAGATGCGCGGCACCGATGCGCGGGCGTCGTGCGGCGGGGTCCCCGCGGCGGTGAGCAGGTCGACGGTCAGCGGGCGCATCGCGGCGATCAGGTTGTGGTCGCCGAACGACGCGCCGGGAAGGAGCTCCTCGGGATCGAGGTGGGCGGCGACGGCGGTCAGCGCAGCCCGGGCCTCGGGCTCGACGGCGATGTCGTCGAGCCCGTCGCCGATGCGCGCTGCGCCGCGGCCGATCTCGGCGAGGATGTCGGCTGCGACCGGCCTCGCCTGGCCGTCATCGGCCAGGTACGCCGCACGTCGCGCGACGACGCGAAGGTTGCGGGACGCGAGGTCGAGCGCATCCAGCACCCGCCGATGCCGCTGCAGCTCGAAGCGGTGCCGACGCAGCAGCGGCGCGATCTTGACGATGGCCTGACCGGATTCGAGGGACGTGCGCCAGTCCTCGATGACGCCGTGCAGGGCGCGCGCCTTCTCGAGCCCGCGGGCGGTGCGCATGCGGTCCCCGCGCCGCAGCCCCTGCACGATCGTTCCGATCGCCCCGTCGAACGCCGCGAAGACCGCGCGGGCGTCGCGCAGTTCGACCCGCCGCGGATTGCGCGGGATCAGGGCGGTCACGATGAGCGCCGCAGCGCCCCCGATGAGGCCGTCGACCAGACGCAGCATCGGCGCATTCGCGGGGATCACCATGACGATGATCGACTGGATGCCGGCGGCGATCGCGAAGCTCGCCTGGTCCGACAGGAACCGCGCCACCACGAGGGTCATCGCGAGGGCGAGGCCCAGCTGCCACCAGCCGGCGCCGACGACGAGCAGCAGGACTTCGGCCACCAGGATGCCGATGAGCATGCCGATGACGGTCTCGAGCACCCTGCGCGGACGCGCATCGCGAACGAGACCGAGGCTCGACACCGTCACGGTCGCTGCGAGCAACGGCGCCGGATGCCCGAGCACGACGTGCGCGAACGCGTAGGCGCCGGTGGCGGCGACGACGATCTGCACGATCGCGATACTCGAGTCCGACACACGACGAAGGGCCCGACGCGGATCGACGCGACGGCGCCAGCCCGTCTGGATGGCGGCGGTCTGCGGCGCCGAGCTCACGCCGTGCCGATCACGTCGCGAGCGGGCGCCGGGAGAGGCGCGTGATGCGCGGCACATTCGCCGTCGCCCCCGCTTCGGGCGGCACGACGACCTCTTGCGCGGCGGCGATCGCGCCGCTCGGGGTGTCCACGAGCAGGGGCGCATCGGCGGGCGTCGACCGGCGCACGACCGCGAGCGCGATCGGGCCCTGCTCGAAGTGGTGTGCGGCGGCGCGCACATCGCCGACGACGTCGTCGCCGAACCGCACGGCGGCGCCGACCTCGGGCAGCTCGCTGTCGCTGCCGTCCAGCTGCAGCGCGACGAGGCGGCGAGGCGGATGCCCGAGGTTGTGCACCTTCGCGACGGTCTCCTGGCCGCGGTAGCACCCCTTGCTGAGGTGCACCGCGGTGCGGAGCCAGTCGAGCTCGTGCGGGATCGTGCGCTCGTCGATGTCGCCCCGGCGGGGTCGCCATGCGGCGATGCGCAGGGCGTCGACGGCCGAGAGCCCGGCAAGTGCGATGTCGCCCGCGGCGGCGCCGGCAGCGAGGCGGGCGAGTTCGTCGTGCGTGACGATCGCCTCGGACCAGTCGCGGTCGGCACCCGGATGCGGGTCAGCGGGGGCGTATCCCCAGCCCCCGGGCGAGACGCCTGGCCACGGGTCGGCCCACACGAGCGGCACATCGTGCGGTGCAGCCGGATGCAGCACGGCGAGCGCCGCGGCGGTTCCGCCGACGACGGCATACTCGTCGCCCGCGTCGCGCAGGTCGACGCGGAGCCGGAAGCGCATGCGCGTCAGCCAGGTCAGCAGCCCCGCGGCGTCGGGTGCGTCGACGATCAGCCACGCGGTCTCGCCGTCGTCGACCAACGCGGCCGAATGCTCGACACGGCCCTGCGGGTCGAGCACGAGAAGCTCGGTGCTCTCGCCGGGGGTCAGGCGTGCGACGGCCTGCGATGTGAGGGAGTCGAGCCAGGTGAGCCGGTCGTCGCCCGCGACCGCGATCACGCCGCGGTCGCCGAGCGGGGCGACCGCACGTCCGGCGGCGAGCGCGCGCTGCTCTCCCATCGGGTTGCCGAGGTGGCGGAGCCCGCCGTCGTCGACGACGGAACCGGGCACCGCGGCGAAGGTGTCGGTCATCACTCGACCCGGGCGAGACGGGCCGACGCGTGCGAGGCGAGATCGGCCCCGAGCGCCGCGATGTCCCACGCCCACAGAAGGTGGGCGTCGACCAGTCCGTAGATGCGGCTGGCTGCGGCGTAGGGCTTAGCGCCCGCGGTGCGGATGACGGCATCCGTCGCCATGTCGATGCGCGGGCCCTTGATCTGACCGAGATACAGCTCGCTGACGCCGTCGGAATGGATGATCGGCACCTCGATGTCGAAGCCGCCGTCGGCGTTGCGCAGCGCTTCGACGTCGTCGACGGTGCGGGTCGTCGGTTCGACGGCCGGCGGCAGAAGCCCGGGCCCGGGGTCTGCGTCGGCCGCGGGCCGGGCGAGGCGCCAGAATCCGACTTCCGACACGAGGGGCGTGCGCTCCTCGCCGTCGTGCAGCCAGGCGTTGGCCGAGTAGTTCAAGAAGTCGCCGCCGTCATGGCTGAAGCTGACGCGGTGCGTGAACTCCCCCGCGTAGCGATGACCGTCCGCCTCGTAGTCGATGACGCCCGTGCCCTCCCAGATGCCGATGAGCCACGAGAGCGGCACCAGATCGGCAGGCAGATCGGTCGGGATGTCGAGCACGACGACCGCCTCAGCGCTGGCCGCGGTACAGGTTCTTCAGCACCACGACGGAGACGAAGCCGATCGCGAGCGACGCGAGTCCCAGGAGACCCACGTAGAAGAGTTCCAGCGCAACGAGATCCATGACGGCAGTCTAACCGGGAACGATCGTCGCGAGACCGAAGCCGAGGCTGATGATGCCCAGCACGAACAGGGCGCCCAGAGCGCTCGCGCCGACCCGTTCGGTGAATCCCCGCGACCGACCCTGCGCCAGCTGCACGGCGAACGAGAGCACGAGGCACAGCCCCATTCCGACCGCGAGCCACGCCGCCCGCCACTCGGCGCCGACGAAGACGCCGACGAGGGTCCCGATGACGGCGGCCGCGATCCACACAGCGACGATGCCGCCGGTCGTGCGACGGGGTGCGAGTTCGGGGGCGGCCACGGGTCCATTGTCGCCTACCGGAGCGCCCCGGCGGAATGCGCCGGGCGAGCGGCGCGCCGCTTGCACCTACACTGGGGACACGGTGCGAGCCCGCCGCGCCGGAGGGACACGGTCTTGGCACAGCTTCTGGTTCTGAGCTCCGCACACGGAGGCGGTCCCGTCCTGCCCTCGCTCGAGCTGCTCAGCCACCGGGTGCGCCAGATCCCGGCCGAGCCGGCGTCGCTGGTGAACGCTCCCAATGCCGACGTCATCTTCGTCGACGCGCGGGTCGATCTCGTCGGCGCCAAGTCGCTGTGCAAGATCCTCAACACGACCGGACTCGACGCGCCGCTCCTCCTCGTCGTCACCGAGGGCGGCTTGACCGCCGTCTCGCCCGACTGGGGAGTCGACGACGTGATCCTCGTCACCGCCGGGCCCGCCGAAGTCGACGCGCGCGTACGCCTGGCGATCGGCCGCCAGACCGCCGAACAGGTCTCGACCCGCATCCAGACCTCGGGCATCACGATCGACGAGTCGTCGTACTCCGCCAAGGTGCACGGCAAGCCTCTCGATCTCACCTACAAGGAGTTCCAGCTCCTGCACTTCTTCGCGACGCACCCGTCACGGGTGTTCACCCGCGAGCAGCTGCTCAGCGAAGTGTGGGGGTACGACTACTTCGGCGGGACGCGCACGGTCGATGTGCACGTGCGTCGCCTGCGCGCGAAACTCGGCGACCTCGAGCAGCTCATCGGCACGGTGCGCAACGTCGGCTACCGCTTCAACGTGTACGAAGACGACCAGCTGCCCGCTCCCCGGGAGCGCACGCAGGCGTAAAACGACGGGCCCGTTCACTCACCGGCAACGTCATCCTGCAATGATGTGGGGATGATCGACAACGAGGCGCTCGACGCCGGGCTGGGCGACGCGGACGACGATGATTTCGACCTCGACGAGGCGTTCGACTCGCAGCTGCCCGAGAACCGCTACCTCGACCGCGAGCTGAGCTGGCTCGCCTTCAACCAGCGGGTGCTCGAGCTCGCGGAGGACCCGACCCTTCCGGTGCTCGAACGGGCCAACTTCCTGGCGATCTTCGCCAGCAACCTCGACGAGTTCTTCATGGTGCGCGTCGCCGGCCTCAAACGGCGCATCGTGACGGGTCTGGCCGTGCCGACGAACGTCGGCCGCGCCCCGCAGGACGTGCTGGCCGACATCTCGGGCGACGCCCACGCGCTGCAGCTGCGGCACGCCGACGTGTGGACGACCATGGTCAAGCCCGCGCTGTCCGACGCCGGCATCGACATCGTCACCTACGACACCCTCGCCGAAGAGGAGCGCACGCGCCTCTACGACTACTTCCAGGCGCAGGTCTTCCCCGTGCTCATGCCGCTCGCCGTCGACCCCGCGCATCCGTTCCCCTATATCTCGGGTCTCTCGCTCAACCTCGCGATCCGCATCCGCAACGCCCGCACCGGGCGCCAGGAGTTCGCCCGCCTCAAGGTGCCGCCGATGCTGCCCCGCTTCGTGGAGGTGTCGCGCGAAGGCGACAAGATCCGCTACCTCCCCCTCGAGGAGCTCATCGCGAGCCACCTCGAAGACCTCTTCCCGGGCATGGAGGTGCTCGATCACCACACGTTCCGCCTGACGCGCAACGAAGACGTCGTGATCGAGGAGGACGAGACCGAGAACCTCATCCAGGCCCTCGAGGCCGAGCTGCTGCGGCGCCGGTTCGGCCCGCCGATCCGGCTCGAGGTGACCGACGACATGGATGACGTCACCCTGAGTCTGCTGATCGACGAGCTCGACATCACCGACCACGAGGTGTACCACCTGCCCGGGCTGCTGGACCTCCGCGCGCTGTTCGGCCTCGGCAAGATCGACCGCCCCGAGCTGCGGTATCCCCCGCACGTGCCCACGACCGCCGTAGCCTTCCAGCCCGCCGAGCAGAACGGGCGCGCCGACATCTTCGCGGCCATCCGCCAGGGCGACGTGCTCGTGCACCACCCGTACGAGTCGTTCGCGACGAGTGTGCAGGCCTTCCTCGAGCAGGCCGCGCGAGACCCGCACGTGCTCGCCATCAAGCAGACGCTCTACCGCACCTCCGGTGACAGTCCCATCGTGCAGGCCCTCATCGACGCCGCCGAGGCCGGCAAGCAAGTGCTCGCGCTCGTCGAGGTCAAGGCGCGCTTCGACGAGGCGAACAACATCGTCTGGGCACGCAAGCTCGAGAAGGCGGGCGTCCACGTCGTGTACGGCCTGGTGGGCCTGAAGACGCACTGCAAGCTCGCGCTCGTCATCCGCGAAGAAGACGGCAAGCTGCGCAGCTACTCGCACATCGGCACGGGCAACTACAACCCCAAGACGAGCCGCATCTACGAGGACTTCGGCCTGTTCACCAAGGACGAGCAGGTCGGGCGCGACCTCACCCGCCTGTTCAACGAGCTGAGCGGCTACGCGATCGAGAAGAAGTTCAAGCGGCTTCTCGTCGCTCCGCTCCACCTGCGCAAGGGCCTGCTGCGCGCCATCGACAAAGAGCGCCGCAACGCCGAAGCCGGCAAGCCCGCCCGCATCCGCATCAAGGCGAACTCGATGGTCGACGAGCAGATCATCGATGCGCTCTACCGCGCGAGCCAGGCCGGCGTGCCCGTCGAGGTGTGGGTGCGCGGCATCTGCTCGCTCAAGCCCGGGGTCGAGGGCATGAGCGAGAACATCACCGTGCGCAGCATCCTGGGCAGATATCTCGAGCACTCGCGCATCTTCGCGTTCGAGAACGGCGGCGATCCGCAGGTGTACATCGGAAGCGCCGACATGATGCACCGCAACCTCGACCGCCGTGTCGAGGCGCTCGTGCGCATCGTGGCACCCGCCCACCTCAAGGAGCTCAGCGACCTGTTCGACCTCGCGATGAGCGAATCGACGAGTTCGTGGCACCTCGGCAGCGACGGAGCGTGGACGCGCCACAGCATCGACGACGACGGCAAGCCGCTTCCCGACCTGCAGGATCGCACGATGCAGCGCATACATCGCCGGCGCCGGGCACGGGCGGTCCGATGACCGACACCGCGATCTACGCGGCGGGCGGAGTCGTCTGGCGGGTCATCGAGGACAAGCTCAAGATCCTGCTGATCTCCCGCACCCAGTACCGCGACCTGACCCTCCCCAAAGGCAAGGTCGATCCGGGCGAGATGCTCGCCGAGACCGCCGCGCGCGAGATCCATGAAGAGACCGGCATCCGGGTCTCGCTCGGCGTGCACGTCGGGATCTCCCGCTACAACATGCCCAACAAGCGGCAGAAGATCGTGCACTACTGGTCGGCAGAGGCGACGGATGCCGCGATCCGCGCCTCGGCGTTCGTGCCGAACAAAGAGATCGCCGCGCTCGAATGGCTCTCGCCCGCCAAGGCGCTCAAGCGACTGAGCTATCCGGTCGACGTCGAGATCCTCGAGGCGTTCCTGAAGCTGGTCGACGAGGGGATCCTGAGCACCTTCCCGCTCATCGTGCTGCGCCATGCGAAGGCGGTCGATCGCGAGGACTGGGACGGTGCGGACGCCGCGCGACCCCTCTCCACCCGCGGCAAGCGGCAAGCAGGCGTCATCGTGGGACCGCTGCAGGCCTTCGGTGTGCGCAGGATCTACTCCAGCCCCGCGGCACGCTGCGTGAGGACCGTCAAGCCGCTGTCGGCGGCTCTCGGGCGCAAAGTCGAGATCACCCCGCTGATCAGCCAGGACGCGTGGGAGGAGGGCGAATCGGATGCCCGCACCCTCGTCGGCCAGCGCGTGCGCGCGCGGAAGGCCAGCGTGGTGTGCAGCCACGGGCCGGTGCTCCCCGACCTCCTGAGCGAGATGGCCCTGGCCACCGGCACCCTGCGCGGCTCCTACCTCGGCAGCGCCTCGGCGCTGGAGCCGGGCGCGTTCTCGGTCGTGCACCTGTCGGCGACCAATCCCGGGTCGGGGATCGTGGCGATCGAGACCCACGCGCCGAAGGTCTAGCGCCGGGGCTCGTTCACCTCCCGTTCACCTTGCCAGCGCAGTCCCTTAAGAGTCGCCTCCTACGTTCAGTGAGTGCCCTGCACCGGGCCACTACCCGAAGCCCGTCTCTCGGGCCTCTTTCTCCCTGACACGTGAAGGATTCACACAGTGAAGATCTCCCGCATCGCCCAGGTGGGCGCCATCGCCGCCGTCGCGGCCCTTGCACTCGCCGGCTGCGCATCCAACGAAGGGGGCGGCGGAACGACCGACCCCAGTGCCGCCACCGGCCTCTCCGGCGAGATCGCCGCCGGCGGCGCCTCGTCGCAGGAAGTCGCCGTCAACACGTGGGTCGCCGGCTTCCAGACCGCCAACCCCGAAGTCACGATCACGTACGACGCCGCCGGTTCCGGCGCCGGCCGCGAGTCGTTCCAGGCGGGCGCGTTCCCGTTCGCGGGTTCGGACCGCGCCTTCACCACTGACGAGATCGCCGAGGGTCCGTTCGACGCGTGCGTCGACGGCTCGGGCATCGTCCAGCTCCCGACCTACATCTCGCCGATCGCGGTCATCTTCAACCTCGAGGGCGTCGACACGCTCAACCTCGACGCCGCGACGATCGCCGGCCTGTTCTCCGGTGACATCGCCAACTGGAACGACCCGGCGATCGCCGAGCTGAACCCCGATGCCACGCTCCCCGACCTCGCCGTGACGCCGGTGCACCGCGCCGACGACTCGGGCACCACCGAGAACTTCACCGACTACCTCTTCCAGGCCGCGCCCGACGCGTGGACGGCTGAGCCGGACGGCGTGTGGCCGCTCACCAGTGGCGAGGCCGCCCAGGGCACCTCGGGCGTCGTCTCGGCCGTCTCGGGCGGAAACGGAACCGTCGGCTACGCCGATGCGTCCCGCGCAGCCGAAGAGGGACTGAGCACCGTCGCCGTGCAGGTCGGCGAAGAGTTCGTGGAGTACTCGCCCGAAGCCGCCGCCGCCATCGTCGACGCCTCGCCGTTCGAAGAGGGCCGCACCGAAGGCGACCTCGCCATCGCGCTCGAGCGCACCTCTGACGAAGCCGGGGTCTACCCGATCGTCCTGGTCAGCTACATGATCGCGTGCGAGGAGTACGCCGACGCCGCCGTCGCCCCGGTCGTCAAGGGCTTCCTGGAGTACATCGCCAGCGCCGAGGGTCAGGACGCCGCCGCCGGCGCCGCCGGAAGCGCGCCGATCTCGGACTCACTCCGCGACCAGATCAACTCCGCGATCGCCCTGATCGCCGCGGAGTAACACCGCTGCTGCCCGGTCCGGCGTCCGCGCCGGACCGGGCATCCTCCTGAGACCCGAACGAGACAGGACCCCATGACCACGACCACCGCCCCGGCCGTCACGGCCAAGGCCAAGCAGCGGCCCGGCGACCGCTGGTTCTCGGGCACCGCGCTGTTCGCGGGGTGCATGATCCTCGTGACCCTCGCCGCGGTCGCGATCTTCCTGATCGTCCAGTCCCTCCCGGGCCTCACTGCCACCAGCGAAGACGCGTCACTACTCAGCAGCAACTTCTGGGGCTACGTCTGGCCACTCGCCTTCGGCACCGTCTGGGCCTCGCTGCTCGCCCTCCTGATGGCCGTTCCGCTGTCGGTCTCGGTGGCGCTGTTCATCTCGCACTACTCCCCGCGCCGCCTCGCCCAGGGACTCGGATACGTCGTCGACCTGCTCGCGGCCGTCCCCTCGGTCGTCTTCGGTCTGTGGGGCATCCTGGTCCTCGCCCCCGCCGTGCAGCCGGTCTACTCGTGGTTCACCATGAACGTCGGATGGTTCCCGCTCTTCTCCGGCACGGCGTCGGCGACCGGCCGGACGATCTTCACCGCATCGATCGTGCTCGCCGTCATGATCCTCCCGATCATCACGGCGATCTGCCGCGAGATCTTCCTGCAGACGCCCGTGCTGCACGAAGAGGCGGCGCTGGCGCTGGGCGCCACCCGCTGGGAGATGGTCCGCATGGCCGTGTTCCCCTTCGGCCGCAGCGGCATCGTCTCGGCATCGATGCTGGGCCTGGGCCGTGCGCTCGGCGAGACGATGGCCGTGGCCCTCGTCCTGTCTGCCACCGGATTCGTGACCTTCCGCCTGTTCACCTCGGAGAACCCCAGCACGATCCCGGCGAACATCGCGCTCACCTTCCCCGAGGCCTACGGCGCGAACATCAACGTCCTCATCGCCACCGGCCTCATCCTCTTCGTCGTCACTTTCGCGGTCAACGCCCTGGCGAGATGGATCGTCGGCCGCCGCAAGGAATTCTCGGGAGCGAACTGACATGACCCTCACCACCGCTCCTGCGCCGCCCTCTTCGGAGCCCGTGCGCGAACACCTGCAGCTGACCAGCGGTCGCCTGCCCAAGTGGGCCCCCTGGGCCCTGCTCGCGGCCAGCGCGGGCGTGAGCCTCCTGCTGTTCGGCATCCTGTCGCTCGCCGGCGGAGAACCCATCAACATCGCCGGCCTCGCGGTCGTCGCCGCGATCCTCTACCTCGTGCTGATCGCGAGCATCTCGAGCGTCGTCGAAGGCGCCCGCAAGGGCGTCGACCGGTTGGTCACCGGTGTCGTGTCGACCGCATTCCTCATCGCCATGGTGCCGCTGGTCTCGGTGGCCTGGACCGTGGTGGCCAACGGTGTCGCCGGCATCTCGGCGGACTTCTTCACCAGCTCGATGCGCAATGTGGTCGGCGAAGGCGGCGGTGCGCTGCACGCGATCGTCGGCACGCTGCTCATCACCCTGGCGGCGGCGGTGATCTCGATCCCGATCGGTGTCTTCACCGCCATCTACCTGGTCGAGTACGGCCAGGGACGCCGCCTGGCGCAGGGCATCACGTTCCTCGTCGACGTCATGACCGGCATCCCCTCGATCGTGGCCGGCCTGTTCGCATACGCGGTCTTCGCCCTGATCTTCGGCCCCGGCATCCGCATGGGAATCATGGGATCGGTCGCGCTCGCGGTGCTCATGATCCCCGTCGTCGTGCGGTCCACCGAAGAGATGCTGAAGCTCGTGCCCAACGAGCTGCGCGAGGCATCGCTCGCGCTCGGCGTGCCGAGATGGCTGACCATCGTCAAGGTGGTGCTTCCCACGTCGATCGCGGGCATCACGACCGGCGTCATGCTCTCGATCTCGCGCGTCATCGGCGAGACGGCTCCGCTGCTGCTGACAGCCGGAGTCGCGACATCCATGAACTACGACCTGTTCTCGGGCCGCATGATGACGCTCCCCGTCTTCGCCTACTCGCAGTACATGAACCAGGGCATCCCGGCGTCGGCGTTCATCGACCGCGCCTGGGCGGCCGCGCTCGTGCTGATCGTCATCGTGATGGCCCTCAACCTCGTCGCGCGTCTCGTGGCGAAGATCTTCGCCCCCAAGCTCGGCCGCTAGGCCTCCCACTCTCCCGAAAGAACCTGAGGAACCGTGTCCAAGAGCATCGAAGTCAACGACCTGAACGTCTACTACAGCGACTTCCTCGCCGTCGAGGGCGTCACGCTCGACATCGAGCCGCGCAGCGTGACCGCCTTCATCGGCCCGTCCGGCTGCGGCAAGTCCACCTTCCTGCGCACGCTGAACCGTATGCACGAGGTGATCCCCGGCGCACGTGTCGAGGGCAGCGTGCTGCTGGACGGCGACGACCTCTACGGCGCGAACGTCGACCCCGTGCTGGTTCGCCGGCAGGTGGGCATGGTGTTCCAGCGGCCGAACCCGTTCCCGACGATGTCGATCAAGGAGAACGTGCTGGCGGGCGTCAAGCTCAACAACAAGCGCATCTCCAAGTCGGACGCCGACGCGCTGGTCGAGAAGTCGCTCAAGGGCGCCAACCTCTGGAACGAGGTCAAGGACCGCCTCGACAAGCCCGGTTCGGGCCTGTCCGGCGGACAGCAGCAGCGTCTGTGCATCGCCCGCGCGATCGCTGTCTCGCCCGAGGTCATCCTGATGGACGAGCCCTGCTCGGCCCTCGACCCGATCTCGACCTATGCGATCGAAGAGCTGATCGGGGAGCTCAAGAACGACTACACGGTCGTCATCGTGACGCACAACATGCAGCAGGCCTCGCGCGTTTCGGACAAGACCGCGTTCTTCAACATCGCCGGCACCGGCAAGCCCGGCAAGCTCATCGAGTACGGCGACACCCGGTCGATCTTCACGACGCCTGCCGTGCAGGCCACGGAGGACTACGTCTCGGGTCGCTTCGGGTGAGCTGAGAACCCGTTCACAGCGCGCCCGGGCCTCGTGCCCGGGCGCGTTTCTCGTTCGGGCACGATGGTCAGTGCGGGGGCTGGTCAGTCGCGGGGCGAGAGCAGGTAGCGGTTGAAGAATGCCGTGAGCTCGGCGTCCACGGGCAGCCGCACGCCGTCGACGGCGGTGACGGGGGCCGCGAGACGGACGCTCGAGACGAGCCAGGCGGCATCCGCCGTGAAGAGGTCGGCCACCGGGATGGTCTCGTACGCGGTGTCGTGCCCCTCTGCCTGCAGGTGCTCGAACAGGCTCAGCTGCGTCGTGCCGTGCAGGATGCCCCCGTTCGGCGCCGGAGTGACGAAGCGCCCACCCTGCCGCAGGATGAGCGAGGCGGTCGGCGCCTCGAGCACCAGTCCGTCGGTCGTGACGAAGACGGCGTCGTCGGCGCCCTGGCGCTTGGCCTCGCGGATCGCCGCCATGTTGACCGCATACGAGAGGGTCTTGGCTCCGAGCAGCAGCCACGGCGCGCGGCCGGGCACCCCGCTGTCATAGCCGCGATCGAGCGTCACGACCCGGATGCCGCGGTCGCGCACGACGGAGTTGTCTGCGGCCCGCGCGGCGGTCACCCAGGCGGTGGGCGCGGGCCCGTGCTCGACGCCGCGGCTGAGGATGAGCTTGATGACGCCTTCCCCGCTCGGCGGAGCATGGCTCGCGGCGACCTCGACGGCCTGGCGCCACTGCTCCCTGTTCGGAAGCGGCAGGTCGCAGATGGCCGCCGAATGCGCGAGCCGGTCGAGGTGCGCCGACACTTCTTGCGGATGCCCGTCCACGACGCCGATCGACTCGAAGATGCCGTCGCCGCGCTGCGTGCTCAGCTCACCCACGCTGAGAGCCGGGGCTGACGGGTCGATGACGGTGAACGAGTCCGCGAAATCAGCGACGGCGTCGTCGGATGCCGCGGGGTCGATCACGAGCGCGAAGAGCAGTGCCATGCCCCCGAGCCTAAGACCTCGGGAATGCCCGCACCCGACCCTGGCGTTACACTGGAACAGCCGGGCCGCAGTAACCCCGGGCTCCATCTTCTGCCGCTATGAGCGGCTCCGCGCCGAGAGGCGTTCTGCGGCCCGGCACTCATCCGCCCTCTGCCGGGCACAGCCTCTGGCCGCAGAGACGCACGGATCCGGCAGCTGCGATCCCGGCCTCGGTGTACCGGATCTCATCGCCGGACCAGACGTCCCGAGGCTCGCGATCCCGGCCTCAGCGCAGCGCGTCTCGCCGCCAGAGAGCGCCCGCCGCGGCGAGATCGGTCGCGTAGGTCGACAGACGCAGCGCCCGCGTCGTGAACGCCGATGCACGCTCGGGTTCGGTGGCCTCGTAGTCGTCGGCGAGGTGCGTCGAGCCCGAAGCCTGCACGCGGCAGAACGCGGCCGCGCGATCGAGTGCGACGGCGAAGTCGCCTTCGAAGAGCCCGCGCAGGATCGTGTCGATCAGCGAGACGAGTTCGTCGGGGCCGGCCGGCACCGGAGCCCCGGCGACGACGGGGTCGACGGAGTCGAGCTCGACGCGACCGCGCTCGTACAGCAGCGCCGCGGTCTGCGGATCGTCGTGGATCATGAGCTGCAGCAGGTACAGCCGCCACAGGGCGCCCGGCAGCGATTTGGCCGGCGAACGCGACCACAGTTCGGCGAGATCGTCGATGCCGTGCTCATCGGTGAACGCCACGAGTCGGTCGACCACCCCACCGGATGGATCGTCCCGCACACGCGCGAGGAGGGCGTGAGCGGTGGAGTGCGCGACCCGCGAGACCTCGGCCGGGTCTTCGGCGGCGAACAGCCGATCGAAGAGCTCGGAGGGGCGGCGGACCGGCTTGTGGAAATCCCTCGCGTCGCTCATCCTCTCCAGGGTACCCGCGGGTCCGGGCGATCAGGCGGCCTGGTTGATGCGGATGTGGTTGCCGGCCGGGTCGCGGAACGCGCAGTCGCGCGGCCCCCAGTCCTGCGCGATGGGCTCCTGCAGCACCTCTGCGCCCGATGCGCGCAGGCGTTCGAAGGCGGCATCCAGGTCATCGGTCGTGAAGACGTACGGGCCGGGACCGGCCCCCTTCACGACGAGACGCGCGAGGGCCTCGGCATCGTCGGGCGAGCGACCGGCGCCCGGGTCCGAGACGACGACGGCGAGCCCCGCCTGCCTCGCGAAGCCGAAGCTCACCCAGCGGGTGCCCTCGTACGAGACGTCGTTGACGATCTCGAGGCCCAGACCGTCACGGTAGAAGGGGATGGCGGCCTCGACGTCGTCGACCGTGATGGGGCTGTAGGCGAGTGAAATGGTCATGGGTGCCAGGCTAGGCCGCACCGCGATCCGCCGCTTCTCCGATCCTGCTCGTCTTCAGACGTAGCGGGTGGGTCGCGTGAGGATCTTCGCGATGCACAGCGGCATGGCCTCGGCCGCATCGTGAGTGCGCGCCCGATACGCGCTCGGAGACTCCCCCACGATCTCGCTGAACGTCGAACTGAATGAGCCCAGAGACGTCGCCCCGACGGCGGTGCAGGCATCCGTCACGCTCACACCGCTGCGCAGGAGCGCCATCGCCCGCTCGATGCGTCGTGTCATGAGGTACGCGTACGGCGTCTCGCCGTAGGCGGCCTTGAACTCCCGTGAGAAATGAGCCGGCGACATGAACGCCTTCGCTGCCATCGTCGGTACGTCCAGCGGCCGCGCGTACTCCCGATCGATCAGGTCGCGCGCACGACGAAGGTGCACGAGCGTGCTCCTGGACTGAGGCGCGGATGCCACGCCCTCACGCTACCGGCGGATCAGACCGTGGGGATCGCGACGATCGGATCGGTCGTCGGCAGGCCCGACGGCGAGCCGCCCGCCTCTTCGACCGTGATCGCGATCGTGTCGCCGACTTCGATGGTCCCCGCGAGCAACGTGGTCGCCTCGCCGGGCTCGGCGAACGTGCCCGCCGAGATCGGCGTGCCGTCGTCGCGCACGAACCACATCTCGAACGTCTGCGCGGTCGTGAGCGTGGGCAGCCCTTCGGTGACCAGGACGGCCTTGCCGAGCGAGCCGGACCAGTGCGCCGTGGCGACACCCTCGCCGTCTGCGATCTCGACGGTCGCGGCCTGCGCGTCCGGCGCCGACTCGATCTCGTTGAGAGCGACGACGGCGGGCGAGCGCCCGATCCACTGGTTGAGGTTGACCGCGCCGAATCCGATGGCGACGAGCAGCACGAGCGACGCCGCCAGCGAGAACAGGCCCTTGGACCAGTTGCGGCGGGCGATGGCCTGGATGCCGGACGTCGTGGTCGGCGGCTCGACCGGACGCGTCTGATCGACGGTCGCGAAGAAGTCGGTGGTGGTCGCGAACTCACCGGTCGAAGCCGGGGGCTCAGCGGCCTGCTCGAGGGGCGCGACCGCGTGGACGGGCGGGGCGCCGGCATCCTGCTGTTCGTCCGCATCATGCGTGTCGTCGACGTCGCGAGCGTCCTGCGGGAGGGCGGCGATCATCGAGAGCAGCGTGGAACGCATCGCCAGCGGCGGCGCGACAGGCGGTGTGCCTTCGGCGAGGCCGGCCGCGATCGCGGCATCCGACTGCACGATGTGCGTCCATTCGGGATGCTGCGCCAGGGCGGACTCGAAGGATTCGAGATCGGCGGGCGACAGCGCGTTCATCGCGTGGCCTGCCGCCAATTCGGCGAACTTCTGCTCGTTCACATCGTCACCCCCATCTCTGCTCTCAGCCGCGACAGACCGTCGCGCATCCTCGTCTTGATCGTCCCCAGCGGCGCGCCCACGAGCGCCGCGATCTCGCTCTGACTGTAGCCGCCGTAGTACGCGAGTGTCAGTGCCTCGCGCTGCGCTTCCGGGAGGGTCCCGAGGGCTGCGACGACCTTCCGCCCCTCGGTTCGCAGTTCCACCTGCTCCGCCACGCTGTCATGCGCGACGTCGAGATCACGGAAACCCGCACGCACGTCCCGATCGCTCGACGCTTGAGACGACCGCACGCGGTCGACTGCCCTTCGATGAGCGATCGTGAGCACCCACGATCTTCCTTGACCCTTGTTCGGAACGAATCGGGAAGCGGATTGCCAGATCTCGAGGAAGACCTCTTGGAGCACCTCTTCGCTCTGCGAGCGATCGACGAGCACCCGCAGAATGAGTCCGAAGACGCGGGACGACAGCATGTCGTAGAGCCGCGCGAACGACACCTGGTCGCCGTCGGCGACGCGCTGAAGCAGCTCGCCGGCGTGATCCACCGGTTCGGCGCCGTCTTCGGGCACGTCGAGTCCGTCGATCACCATGCTCCCCAGCATGCCTTACTTGCCGCGGTATCCCCGCGAGGCGGCCCCCTCTCACGACAACGATTAGGCTACGTCGTCCATTTTCGGGCGCGCACGTGTACGCCCGTGCTGCGCGCTACGCACGCGCGCGCGTGGGTGACCGGATGCCGGACGAGTTCGGATCCGATTTCGCCGATCTCCAATCCGTTCCCGGTACCGCCCCGAAGAGACCGTGTAAGCCGCCTTCCGGTGGCTCACGGCCCCAACACCAGGGGTGAACACAGCGGCCCTGCGGGGCTCACACATTCGGAGGAAATCATGCTCAGCAGCAAGAAGAAGATGTCGGCAGGTCTCGCACTCGCATTCGGCGCAGCCCTCGCGCTGTCGGCCTGCTCCACGGGTGGTGGCACCGCGGCCCCCTCGGAAGAGGCGTCGTCGTCGCCCGAGCCCGAAATGACCGAAGAGATGACCATGGACCCGGCGGCCAACCTCGTCGGTGCCGGTTGCGCCGCGTACGCCGAGGCAGTGCCGGACGGCGCCGGTTCGGTTGCGGGCATGGCCCTCGACCCGGTGGCGACCGCCGCGTCGAACAACCCCATCCTCACCACGCTGACCGCAGCGGTCAGCGGACAGCTGAACCCCGAGGTCGACCTGGTCGACACGCTCAACGGCAGCGAGTTCACCGTCTTCGCACCGGTCGATGACGCGTTCGCCGCGATCGACCCCGCGACCATCGAGGCGCTCAAGACCGACACCGCCACGCTGACGTCGATCCTGACCTACCACGTCGTCCCCGGCCAGATCACGCCCGACGACATCGTGGGCATGCAGACGACCGTCCAGGGTGCCGACCTCGAGGTCACCGGTTCCGGCGACGAGCTCATGGTCAACGGCGCCAACGTCATCTGCGGTGGCGTCCAGACCGCCAACGCGACCGTCTACCTCATCGACTCGGTGCTGATGCCCCCCGCACAGTGACGATCGATCCCCGTCGCTTTAAGCGGAGCGACACGGGATAGGGCGTGAAGGCCGCCGGTGCGAGAAGTCCTGCACCGGCGGCCTTTCCGCGCGTGCTGCGCACCCCGGTCGAGAAGTTAGGCTGGAGTCCGCGGGCCTCTAGCTCAGTCGGTAGAGCATCGGACTTTTAATCCGCGGGTCGTGGGTTCGAGCCCCACGGGGCCCACCGCAAAATGAGAGCCTAGAACCGCGGAATTCCGCGGATCTGGGCTCTTCGCTTGTCTCGAAATGCGCCTCGTGACAACACTTTGACAACATCTGTACGCGGTTTTGTGTCTGGGAAGGCGCGCAGTTGTTGTCACGCGCCGTTGGCACGCAGCAGTGCGGCAGACAGAATCGCGTGCACATCGGATGCCGCTGCCGCCGATCCCAGCGCCTCGGACACGGTGTCGAGGTCGTCGTCGAAGAGGTCGGCGTACGTGTCCAGGGTCATCACCGCCGACGCGTGACCCAGCATCCGCTGCACCGCCTTCACGTGCGCACCGGCGGAGATGGCGAGCGATGCGGCGGTGTGACGGAGATCGTGCGGAGTCACACGCGGAAATGACGGTGGCGGCTGCAGGCCGGCTGCCAGCGCATCGCGGATGGCCTGATCGGTGAGCGACTGGGCGCGAGTCACGGCACCGTTGAACCACCCCGTCGTCGATTTGGGTCGCCGCACATGACTCGTGCCGTCACCGAAGACCAGTTCTTCACGTCCGCGGCCTGCGATGAGTCCCACCATCGTGTCGGCGAAGAACGGCGGGTAGGGCACCTGCCTCTTCTCGTGGCTCTTGGGTGTTCCCACGTGGATGGCACTGCCCACCTCCACAGCGTTCTCTTCGACACTCACGCGTCGACGCCTGAGATCGACGTGCTTGACGCGGAGGCCGGTCGCTTCACCCCAGCGAAGGCCGGTGTAGGCGAGGAACACGACGAGCTCAGGTTGCGACGATTCGCGCGCAAGGTCTGCGACTTGCTGGTGGGTGAGGTACGCGCGGGGCTTCGCGATCTTCCGCGGGAGCTTGACGCCTCGCGCGGGATTGGATGCGATGCGGCGGTCACGCACAGCGACGTCGAGGATGCCCGCGAGCACTTCGTGCGCTCGACGCACCGTCGTCGGACTATGGGTTGTGGCGAGGCCAGTTGTCCACGCCTGAACTTCAGAGTGCCGGATGCCGCCGACCGCGCGGCGATCCCACTTGGGCAGAACATGGATGCGCCAGGCGGAGTCGACGCTTCGGAACGTGGACGGCTTGAGGTCGGCGCGTCGTGACGCAAGCCACTCCGTCCCGAGCAGTCCGAGCGGCGTCCTCGAGTCCGCGGGATCGACGAACTCTCCTCGGTTCTTCGAGATCTCCACTTCAGCGAGGCGAATCGCCGCGTCATGCTTCGTCCGGAAGCCCCGCGAGGTCGCCTGCTGGCCGTTCGGCTTGCGATAACTGATCCGATACCGACGTCCGTCGGCAGTCGTGTACGAGTGGATGCTGCCCACGGCTCAGGCCTGCTCCCGAGGTTGCGACGCTCTTCTTCGAGCGTGTGAACTGCACATTGTTGTTGGTCTCCCGTCGTCGCTCGTCAGAGATCGAGGAAGTCGCCGAGCCAGGTGCGTACCGCTGCGAGGCAGTCCATCGACACTTCCCCGGCTATTCCGGTGAGTCGGTCCCGCGACAACGTACGGGGCTGCTCGGTCATGACCCACGATGGTCGTTCCAGCCCGCTCTGCCCGTCGACACGAACGTGGTTGGGCCATCCGCGGTCTGTGGTCGTGATCGGCAGCACGATGGCGAGGGTCGTCACTGCATCCAAGTAGCCGGTCGACGCGACGATCAGCACCGGGCGATGACCGCCTTGCTCTCTGCCGCGCACGGGCTCGAGCGCGGCCCAGGCCACGACGCCCGGGGCAAGGTCGGTCGTCGTCACGAGGCGTCGGCCAGTTCGGTGCGCTCCCAGTCCTCTGTCTCCGCAGCGTGCGACGCTGCATCGGCGCTGCTCGATGCGTCGATCGCGGACTTCAGCAGGTGGAGACGCCGTCGTCTGTCCTCGGCGTCGGCGAGGTGCGCGAGGTGCGCACCGAGCGTGAGCCCGTCGCGGGCGGCTTGCTCTTTGAGCCGGTCGCGCAGCTCGTCGCTGACCTTGATCGTCGTAGTCATACCCGGAGTATACCGGCCTGTCGGACACGCGCCCAGGGGCGATCACAGCGAGGGTCCTCCGCGCGAGACAGAGGTGCTGGGCGTGCTCCAAGGCGCGGAAGGCTGGATTTCCGGCTCTCGCGCCGCCTGCCGCAGCTCGGCGTGTGCAGCGCGGGTGGCGTCCTGGATCGTGAGTTCGGTGGTCCCGCGCATCAGCGTCGCGCCGACCTGAGCGATCGCCTCGTCGTCGGTTCGCGCGACGGTGATGGCGGTGTTCTGGTGACGTCCTCGGGTCAGTCCGACGTAGAGGCCGGCCGCGTCGACACCCGGTCCCACCACCGCAGCATCCGTGGTCTCGCCCTGGATGCCGTGCACCGTTGACGCGTACGACAGCTGGAGGTGCTCGAGCGCGTACTCGCGACTCACGCCCCGCAGCTCGCCGCTGTCGCTGGCAGATACGAGCGTGATGCCGTCGTCCCGGATGCCGCGCACCACCCACTGCGCACGATTCTCGACGCCCGCGCGTGGATCGTTCCGGCGCGTCTGCACGGTGTCGCCGACGAGGATGCGCTGCTCCCCCATCCCGAGCGCCAGCACAGTAGCATCGAGCTCGCCCGCGTCGACGCGGCGCTGCTGGACAGCATCATTGATCGCATCCGCCTCACTGTTCGTGCCCGACACCAGCGCGACCCGCTTGCCGCGGGCGTGCCACTCGAAGTAAGCCGCAACCATCGCGTCGCGGGATTCTTCCGCGCTCCCCACCAGTTGCACGTGCCCGCGCTCGTGCAACTCCCCCGCGATCGTGAGGGCATCGTCCCGGTCACGCGGGTTTCGCAGACGTAGCGTGAGCGCGGCGTACCGGGGATCACTGAACCGGTGCACCGTATCGAGTTCGACGGATGCTGTCGCCGAGCGCACGGCGGAGGCCATCGCTCCCACGTGGCCGACCGGAAGAGCCTGGTACGGATCGCCCACCATCGCCACACCCACCTGGTGCCGGAGTGCGAGATCAACGAGCGCGGTCGCCGTCTGCAGGTCCACCATGCCCGCCTCGTCCACGACGATCCGATCGCCGCGTCGGAGCTGGAACCGGGAAGGCCCTGGGTAGACGACCCCGTTGTCCGCGTCCACCTCACCGATCGACAGCTGCGACCACACCTGAGCCCCGGCAGCGTCGGTAGTCCAGCGGTAGCCATGATCAGCGAGCAGAGCGTGCAGACTCGACGCCTCGGCACCCACCTCGCGTGAGGCGACCGACGCCGCCTTCAGTGTCGGTGCGACCACCAGCATCCGTCGACGTTGTCCCCTCAGCCCTGCGTACGCGACGCGCAGCATCGT
>JASDDH010000017.1 GCA_030407505.1 Planococcus sp. APC 4015
TCTCGGCCGCCGGTTGGAGGCTCACGGCTGGTTCCCGACGCGACGCGACGCCGCGGCCCGGCACCGCCCGTGCTGCAGCTCGGGGTTCCCGGCCCGCCGGGTACGAAGAGCTGCGGGGTGGACCTCGCCGTCGACGAGGTTCGCGCCCCGGCGAGCCCACGGCCTGAGCGCGCCGGATGCCGCGGGTCAGCCGTCGACGACGGCGACGAGCTCGTCGAGGAAGGCGGGGAAGTCCACGCCGCGGCGGACGATCCGCTGCACGCTGTCACGCTCGCTGAAGACCTCGACGAACTGCTCGAACACCGTCTGGAACGCCTCGCGGTCGGTCTCGGAGAACGCGACCAGTGCGACGACCTGCACGCGCCCCTCCCCCCACGAGATCGACGGGTCGGCGATGCCGATCGCGATGGCGGTGCGGCTCGCGGTCATGCCGAGGGCGTGCGGCACGGCGAGCGCGTCGGTGAAGGCCGTCGATGACAGCCGCTCGCGCTGGATCGTGCGCTCGACGTAGTCGTCGTCGATGACGCCGAGCTCGGTGAGCCGGGCGCCGAGACTGCGAATGACGGCCTCCTCGTCGAGTCCGTCCAGTCCCCGCACGAACGCCGACGGGGCGAAGTACCGCGCGAGCTCCTCGCGCAGGCGTGTGAGCCGACGACCGCGGCGGATGCGGCCGGCCGCCGTCTGCACGCGGTCGATGTCGGCTTCGGTCAGGAACGGCTGGATGCGCACGAAGCGCTCGCCCGCGACCGGCGGGTCGATCGTGGTCAGCACGAGGTCGGTGTCGATCGAGGCCCAGTCGGGGTCGACGCGCGTCTCGACGCCGACGACCTCGATCGCCTGACCGAGCGAGCGGTCGATCGACGACCGCAGCAGCTCGTGCAGCTCGTAGTACCCGGGGCACACGATCGTCGCGGTGAGCAGGTGGTCGGCTCGGCGGCTGCGCTCGAGTCGCCCGCCGACGTGCATCGCGATGTAGGCGATCTCGTCGTCGAGCAGCGGGATGCCGAGCCTCTGCTGCAGCCCCGAGGCGATGAACACCGCGACCTCGAAGATCATGGGGTATGTCGATTTCAGCGACCGGGTGAGCGGATTGCGCGACCACGCCTGCTCGCGGGAACGGTGCAGCAGGTTCTGCACGTGCAGGGCTAGACGAAGCACGAAGTCCTCGTGTGCGATGTCGACGAGGAACTCGGATGCCGCCTGCCCGACGACCTCGCGCACCGCCGTCTCGACCTCGGGCTCCAGCCGCTCCCGGGCCTGCGATTTCGGGTCGCCTTCCTCGGCTGCCCCCGGTGCGACCACCCGGGTGAGCACGAGCGTCGCCAGGTGCTGCAGGTCGCCGGCTCCGAGCTCGACACCGAGATGCCGGTCGGCGAGCCGCGCGAGGATCGCCGCGACCTCCGCCTGCGCCGGACGCGCGGCGGCGGCACCACCCTCGAGCCCGCGGTCGCGCGAGACCCGGTCGGCGGCGATCGCGATGTGCATGACGACGTCGGCGATGCCGATCTCGTTGACGAAGTACCCGAGCGACCCGAGCTCCGCCACGAGCTCCGTCTTGAACGGACCGAACGCGTGAGCGCCGATCGACCCCTCGCCCAGGGTGCGGCGGAGAGCCTCGAGGTCGAACGAACCGGCATCCATCTCGTCATGGGCCAGCCGCGAGAGCAGCCGCCGCTGCGCCATCTCGGTGCCCACCAGACGGGCCTGCGAGGCGGACCGCTCCAGGGTGAGCTCGGTGCCCCCCAGCAGCCCCCGCACGCGGGCAAGATCCGCGTCGAGGGTCGCCGGGCTGACATGCACGGCGTCGGCGGTGACGAACACGTCGATGCCCTCGGGGCTGTCCAGCAGCGCGCGCACGAGGGCGTGCAGGCGATCGCGGGGCGCGTCGGCGCCGACCGATGCGCGCAGGGCGGCACCGGCATCCGTACTCGCCCGATAGCCCTGCGGACCCGACTCGACCGCGGTGCGCCCCGGCACACGGGCGTTGAGTGCGGTGACATACGACCGGATGCTGCGGGGCGTGACCCCGACCGCATCGGCGAGGCTCGCCGCGGTCGCCCAATCGCCGTCGCGGACGAGGATGCCGAGCAGGCGGTCCTGTCTCGCTCTCGTCACGGGGGCTCCTCGGGTCGTGCATCGCTGCCCGCGTCAACGCGGGCGACCGTGCCAGTCAACCACGCGCCGACCCGGCACGGTCGATCGCGAGGCGGGGCTTTCCGCCCCTGCGGAAGAACGCCTGGTTGTCCGCTCCCAGGCTTTTCACAAGAATGGCCCAGAAGGAGGCGGATCGATGAGGATCCTTGTGGTCTGTGGAGCGGGTGCGTCCAGCACGTTCGTCGCGCAGCGCGTTCGTCACGCCGCACATGACAACGGCTTGGACTACACGGCATCCGCCGGCACCGAACTGTCGCTCCCGATCGACCTCGATGCGGCCGACGTGGTGCTCGTGGGCCCCCACCTCGAACACGCGCTGCCGCGCATCGAACGGGTCGCGGCGACGCGCGGCACGACGGTGGTGCTCCTTCCGCACGACATCTTCTCCGACCTCGACGGGTCGCGCACGCTGGCGCTGGTCCGCGAAGCGCTCGGCGAGTCCGCCGGAACCCTCTGAACATCCCCCGCCCACGACCTGCACGAGAGAAAGGACGGATCGATGCCCGCCATCACCAGAACGGTCAGGATCGGCTCCTCCCACGGCCTGCACGCCCGGCCGGCCAAGCTTTTCGCCCAGGCGGCGAAGAACGCCGGGATCCCGATCACGATCGCGAAGGACGCCGGTGCCCCCGTGAACGCGGCGAGCATCCTCGGCGTGATCTCCCTCGGGATCGAGCACGGCGACTACATCACCCTCACGGCAGACGGCGACGCCGCCGAGGCGGTCATCGACACCCTCGCAGAGCTGCTCGCCACCGATCACGACGCGGAATAGGAACATGACAGAACTACGTGGAGTAGGAATCGGCCTGGGCGTGGCCCAGGGGCCCGTGGCGCGCATGGCGGAGCCGCTGCCCGCACCGAGCGACGCCCCCAGTGAGCTCGCCGCCGACGAGGAGACGGCGCGCGCACGGGATGCCGTCGCCGCCGTCGCGCGCGAGCTCGAAGCCCGCGGTGCTCAGGCCGGCGGGGCTGCACAGGACGTGCTCGAGGCGCAGGCCATGATGGCCGAGGACCCGACCCTCGAAGCCGAGATCGACACCCGAGTGGGCGCCGGCAAGACCGCGGAGTGGGCGGTGCACGATGCCTTCGCGTCGTTCCGCGAGCAGCTCGTCGCGATGGGCGGCTACCTCGGCGAGCGCGCCGCCGACCTCGACGACGTCGCCCAGCGCGTGATCGCGCGCCTCCGCGGCGTTCCGGCACCCGGCGTCCCCGACCCGGGCCACCCCTTCGTGCTCGTGGCCAAGGACCTCGCGCCGGCCGACACCGCCCTGCTCGACCTCGACAAGGTCCTGGCCCTCATCACGACCGAGGGCGGACCGACGTCGCACACCGCGATCCTCGCCCGCGAGAAGTCGATCGTCGCCGTCGTCGGCACCGTCGACGCGAAGAATCTCGTCGACGGCGAGACGGTGATCGTGGATGCCGCCAAGGGCGTCGTCACGACGAGCCCGAGTGCCGACGAGCTCGCGCAGGCGCAGAACCGCGCCGACGCACGCGCCTCGGCGACCTCGGCCCCGATCACCGACGGCGCCCTGTCGGACGGCACCCTCGTCCCCCTGCTGGCCAACCTCGGCAAGCCCGGCGGCGCCGCCGAGGCCGTCGAGCTCGGCGCCGAGGGCGTGGGACTGTTCCGCACCGAGTTCCTGTTCCTCAGCTCCAGCCAGGCGCCCACCGTGGAGCAGCAGCGCGAGGCGTACACCGAGTTGCTGAACGCGTTCCCCGGCAAGAAGGTCGTCGTGCGTGTGCTCGACGCCGGCGCCGACAAGCCGCTGGCGTTCCTCAACGACGCGCACGAGGAGAACCCGGCTCTCGGACTCCGCGGCATCCGGGCCCTGCGTGCGAGCGAGGACATCCTGCGCGAGCAGCTGACGGCACTCGCGCAGGCGGATGCCGCCACGAAGGCCGACCTCTGGGTGATGGCGCCGATGGTGGCCACCGTCGAGGAGGCCGACTACTTCGTCGACATCGCCCGCGACTACGGCATCAAGACCGCCGGAGTCATGGTCGAGGTGCCGTCTTCGGCGCTTCTGGCCGACCGCATCCTCGTGAACAGCGACTTCGCCTCGATCGGCACCAACGACCTCACCCAGTACACGCTGGCCGCCGACCGCCTGCTCGGCTCGGTCGCGTCGTTCCAGGACCCCTGGCATCCGGCCGTCCTCCGCCTCATCCGCGAAGTGGGAGAGGCCGGCCGCACGCTCGGCAAGCCGGTCGGCATCTGCGGCGAGGCTGCGGCTGATCCGCTCCTGGCCGTCGTGCTCGTCGGCCTGGGCGCGACCTCCCTGTCCATGGCGCCGACTGCACTCGCCGACGTGCGCGCCACTCTGCTTCAGCACTCCCTCGACGACGCCCGCAACATCGCCGAGGCCGCACTCACCGCGAACGACGCGGCAGGTGCACGAACGGCGGCCTCCTCGGCCGCGACCAACAAGAAGGAGACACAGCCATGACAACGGCGTCTGCACCCCCCAAGAGCGGGGTAAACAAGGCGCGAGTCGGAGTCCAGCGCTTCGGCACGTTCCTCTCGGGCATGATCATGCCCAACATCGCAGCATTCATCGCCTGGGGCTTCATCACGATGCTCTTCATCACCGACGGGTTCTTCGGCGCACGAAGCCCCTTCGGCTGGCACTGGTACCCCGTCGCCGAGATCATCGGCGGCGGCGGCGACTCCGCCCTCATCGGGTGGAACGGCGCGATGACGGCGCTCATGGAGGGAGCCGACGGCACCTTCCAGGGATACGTCGGCCTCGTCGGCCCCATCATCACCTACCTCCTCCCCCTCCTCATCGCCAACACCGCCGGCCGCATGGTCTACGGCGAGCGCGGTGGCGTGGTCGCGACGATCGCCGTGATGGGTGTCATCGCCGGCACCAACATCCCGATGTTCCTCGGCGCGATGATCATGGGTCCGCTCGCGGCCTGGATCACCAAGCAGATGGACAAGCTGTGGGACGGCAAGATCCGGCCGGGCTTCGAGATGCTGGTCAACAACTTCTCGGCCGGCATCCTGGGCATGATCCTCGCGATCGTGGGCTTCTTCGCCTTCGGTCCGCTCTTCCTCGGGATCAGCGCGTTCCTGGGCGGCATCGTCGCGTGGCTGGTGCAGTTCAACCTGCTCCCGGTCCTGTCGATCATCGTCGAGCCCGCCAAGGTGCTGTTCCTCAACAACGCCATCAACCACGGCGTGTTCACGCCGCTGGGCATCGAGCAGGCCGCCGAGACCGGCAAGTCGATCCTCTTCCTCATCGAGGCGAACCCCGGTCCGGGCCTGGGCCTGCTGCTGGCGTTCACCTTCTTCGGGGTGGGTGCCGCGAAGTCGTCGGCACCGGGCGCCATCATCATCCAGTTCTTCGGCGGCATCCACGAGATCTACTTCCCGTACGCGCTGTCCAAGCCGATGACGATCCTCGCCCTGATCGCGGGTGGCGCCACCGGTGTCACCGTGAACATGCTCCTCGGCGGCGGCCTCGCCTTCCCGGCGGCTCCCGGCAGCATCATCGCCGTCAGCGCGGCGGCCATCGGCGGCGGGGTGGGCAACCTGCTCGTCGTGTACCTCTCGGTGATCCTCGCGGCGGTCGTCACGTTCCTCGTGGCCGGCGTCATCCTTCGCGGCTCGCGCAAGCGCGACCTGCTCGCCGAGGGCGACACGTTCGGCGCGGCGATCGCGCAGACCGAGGCGAACAAGGGCAAGTCCTCCGCCGCCATGGACGCGCTGCGCGCGTCCAACGGCAACGACCGCACCGCGGTGCGTGACGCGGAGAACGCTGCGGACAAGCTCGAGACCGAAGCCGAGACCGGCGGACGCGCCGACGGCGGTGTGCTGACGACGAAGGTCGTCAAGAACATCGTCTTCGCGTGCGATGCCGGCATGGGATCGTCGGCGATGGGCGCGAGCGTGCTGCGCAACAAGATCAAGAAGGCCGGCGTCGAGGGCGTCACGGTCGTCAACAAGGCGATCGCGAACCTCGACGGCTCAGCCGACCTGATCATCACGCAGAACCAGCTGACGGATCGGGCGCGCAAGCAGGCGCCAGGCGCTGTGCACGTGTCGGTCGACAACTTCATGAACTCTCCGAAGTACGAAGAGGTCGTCGACCTGGTACGCGACCAGCACGGCGCGTAGCCGCAGACGGCCGCGGTGCCGGACGGCGGACGCCTCCGGCACCGCGGCCCACCACCCCGGCCCCACCACAGCCGGGTCTCGGGGCGTGGATCCTGCACGACGCACGGCGAGAGCCGGCGGGTCGCGCACGATCGGCGCCCCGAACCCGGGGCGCCGGGCCCATGGCCCCCGAGGGGCCCCACCCGATACGTTCGAAGAAGGGCCCGCGGCATCCGCGGGATAGAGAAAGGCGAACCCATGGCACTCGATGTCCTCAGTCTCGGCCAGGTGCGGATCCACTCCGGCGGGGCGTCCCGCGAGGAGGCGATGAAGGAGGCCGCAGACATCCTGGAGTCCGCCGGCGCCGTCACCCACCGCTACTTCGACGCGATGCAGCAGCGCGAGGAGACCGTGTCCACCTACATGGGCAACGAGCTCGCGATCCCGCACGGCACCAACGAGACCAAGGCCGAGATCCTCGCCTCGGCGCTCTCGGTGGTCCGCTACGACGGCGGCGTCGACTGGGGCGGAGAACCCGTGACCTTCGTCGTCGGCATCGCCGGCCGCGGCGACGAGCACCTCGAGATCCTCTCGCAGATCGCGATCCTCTTCTCGGACGAGGACGAAGTCGCCACCCTGAAGGCCGCGCAGACGCCCGAGGAGCTCTACGCCCTCGTGTCGGCAGCGGGCGTGTGATGAAGGCGGTCCACTTCGGCGCGGGCAACATCGGCCGCGGATTCGTGGGACTCCTGCTGCACGAGGGCGGGTACGAGCTGGTATTCTCGGATGTCGCGGCACCACTGGTCGATGCGATCAACGGCGCGTCCGAGTACACCGTCCATGAGGTGGGCGAAGGCGGCAAGGACACCGTCGTCACGGGCTTCCGGGCGGTCAACAGCGCCGAGAACCCGGCTCAGGTGGTCGACGAGATCGCCGGCGCGAACATCGTGACGACCGCCGTCGGCCCCACCATCCTGAAGTTCGTCGCCCCGCACATCGTGGAGGGCCTGGCGCTGCGCGACCCCGCCGCGCCGCCGCTGCAGATCATGGCGTGCGAGAACGCGATCAACGCGACCGATCTGCTGCGCGACGAGATCATCGCCCTGGCGGGCGACACGTGGGACGCCCTCGCCGGCCGCGCCGTTTTCGCGAACACGGCCGTCGACCGCATCGTTCCGGGCCAGCCAGCGGGCGGCGGGGTCGACGTCACCGTCGAGCCGTTCTACGAGTGGGCGATCGAGCGGCTGCCGTTCGGCGACGAGCCGCCGAACATCCCGGGCGCTCACTTCGTCGACGACCTCGCGCCCTACATCGAGCGCAAGCTCTTCACCGTCAATACCGGGCACGCGAGCACCGCGTACTTCGGCGCCCAGGCGGGGGTGGAGAAGATCTCCGACGCCCTCGCCGACCCGCAGATCGCCGCGAAGGTCGAGGCCGTGCTCGAGGAGACCTCAGCGCTGCTCGTCGTCAAGCACGGACTCGACCCGCAGACGCAGGCCGACTATCGCGCGACGATCCTGCGACGCTTCCGCAACGACGCCCTCCCCGACACGGTGTGGCGGGTCGGGCGCCAGCCGCTGCGCAAGCTCTCGCGGCACGAGCGTTTCGTCGGACCCGCTGCAGAGGCGGCCGAGCAGGGGCTCCCGGTCGACGCGCTCGTCGCCGCGATGGCTGCCGCCCTCGCGTTCGACGACGCCGAAGACGCGCAGTCCGTCGACCTGCAGCGCCAGATCCGCGAGCAGGATGCCGAATCGTTCACGGCATCCGTCACGGGCCTCGAACCCGCGCACCCGCTGTTCTCGCGGGTTCGGGCCGTCGTCGAAGCCCGTCAGGCAGAACTGGTCTGACCCGCCTCCGGCTCCGCTCTCCCACCGGGAGGGCGGAGCCGTTCGCGTACGCTCGGAGCGTGAGTCAGAAGCGCCGTCGTCGACGGATCCTGTGGTGGGTGCTCGGCGTGGTCGGCGGCCTGTTCGTCGCGGGCGTGGTGGGCATCGTGATCTGGAGTCAGGTGGGTGTCATGGCCGCCGAGCCCGAGCCCCTCGCCGCCGTGCGCGCCGATGACCGCATCGTGGTCACCGACGACGCCGCCGGGATCGTGATGGCACCGGCATCCGGATCGACGGATGTCGGGCTCGTCTTCATCCCCGGCGCGAAGGTCGACCCGTGGGCATATGCGGCGAAGCTCTCGGGTGTCGTCGCCGATGACGGCGTGACCGTCGTCATCACGAAGCCGTGGCTCAATCTCGCGTTCTTCGATCTGCGTCCGCTCGACGCCTTCACCGGCCTGGCGCCCGACATCGACACCTGGATCGTCGGCGGGCACTCGCTGGGCGGGGTGCGCTCGTGCATGCTCGCGCAGGATGCCGACGCCCTCGCCCTCTTCGCGTCGTACTGCGCATCCGACCTGTCGGGCTCGGGACTGCCGGTGCTCAGCATCGGCGGCTCGGAGGACGGCCTTTCGACCCCGCAGAAGATCGCCGAGGCGAGGGACCTGCTCCCCGACAGCGCGCAGCTCGAGGAGATCGACGGCGCCGCCCATTCGTCCTTCGGCGACTACGGGCTGCAGGCCGGCGACGGCACCCCGACGATCTCGGACGACGACATGACGGCGCAGCTCACCGCGCTGATCGGCGCATTCGCGGCATCCGTCGCCGGCTGAGCGCGACCCCGCTCACAGCACGCCCAGCAGGACGCCGCCCGCGGCGCCGACGAGCACGACCACCCACGGTGCGACACGGAACGACACCAGCAGCACGAAGCAGACGACGCCGAGCGCGAAGGGGGCGGGGCCCGTGATCGCCGTGGTGAACACCGGCGAATAGAGCGCAGAGGCCAGGATGCCGACGACGGCGGCGTTCGCGCCCTTCATGATCGCCTGCGCGCCCGGGCGACGGCGGAACGAGTTCCAGAACGGCAGGACGCCCACCAGAAGCAGGAAGCCGGGGAGGAAGACGGCCACCAGGGCGATCAGGGCTCCCCAGACGCCACCGGGGCCGGTGTCGGCGACAGCCCCGAGATAGGCGGCGAAGGTGAACAGCGGCCCCGGCACGGCCTGCGCGGCTCCGTAGCCGGCGAGGAAGACGGCGTCGCTCACCCAGCCCGGCCCGACGACCTCGGCCTGCAGGAGCGGAAGCACGACGTGCCCTCCGCCGAAGACCAGTGACCCCGCCCGGTAGAAGGCGTCGAACAGCGCGAATCCCCCGGATCCGGTCGCCGTCACGAACAGCGGTCCGCCTACCAGGAGAACCACGAAGAGCACGAGACACGCGATGCCGACGCCGCGCGGCACGGGGAATCGGAGCATGTCGGGCCGGTCCTCCACCGCCGTCCGGCAGAGGATCGCTCCGCCGACCGCGCCCAGGGCGATCGCGACGATCTGCCCTGCGGAACCCGCCAGGACGATCGTCGCGATCAGGGCGACCACCGCGATCGCCGCACGACGGGCATCCGGAGTCAACGTGCGGGCCATGCCCCACACCGCCTGGGCGACGATGGCCACCGCGACGATCTTGAGTCCCTCCAGCAGGCCGTCGCCGACCGGACCCTCGAACCAGGCCGCGCCGTAGGCGAACGCGACCATGAGCGCCGCCGACGGCAAGGTGAAGGCGACGAAGGCGGCGACGGCGCCCCACGCCCCGGCACGCAGCAGACCGACCCCGAAGCCGACCTGGCTGGAGGCCGGTCCGGGCAGGAACTGCGCCAGCGCGACGAGGTCGGCGTACTCGCGGTCCTCCATCCACCGGCGGCGATCGACGAACTCGGTGCGGAAGTACCCGAGGTGCGCGATCGGTCCGCCGAACGAGGTGGATCCGAGCTTCAGGAAGACCCGGAACACCTCCCAGACGGTGCTCCGAGGCGCCGGCGTCACGCCCTGGGCCCCGGGCTCACAGACCCTGCCACGCGGGTTTGTTGGCCACGGCGTAGCGGTAGTAGTCGGCGAAGCGCAGGTCTGCGGCGGCCGCTTCGTCGATGATGACCGTGGCGTGAGGATGCAGCTGCACCGCCGACCCGGGGCTGCTCGCCGTCACCGGCCCTTCGAGGGCGGCGGCGATCGCCTCGGTCTTGGCGTCGCCGAACGCGAGCAGGAAGACGTGACGCGAGTCGAGGATCGTGCCGATGCCCTGCGTGATGCAGTGCACGGGCACGTCGTCGGGCGAATCGAAGAACCGCGCGTTGTCGATGCGGGTCGGTTCGGTGAGCGTCTTCACCCGCGTGCGCGACGCGAGCGAGCTGCCGGGCTCGTTGAAGCCGATGTGACCGGTGCGCCCGATGCCGAGGATCTGGATGTCGACGCCGCCGGCTTCGGCGATCGCCGCCTCGTAGTCCTGGCCGGCGGTCTGGATGCTCGACGCGTTGTCGCCGGGGACGAGCACGAGCGAACCGGTCAGGCCGACCGGTTCGACGACCTCGCGGGTGATCACGGCGCGATAGCTCTCGGGGTGCCCGGCGGGAAGCCCGACGTATTCGTCGAGCGCGAAGCCGCGCACCGATGTCACGTCGATGCCCTCTTCTTCGACGATCCGGGCGAGCACCTCGTAGACGGCGAGCGGGGTGGATCCCGTCGCGAGGCCGAGCACGGCATCCGGCTTCGCAGAGACGAGGTCCGCGATCGCGCGGGCGACGATCTCACCCGCCTCCTGCTGATTTCGGACGATCAGGACTTCGGCCATGAAGATGCCTCCGGGAGTGTGGGTCGCGAGATCGAGGCGACTAGGTATATCTTCCCCAATAACAGTCACTCACCGCCACGGGCGGCTCCGTGCGACTTTGGGGATCGACGCGGTCCCGCACACGCGGCCGACACCTGGAGGAACAGTGAAGTTCATGCAACGGCTCGGCCGATCGTTCATGCTGCCCGTCGCGGTGCTGCCCGTCGCGGCGATCCTCGTCGGCCTCGCCAACTGGATCACCGCGGTGTTCGGGGCCAACGCGGTCACGACCGTCATCTCGGCCGCCGGCATCGCGATGCTCGACAACATCGCCCTGCTGTTCGCGGTGGGGATCTCACTCGGCATGGCGAACAAGACCGACGGCACGTCGGCCCTCGCCGGGCTCGTGTCGTGGCTGACGGTCACCTTCATCCTCTCGCCGGTCACCGTCGCGGCGATCTACGGGATCGACGCCGACGACGTGAACCCCGCGTTCGACCGCATCCAGAACGTGTTCGTCGGCATCCTGTGCGGTCTGATCGGCGCGTGGAGCTACAACCGGTTCAAGGACACCAAGCTCCCCGACGCCCTGTCGTTCTTCTCGGGACGCCGCTCGGTGGCGCTCGTGGCCGCCGGAGTGTCGATCGTGCTCGCCGTCGTACTGCTCTTCCTGTGGCCCATCGTCTTCGGCGGGCTCGTCGCGTTCGGCGAGTGGATCGTCACGCTCGGTCCCCTCGGCGCGGGTATCTACGGCTTCTTCAACCGTGCGCTCATCCCCCTCGGGCTCCACCACGCACTCAACTCGGTGTTCTGGTTCGACGTCGCGGGCATCAACGACCTTCCGAACTTCCTCGCCGGCGCCGAGGGCGACGGTGTGTTCGGGGTCACCGGGCAGTACATGACGGGCTTCTTCCCGATCATGATGTTCGGGCTGCCGGGAGCAGCTCTCGCGATGTACGTCACCGCCAAGTCCACACGCAAGAAGGTCGTCGCCGGCCTGCTCCTCTCGGCGGCGATCTCGTGCTTCTTCGTCGGCGTCACCGAGCCGCTCGAATTCGCGTTCATGTTCCTGGCGCCGTGGCTGTACCTCGTGCACGCGGTCTTCACGGGCATCTCCCTCGCGATCGCGGCGATCCTCCCCGTTCGCATGGGCTTCGGGTTCTCGGCCGGCTTCGTGGACTACGTGCTGCAGCTGGTCAACCCGCTCGCGCAGAATCCGTGGATCATCCTCGTGATGGGCGTCTTCTGGTTCTTCGTCTACTTCTTCGTGTTCCGCTTCTTCATCCGCCGGTTCCAGCTCAAGACCCCGGGCCGCGAAGACGACGACGTCGTGGAAGAGGTCGGAGACGCCGCCCAGGGCGAGGACAAGTTCGCCGTCATCGGGGCGCGCTTCATCCAGGGCCTCGGCGGCAAGGACAACATCGTCGAACTCGACAACTGCGCGACCCGCCTGCGCATGGAGGTCGCCGACACGTCGAAGGTCGACGAGCCGGCCCTCAAGCGCGCGGGCGCGTCGGGCACCATCAAGCCCGGTGGACACTCGGTGCAGGTGGTCTACGGGCTCAACGTGCAGTTCGTGAAGGACGCCATGGAGGAGATCATGGCCGGGCGACTGGAGGTGCCCGAGGCGATCGCGGCGTCCACACCCGCCTCGGTCGCCACCGCCACCGTCACGGGCCGCACCGTCTCACTCCGCCAGCCTCTCGCCGGCACGGTGCTGCCGCTGGCAGATGTGCCCGACCCGATGTTCGCGGAGGGGACGATGGGCCCGGGACTGGCCATCGACCCCTCGGGTGACACCGTGGTGGCGCCTGCCGAGGCGACGGTCGTCTCCGTGTTCCCCACCGGGCATGCCATCGGGCTCGAGCTCGAGGACGGCACCGAGCTGCTCATCCACGTCGGCATCGACACCGTGAACATGAAGGGCGACGGCTTCGAAGTCCTCGTCGGCGCGGGTCAGAAGGTCGGCGCGGGCACGCCGCTGCTGCGATTCGATCGCGACCGCATCGCGGCGGCGGGGTTCTCGCCGATCACGCCCGTGATCGTGCTGAACGACGAGAACGCGACGGTGGCGTTCGGCTGAGGAGCCACCGGTCGCTGAGCCCCGCCACCGGTCGCTGAGCCCCACCACCGGTCGCTGAGCCTGTCGAAGCGCGCCCGTCGACAGGCTCGGGGGCCGGAGCTCAGGAGGCGAAGCCCTCGGCGATGATCTCGATGAGCTCTTCGCGCTCCTCGACCGCCAGGAACGCCGCCGCGGCGGCGTTCAACTGGAAGGCCTCCACGTCGTCGAGCGTGTACTCGAATGCGTCGACGAGCAGCGACAGCTCGCGCGTGAGCGACGTGCGGCTCATCGTGCGGTTGTCGACGTTCACGGTCACCGAGAACCCGAGCTGGTACAGCAGGTCGAACGGGTGGTCCTCCATCGTGGTGCCCCACTTCTGGATCGCACCGGTCTGCAGGTTCGACGACGGTGAGAGCTCGAGTGGGATCTCACGATCGCGCACCCAGCGCGCGAGATCGCCGAACTTCACGTAGACCTCGTCGGCCTCGCTCGAGACGACCTCGAGGTCTTCGGCGATGCGCACGCCGTGGCCGAGGCGCAGCGCGCGTCCGTCGATCAGGGCGCTGCGGATCGACTCGAGCCCCGCCGCCTCACCGGCGTGCACGGTCGTCGGGAAGAAGTGCGCGGCGAGGTAGTCGAACGCATCGCGGTGGCGCGAGGGGAGGAACCCCTCCTCGGGTCCGGCGATGTCGAATCCGACGGCTCCGCGCGAGCGCCAGTCGACGGCGAGCTCAGCGATCTCGAGCGACCGGTCGGTGTGCCGCATCGCGGTGATGAGCTGGCCGACCCGGATGTCGCGACCCGACCGCTCGGCGGCATCCTCTCCTTCTTCGATGCCGTCCTGCACGGCGGCGACCGCTTCGTCCAGGCTCAGGCCTCGGGCGAGGTGCTGCTCGGGCGCCCAGCGGACCTCTCCGTAGACGACGCCGTCGGCCGCGAGGTCTTCGACGAACTCGCGCGCGACGCGGGTGAGGCCCTCGCGGGTCTGCATGACCGCTGTCGTCAGGTCGAAGGTCGTCAGGTACTCCACGAGCGAGCCGGAGTCGCTCTTGTCGGCGAACCAGTCGGCGAGGTCGTCGGGGTCGGTCTCGGGGACGTCGAGATCGATCGCGTCAGCCAGTTCGATGATCGTCGAGGGACGCACGCCGCCGTCGAGGTGGTCGTGCAGTGAGACCTTCGGCAGGCCCCGGATGGACAGCCCCTCGAGGTCTGCGTCGCCGTGCTGATCGATGGGCATGTCGGGCTCCTCGTGGTTCAGTGGGTCTGTCGCTGAGTCTGCGCCGAAGGTTCAGCAGGCCCTCTGCGACGCTACAGGGTCGCGCGGCCGTCGTGTCAGGCCGTTATGCGCTCGAGCACGAGAGGCGTCGCGGCCGGTGCGGCCGATCCGATCTCCCACGCGCCCTCGACGGCATCCAGCGCGCGGTCGAAGCGCGTGCCGTCGTCGTCGAGCAGGGTGAACAGCGGCTGACCGGCGGTCACCTCGTCACCCGGCTTCACGTGCAGGTCGATGCCGGCGGCGTGCAGCACCGGGTCCTGGGCGCGAGCACGCCCGGCTCCCAGGCGCCAGGCCGCGATGCCGAACGGCAGGGCCTCGAGGCGGGTGACGAACCCGGCGGATGTCGCCGTGACGGTGTGCGTCTCGTTCGGCTGCGGGAGCGCGGCATCGGGATCGCCGTCCTGGGCGCGGATCATGGCGCGCCACGCGTCCATCGCCCGGCCGTCTCGCAGAGCAATCTCGACGTCGGCGTCGGGCTGCCCGGCGAGCGCGAGCATCTCGCGCGCGAGGGCCACCGTGAGCTCGACGACGTCGGCGGGACCGCCGCCGGCGAGCACCTCGACCGATTCGCGCACCTCGTTGGCGTTGCCGATGGCGAGGCCGAGCGGGGTGTTCATGTCGGTCAGCAGCGCGGTCGTCGCGACCCCCGAATCGGTGCCGAGCGCGACCATCGTGCGCGCGAGCTCGCGCGCACGATCGACGTCGCGCATGAACGCTCCCGAGCCGAACTTGACGTCGAGAACGAGCGAGTCGGTGCCTTCGGCGATCTTCTTCGACATGATGCTCGAGGCGATGAGCGGGATCGCCTCGACCGTGCCCGTGACGTCGCGCAGCGCGTAGAGCTTCTTGTCGGCCGGCGCGAGGCCCGAGCCGGCGGCGCAGATGACCGCGCCGACATCCCGGAGCTGCGCGAACATCTCGTCGTTGCTCAGCGCCGCGCGCCAGCCGGGGATCGCTTCGAGCTTGTCGAGGGTGCCCCCGGTGTGGCCGAGGCCCCGCCCCGACAGCTGCGGGACGGCGACGCCGAACGCCGCCACGAGCGGCGCGAGCGGGAGTGTGATCTTGTCGCCGACCCCTCCTGTCGAGTGCTTGTCGACGGTGGGCTTGCCGAGACCGGCGAAGCTCATCCGCTCCCCCGACGCGATCATCGCGTCGGTCATCACGCGGATCTCGTCGCGCGACATCCCGTTCAGGAGCACCGCCATCGCGAAAGCGGCCATCTGCGAGTCGGCCACGTAGCCGCGGGTGTAGGCGTCGACCATCCAGCGCAGGGCGTCGTCTGAGACGACCCCTCCATCGCGCTTCGCGCGGATGACGTCGACGGCGTCGAACGGCTCGACCGTCATCGCGCCGCTTCTTCGAGATCGCGCGGGCCGAAGGCGTCGGGCAGCACCTCGTCGATCGTGCGGATGCCGGAGACCGTCTCGAGGAGCATCCCGGGGAGGGCGAATTCGTACAGCAGCTGACGGCACCGACCGCACGGCATGATGGTCTGGCCTTCGCCGTTGACGCACACGAACGCCACGAGCTGCCCGCCGCCCGACATCTGCAGCTCGCTCACGAGACCGCATTCGGCGCACAGCGTCACGCCGTACGACGCGTTCTCGACGTTGCAGCCCTGCACGATGCGCCCGTCGGTGACGAGCGCGGCGGCGCCCACGCGGTATCGCGAGTAGGGCGCATAGGCCCGGTGCATGGCCTCGGTCGCCGCGGTCCTGAGCTCGTCCCAGTCGATGTCGGTCACGTTCGTCTATTCCTTTATGTATGGTTTGCCGGCGGCGGCAGGCCCCCGGATCTGACCGGCGAACCCGGCCACGGCGAGGATCGTCACGATGTACGGGAGCATCGCCATGAACTCGCTCGGAATCGGCGTCTGCAGTACCGACAGCAGGTTGCGGAGGTTGGTCGCGAAGCCGAACAGCAGCGCAGCCAGGGTGGCCCGCACCGGATCCCAGCGCCCGAAGATGACGGCCGCGAGCGCGATGAAGCCGAGACCGGCGGTCATGTCCTTCGTGAACGAGGGCACCGATACGAGCGTGAAGTAGGCGCCGCCGATGCCGGCGATGGCACCCGCCAGCGACACGTTCCAGAAGCGCGACATGTTGACCTTGATGCCGACGGTGTCGGCCGCCTGCGGATGCTCGCCGACGGCGCGCAGCCGCAGCCCCCAGCGGGTGCGGTACAGCCCCCAGGCCACCAGCGGCACCGTGACGTACATCAGGTAGCCGATGAAGGTCTGGTTGAACAGGACCGGCCCGAGGATCGGGATGTCGCCGAGGAGGGGGATCTTGATCCGCTCGAACGTGACCGCGCGGTTGAGCGTGTTCTCGTTTGGAACGAGGAGCGCACCATAGAGGAAGCCCGTCAGACCCGCGACGAGCACGTTGAGCACGACGCCGACGATGACCTGGTCCACGAGGTACTTGATCGAGAACGCCGCCAGCACGAACGCGACCAGCACGCCGCCGAGCATCGCGCCGACGAGCCCGACGAACGGATTGCCGGTCACACTCGACAGCAGGGCACCCGTGAAGGCGCCGAAGAGGAACTGACCCTCGATCGCGACGTTGACGACGCCGACGCGCTCCCCGATCACGCCGCCGAGCGCTCCGAAGATCAGCGGGATCGACAGCGACACCGCACCGAACAACAGGCCGGTGACGGGTACGAGTCCGTCAGCGGCAGCCCACACGAGGAACGCGAACACCGCGAGCACGCCGTACGCGATCGTGAGCCACAGGCCCGATCGGCGATAGGAGTATGCGTTCCACAGCGCGAGCAGCGTCAGCACAGCCAGCACGACCCACACGACCCAGCTCGTCAGCGCGGTGGGCACCGCGACGGTCGGCAGGTCGAATGACGAACTGGCGTCGCCGAGGCGGAAGCTGGACTCGCCGGTGCGCGGCGACAGGAGGAACAGGAGCCCGAGCAGCACCGTCGCGATGGCGAGCGTGACGGCGCCCTTCCAGCGGCGCACCTTGACCGTCGCGAGCTGAACGGGGCCTGCGGCATCCTTCGTCATGGTCGTGCTCACGACATCACCGCCTTCTTCGCGGCCTTGGCTCTGGCCTTGGCAGCCTTCTCGGCGTCGGTCTTGGGGAGGAAGAAGATCGTGCGGATCAGCGGCGGCGCGGCGATGAACAGCACGATGAGCGACTGGACGACGAGCACGATGTCCACCGGGATGCCCTGCGAGGCCTGCATCGTGAACGATCCCGACTTCAGTGCGCCGAACAGGATGCCGGCGGCGAAGACGCCCCACGCGCGGCTGCGGCCGAGCAGGGCCACCGTGATGGCGTCGAAGCCGATGCCCGCGTCGATGAAGCTGTCGAAGCCGGTGGTCACCGAACCCTGGATCTGGTTCATGCCGGCCAGGCCCGCGAGACCTCCGGCGAAGAGCATCGCGTAGATGTACATGCGCTGCACCGAGATGCCCGACGCGCGAGCCGCGTGCGGGTTCTCGCCGACGGCGCGAAGACGGAACCCGAGGCTCGAGCGCTCGACGAGCCACCACACGAACACCGTCGCCGCGATGACGACGACGAAGCCCCAGTCGAGGTTCGGGAAGCGGGGACCGAGGAGCTCCGGGAACTGCGCGTTGGCCGGCGTCGGCGCCGAGATCGGCTGGCCGCCCTCGGGGCGCTGCAGCACGCCGGGCGTGCGCACCATCCACTGCACGAGATAGAGCGCCACGTAGTTGAGCATGATCGTGAGGATCACCTCGTGCGCGCCTGTGCGGGCCTTCAGCAGGCCCACGATGCCACCCCAGATGGCGCCGCCGGCGATGCCCGCGATGAGCGTGATGGGCAGCTGCAGCACCATCGGGAGGTCGAGGTTGAAGGTGAGCAGGGCCGCCACCGCGCATGCGATGAGGATCTGGCCGCGTCCGCCGATGTTGAACAGACCGACGCGGAACGCGACCGCGACGCCGAGACCGGCCGCGATGAGCGGTGCGGCGAACCCGAGGGTGTTGGTCAGCGGCCGGATCTGCGTGAAGAAGTCGTCGGCACGGGCGTTGAAGATGGACCCGCGGAACAGCGCCTCGTAGCCCCCGTACACCGAGGTCCAGACCGCGACGATCAGGTCGCCCGGCCGGGCGAAGAAGTAGCCCGCGGCCGCCTGCACTTCGGCGTTCGTGACAGCCATGAGGATGCCGCCGACGACCATCGCGACGACGATCGCGAGGATCGTGGTCACCCAGTTGCTGCGCAGGAGCTCCTTGAGGAAGACGTTCTGACGGGGTGCCGGCTCGAAGTCGGCTGCCGAGGGCGTCGACGACGGCTCGCCCGCGAGCGGACCCGTGACCGGAGGCAGCTGCTCGGGCGGGAGTCCGGACGGTGTCTGGCTGCTCATGCGGCTTCCTCCTCGGGCTTCTCGCCGGCCATCAGCAGTCCGAGGACGTCGCGCGGGGTGTCGCCCGGCACGATTCCGACGATGCCGCCGCGGTACATCACGACGATGCGATCGGCGAGCGCCGCGACTTCGTCGAGCTCGGTCGAGACGACGATGACCGGGATGCCGGCATCCCGTGTCTCGATGATGCGCTTGTGGATGAACTCGATCGAGCCCACGTCGACGCCGCGCGTCGGCTGGGCGGCGACGAGGAGCTTCAGCTCGCGGCTCATCTCGCGGGCGATGACGACCTTCTGCTGGTTGCCGCCGGACAGGGTGCCCGCCGGTGTGGCGGCGCTCTGCGTGCGGATGTCGTACTCGGTGATGCGCGCGGCCGCGAAATCTTCGAGCACACCGCGGCGGATCGTGCCGCCGCGGACGAATTCAGCGTCCGACGACCGATCGAGGATCAGGTTCTCGGCGACCGAGAACGCGCCGACCAGCCCGTCCTCCTTGCGGTCCTCGGGGACGAAGCCGACGCCCTCGTCGAGGATGCCCCGCACCGACCGGCCGACCAGCTCGGTGCCGTCGAGCGAGATCGAGCCCGTGACCTTCTCGGCGAGCCCGACGATCGCCTCGACGAGCTCGGTCTGGCCGTTGCCCTGCACGCCGGCGACGGCGAGCACCTCGCCCGGGCGGACGTCGAACGTGACGTCGTCCACGACGACGGTGCCCGATGCCGTGACGACGCGAAGGTTCTTCACGGTCAGGCCGCCGGGGCGCGTCTGCGGCGGGTCCTTGTGCACCGTCAGCTCGACGGCGCGCCCCACCATGAGCGAGGCGAGCTCGGCGTTGGATGCCGTGGGCGACGCCTCGCCGACGACCTTGCCCAGACGGATGACCGTGATGCGGTCGGCGACTTCGCGCACTTCGCGCAGCTTGTGGGTGATGAAGACGATCGACGTGCCCTCGTCGCGCAGCTGGCGCATGATGGCCATGAGCTCGTCGGTCTCCTGCGGCGTGAGCACGGCGGTGGGCTCGTCGAAGACGAGCACCTTCGCGTCGCGCGACAGAGCCTTGATGATCTCGACGCGCTGCTGCACGCCGACGGGGAGGTCGCCGACCATCGCGTCGGGGTCGACCTCGAAGCCGAAGCGCTGCGCGACGTCGCGCACGTGCTGACGGGCTTTGGGGAGGTCGAGGGCGCCCAGCGCCCGGGTGTCCTCGTGCCCGAGCATCACGTTCTCGGCCACGGTGAAGACGGGGATGAGCATGAAGTGCTGGTGCACCATGCCGATGCCGGCCGCCATCGCGTCACCGGGACCGCGGAAGTGCTGAACGGCGTCGTCCAGCAGGATGTCGCCCTCGTCCGCCTGGTAGAGGCCGTAGAGGACGTTCATGAGAGTGGATTTGCCTGCGCCGTTCTCGCCCAGCAGGGCATGGATCTCCCCCGGCCTGACCACCAGATCGATGTGGTCGTTCGCGACGAGAGACCCGAACCGCTTCGTGATTCCACGGAGCTCGAGCTTCATATCTGCACCCTATCTCCCGACTCGCGGGGGCTGGTAGGAGCGTGGGAATACCCGCGGCCGGGTGGATGAAGCATCCACCCGGCCGCGGGTTCGGTCCTGCGTCCTGACTACGGCGAGCTGGGCGAGGTGACCTCGAGCTCACCCGAGATGATCTGCTCCTGCAGCGCGGCGAGCTCGTCCATCAGGCCCTCGGGCAGCTCGGCCTCGAACGAGCCGAAGCCCGACAGGCCGACGCCCTCGTTCTCGAGCGTGCCGACGTACGGCGTCACGTCGAAGTCGCCACCGGCGGCGGCGATCGTGGCGTCGTAGACGGCCGAGTCGATGCGCTTCATGATCGAGACCAGCACGAGGTCGGCGACGGACTCGTCGACGACGGCCAGGTCGGAGTCGACACCGAGGATGACCGCGTCCGAGCCGCTCTCGCGGATCGCCTGTGCGGCGCTCTGGTAGATCGGTCCGCCGACGGGGAGGAGGACGTCGACACCCTGGTCGAGCACACCCTGCATGGCCTGCTTCGAGACGTCGTTCGCCTCGAAGTTGTCGGTGAAGCTGCCGTCCTGCGACGCGACATCCCAGCCGACGACTCCGACGCTCGAGCCCTTGTCCTCGTTGTACTTCGCGACGCCGTCGGCGTAGCCGTCCATGAAGATGGTCACCGGCGGGATCTTGATGCCGCCGACGGTGCCGACGCTGTTGACGCCGGCCTGCGCCGACCACGCCGCTGCGGCGTAGCCGCCGAGGTAGGCGGCCTGGACCGTGTCGAAGACGAGGGGCTTGATGTTGGGGACGTCGGTCGCGCCGTCGAAGTCGGCGTCGGCGTAGTCGTCGATGATCGCGTAGTCGATGTCGGGGTTCGCCGTCGCCGAGGCGATCGTGTCGGCCGAGAGCTTGAATCCGACGGCCACGATGAACGTGCAGCCCTCGGCGACGAGGTTCTCGAGGTTGGAGGCGTAGTCGTTGGCACTGCGCGACTCGACTTCGATCGGGGTGACACCCAGCTCTTCGGCTGCGTTCTCCATGCCCGCCAGAGCCGACTGGTTGAACGACTTGTCGTTGAACCCGCCGTCGTCCGAGACGAGGCAGGGGATGAAGTCCGAAGCTTCGGGTGCTTCGCTGCTGTCGCCGCCGGATTCGGGAGCGGCGCCACAGCCCGCGAGGGCGAGGGCGATGCTCGCGGCAGCCGCGACGCCTGCGAACTTCTTGGTGCGTGAGATGGTCAACTCAGCCTCCACATCCTTGCCCCGCGTCTTTCACGGGGACGGTAAAGGTTACCCAGTGTGACGCGGCGGTTGCATACCCCGCCCGGCCGTTGAAGCCGAATGGTTACAAAGACGCAACAGACGCGATACGTCGCGAGATCCGAGGCCGCGGCATCCGCTCAGAGCACGTCGCCCCGCCCGGTGAGCTTCAGTGCGTCCACGACGCCCTTCACGCGCTGGGCGTGCTCGGTCGTGGTCACCAGGAGCGCATCGTCGGTGTCGACGATCACGATGTCCTTGACGCCGATCACGCTGATCACCCGACGGGTCTGGCTCACGACGATGCCGCTCGCCGTGTCGGCCAGGACGCGCGCGTTCTCGCCGAGGATGGCGAGGTTCTCGGTGCGTCCGCCCGAGTTGAGCTTGGACAGCGACGCGAAGTCGCCCACGTCGTCCCAGTCGAAATGGCCGGGGATGACCGCGAGGCGCCCCTTCGCGGCCGCCGGTTCGGCGACGGAGTAGTCGATCGCGATCTTCTCGAGGATGGGCCACACCCGGTCCACGACGGGTCCGCGCGCCTCGCGGTCGTCCCAGACGTCGGCGAGCTCCATGAGACCCGCGTGCAGCTCGGGTCGGTTGGCCTCGATCTCGGCCAGCAGCACGTCGGCTCGCGCGATGAACATGCCGGCGTTCCACAGGTACGAACGCTCGGCGAAGTACTGCTTGGCGGTCTCGAGATCGGGCTTCTCGACGAAGCTCTCGACGAGGGCCGCTTCGGGGGCGCCGTCGACGATGAGCCCCTCGCCCTTCTTGATGTAGCCGAATCCGACCGACGGCTCGGACGGCTGGATCCCGATCGTCGTGATGAAGCCGTCTCGAGCGACGGCGACGGCCTGGCGCACCGCCCAGTCGAACAGGTGCGGGACGCGGATGACGTGGTCCGCGGCGAACGAGCCGATCACGACGTCGGGCTCTCGCCGCACGAGGATCGCCGCAGCGAGGCCGATCGCGGCGGTCGAGTCGCGCGGCTCCGACTCGAGGAAGACGTTCGCGTCCGCGATCGTGGGGATCTCCCGCTCGACGGCTGCGCGGTGGGCGCGGCCGGTGACCACCGCTATGCGCTCCGGTCCGGCGATCGGCTCGAGCCGATCCCAGGTCGCCCGCAGAAGCGAGCGCCCCGATCCGGTGAGGTCGTGGAGGAACTTGGGCGCCTCGGCCCGCGAGAGCGGCCACAGCCTGCTGCCGATGCCGCCTGCCGGGATCACGGCGTAGAAGCCGGGGATGGGTTCCGTCATGGGCCCAGGGTAATGGTGTGCGACCGCGCGGCTGTTCCGCCGGCATCCGGCGCAGGTCGTCCGGTCGCGAAAGAAGTGCGATTCCTGCCGTCCCGCAAGGTCTTCTCGGAACAGCGCCGATGTAAGGGTGACCTGCGATGCCGGTGTCCGGAACCGCGCTTAGGATGGGATCAAGCGCCCGAGTGACGCCGATGGCCACCCCCGCGGAGTCCATCACAGGGGCATCGAACCGCCCCACTCGTGTTCGATCCAGGGAGGACGACCGTGTCGGCACCAGCCCGCGTCATACCGTCGGTGTCAGAGACCACGTCACGCGTTCCCAAGGGGACGCTGTACCGGGGTAACGAGGGAATGTGGTCCTGGGTGCTTCACCGCATCACCGGGGTCGCGATCTTCTTCTTCCTCCTGGTGCACGTGCTCGACACCGCACTCATCCGCCTCTCCCCCGAGGCCTACGACGCCGTCATCGGCACGTACAAAAACCCGATCATGGGCGTCGGCGAAGTCGCCCTCGTCGGCGCGATCGTCTACCACGCGTTCAACGGACTGCGCATCATCGCGGTCGACATGTGGGCCTGGGCCACGCGCCACCAGCGTCAGCTGTGGTGGGGTGTGCTGGGCCTCTGGGTCGTCACGATGCTCGCGTTCACGCCGCGTCACCTCATCAACGTCTTCAGCCAGGTGGGAGGGGGGCACTGATGACCACCATGATCGCCGACCCGCGCGCTCCGCGCGCCACCGTCCGCCGCCGCGGCCCGAACCTCGAGAAGGCGGGCTGGATCTACATGCGCGTCTCGGGCGTGGCCCTGATCGTGCTCATCTTCGGGCACCTCTTCATCAACCTCATGGTCGGTGAAGGCATCCACGGCATCGACTTCGCCTTCGTGGCGGGCAAGTTCGCGACGCCGTTCTGGCAGTGGTGGGACGTGCTGATGCTGTGGCTCGCACTCATCCACGGCGCCAACGGCATGCGCACCATCGTGAACGACTACGTCACGCACGAGCGCACGCGCCGTGTGCTCGTCTGGTCGCTGTGGCTGTCGGCCGGCTTCCTCATCGTGCTCGGCACCCTGGTCGTGTTCACCTTCGACCCGTGCCTGGGCATCGAGACCAGCCAGACCGAGTGGCTGATCGAGATGTGCGCGTCTCGCTGAGCCGCGGCATCCGTCCCCCACTCATCAACACAGCAGAGGCATCCATCACGTGAGCACCCAGACGACCGACAGCTACGTCAAGGACGGCGTCCACTACCACGAGTTCGACATCGTGATCGTGGGCGCGGGCGGCGCCGGCATGCGCGCCGCCATCGAGGCCGGACCCGGTGCCCGCACGGCGGTCATCTCGAAGCTGTATCCCACACGCTCCCACACCGGTGCGGCGCAGGGCGGCATGGCCGCGGCGCTCGCCAACGTCGAGGAGGACTCGTGGGAGTGGCACACCTTCGACACCGTCAAGGGCGGCGACTACCTCGTCGACCAGGACGCGGCCGAGATCCTCGCCAAAGAGGCCATCGACGCGGTCATCGACCTCGAGAACATGGGTCTGCCGTTCAACCGCACCCCCGAAGGCAAGATCGACCAGCGCCGATTCGGCGGGCACACGGCCGACCACGGCAAGACCCCCGTGCGCCGCGCGTGCTACGCCGCCGACCGCACGGGCCACATGATCCTGCAGACACTGTTCCAGAACTGCGTGAAGCTCGGCATCAACTTCTTCAACGAGTTCTACGTGCTCGACCTCATCACGGTGGACCAGGCCGACGGCTCGAAGCAGATCGCGGGTGTCGTCGCCTACGAGCTCGCGACCGGCGACCTGCACGTCTTCCACTCCAAGGCCGTCATCTTCGCCACCGGCGGCTTCGGCAAGATCTTCAAGACCACCTCCAACGCGCACACCCTGACGGGCGACGGCGTCGGCATCGTGTGGCGCAAGGGACTCCCCCTCGAAGACATGGAGTTCTTCCAGTTCCACCCGACCGGCCTCGCGGGGCTCGGCATCCTGCTCACGGAAGGCGCCCGCGGCGAGGGCGCGATCCTGCGCAACGCCTCGGGCGAGCGGTTCATGGAGCGCTACGCCCCCACCATCAAAGACCTCGCGCCGCGCGACATCGTCAGTCGCTGCATGGTGCAGGAGGTCGCCGAGGGTCGCGGAGCCGGTCCGCACCGCGACTACGTGCTGCTGGACTGCACCCACCTCGGCGCCGAGGTGCTCGAGACGAAGCTCCCCGACATCACGGAGTTCGCCCGCACCTACCTCGGCGTCGATCCGGTGGTCGAGCCGGTGCCGGTCATGCCGACCGCGCACTACGCGATGGGCGGAATCCCGACGAACAACGACGCCCAGGTGCTGAGCGACAACTCGACGGTCGTCCCGGGGCTGTACGCCGCGGGCGAGTGCGCGTGCGTGTCGGTGCACGGCTCGAACCGTCTGGGCACGAACTCGCTGCTGGACATCAACGTCTTCGGCAAGCGCGCCGGCAAGAATGCCGTGAAGTACGTGCAGACGGCAGAGTTCGTGCCGCTTCCCGAAGACCCCGCCGCCGAAGTGCGCAACCTCATCGAGACGCTGCGCAACAACCCCGGAACCGAGCGGATCGCGGTCCTCCGCAAGAAGCTGCAGGAAGAGATGGACCGCAAGGCTCAGGTGTTCCGCACCGACGAGTCGCTCGGCGAGGTCCTGGTCGTCATCGAAGAGCTCCGCGAGCGCTTCAAGAACATCCACGTCGACGACAAGGGCAAGCGCTACAACACCGACCTGCTCGAGGCCGTGGAACTCGGCTTCCTGCTCGACATCGCCGAGGTCGTCGTCGTCACCGCCCGCAACCGCGAGGAGAGCCGCGGCGGTCACATGCGCGACGACTACCCCACGCGCGACGACGAGAAGTACATGCAGCACACGATGGCCTATCTGTCGGGCGATGCCGGATCCTCGCACTCCGAGGACCACATCCGCCTCGACTGGAAGCCCGTCGTGTTCACGAAGAACGAAGCCGGAGAGCTGCGCTACCCGCCGCTGGAGAGGAAGTACTGATGTCGATCGCGCTCGCAGATTCCGACACCGCCGCCACGAGCGAGGCTGAATCGCCGGCGGACACCGGCATCCAGTCCTTCGTCGTGACGTTCATCATCCGGCGCTTCGATCCCGAGGTCGACGCCGAGCCGCGCTGGGTCGACTACGACGTCGAGCTCTACTCGACGGACCGCGTGCTGGACGCCCTCCACAAGATCAAGTGGGAGGTCGACGGTTCGCTGTCGTTCCGCCGCTCGTGCGCCCACGGCATCTGCGGGTCCGACGCGATGCGCATCAACGGCCGCAACCGGCTCGCGTGCAAGACCCTGATCAAGGATCTCGACATCTCGCAGCCGATCTACGTCGAGGCCATCAAAGGCCTGCCGCTCGAGAAGGACCTCATCGTCGACATGGAGCCGTTCTTCGCGTCGTTCCGCGACGTGCAGCCGTTCCTCATCTCGTCGTCGGTGCCCGAGAAGGGCAAGGAGCGCATCCAGTCGATCGTCGACCGCGAGGTCTTCGACGACACCACCAAGTGCATCCTGTGTGCGGCGTGCACGTCCTCGTGCCCCGTCTTCTGGACCGACGGCCAGTACTTCGGCCCGGCGGCGATCGTCAACGCCCACCGCTTCATCTTCGACTCCCGCGACGACGCCGGCGACGTGCGCCTCGACATCCTCAACGACAAAGAGGGCGTGTGGCGCTGCCGCACGACCTTCAACTGCACCGAGGCCTGCCCGCGCGGCATCGAGGTCACGAAGGCGATCGCCGAGGTCAAGCAGGCGGTGCTGCGCGGCAAGCGCTGAGACGGCGCGGCATCCGCGTGGCTGTGCCACGATGAGCGGATGCCGCACTCCCCCGACGGACCCGTGCCACTGAGCTCGCCCGCGACGCGGTTCGCCGTGACCGGCGCATACGCCGCGCAGGGGTTCGGGTACGCGGTCGTGGTGACGTCGCTTCCCGCGCTGAAGATGCGGCAGGGAATCGACGACACGGTCGTCGCACTGATCGTGCTCGGTGTCGCGCTCGCCGCGGCCGCCGGATCCGTCGCTGCCAACGCGATCGCCGTCCGCTTCGGCAGCCGCACCGCGCTCGCGGCGGGACTGATCGTGCAGGCGATCGCGCTCCCGATCATCGCGCTGCCCACCCCGTTCCCGCTCTTCGCCGCGGCCTGGGGCCTCTTCGGCGTCGGGCTGGGCTGCGTCGACGCCGCCGCCGCGATGCAGGGCGTCACCGTTCAGCGCGCCCACGGGCGCCACCTGCTGGGAGGCTTCTTCGCCGCGGCGACCGCAGCCTCGATCGTCGGGGCGCTTCTGGTCTCGGCCGTGGCGCTGTCCGCCTCCGCCGCGGGGATCGCGATCACCGTCGCAGCAGTCGTCGCCCTCGTCAGCGCGCTCGTGGGCGTGCGGCGTTTCGCACGCGACCAGCCCGTCGACGCCGTTCTTCCGCCCGGCGAACGAGCACGGCTCCCCCGCGCCGGCATCTGGGCGTTCGGCTTCGTGGTGCTCGCGGTGTTCATCGCCGATTCGGCGATCAGCACGTGGAGCGCGGTGTACCTCTCGGACGATCTCGGGGCGCTGGCCTGGGTGGCCCCGCTGGGCTACGCCGCCTACCAGGGTGTCGTGCTGATCAGCCGGCTCGCCACCGATCGCCTGGTGCCCGTGGTCGGCAGGGCGCGTCTGGTCGCCCTTGCGGCGGTCGTGGCGGCGGTCGGCTGCGTTTTGGTGGCGACAGTGCCGGTGACCGCGGTCGCGATCGCCGGATTCGCGGTCGCGGGCGTGGCCGCCGGCATCCTGATCCCGGTCACGTTCGGCGCCGCGGGCGATCTCGCACCGCTGCACAGCGACCAGGTGATCGCCCGGGTCAACGTGTTCAACTACGCGGGTGCGATCCTCGGTGCCGTGGTGCTCGGCCTTCTCGCCGACGGTCCCGGGCTCGGCATCGCGTTCCTGCTCCCCGCCGTCGCACTCCTGGCGATCCTGCTCGTCGCGCGACGGTTCCGATCCGAGGCGCGCAGCGGCGTAGCATCCGTCTCTCGCTAATCTGACAGGGTGACTGACAGACGCGGCAGGCGGGCGACCCCCGAGACGGCCGAGGACCGCTCGGTCGACGCGGCGGCGGAGCGAGCCGAAGAGGAGACGCTCCGCGCCCGGTGGGAGAGCACCCAGGCCACCCTCCTGGAGCGCTTCGACGCGCCCATCAGCCGCGCCACAGCGATCACGCAGCGCACCATGCGCTGGTTCCCCGTGCGTGTGTGGCGACACTTCCTGCAGCACAACGGCTTCCTCCTCGCGGCGGGCGTCAGCTACCAGGCGCTCTTCGCGATCTTCGCGACGATCTACGTCGCGTTCGCCATCGCGGGGCTCTGGCTCGGCGGAAGCGAAGAGGCGATCGACACGCTGATCGGCGTCATCAACGGCTACATCCCCGATCTCATCGCCGACGAGCCCGGCGCGGGACTGTTCACCACCGCGCAGGTGACCGAGATCGCCACCGGGAGCACCGGTGTGCTCGGGGTGACGGGTGCGATCGCCCTGATCACCGTGATCTGGACCGCGATCGGCTTCGTCACCTTCGCGCGGCGCGCCGTGCGCGACATCTTCGCGATCCCGCCGGACCGGCGTAGCTACGTGCTGCTCAAGGCCCGCGACCTGCTCGCCGCGGTGATCTTCGGCGTCGCCCTGCTGTTCGGTTCGGCCGCGACGTCGGTCGGCACGTGGGCGCTGAGCATCCTGTTCGATCTGTTCCGCATCTCGCTCGACACGCAGTGGTACCAGTTCAGCGTTCGCATCGCGTCGATCATCGTCTCGTTCGCGCTGTACAGCGGCGCGCTGGCGGCGCTCGTGAAGTTCCTCACCGGCGCCAGTCTGCATTGGCGCCAGGTGTGGCCCGGCGCGCTGCTCGGCGGCGGGGCAATCACGGTGCTCCAGATCGGCGCGGGCCTGCTGCTGGGGTACACGCCCCGCAACCCCCTGCTGGCGACCTTCACGATCTTCGTCGGCCTGCTGCTGTGGTTCCGCATCATCGGGGTCATCATCCTCGTCGCCTCCGCATGGATCGCCGTTTCGGCCGACGACCGCAACCTGCCCCTGCTCCACCTCACCGAGGCGGAACGTCTCGCCCGCGAGCACGAAGCGCTGATCGTCGCCGCGCGGGTGCGTCTGCGCACGGCCGAGGCCGATCGCGCCGACGCTCCGTGGTACCGCCGGTGGCGCGCCGACCGCGATCTGGGCGGCGCACGCGCGGAACTCGCCGCCCTCGAGGCGTCCGCACCTCCGGCTCCGCGTCGCGGTTCGCTTCTCGAATAGGCGTGTCGGGAGCCGAAGGTAGGCTTCGACGGTGTCCCGCCGCATCCGCATCGCCTCTGTCAACGTCAACGGAATCCGCGCCGCGACGCGCAACGGCATGCTCGCCTGGCTCGACGGCGCCGACGTCGACATCCTCGCTCTGCAAGAGGTGCGGGCGACACGCGAGCAGCTGCTGACCGCGCTGCCGGGGTGGCAGATCGTCAACGTCGAAGCCCTCGCGAAAGGCCGCGCCGGGGTGGCCGTCGCCTCGCGCACCGACTCGGTCGACGTGCGACGCGTTCTGGGCGACGACGAAGCACTCGACTCGGCGGGGCGCTGGCTCGAGGTCGACTTCGACGTCGACGGCGAGCGCCTCGCGGTCGTGAGCGCCTACGTCCCGACCGGCGAAGCCGGCACCGCGCGGCAGGATGCGAAGTGGGCGTTCCTCGATGCGATGCAGAGCCGGATGCCGGTGCTCGCGGCATCCACCCCTCTCGCCGTCGTGATGGGAGACCTCAATGTCGGGCATCGGGAGCTCGACATCCGCAATTGGAAGGGGAACGTCAAGAAGGCGGGATTCCTGCCGCGCGAACGGGCCTACTTCGACCGCCTGCTCGGGGAAGCCGGGACCGCGGTCACGGGTGTCGACGGCTCGGTCGGCACCGGACTCGGGTGGATCGACGTCGGGCGCCGCTTCGCCGGCGAGGTCGACGGCCCGTACACATGGTGGTCGGCTCGCGGCAAGGCGTTCGACAACGACACCGGCTGGCGCATCGACTACCACCTGGCCACCCCGGCGCTCGCGGAGCGAGCCACCGACTACCGCGTCGTGCGGGCCCCGTCCTGGGACACCCGGTGGAGCGACCACGCGCCGGTCGTGGCCGACTACGCCCTCGGGCTCTGAACGGCATCCGCGCTCTCTAGACTGGACGGATGAGCAAACCGCGCCTGTACTCCGGCATGCAGCCCTCGGCCGATTCCCTCCAGGTCGGCAACTACATCGGGGCGCTCATGCAGTGGCGCGACCTGCAGGTGGCCTACGACGCGTTCTTCTCGGTCGTCGACCTGCACGCGCTCACCCAGCCCAACGACCCCGCCGAGCTGCGCGAGAAGACGCGTCGCACGGCCGCGCAGTACATCGCGGCCGGCATCGAGCCGTCGAAGTCGACGCTGTACGTGCAGTCGCACGTGCCCGCCCATGCCGAGCTCGCGTGGATCCTGTCGACCGTCACGGGCTTCAGCGAGGCGGGTCGCATGACGCAGTTCAAGGACAAGTCCCAGCGCTACGGCGCCGAGACCACCTCGGTCGGGCTCTTCACGTATCCGGTGCTGATGGCCGCCGACATCCTGCTGTATCAGACCGACATCGTGCCGGTGGGCGGCGACCAGAAGCAGCATGTCGAGCTGACGCGAGACCTCGCCGAGCGGTTCAACTCGCGATACGGGCAGACGTTCCGGGTGCCGATGCCCGTCATCCAGCAGGAGACCGCTCGCATCTACGACCTGCAGAACCCGACCTCGAAGATGTCGAAGTCGGCCGAATCCGACGCGGGCACGCTGTGGCTGCTCGATGACCCGTCGATCTCGGCCAAGAAGGTCATGCGTGCCGTCACCGACTCCGAGGGGTCGGTGCGCTACGACCGCGAGGCCAAGCCCGGGGTGTCCAACCTGCTGGTGATGTACGCCGCCTTGACCGGTCGGCAGATTCCGTCCATCGAGGACGAGTACGCCGGCCGCGGCTACGGCGACTTCAAGAAGGGCCTCGCCGAGGTCGTGGTCGGCGAGTTCGGTCCGGTGCGCGCCCGCGCGCTCGAACTGCTCGACGACCCCGCCGAGCTCGATCGGGTGCTGGCCGCGAACGCCGCGAAGGCCGAAGAGGTCGCCGACCGCACGCTCAGCGACGTGTACGACAAGATCGGCCTGCTGCGCCGCACCCGCTAGGGCGCGGGCGCCGGCCGGGTCGCCGGCCGCGCACGTGTCGTCGGCCGTGCAGGAACCACCGGTCAGCGCCGCGACCACTCCTCTTCTCAGGACCGACCACGTTAGCCTGGGCCGATGGAACCGGTCACCCTGCGCACGGAACGCCTCGTGCTGTCGACCCCGGCCGGCGCAGACGTCGACGAGATCTTCGCGGCGTGCCAGGACCCTGCCACCCAGCGCTACACGACGGTGCCGGCCCACTACGAACGCAGGCACGCCGCCGAGTTCGTCAGCACCGTCGCCCAGCGGTGGGAGAGCGGGGTCGAGCAGACCTGGGCGATCCGCGACGGGGAGACGCTCGCAGGAATGATCGGCCTCTACCACCACGGGCGGGGCGCCGTCGAGCTCGGGTACTGGGTGTCGCCGGGCTCCCGGGGCCGGGGCTTCGTCACCGAGGCGGCTCGAGCCGTCGTCGACTGGGGGTTCTCCCCCCTCGGCCTCGAGCTGCACCGGATCGAGTGGCGGGCCGTCGTGGGCAACATCGCCTCGGCGCGCGCGGCCCGCGCACTGGGCTTCCGCTACGAAGGGCTCGTGCGTCACGGCCTCACGAGCCGGCGCGGACACGATGACGGCTGGATCGCGGGACTCCTCGCGGGAGATGATCGCGCGCCGCAGGCCTGGCCCGTCCTGGACGGCCAGTGAGAGGATGACCGCATGCCCGAGATGCCCGAAGTACAGGGACTGGTCGACTTCCTGAGGCTGCGCCTGAACGGTCTCACCATCACGAAGGCGTCAGTGGGCAACATCGCGGCGCTCAAGACCTACGATCCCCCGATCGACGCATTGGTGGGGACGACGATCACGGATGCCGCCCGCTGCGGCAAATTCATCGATCTCGGCACCACGGGGCCGCACCTCGTCTTCCACCTCGCCAAGGCAGGATGGCTGCGCTGGACCGATCAGCTCGCGCCCACGCTGATCCGCCCCGGCAAGACGCCGATCGCACTGCGCATCGCCTTCGACGACGGGTCGGGCTTCGACCTCACCGAAGCGGGGACGAAGAAGTCGCTCGCGTACTACGTCGTGCGCGACCCGTCCGATGTGCCGGGAGTCGCCCGGCTCGGACCCGACCCGCTCGATCCGTCCTTCGATCGCGACACGTTCGCCGACCTCCTCACCGGCAGGCGCACCCAGATCAAGGGTGTCCTGCGCGACCAGTCCATCATCGCGGGCGTGGGCAACGCGTACTCCGATGAGATCCTGCACGCCGCGAAGATGTCGCCGTACGCGCTGGCATCGAGCCTTGACGCGGGCGACGTCGACCGACTGTTCACCGCCATGCAGATCACCCTCGCCGAAGCGGTGGCCGAGGCATCCGGCAAGCCGCCCGCCGAGCTGAAAGATGCCAAGCGGCGAGGGATGCAGGTGCACGGCCGACGCGGCCAGACCTGCCCCGTATGCGGCGATGAGGTGCGCAGCGTCTTCTTCGCCGACAACTCGCTGGAGTACTGTCCGACGTGCCAGACCGGTGGCAAGATCCTCGCCGACCGCCGGCTGTCCCGATTGCTGAAGTAGCAAGCTCAGCGACCGGGCGGTCAGCCCGTGGTTCCGGCGAGTTGGCGCGCGTCGTCGTCGACCCAGTCGAGCGACTTCGACACGGCCTTCTTCCACATGCGGTAGCGACGTGCGCGCTCGTCCTCGGGCATCCGCGGCTCGAACCGCACGTCTTCTCGCCAGTGCTCGCGCAGCTCGTCGCGCGATGACCACACGCCGGTCGCGAGCCCGGCGGCGTAGGCGGCGCCGAGTGCCGTCGTCTCGACCACCTGCGGGCGCACGACGGGGATGCCGAGGATGTCGGCCTGGAACTGCATGAGGGTGTCGTTGCGGGTCATGCCGCCGTCCACGCGCAGCTCCGAGAGATCGCGCCCGGCATCCGCCACGACGGCCTCGATCACGTCGCGGGTCTGGAACGCGGTCGACTCGAGCGCCGCCCGCGCGATGTGCGCCTTGTTGACGTAGCGGGTGAGTCCGACCAGAGCGCCGCGCGCGTCGGGCCGCCAGTACGGGGCGAAGAGTCCCGAGAACGCGGGCACGAAATAGGCGCCGCCGTTGTCGTCGACCGACGCTGCGAGCGACTCGACGTCTTCGGAGCGCTGGATGATGCCGAGGTTGTCGCGCAGCCACTGGACGAGCGATCCTGTGACGGCGATCGAGCCTTCGAGGGCATAGTGTGCGGGCTCGTCGCCGCACCGGTAGGCGACCGTCGTGATGAGGCCGTGCTGCGAGCGCACGATCTCGGTTCCGGTGCCCACCAGCAGGAAGTTGCCCGTGCCGTAGGTGTTCTTGGACTCCCCCGCGTCGAACGCCGCCTGACCGAACGTGGCGGCCTGCTGATCGCCGAGGATGCCTGCGATCGGGATGCCGCGCGCGACGCCCGGGACCGACACCTCGCCGAGCACGTCGGACGACGACCGGATCTGGGGCATCATCGTGCGCGGGATGCCCCAGACGGCGAGCATGTCGTCGGACCAGTCGAGGGTGCGCAGGTCCATGAGGAGGGTGCGACTGGCGTTGGTGACGTCGGTGACGTGGATGCCGCCGCGACTGCCGCCGGTGAGGTTCCACACCACCCAGGTGTCGGGGGTGCCGAAGAGCAGATGTCCGGCTTCCGCAGCCTCACGAGCGCCCGGTGCGTGCTCGAGGATCCACGCGACCTTGGACGCGGAGAAGTACGTCGCCAGCGGGAGTCCGGTGACGTCGGCGAACCGGTCGATGCCCCCCTCTGCCGCGAGCCGGTCGACCTGGGGCTGGGTGCGGGTGTCCTGCCAGACGAGGGCGTTGTGGACCGGGCGCCCGGTGCGGCGGTCCCACACGATCGCCGTCTCGCGCTGGTTCGTGACGCCGACGCCCGAGATGGCCGATGCGCCCAGACGTGCCTGCGACAGGACGGTCGAGACCACCCATTCCGTGTTGGTCCAGATCTCGACGGCATCGTGCTCGACGCGACCGGCGCGCGGCATGATCTGCTGGTGCTCGCGCTGAGCGGTGGAGACGATGTGGCCGTCGTGGTCGAACACGATGGCACGAGTGGACGTGGTCCCCTGATCGATCGCCAGAACGTGACCCGTCACGTGTTCCTCCTCGTGATGTGGCGCGAGCGCCGGTCGTGCCGTCAGGCTATCGTCGTGCGGCTTCGTCCGGGCGCCACGACGGATCGGCCGCGTTCACGCGGGCCAGCGCGCGCTCGACTTCCGCGCGACGGGTCGCGGCATCCCACCCCGTGACGGGTGCGATCGCGTCGGCGACCTCTGCCGCCGACTCCGCCGTCACCGCGCCGATGAACGCGAGCGACGTACGTCGCTGCAGCATGTCGTCGAGGTGCACGACCTGCTCGGTGCGCGCCAGGTGGCGCAGCTCGCCCGAGGTGTAGTCGGGCAGCGTCGCGAGAGGCGCGTCGTCGGGGTCGTCGGCGATCGCGTCGATCACGTCGGCGGCGACCGTGCCGTACCGATCGAGCAGCATCGCGATGCGCGGGGCGTCGACGCCGGCCGCGTGGTCGGCGATCCAGCGGTGACGCGCGCGCTCGGTCGTCGGGAAGCCTCGTCCACCGCCGATCGCGAGGCCCTTGGTCGTGCGGCGTCGCGGATGTGCGAGGAGCTCCATCACCCGGTCGGCGAGGTGCTCCGCCGAGGCTCGGAACGTCGTCCACTTCCCGCCCACGAGGCTGAGGACGGTGGGGGTGTCGGGCCCGTTCAGCAGTGCGGTCTCGATGCGGTAGTCCCGCGACACGAATCCCGGAGCGAGGTCGCCGTGGCCGGGCAGCGGTCGCACGCCGGCGAACCGGTAGACGATCTCCGACCTGTCGACGCGGATGTCGGGGAGCACGTGCCCGATCAGATCGAGGAAGTAGTCGACCTCCGCCTCGGTGCACACGATCTCGTCGGCCATGTCGTGCTCGAGGTCGGTCGTGCCGACCAGCACCTTGCCCTTGAGCGGGTAGATCAGCACGATGCGGCCGTCCTTGTGCTCGAAGAAGAGTTCGCGACCCCCGGTCGCGGCGAGCAGTTCGGGGTTGTCGATGACGATGTGCGAGCCTTTGGTGCCGCCCATGTAGGCCGTCGCGTCGCCGAGCGCGCCGTTGGTGACGTCCGTCCACGGACCCGAGGCGTTGACGACGACGGATGCCGTGAAGGCGAGCTCTTCGCCGGTCTCGGTGTCGCGCAGCACGACGCGGCCGCCGTCGGCGCCGACCGCTGCGGCGTAGTTCGCCACGCGGGCACGGTCGCCGCCGGCGTCGCGGCCGTCGCGCACGAGGTCGAGGGCGAGGCGCTCGGGATCGTGCAGAGAGGCGTCCCAGTACGTGGCGGTGTACTTCACGCCGGGGTTGAGGGCGGGCAGCTGCGCCAGCGACCGACGCCGGCCGTGGAACGTGTGACGGGCCACGCGGCCGCCACCGCGCGAGAAGGAGTCGTAGATGACGAGCCCGATCTTGATGAGCGCGGCCCCACGCTCGCGGTGGGCGCCGCCGCCGTGGCGGAGGAACCTCAGCGGAGCGCTCAGCACCCCCGAGAACGTCGAGAAGATCGGGATCGTCGTCTGCAGCGGCCTCACGTAGTGCGGGGCGATGCGCAGGAGCGCGTTGCGCTCGGTGACGGCTTCGTGCACGAGGCGGAACTCGCCGTTCTCGAGATAGCGGATGCCGCCGTGGATCATGTGCGACGAGGCCGCCGACGCACCGCTGACGAAGTCCGAGCGCTCGACGAGTGCGACGTCGACGCCCTGGAGTGCGAGGTCTCGGAACGTCGCGATGCCGTTCACGCCGCCGCCGATGATGAGGACGTCGGCGTGCGGGCGTGCCCGCAGCTGGTCGAATCCCGTCGTCATGTCCGCTCCCGTGCCTCGATTGCTCTCAGGTGCATCTATCTTGACACCGCTGGGCTTTCTTGCAACCGGTATGCACATACGTGCAGAATGGGGTCGTGGATGAGCTCACCGACGATCGCTCCGCGCAACGCGCCCTCACGGCCGCGCATCTCTACTATGTGCAGGACCGCACCATGGAGGCCATCGCGCGCGAGTTGAAGACGTCCCGGTCCACGGTGTCGCGCCTGCTCGCGCACGCGCGGGCGACCGGCATCGTCGACATCCGCATCCGTTCGCCGTTCGAGGGGCCGCAGCTCCTCGCCGAGCGAATCGCCGAGCTCCACGACGTCGTCGCGCACGTGGTGCCGGTGCCCGACGACGCGAGCGAGGTCGATCGCCTCGAGCGGGTCTCGGTCGCCGCCGCGCACCTGATGGGCGAGCTCGTGCGACCCGATATGACGGTGGGCGTGGCCTGGGGGTCCACGACCGCCGCCATCAGCCGACGCCTCACCCCCAAGGCGGTGCACGGCACGACATTCGTGCAGCTGAACGGGTCGGGCAACACCCACTCGACCGGCCTGCTGTACGCCAGCGAGATCCTCGGTCGGTTCGCCGCCGCCTACGGCGGCAGTGCGCAGCAGTTCCCCGTGCCGGCGTTCTTCGACGATCCACGCACGAAGGAGGCGATGTGGCGGGAGCGCAGCACCCGCCGCATCCTGGAACTGCACGCCGCCATGGACCTGGTCGTCTTCAGCACGGGATCGGCGGGCTCGCGAGTGCCGAGCCACGTGTACTCGGGCGGCTATCTCGAGGCGCGCGACCTGTCGGCCCTCGAGGCGCAGGCCGTCGTCGGCGACGTCGCGACGGTGTTCTACCGGGCGGACGGGTCCAGCGACCGCATCGCCCTCAACGAACGCGCGACGGGGCCGCGACTCGATCTGCTGCGCCGGGTGCCACGACGTCTGTGCGTCGTCTCGGGGGTCACGAAGCTCGCGAGCCTGCGCGGCGCCCTCGCCGCGCGAATCGCCACCGACATCGTCGTCGACGAGGCCACCGCACGGGCGCTCGTGGAGGAGCCCGCACCCTCGCCCGTCATGGAATGAAACGCCGCAGTCCGCGTTGACTACACTCATGAGCATCGAGTGCTCCGGGGTCGGTGAGAATCCGAACCGGCGGTGACAGTCCGCGAACCGAGGGGTTCGGTGTCCGAAAGGACACCGCCGAGGTTGATCCGGTGTGATTCCGGAACCGACGGTGATGCGAGGGGAGACCCACGCTAGTCCGGATGGGAGGCAGCACGAACGGTGTCCGACATACGTCGGGTACCGGCGCTTCCCGTTTCCCGAGCTCGGCGATCACAGCCTGGAGCAGGAAGAGAACGGATGACCACGACCGACGCGGAACGCGCGGCCATGCGGCGCGCGCTGACCCTCGCCGCGCGCGGCCCGCGAGGCGTCAACCCGCAGGTGGGCGCCGTCGTGCTGTCGCCGTCGGGCGAGATCATCGCCGAAGGCTGGCATCGTGGCGCGGGCACCGCGCACGCCGAGGTCGACGCACTGTCGCATCTGACACCGGATGCCGCGCGCGGCGCGACCGCGGTCGTCACGCTCGAACCCTGCAACCACACCGGTCGAACCGGACCCTGCTCGGAGGCCCTCATCGCAGCCGGCATCGCCCGCGTCGTCTACGCGGTCGACGACCCCGGCGAGAAGTCGTCGGGCGGTGCCACCCGGCTGCGCGCCGCGGGTGTCGACGTCGAATCCGGCGAACTGCAGGGCGACGCGCGTGCGCTGCTGCACGACTGGCTCACCGTGCAGCAGCTCGGTCGTCCGCACGTGACGGTGAAGTGGGCGCAGAGCCTCGACGGCCGCGCGGCCGCAGACGACGGCACGAGCCAGTGGATCACCGGCCCCGTCGCCCGGGCAGACGTGCATCGCCGCCGCTCCCTCGCCGACGCGATCGTCGTGGGCACCGGCACGCTGCTCGCCGACGACCCGGCCCTCACCGCCCGCACCCCCGCCGGCGACCTCCACGCCCACCAACCGCGGCCGGTGGTGCTCGGCAGCCGCTCCATCCCGGTGGACGCCGCCGTGCGCCGGCATCCGCAGCCCCTCCTCCACCGCCCGGGGAACGACCTCCGCGCCGTGATGGCGGAGCTCGCAGAGCTCGGCGTGCAGCGCGTCTTCGTCGAGGGCGGGCCGACACTCGCGAGCGCGTTCGTCGACGCCGGACTCGCCGACGAGGTGCTCTCGTACGTCGCGCCCGTGCTGCTGGGCGGCCGACGCCTCGCACTCGGCGACATCGGCGTCAGCACCATCACCGAAGCCCGGAGGCTGACCGTGGTATCCGTCGACAGACTCGGCGACGACCTTCTGATCGTCGCCACCCCACACAACCGAGGAGAGAACTGATGTTCACCGGAATCGTCGAAGAGATCGGCGAGGTCACCGCCGTCGCGCCCTCGGGTGACGGCGTGCGTCTCACCGTGCACGGACCGGCCGCGGTGTCGGATGCCGCGCACGGCGACTCGATCTCGGTCAGCGGCGTGTGCCTCACCGTCGTCGAGCAGGGCGAGGACTGGTTCACCGCCGACGTCATGAAGCAGACGCTCGACATGTCGACCCTCGCGGGTGTGGATGCCGGGCTCGCCGTCAACCTGGAGCGCGCCACCGTCGCGCACGGGCGACTGGGCGGACACATCGTGCAGGGGCACATCGACGGCACCGGTGAGGTGCTCGAGGTTCGACCCGGGGCGCAATGGAGCGTGCTGCGCATCGCACTGCCCGATCACCTGGCGCCACTCGTCGTGGACAAGGGCTCGATCGCCGTCGACGGCGTCTCGCTCACGGTCAGCGCCGCCTCGGACCCTTCGACAGGCTCAGGGACCGGGGAAGCAGGTTCGGGGACCGGCGGCGGACATTGGTTCGAGGTGTCGCTCATCCCCGAGACCCTCGCCGCGACGACCCTCGGCCGCCGTGTCGCCGGTGACCACGTCAACCTCGAGACCGACATCCTGGCCCGTCATGTCCAGCGCCTGCTCGCTTTCGCCCCGACCCACACGAACGAAGGAGGCTCACGATGAGCCTTTCCACCATCCCCGAGGCTCTCGAGGCGCTGAAGGCGGGTAAGCCCGTCCTCGTCGCCGACGATGAGAACCGCGAGAACGAGGGCGACATCATCCTGTCGGCCGAGCTCGCCACCACGGAATGGCTCGCCTGGACGATCCGCTGGTCCAGCGGATTCCTCTGCGCCCCGATGCCCGCCGACTGGGCGGACCGCCTCGATCTGCCGCCCATGGTCGCGGTCAACGAAGACGCCCGCGGCACGGCCTACACGGTGAGCGTCGACGCCGCTGACCGCGTGTCGACCGGCATCAGCGCCGCCGACCGCTCGCACACGCTCAACGTCCTCGCCGATCCCGCGTCGACGCCGTCCAGCGTCATCCGCCCCGGGCACGTGCTCCCGCTGCGCGCCGTCGACGGCGGCGTGCGCGAGCGCGCGGGCCACACCGAGGCGGCCGTCGACCTGATGAAGCTCGCCGGCCTCTCGCCCGTCGGAGCAATCGGAGAAGTCGTGGCCGACGACGGCAGCATGATGCGCCTGCCCGGGCTCATCGAGCTCGGTGAACGCGAGGGTCTTCCGGTCATCACGATCGAGCAGCTCATCGCCCACCTCAACGGACTCGATTCGGGCACCGCCGCCTCGCCCGCCGTACCCCGGCGGCGCGTGAGTCTGCGCGCCGAGGCGAAGGTCCCGACCTCGCACGGGGAGTTCCGCTTCCTCGCCTACAAGGACCGCGTCACGGGCACCGACCACCTCGCGGTCGTCTCGGGCGACATCACCCAGGATGCCCCGCTCGTGCGGGTGCACTCCGAGTGCCTGACGGGCGAGGCGTTCGGATCGCTCAAGTGCGAGTGCGGCCCCCAGCTCGACGCGGCACTCGACGCGATCGAGCAGGACGGCGGCGTGGTCATCTACATGCGCGGTCACGAAGGCCGCGGCATCGGGCTCATCAACAAGCTGCGCGCATACAGCCTGCAGGAGCGGGGCCTCGACACCGTCGACGCGAATCTCGCGCTGGGACTGCCCGCCGACGCCCGCGACTACGCGGCGGCCGCAGGCATCCTGGCCGATCTCGGCATCGAGAAGGTGCGCCTGCTCACCAACAACACCGACAAGGTCACGCAGCTGCGCACCCTCGGGCTCGAGATCATCGAGCAGGTGCCACTGATCGTGGGCGTCGGACCCAACAATCACCAGTACCTCGAGACGAAGCGGGACCGCATGGGACACATCCTCGGCGCCGACGACCTGCGCGACGCGCTGTCGGCCCTTCACGACGGAGCAGAGCGATGAGCGGCGTCGGGGCACCGCCGCCGAGCGCACCGGTCGACGCACGCGGAATCGACGTCGTCGTGATCGCGGGCACCTGGCACGACGTCATCACCGACGGCCTCATCGCCGGCGCCGAGCGCGCCCTCGTCGCCTCGGGCGCCACCTGGCGGGTCGTGCGCGTGCCCGGCTCGTTCGAGCTTCCGGTGGCGGCCAAGACGGCGCTGGATGCCGGAGCCGACGCCGTCGTGGCGCTCGGCGTCATCATCCGCGGCGGCACGCCCCACTTCGAGTTCGTCTCGTCGGCCGCGACCGACGGGCTGACACGCGTCGCGCTCGACACCGGCAAGCCCGTCGGGTTCGGCGTGCTGACCCTCGACGACGAGAAGCAGGGTACCGATCGTGCGGGCCTGCCGGGCTCGAAAGAGGACAAGGGCTACGAGGCCGCCGACGCCGCGGTGCGCACCGCGCTCGTCCTGCGGGCACTTCGACAGGCTCAGTGACCGTGTTCGGGGGTCAGTGACCGTGTTCGGGGGTCAGTGACCGTGTTCGGGGGCCAGTGACCGTGTTCGGGGGTCAGTGACCTTGATCGGGGGGTGAGGCCGACCTTGCTGGCGAGGAGGGCTGCGCCGGCCCTATCTTGTCGGCATGGAGATCCTGCGTCACGTCGTCGTGCTCATCCACATCACCGGCTTCGCGTTGCTCTTCGGCGGCTGGGCGGTCGAGGCATTCAGCCGTCGATTCCAGGTGAACCAGGTCATGAACGCCGGGCTGGCGATCGCCGCCGTCGCCGGACTCGCCCTCGCGGCACCATGGGGCATCTCGTACGACCTGAACTACGCGAAGATCGCTGTGAAACTCGTCGTCCTCGTCGTGATCGGTGCCCTGATGGGGATCGGCGGCGCTCGTGCCCGCAAGGGCAGCGGCGCCGTGCCGTCAGGACTGTTCTGGGCGATCGGCATCCTCACCCTGCTCAACGCCGGCGTCGCGGTGCTCTGGCGCTGACCCGCCCTCATCCGGATGGCGCGGCATCCGCCCGCAGAACAGCGCACGAACTCTCGGGGGTAGACTCGATCCTCGTGCCCGGAGACTCCGTCGCGGGTGCACGGTGACCCAGCGCAGCGCCGCCTGACGCGTCACCTCGCGCCGCGGCCGCGCTCACCGCACCACCCCACAAGGGTGCTCCGCCACGCGTACGACAGGTTCCCCATGTCCTCCCCAGCCACCACGGCCGTCTCCACCCCCGCCAATCCGCGCTCGCGCGTCATCACCGCGAGTCTCGTCGGCACGACGATCGAGTTCTACGACTTCTACGTCTACGCGACCGCGGCCGTGCTCGTCTTCCCGATCCTCTTCTTCCCGACCGGCAACGAGACCACGTCGCTGCTGCTGTCGTTCAGCGTCTTCGGCGCCGCCATGGTCGCGCGCCCGCTCGGCGCGGTCATCTTCGGCCACTTCGGCGACCGATTCGGCCGCAAGGCCACGCTCGTGGCATCCCTCCTCACGATGGGGGTGGCGACGTTCCTCATCGGATGCCTGCCGACGTTCAACGAGATCGGGGTGTGGGCGGCCATCCTGCTGCTGGTGATGCGCCTCTTCCAGGGCTTCGCCCTCGGCGGGGAATGGTCGGGAGCCGCTCTCGTGGCCACCGAGAACGCGCCCGCCGGCAAACGCGCCTGGTACGGCACATTCCCCCAGCTCGGCGCACCGATCGGCTTCATCATCGCCAACACGGTGTTCCTCATCATCAACTTCGCCCTCCCCCACCCCGACGGCGCGGCGCAGCGTTCCGAGGAGTTCCTCGCGTGGGGATGGCGCATCCCGTTCCTCTTCTCGGCGGTGATGGTCATCATCGGACTGTGGGTGCGTCTGCGCCTGGTCGAGTCGCAGTCGTTCACCAAGGCCGAGAAGACGGGCGTGATCCGCAAGTTCCCGCTCGGAGCAGTGCTGCGCGGCAACTGGAAGCACCTGATCCTCGGCACGTTCATCATGCTCGCCACCTACGTGCTCTTCTATCTCATGACGAGCTTCACGCTCTCGTTCGGCACCAAGCCCACCCTGGAGGGCGCTCAGGCGGCTGCCGAGGCCGCGGGCACGCCCTTCGATGCCGCGGCCTACGTTCCGGGCCTCGGGTTCGGCTACACCGACTTCGTCATCATGCAGATCATCGGCGTGGTCTTCTTCGGCATCTTCACGATGCTGTCGGGTCCGCTCGCGGATTCGATCGGGCGCCGCAAGCTGCTCATCTGGGTGACGTCGTTCATCATCGTCTTCGGACTGAGCTTCAACGTCTTCCTCTCGCCGCAGCTCGATCCGAAGTTCACGGGTGCGCTCGTGCAGGCCTTCCTCATCTTCGGCTTCGTGCTGATGGGCTCGACGTTCGGTCCGATGGGCGCCGTGCTCCCCGAGCTCTTCCCGACGAACGTGCGGTACACCGGCTCGGCGATCTCGTACAACGTGTCGTCGATCCTGGGTGCGGCGCTCGCTCCTCTCGTCGCGGTCGCCCTGTGGGCCGCCGCCGACGGCAGCCCGTGGCTGGTCGGGGCGTATCTGACGGCCATGGGCATCCTGACGCTGATCGCGTTGATCCTGGCTCCCGAGACCAAAGACGTCGACTACGACGACGATCTCGGAGTCGGCGCGACCGGCTCGCTCTGAAGACCGGAACGACAGGATGCCGCGTCCCGTTCGGGGCGCGGCATCCTGACGTCCGCGCACGGGTCAGTCCAGGAACAGCGCCCGCAGCCGCTTCGTCGTGAAGACGAGGCCCACGGCGATCATGACGACGTAGTAGAGGACGTGCCACAGCATGTCGGCGCTCAGGATCCCGGTCGTCAGGCCCCTCACGAGTTCGACGCCGTGCCACAGGGGGAACGCCATGATCACGCCCTGGATCCACTCGGGGTAGATCGTGATCGGGTACAGCGTCGCCGAGAAGAGGAACATCGGCAGCAGGACGAAATTGATCCAGTCCATCTGCTGGAACGTCTTCATGTAGCTCGTCACGGCCATGCCCAGGCTCGCGAATCCGAAAGCGATCAGCACCACCGCGGGGAGCGCCAGGATCGCCGTCCAGGCGAGGTTGAGACCCATGAGCTGCATGACGACCATGAAGCCGGTGGCGTACAGCAGACCGCGCAGCAGCGCGTACAGGATCTCGCCGAGCGCGACATCGAGAGGACCGAGCGAGGTCGCCAGCATCCCCTCGTAGAGCTTCCCGTAGTTGAGCTTGAAGAACACGTTCCATGTCGAGTCGTAGATCGCACCGTTCATCGCCGACGTCGCGAGCAGCGCCGGTGCGATGAACGCGGCATACGGCACCTCGACGCCGCCTGAGGTCTGCACCGCACCGATCAGCGCGCCCAGGCCGATGCCCATGGACAACAGGTAGAACACCGGCTCGAAGAATCCCGAGAGCACCACGGCCCAGCTCGACGAGCGCGTGGCCAGAAGACCGCGTTGCACGACCGCGCCCGGGTTGCCCGCCCACAGCGCCCGCACCCCGCCCGCGCGCATCGACTGCTCCTGCCTCCGGGCGGGTCGGACGTGGCTCATTCGCCCAGCCTCTTCCGGAACGTGCGGCGACCCAGCAGGTACGCCCCGACCGAGAGGAGCAGCAGGTAGCCGACGTGCACGACGATCATGCCGGGCTCTGCGGGCTTGTCGTAGGTCGCGATGCGACCGAGCTCGGACGCATGCCACAGCGGCGAGATCCACCCGATCCACTGCAGCCAGAGCGGCAGCGTCGCGAGCGGGAAGAACGTGCCCGAGAAGAGGAACATCGGCATGAAGATGAAGCGCTGCACGAGAGCGATCTGGCCTTTGTCCTCGGTGATCGTCGCCGCATACGCCATGTACGGGATGCCGAAGGCGAGACCCGCGAGCAGGCCGATACCGATCGAGAGCCACCCCGTCGCCGGATCGGGAACCGCGCCGAAGATCCAGAGGAACACGTAGTAGGCCGCCGAGACGAAGAGGACGCGCGCCGAGGCCCCCACGACGACGCCACCGGCGATCTGGCCGGGCGAGAGCGCCGACGCACTGAACCCGAAGAAGTACCGGCGCCACTTGAAGCCGGACAGCACGGGGTAGGAGAACTCCTCGGAAGCCACCGAGATCGCCGCGGTCATGAGCAGCGCCGGCGCCACGAACACGAGGTACGGCACCTCGACCCCGCCCTCACTGATCGGCGCGTCGATCAGTGCGGCCAGGCCGACCGCGAGACCGAGCAGGTAGAGGATCGGCTGACCGAGAGCGCCCACGACGATCGTCCACCCGTAGGCGCGCATCGCGCGCAGCATGTGCTCGGCGACGTACCAGGTGCCGTAGCGGCGAGGCTTGCGCCCCCACGCCATCGCCTCGCGGCGAAGTGCGTCGAGGGATTCGTCGGATGACGGCGACACCGGCGTGCGTGATTCGACCGGCCCGCTCATTCGATCAGCGACCGTCCGGTGAGGCGCAGGAAGACGTCTTCGAGGCTGGACCGGCGCACGAGCGACGTCATCGGCTCGAGCCCGCGTGCCGTCACTGCCTCGAGGGCATGCTCGCCGTTGTCGGCATAGACCAGGACACGATCGGGAAGCACCTCGACGCGTTCGCCGATGCCGTCGAGCATCGGCGCCACTTTTTGGTTGCGCGCGGAGCCGAACCGCACCTCGAGCACCTCGCGGCTGGAATGCTGACGGATGAGCGAGGAAGGCGTGCCCTCGGCCATGATCTTCCCCTTGTCGACGACGATCAGCCGGTCGCAGAGCTGCTCCGCCTCATCCATGTAGTGGGTGGTCAGCACGAGGGTCGTGCCCCGCTCCTTGAGGCGGAACAGGCGGTCCCACAGCACGTGCCGAGCCTGCGGGTCGAGTCCCGTGGTCGGCTCGTCGAGCAGAAGGATGCGCGGATCGTTGATCAAGCCGCGGGCGATCGTGAGGCGGCGCTTCATGCCTCCCGACAGCGCGTCGACCTTGCTCTTGGCCTTGTCTTCGAGCTGCGCGAACGCGAGGAGCTCGTCGGCCTTCTCGTGGCACACCTTGCCCGGCAGACCGAAGTAGCGCCCGTAGATGTAGAGGTTCTCGCGGGCGTTCAGCTCTCCGTCGAGATTGTCCTGCTGCGGGACCACGCCGAGCCGGGAGCGGATCTCGGGACCGTGGCGGTCGGGATCGAGGCCGAGGATCGAAAGATCGCCTCCGGTGCGGGTCGAGACGGCGCCGACCATCTTCATCGTCGTGGACTTGCCGGCGCCGTTGGGGCCGAGCAGCCCGAACGACTCGCCCGGCGCGACCTCGAAGCTCAGTCCGTCGACGGCGACGAAATCGGGCTTCCCCTTGACCTTGTACGTCTTGACGAGGTCGGCGGCGGCGATGACGGGGGCAGGCACCGGACCACCCTAACGCCGTCGTGCGACACCGTCACGTCAACATGTGTTGACCTGATCGGATCGTCAACTAATATTGACGACGGATGCCGCCGCCCCGGCATCCGGGAGGAACAGATGAGCGGGGACGAGATCCTCACCGCCGTCGGCGGACCTGCCGAGCGCGAGCCGATCGCCGAGCTCCACCGTCTCTCGGAGGTGCGCAGAGCCCTCGCCCGCGCAGAAGAGGTGCAGGTACGGCGTGCCCGCAACCTGGGCTACTCGTGGCAGGCGATCGCAGCCGCCCTGGGCGTGTCCAAGCAAGCGACCCACAAGAAGTACGGTCGGAAGTGACCCCCGGAGGTACTGCAGTGTCCACCACGACGTCCACCCGCCGCAGAGGCCGCGGTGCGCCTCAAGAGGGCCCGCGTGCGAGCCTCGCCCAACTGATCCCCTACCTGTTCGAGCACAAGCGGGTGCTGATCGTCGTCACGGTGCTGAGCATCATCGGCGCCGTCACGACCCTCGTGCAGCCGCTGCTGGTCGGCCAGGTCATCGAGCGCGTGCAGCAGGAGGTGCCGCTCGGCAACCTCGTGTGGTTCATCGTGGCGCTCGTGGTGGCGTCCTCGATCATCTCGGGCTATCAGCACTACCTGCTGCAGCGCACCGGTACGGCTGTCGTCTACTCCAGCCGGCGCAAGCTGATCGCGCGCATCCTGCACCTGCCGATCAGCCAGTTCGACACGCGCCGCACCGGCGACCTCGTCTCGCGCGTCGGCACCGACACGACCCTGCTCTACGCCGTGCTCACGCAGGGTCTCGCCGACGCGATCGGCAACGCGCTGCTCTTCGTGGGTGCCATCATCGCCATGGCCTTCATCGATCCGATCCTCCTCGTGCTGATCGTCGTCGTCATCGGCGTCTCGGTGCTCGTCGTCGTCCTGCTCTCGGCGCGCATCCGCACGGCGACCACCGAGCAGCAGGAGAAGGTCGGCGAGCTCGCCTCGGGCGTCGAGCGCGCGGTCGGGTCCATCCGCACCGTCCGCGCTTCGGGCGCGACCGAGCGCGAGATCGACCAGATCACCGCCCAGGCCACCGAGGTGTACGGCATCGGCGTGCGCATCGCGAAAGTGTCTGCGCTCGTCGTGCCGATCGCCGGGATCGCCCTGCAGGTCTCGCTGCTCGTCGTGCTCGGCGTCGGCGGGTTCCGCGTGGCATCCGGAGCGATCACCGTCGCCGCTCTGGTCACGTTCGTGATGTTCCTGTTCCTGCTGATCGCGCCGCTGGGCTCGTTCTTCGGTGCGATCACGTCGGTGAACCAGGCGCTCGGCGCGCTCGGACGCATTCAGGAGGTGCTCGACCTGCCGATCGAGTCGGATGGGGATGCCGCGATCGCGGCTACGCTTCGACAGGCTCAGCGACCGGAGGGGACCGACCAACGGCCGGGCGGAGACGACGCCGGCGCGCGGGCGGTCGCTGAGCCTGTCGAAGCGCCCGCGATCGAGTTCCGCGATGTGCGGTTCGCGTATCCCGCGGCCGCGGTCGCGGCCCGCCGCAAGGCCGAGACCGAAGCACTGGCGATGCTCGAATCAGCGCACGTCGACACGTCGACGGTGGCGATACCGGATGCCGGAGACCCGGCATCCGATGCGACGCCGGCGGGCGAGGGCGTGCTGCACGGCGTCTCGTTCGTCGTCCCGAGGGGCGCCCGCGTGGCGCTCGTCGGGCCGTCCGGCGCCGGTAAGAGCACGACGCTCTCGCTGATCGAGCGGTTCTACGACCCGACGGGCGGGGCGATCCTGCTCGACGGCGTCGACGTTCGCGCCCTCGACCGCACCGCTCTGCGCGCCCGGCTGGGCTACGTCGAGCAGGACGCCCCGACGCTTGCCGGAACGATCGGCGACAACCTGCGACTGGCGTCACCCGACGCCTCCGACGCGGAGTGCGAGCGCGTCCTGCGCGCCGTCAACCTCGGCGACGTGCTCGACCGCAGCGAACTCGGGCTCGCTGCGCCCGTCGGCGAGGGCGGCGTGATGCTCTCGGGCGGCGAGCGGCAGCGACTGGCCATCGCCCGCGCCCTGCTCGCGGCTCCCCCGGTGCTGCTGCTCGACGAGTCGACGTCGTCGCTGGACGGGCTCAACGAGCAGCGCATGCGCGAGGCGATCGACGCGGTGGCCACCGGCCGCACACTCATCGTGATCGCGCACCGCCTGTCGACAGTGGTCGACAGCGACCTCATCGTCGTCCTGGACAAGGGCCGGGTGGTCGGACAGGGCACGCACTCCGAGCTCGTCGCCTCGACCCCGCTGTACCGCGACCTCGCGAAGCACCAGCTGCTCGTCTGACCGACGCCCTCGTTCGTTCGCCTCAGGCTGCGGCCGACGTCCGCGAGATCGACGATCTGAGGCGAATGAAGCGGCCGGCCGTGCGCGCATTCGCCTCAGATTGTGCGCTGAGGGTGAGATCGACCACAGCCTGAGGCGAACGAACCCAGACGACGGATGCCCCGTCCCACCGCCGAGGCGGGGGCCGGGGCATCCGGTCGCGAGGGGTCAGGCGCGCTGCAGCCGGTAGCGGAGCGCTGCGAGCTCCGACCACAGCGGCGCCGGGACGCGGCCGTCGAAGGTCTGGTAGAACTCTTCGGTCAGCTCCGCCTCACGCAGCCACGACGTGGTGTCGATCGAGAAGAGCTCGTCGAGGTCGACGGCCGGCACATCGATGCCGTCGGTGTCGAGGTCGCTGATGATCGGCAGACGACCGATCGGGCTCTCGATGACCTCGACCTCGCCCTCGATGCGGCGGATGATCCAGTCGATGACCCGGGCGTTGTCGCCGAAGCCGGGCCAGAGGAACCGGCCGTCGGCGCTCTTGCGGAACCAGTTGACCTGGAAGATGCGCGGGGCGCGGTCGAAGCGCAGCTTCTGACCCACCTTGAGCCAGTGTCCGAAGTAGTCGGCCATGTTGTATCCGCAGAACGGGAGCATGGCGAACGGGTCGCGGCGCAGTTCGCCGACGGTGCCCTCGGCTGCGGCCGTGCGTTCGGAGGAGATCGTCGAACCGAGGAACACCCCGTGCGTCCAGTCGGTGGCCTCGACGACGAGCGGCACGTTCGTGGCGCGGCGTCCGCCGAACAGGATCGCGTCCAGCGGCACGCCCTCCGGGGCGTCCCAGTCGTCGGCGATCTGCGGGCACTGGGCGGCGGCGACCGTGAAGCGCGAGTTCGGGTGCGCGGCGGGGCGTCCGGACGCGGGAGTCCACGGGTTGCCCTCCCAGTCCGTCAGCTCTGCCGGGGCCTGGTCGGTGAGGCCTTCCCACCACACGTCGCCGTCGGGGCGCAGGGCCACGTTCGTGAAGATCGTGTTGCCCCACAGCGTCTCGACCGCGGTCTGGTTCGTCGACTCGCCGGTACCGGGAGCGACGCCGAAGAAGCCGGCCTCGGGGTTGATCGCCCAGAGCCGTCCGTCATCGCCCGGCCGCAGCCACGCGATGTCGTCGCCGAGGGTCTCGACGCGCCAGCCCGGGATGGTGGGCTTCAGCATCGCGAGGTTCGTCTTGCCGCACGCCGAGGGGAACGCGGCGGCGACGTGGTAGCGGCGCCCGGCCGGATCGATGACGCGGATGAGCAGCATGTGCTCGGCCAGCCAGCCCTCGTCGCGGCCGATCACCGAGGCGATCCGCAGCGCGAAGCACTTCTTGGCGAGGATCGCGTTGCCGCCGTAGCCCGAACCGAACGACCACACCTCGAGCGTCTCGGGGAAGTGCACGATGTACTTCTCGTCGTTGCACGGCCACGCGACGTCCGCCTCGCCGGGGGCGAGCGGAGCGCCGACCGAGTGCACCGTCTTGACCCACGGGGCGCCGGCGGCGATCTGCCGCACGACGTCGGAGCCGACGCGCGTCATGATGCCGATGGACGACACCGCGTAAGCGCTGTCGGTGATCTGAACGCCGATGTGGGAGAGGGGCCCGCCGACGGCACCCATCGAGAACGGCACGACGTACATCGTGCGACCCGCCATCGATCCCTCGAACAGCGGGGTGAGCGTCGCGCGGATCTCGTCCGGAGCGACCCAGTTGTTCGTGGGCCCGGCGTCCTCTTCCCGCTCGGAGGCGATGAACGTGCGTCCCTCGGTGCGGGCGACGTCGCTCGGGTGCGATCGGGCCAGGTACGACCCGGGCCGCCACTCGGGGTTGAGCTTGATCAGCTTGCCCTCGTCGACCATCTCGCGCAGGAGCGCGTCGCCCTCGGCCCGTGAGCCGTCGACCCAGTGGATGCGGGCGGGCCGCGTCAGCGCAGCGATCTCGTCGACCCAGGCGGTGAGCTCGGCGAGCCCCTCTCCGGCCGGTCGCACACCGGCGACGCGGACGGGCGCCGGGGGGACGGAATCGGTGGGACGCGTGAAGATGTCGGCCAAGGCCATGGGTCGCTCCTCTGCGAGTGGACGATCAGATTCGAGTTCTCCTCCACTTTGACGCGGCAACGCACTACTTTGCAGACGAACCAGGCCTCAAGAGTTGCGATTCTTTCGCTATCATCAAGGAATGCCACCGACGTCGATCGAACTGTCCACTCTGGGTCACCGCATCCGTCATCAGCGCCTCAGCCACGGATACACCCTGGACGACCTCGGCGAGATCGTCGGCATCGCCGGCAGCCAGCTCAGTCTCATCGAGAACGGCAAGCGCGAGCCCAAGCTCTCGGTGCTGCAGGCGATCGCCGCCGCGACGGGTGTCGAGGTGACCGAGCTGCTCTCGAACGAGCCGCCGACCCGCCGGGCAGCGCTCGAGATCGAACTCGAGCGCGCGCAGTCCAGCACCGTCTTCCGCCAGCTGGGCGTGCCCCCGGTGAAGGTGACGAAGGGGATGCCCGACGAGACGATCGAGTCGATCCTCGGGCTGCACCGCGAGTTGCAGCGGCGGGAGCGCGAAGCCATCGCCACACCCGAGGAGGCCCGGCGCGCCAACACCGAGCTGCGCCTGCAGTTGCGCAAGGTCGACAACTACCTCGAAGACATCGAGAAGCTCGCCGAGAAGCAGCTCAAGGCCGCCGGGCACGTCTCGGGGGCCCTCACGCACCGCAGCGTCAGCATCATGGCCGAGCAACTGGGCTTCGAGCTCATCTACGCCGCGGACCTGCCCCATTCGGCCCGCTCGGTGACCGACCTCGAGAACGGCCGCATCTATCTCCCGCCGGCATCCATCCCCGGGGGTCACGGACTGCGCTCGATGGCGCTGCAGGCGATGGCGCACCGTCTGCTCGGCCACAAGCCGCCCACCGACTACGCGGACTTTCTCCAGCAGCGGCTCGAGATCAACTACTTCGCCGCGTGCTGCCTCATGCCCGAGACCGCCTCCGTGGCTTTCCTGTCTCAGGCGAAGAAGGACCGCAACCTCGCCGTCGAGGACTTCCGCGACGCTTTCGGGGTCACCCACGAAGCCGCGGGCATGCGCATGACGAACCTCCTCACCCGTCATCTCGACATTCCACTGCACTTCATGCGCGTCGACGGATCGGGCGCCATCTCGCGCTTCTACGAGAACGACGCGCTGCCCGTGCCGCAGGACGTCACCGGCTCGGTCGAGGGGCAGATCATCTGCAAGCACTTCCTCGCCCGTTCGGCCTTCAGCGAGCAGAACCGCACGACCGAGCACTACCAGTACACCGACACCCCGGCGGGCACGTTCTGGTGCTCGACCCAGACCGGAACGACCGCCGACGGCGAGTTCTCGATCACGGTCGGCGTGCCGTTCGACGACGCCAAGTGGTTCCGCGGGCGCGAGACGCAGAAGCGCGGCGCATCGACGTGCCCCGACGAGTCCTGCTGCCGCCGCGCGGCGCCCGAGGTCGCCGAGCGGTGGGCGGGCAAGGCGTGGCCGAGCGCGCGGGTGCACATGCACATGTTCTCGCCGCTCCCCCGCGGCGCCTTCCCCGGCGTCGACGACAACGAGGTGTTCGACTTCCTCGACCGGCACGCGCTGGGCTGACCCGCGATCAGTCCGGCGGGCCCGCCTCGGACGCGACGACGGATGCCGCGGCCACCACGCCGGCATCCGCCGGCCCCGGTGCGCTCCAGCGCAGCCATGCGAGCACGTAGACGACGAGTCCCGCCACGAGGGCCGCGACCACCCACAGGACCACCGTGAAGTCGACCCACGAGCCGACCGGCGGCGAACCGGGCAGGAAGGTGCGCAGCGGGATGATCGCGAACAGCATGGCAGCCATCCAGCTCATGAGCGTCGCCTCGACCTTGCGCCTGCCCCGGTACGCGGCGATCGCGACGGTGAGTCCGAGAACGGGCAAGACGACCATGAGCACGAGCAGCACGATGCCGAATGCGACCGTCGCCGGCGCGCGGGTCGCGATCATGCGCACCTGGGTGACGGGCTCGCCGTCCACGACGAGGGCCTCGGTGCCGGCGACCTCGTCCGATGTGAACGTCCATCCGGGCACGTGCACGGCACCGCACAGCAGCGTGGGGATGACCCGGGGATCTCCCTGGGCATCCTGCACGCTGACGACGGCGAAACTCGCCGCGTGGACGTCGAAGGGCCATTGCTCGACGAAGCCGTCGGTGATGAACCGCACGGCCTGGGGCGAGGGGATCTCGTCGGCCGCGACGGTGAAGGACGGAGCGCCGTCGGTCCCCGTCAGGAAGACCGTCAGAGCCTCGTCGGCGAGTCCTGTCTCGTCGTTTGCGACGGGACCGAGCGACAGCACGGTGAGGTTCGCGCGGATGCGGTCCGATGTCGCATCCACCGACTCGGGTGACACCGACACCAGGATCGCGTCGTCGGGCGGTGCGTCGTCGCAGCCGCGCACCGTCACGGCCGAGTCGTTCACGGCGTAGAGCGCCACCACGCACGCGTACAGCAGGACTGCCGCTGCGATGATCGCGATCACGATCCTCCGCGGCCGCCTGCCGATCCGGCGCGATTCCGCGGTCACGGGTGTCAGTGTGGCATGTCGGGCGTCACGCCGTCACGAAGCGGCGGTGGCGATGAAGCGCCGCGGCCACGTCCGCGCCGCCGGCGGCATCCGGCGTGAACAGCTCGGACAGCGGTGCTTCGGCATGCCTGCCGACGGCGACCGAGTGCGCCCACACCCCCACCGCCTCGCCGTCGGCGACGACGATCGGGCGCACGATGCCGTTCTTGCTCGGCCCGATCGAGCCGAGGAACTCCGGTGCGCACGCGACCGTGCGGTCGGCGTACGAGAGGTAGTACTCGTCGAACGGCGGCAGGGCGAGCACGCGCGCCGCCGATGGAGCGCGACGCGGGGCGACTCCGGCGACGACGTACGACGGTTCGGGCGCGTCGTCGACGGCGCGGAGGCGGGCGGATGCCCGCTCCGCCGCCTCGCGCGCCGTTCCCAGCGCCAGCCCCGACCACCACGCGAAATCGCGCGCACCCGCCGGGCCGTGCGAGGCGATGTAACGCACGAAGAGCTCGGCGAGTGGGTCGGGCGGCGGCGCGGCATCCGTCACCCACTCCTCGGCGAGCACGACGTACTGCTCGCGCGTCGGACCCTCCGCGCGCGGTACGACCGGGCCCTGGCAGACGACGCAGTGGAGCGACAGCCGCACGAGCAGGTGGTAGCCGCGCTGACCGGCCGTCGAGATCCCCGCCCGCTCGAGCACGTCGAAGAGCTCGGATCGAGCCAACCGGCCACCCCCGCCGAGGGCCGCGCGCACCGCGTGCTCGGCGCGGGCGAGATCGTCGTCGATGCCCTCTCTGCGGTGCACGGTCCCAGCCTGCCGTCGCTGGCGTTCGCCGGTGACCGAGAGCACCCACGCGAGGTCGCGTGCCGGAACGACGTGGATCGTGCCCCGCATCGTCCACGACCGGACGAGGTCACCCCTGTCGAAGGCGGCGTCGACGTCGCGGATCGTCGGGTCTCCGCTCGTGCGGACGGCGAGCGCCCAGCGTCCGCCCCAGAACTCCTGCGCCTGTACGGCGAGCATGTGGGCGGCCGCCGCGGCCACGTCGCCCGCTGGCGCCGACAGGCGGTGCGACCTCAGTCGCTCGGAACGGATCGCCGCGACATCCATGGCACCACTGTGTCCTGCACCACGGACAGGGGGTGTCCTCAGGCGTAGGGACTCGCCGTGAGCGTGTACTTGGTCTGCAGGTACTCGTGGATGCCCTCGGCTCCGCCCTCGCGTCCGAGCCCCGACATCTTCCAGCCGCCGAACGGGGCCGCCGCGTTCGAGACCACGCCGACGTTGAGGCCCATCATGCCGGTCTCCAGCTTGTCGATCATGCGCTGGCCGCGCGAGAGCGATTCGGTGAAGACGTAGGACACCAGGCCGTACTCGGTGTCGTTGGCGATGCGCACGGCGTCGTCTTCGGTGTCGAACGGGACGATCGCGAGAACCGGCCCGAAGATCTCCTCGCGCAGGATGTCGCTGCCCAGCACGACGTCGGTGATGACGGTCGGCTCGTAGAACGTGCCCTCGCCCTCGGGCCGCTGACCGCCGGTACGCAGAACGGCGCCGCGCTCCAGCGCGTCGCCGACGAGCTCCTCGGCCTTGGCCACGGCCCGGTCGTCGATCAGGGGTCCGATCTGCACGCCGTCTTCGGTGCCGCGGCCGATCTTCATCGCCTGCACGCGCTCGGTGACGCGGTTCGCGAACTCCTCGGCGATCGAGCGGTGCACGATGAACCGGTTGGCCGCCGTGCACGCCTGGCCGATGTTGCGGAACTTCGCGAGCATCGCACCGTCGACGGCCTTGTCGAGATCGGCGTCGTCGAACACGACGAACGGCGCGTTGCCGCCCAGCTCCATCGACGTGCGCAGCACGCCCTGCGCCGCCTGCTCGAGCAGCCGCTGCCCGACACCGGTCGAGCCGGTGAACGACAGCTTGCGCAGCCGCGGGTCGCGGATGATGGGCTCGGACACCGCGCCCGAGGTCGACGTCGTGAACACGTTGACGACACCCTTGGGGAGCCCTGCGTCCTCGAGCAGCTTCGCGAAGAACAGCGTCGTCAGCGGCGTCAGCTCGGCGGGCTTGATGACGACCGTGCAGCCGGCGGCCAACGCAGGCGCGATCTTGCGGGTCGCCATCGCGAGGGGGAAGTTCCACGGGGTGATGAGGAAGCAGGGTCCGACCGGATGCTGCGACACGATCATGCGGCCGGTGCCCTCGGGGTTCGGCCCGTAGCGGCCCTGGATGCGGGCGGTCTCCTCGCTGAACCAGCGCAGGAACTCTCCGCCGTAGGCGACCTCGCCGCGCGCCTCGGCGAGCGGCTTGCCCATCTCGATGGTCATGAGCAGGGCGAAGTCCTCTTTGCGCTCCTGCAGCAGGTCGAATGCCCGGCGCAGGATCTCGGCACGCTCGCGGGGCGGGGTCGCCGCCCACGCCGGACCGGCCGCGACCGCGGCATCCAGCGCCGCCGCACCGTCTTCTGGACGAGCATCGGCGATCGTCTTGACGACGCGCCCGGTGGCCGGGTCGAAGACCCGCAGGGTTCCGCCGTCGATCGCCGGGCGCCAGTCACCGCCGATGAACAGGCCGTCGGGGACGGATGCCAGCAGGTCGCTCTCGCGGTTCTCGGTCACGGGACTCCCTCGTCGCGGTGCCGCTCGCGGCGGCATCCGAATCGTATACGATCTGTTGCTCTTGCCGTCCTATTCTGGCGCGGCGATGAGTGCGGAGCGATATACGTCGCGTACAGCGACGACCCGAAGACGTGCCGGTCAGTACGCCGTGGCGAAGCGGATGTCGTACACCGCGACCCGCTGCGGAAGCCCGTCGAAGACCGCCGTGCGGGCATCCGATTCCAGGTAGGTCTTCTCCCTCGCGAGGAAGGCCTCCTCGTCGCCCTCGGCGCTCACGGCCCACACGAACTCGTTGGTCTCGGGCACGCCGTAGGCGAATTCGACGGTGAAGCCCGCGTCGGCCCGCAGGGCGCGCATCGTGGTCAGCCACCAGGCGACGAACGCCTCGTACTCTCCGTCGACGAGCGTGTACCGGCGCAGCTGGATCGTCTTCATGCCTTCCATCATGCCCGCGCCGGCGGCCTATAGTGGTCGTGTCCGGCGGGAGCGACCCGCCGGTGCTCGAAAAATGGGCACGACGCGCTGCGCGCGAGACACACACGGCCTCACCGTCCGTTCTGTCACCGCAGGAGTCACCGCATGCCCACCGTTTCCGCGCACGTCGCCCTCACCCTCGCCCGCCACATCGACCACGTGTTCGGCGTCATGGGCAACGGGAACGCCTACTTCCTCGACGCGCTCGAATCGTCCACCGAGGTGATGTTCACGGCGGCGCGCCATGAAGCCGGAGGCGTCGTCGCCGCCGACGCCTTCCACCGTGCGTCGGGTCGGCTCGCTGCGGCGACGGCCACCTACGGTGCGGGTTTCACCAACACCCTGACCGCCCTCGCCGAAGCCGTGCAGGCGCACGTGCCGCTGGTGCTCGTCGTCGGAGACGAGCCCACATCGGGGCCGCGCCCGTGGGACGTCGATCAGATCGCACTCGCGTCAGCGGTCGGTGCGCGCACGTACACGGTGGGGCGAACGGATGCCGCGGCCACGACGGTCATCGCGATCGAGCATGCCCTCACCTACCGCGTGCCGACCGTGCTCGCGATCCCCTACGACGTCGCCGCCCGCGACGCGGGACCGGTGCCCGACGTGCCCGCACCGCGTCTGCCCGAGCCCCTGCATCCTGCCGGCGCGTTCGCGCGCGGCAGGATCGACGACATCGCCGAGGCGCTGGCGACGGCCGAGCGTCCGTTGGTCCTCGCCGGTCGCGGAGCCTGGACGGCCGGCGCGGGCACCGCGCTGGGCGACATCGCCGACCTCACCGGAGCGCTCACCGCGTCGACGGCGCTCGGCCGGGGTGTCTTCCCGCGCGCCGAGTACGATCTGGGGGTCACCGGGGGGTTCGGCGCCGAGGGCGCGATGGAGCTCGTGCGCGAAGCCGATGTCGCGGTGGTCTTCGGGGCGTCGCTCAACCAGTTCACGATGCGGTTCGGCGACCTCATCGCGCCCGGCACGCGGGTGTTCCAGGTCGATGTGGCGCCGGCGGCGACCCACCCCCACGTCGCGGGCTTCGTGCGCGGTGACGCCGCTGTCGTGGCCGCCGACGTCGCGCAGGCCCTCCGGGCGCGCGGCGCCGCGCCGAGCGGGTGGCGTGAGAGCGTCGACATCGCAGCCGCGCGGGCTTACGTCGCCGGCGAGGCCCTCGCACCCGACGGACGCCTGGACCCCCGGTCGGCGGCCGAGCGCATCGGCGCACTCCTGCCCGAGGACAGGGTCGTCGTCTCGGACGGCGGCCACTTCATCGGCTGGGCGAACATGTACTGGCCGGTGGTCTCGCCCGATCGCATGATGATGATCGGCACCGCTTTCCAGTCGATCGGGCTGGGCTGGCCCTCGGTGCCCGGAGCCGCGCTCGCGCGCCCGAAGTCCACGATCGTGCTGACTACGGGCGACGGCGGCGGTCTGATGGCCCTCGCCGACCTCGAATCGGCCGTGCGGGTCGCCGCCGGACGCGGTCTGGCCGTCGTCTGGAACGATGCCGCCTACGGGGCGGAGGTCAACCTCTACGGACTGAAGGGCCTCGCCCGCGAGCCCATGCTCATCCCCGAGGTCGACTTCGCGGCGCTGGCCACCGGCGTCGGCGCCGAGGGCGTGGTGGTGCGCACGCTCGCCGACCTCGACCGTCTGGCGACGTGGGCGGCGGAGCCCTCGGCATCCCGTCGCTTCCTCGTGCTCGACTGCCGCATCTCGGGCGACGTGATCGCCCCCTACCAGCAGGAGATCATCCGCGTGAACTCGTGAGGGCTGCCGGTCAGGCGGGCAGCATGAGCCCGGCGAAGAACTCGGCGAGCTCCGTCGTCGCCGACAGCGGCAGCACCGCTGCGACGTACTGGTCGGGTCGCACCACGACCACAGCGCCCTCTCGCGACACCCCGCGCTCGTCGAAGATGTCGGTGCTGGTCCAGGCGCTCGGCGCTGCGGCGAACACCTTCTCCCAATCCGTGAGACCCAGCGGCCCCGTCTGGGGACGGAAGATCGCCGGCACGGCGGCGACATCGACGTCGTCGTACCGCTGCGGGTAGATCACCTTCACGTCGAAGACCGCATCGAGGTCGGCGTCGGCCGGCGTGTGGCGGCGCACGGGTGATTCCTCGGCGTCCGACATCCACTCGGCCCACGAAGTGAGAGCGGATGCCGCGGCATCCGCGAAGGCGTAGATGCGCCACCGGCCGTCCGCCTTCGCGTGATGGCCGACGTGCACGGCGTTGCCGTCGGCGACGAGCACAACCTCGGAGCTCTTGAACCGCTTGCCGATCGGGAACCCGGACGCGAGCGCCTGGTGCCCGGCTCCCGCCACGATCGCCGACGGGCCGTACTGCGTCATGAACCCCGACGGGAACTCGGCCGTCGCGAGATAGTAGGTGGCCAGCTCCTGCGGATCCGAGATCTCGTCGGGCTTGCGCGCCATGAGCGAGGACCACTCGCGGTCGAAGTCGATGAGCTGCTGGGCGACGGGACGCCTTTCGGCCGAGTACGTCGAGAGCAGCGTCTCGGGACTGCGCCCGGTCAGGACGGCGCCGAGCTTCCAGCCGAGGTTGAAGCCGTCCTGCATCGACACGTTCATGCCCTGTCCGGCCTTCGCCGAGTGCGTGTGGCACGCGTCGCCCGTGAGGAACACGCGCGGCGTGCGATCGGGGTCGTCCAGCGCGTCGTCGAAGCCGTCGGTCACGCGATGACCGACCTCGTAGACGCTGTGCCACGCCACCTCCTTCACGTCGAGGGAGTAGGGATGCAGGATCGCGTTCGCCTTCGCGATGATCCCCTCGATCGGGGTCTGCCGCACGCGGTGGTCGTCGTCGGCCGCGACCGCGCCGAGGTCGACGTAGACGCGTGAGAGGTAGCCGCCCTCGCGGGGGATGTGGAGGATGTTGCCCGCCGCCGACGTGATGGCGCATTTGGTGCGCCAATCGGGGAAGTCGGTGTCGACCAGCACGTCCATCACTCCCCACGCGTGCTGAGACGCATCACCGACGTGGCGACGACCGATGGCCTCGCGCACCCCGCTGCGCGCCCCGTCGCAGCCGACGACGTATCGCGCGCGCACCGAGCGCTCGTCGCCCGCCCGCGGGCCCGTGAGGTGCCGCACGCGCACGTCCACACCGTCGTCGGCGACCTGCAGCCCGACGAACTCGACCCCGTAGTCGGGCGCGATGCGGGCCGGCCCCTGGGCGGCTGCCTCTGCGAAGTAGTCCAGCACGCGCGCCTGGTTGACGATCAGGTGCGGGAACTCGCTGATCTGCAGCGCGTAGTCCTGGGTGCGCGCGGTGCGCACGATGTCGCCGGGGTTCTGCGGGTCGGGGCCCCAGAAGTTCATGTAGGCGATGGTGTACGCCTCGGCGACGATCCGTTCGGCGAAGCCGAACGCCTGGAAGGTCTCGACGCTCCGCGGCTGGATGCCGTCGGCCTGCCCCAGCGCGAGCCGGCCGTCCCGACGCTCGATGAGGCGCGTCGTGATGCCCGGGAACTGCGACAGCTGGGCCGCGAGCAGCATGCCCGCGGGGCCGGACCCGACGATGAGCACGTCGGTCTCGTCGGGCAGCTCCGAGGGCCGGTGGATCCCCGTCCCGGCGGCCGGCTGGACGCGCGGATCCCTCGACACGTAGCCGTGGTGGTGGAACTGCATGTGACTCCCTCGTCGGTGATCAGGCTACGCGCGGCTCACGCCCGGGACAGCCCGCGGATCGGGCTCGCCGACTGCTCCGCCTCGTGATCCGGTCCGAGCGGGATGCCCGAGCGGTCGCGCAGCAGCAGAGTCGCGATCAGGCCGATGAGGGTCATGCCGGCGAGGTACCACGTGACGGCATCGGTCGACCCGGTCGCCTGCACGATGGCGGTCGCGATCGTGGGGGCGAAGGCGCCGCCGAGGATCGCGCCGATGGCGTACGAGATCGAGACTCCCGAGAAGCGGATGGATGCCGGGAAGAGCTCGGAGTACAGCGCCGCCTGCGGCCCGTAGGTGAAGCCGAGACCGATCGTGAGGATCGCGAGCCCGGCGAACAGCAGCCCGATCTGCCCCGTGTTGACGAGGGGGAAGAGCGTGAACACTCCGACGAGCTGCAGGATCCAGCCGATGATGTAGGTCGTGCGACGCCCGATGCGGTCCGAGACGAAGCCCGCGGCGAGGGTCGAGAGCAGCCACGTCACCGCGGAGCCCGCCACGGCGAGCAGCACCGGTCCGCGCTCGAGTGCGAGTGCCCCGTCGGGGTTGGTGGCGTACCCCTGGATGTAGCCGCCGGTCGTCATGTAGCCCACGGCGTTGTTGCCCGCGAAGACGAGGGCGGCGATCAGCACGAGCAGCGCGTGCTTGCGGAAGAGCTGGATGATCGGCATCTGCGCCTTCTCCTTGCGCTCGGCGAGCTCGGCGAACACCGGGCTCTCCTCGACGCGGCGACGCACGTACCAGCCGATGAGGATCATGACGACGCTGAGCAGGAACGGCACGCGCCAGCCCCACTCGAGGAACGCGTCACCCGGAGCGATGACGGCCATGAGCGCCATGACGCCCGATGCGAGCAGCAGGCCCAGCGGCACGCCGATCTGGGGCGAGGCCCCGAACGCCCCGCGCCGGTTCTTCGGAGCGTGTTCGACGGCCATCAGCACCGCGCCGCCCCACTCGCCGCCGGCCGAGATGCCCTGCAGGATCCGCAGGAGCACGAGGATGATCGGCGCGGCGATGCCGATCGCCTCGTAGGTCGGTAGCACGCCGATGAGGGCGGTGGCGACACCCATCAGGATCAGCGTCCACATCAGCACCGTCTTGCGGCCGTACTTGTCGCCGAGGTGTCCCGCGAGGAACGCACCCAAGGGGCGGAAGAGGAAGCTCACACCGACGGTCGCGAAGCCGATCAGCGCACTGTTCGCGCCGAGCGGGGCGAAGAACAGCTGACCGAAGACGAGGCCGACCGCGGTGGCGTAGATGAAGAAGTCGTACCACTCGACGGTGGTTCCGACGACGGTCGCGAACACGACCCGGCGGCGATCCGCCGTCGTGGCTATCGTGCCGGTGGGGGTGAATCCGGTGGTGGGATGCGGGGCGCTCACGGGTGACTCCTTCGTCGTCTGACATCGCTGTGCAGGGGGCCGGGCGCGGCGCTTGCCCGACGTCGACCGATCATATACGATTTCGAATACGACGCAAGGGCGAGGGAGCTCATGACAACTGACACGACCACGGATCCGCGATTCGCGGGCTTGCCGGGCCGGCCGGGCAAGATCATCGCCGTGCACCTCAGCTACGCGTCGCGCGCCGAGCAGCGAGGACGCACGCCCGCCGCCCCCTCGTACTTCTTCAAGCCGTCGAGCTCGATCGCGGCATCCGGATCGGTCGTCGAGCGACCGGCGGGCACCGAGCTGCTCGCGTTCGAGGGCGAGATTGCCCTCGTCATCGGCACGGCTGCGCGACGGGTGTCGGAGGCGGATGCCTGGGCCCACGTCGCGTGGGTGACCGCGGCGAACGACCTCGGGCTCTACGACCTGCGCGCGAACGACAAGGGATCCAATGTGCGCTCGAAGGGCGGTGACGGGTTCACCCCGATCGGCCCGTCACTGATCGACGCGGCTCGGGTCGACCCGGCCGCTTTGCGCGTCCGCACGTGGGTCAACGGCGCACCCGCGCAGGACGACACGACCGCGGGGCTCCTCTTCACACTCCCCCGTCTGGTCGCCGACCTGTCGCAGCACTTCACGCTCGAGATCGGCGACGTGATCCTCACCGGCACCCCGGCGGGCTCGTCGGTGATCGTGCCGGGCGACGTCGTCGAGGTCGAGGTGGATTCCCCCGACCTCGGACTGTCGTCCGGGATGCTGGTCACCACCGTCATCCAGGGCGATGCGCCCTTCGACGGCTCGATCGGCTCGCTGCCGTCGGTCGATGACCTGCAGCGCACCGAGGCCTGGGGCTCGAGCGACGCAGCCGGGCTCGCTCCGGCGTGGTCGCTCAGCGCCGCCCTCCGCGACAAGCTGGAGCGCACCCCCGTCGCCGCACTGTCGCAGCAGCTGCGCGCGCGGGGGCTCGACAACGTCACGATCGACGGCGTGCGGCCGCTGCATCCGTCGTCGAAGCTCGTCGGCACCGCCCGCACCCTGCGGTTCGTGCCGAACCGGGAAGACCTCTTCGCCTCGCACGGCGGCGGCTACAACGCCCAGAAGCGCACGTTCGACGCCGTCCGAGACGGCGAGGTCATCGTCATCGAGGCGCGCGGCGAGACCGGATCGGGCACGCTCGGCGACATCCTCGCGATCCGCGCGCACGCGCGGGGTGCCGCGGGGATCGTCACAGACGGCGGCGTGCGCGACGCCGACGCGGTCACGGCGGTCGGCATCCCGGTGTACACCTCGGGAGCGCATCCCGCCGTGCTGGGACGCAGGCACGTGCCGTGGGACCACGATCTGACCATCGCCTGCGGCGGCACGACGGTGCAGCCGGGCGATGTCATCGTCGGCGACGCCGACGGCGTCATCGTCATCCCGCCCGGCATCGCCGAGGAGGTCGCCGACGCGGCGCTCGCTCGCGAAGACGAAGACGCCTGGATCGCCGCGCGCGTCGCGGAGGGGCATGCGGTCGACGGGCTCTTCCCGATGAACGCCGCGTGGCGCGCGCGCTACGACGAGGAGCGGTCATGACCTTTCGACGAGCTCAAGGACCGGAGTCCGCGCCTGCTCAGGGGTCGGCGTCCGCGCCTGCTCAGGGGGCCGAGGCGGGCCGCGAACCGGAGGTGAGCCGCAGCAAGTCGCAGCAGGCGTACTTGTGGGTCAAGGAGCGCATCGCGAGCCAGGAGTTCACACCGGGCTACCGACTCGTGCTCGGCACCATCGCCGGAGAACTCGACATGAGCGTGGTGCCCGTGCGCGAGGCGATCCGTCAGCTCGAGGCCGAGGGCCTGGTGATGTTCGAGCGCAATGTCGGAGCGCGGGTGTCGATGGTCGACGACACGCAGTACCGGCACAGCATGCAGGCGCTGTCGATCCTCGAGGGCACGGCCACGGCGCTCGCGGCCCGGCGGCTCACCGCCGACGACGTCCACCGCGCGCGCCGCATCAACGACCTCATGGTCGAGACGCTCGACCACTTCGACCCGCGGGCCTTCACCCGGCTCAATCAGGAGTTCCACGCCGCGCTGTTCGAGAAGTGCCCCAATCCGCGGATGCTGGAGCTCGTCCACTCCGAATGGGCCCGCCTCGGACACCTGCGCGACTCCACATTCAGCTTCGTCCCGGGTCGCGCGGCGGAGTCGGTGCGCGAGCACGAGAACATCCTGCAGCTCATCGAGAACTCCGCCCCCCTCGGCGAGATCGAGAAGGCGGCCCGCCGCCACCGGGCGGCGACGCTCGACGCCTACATGATCCACGAGCACCCCGACGAGGCCCTCGGCCTCCCGGCGTTCTGACCTCTTCCGTGAAGGAGCACCCCATGACCGCGCACCGCATCCCGGCCGATCTGCCCGACCGCATCCGCCACTACATCGACGGCGCCTTCGTCGACTCGGTCGACGGCGGCACGTTCGACGTGCTCGATCCCGTGACCAACGAGACCTACCTGCAGGCCGCCGCCGGCACGGCGGCTGACATCGACCTCGCCGTCGCGGCGGCCCGGCGTGCCTTCACCGACGGCCCCTGGCCCCGGATGCTGCCGCGCGAGCGCTCCCGCATCCTGCACCGCATCGCCGACATCGTCGAGTCGCGCGATGCCCGCCTCGCCGAGCTAGAGTCTTTCGACTCCGGACTGCCGATCACGCAGGCCCTCGGCCAGGCCCGCCGCGCGGCCGAGAACCTCCGTTTCTTCGCCGACCTGATCGTGGCCCAGACCGACGACGCGTTCAAGGTTCCGGGGCGCCAGCTCAACTACGTCAACCGCAAGCCGATCGGCGTCGCCGGCCTCATCACGCCGTGGAACACCCCCTTCATGCTCGAGTCGTGGAAGCTCGGCCCCGCGCTCGCGACCGGCAACACGGTCGTGCTGAAGCCCGCCGAGTTCACTCCCCTGTCGGCGTCGCTCTGGGCCGGCATCTTCGAAGAGGCCGGGCTCCCCGCGGGGGTGTTCAACCTCGTCAACGGACTGGGTGAGGATGCCGGCGACGCATTGGTGAAGCATCCCGACGTGCCCCTCATCTCGTTCACCGGCGAGAGCAGCACGGGAAAGCTGATCTTCGGCAACGCGGCGCCGTACCTCAAGGGCTTGTCGATGGAGCTCGGCGGCAAGTCGCCCGCAATCGTCTTCGCCGACGCCGACCTCGACGCCGCGATCGACGCGACGATCTTCGGCGTGTTCTCCCTCAACGGCGAGCGCTGCACGGCAGGGTCCCGCATCCTCGTCGAGCGCCCGGTGTACGACGAGTTCGTCGAGCGCTACGCAGCGCAGGCGTCGCGCGTGAAGGTCGGATATCCGTCCGACCCGGCGACCGAAGTGGGGGCCCTCGTGCACCCCGAGCATTACGACAAGGTGATGGGCTACGTCGAGATCGGCAAGACCGAGGGCCGGCTCGTCGCCGGCGGCGGCCGCCCCGACGGGTTCGACATCGGCAACTTCGTCGCCCCGACGGTGTTCGCCGATGTGGCATCCGATGCCCGTATCTTCCAGGAGGAGATCTTCGGCCCCGTCGTCGCGATCACCCCGTTCGACACCGACGACGAGGCGCTCGCCCTCGCGAACGACACGAAGTACGGCCTGGCCGCCTATGTGTGGACCTCGGATCTCCGCCGCGCGCACAATTTCTCGCAGGCCGTCGAAGCCGGCATGGTCTGGCTCAACTCCAACAACGTGCGAGACCTCCGCACCCCCTTCGGCGGGGTGAAGGCCTCGGGTCTCGGACACGAGGGCGGCTACCGCTCGATCGACTTCTACACCGACCAGCAGGCCGTGCACATCACTCTCGGCCCCGCCCACAACCCGACGTTCGGCAAGGGAGCCTGACATGAGCACCGACAAGACCCTCACCTCGTCCGGATTCTTCGTCTCGCAGGAGGCGCCGATCCACACCGACGACCCGGTGCCGACGCCGTCCTCGCCGGCCCCCGACATCCTGCGCTGCGCGTACATGGAGCTCGTGGTCACCGACCTGGCGGCATCCCGCACCTTCTACGTCGACGTCCTCGGGCTGTACGTCACCGAGGAGGACGACGACGCGATCTACCTGCGCTCGACCGAGGAGTTCATCCACCACAACCTCGTGCTGCGGCAGGGGTCGGTCGCCGCGGTGGCCGCGTTCTCGTACCGGGTGCGTTCGACCGACGACCTCGATCGGGCCGTCGCGTTCTACACCGAGCTCGGATGCCGGGTCGAGCGCCGGCCCGACGGGTTCGTGAAGGGCATCGGCGACTCGGTGCGCGTCGAGGATCCCCTGGGCTTCCCGTACGAGTTCTTCTTCCAGACCGAGCACGTCGAGCGACTGTCGTGGCGCTACGACCTGCACACCCCCGGCGAGCTCGTGCGGCTCGACCACTTCAACCAGGTCACCCCCGACGTCCCGCGCGCGGTGAAGTTCATGCAGGACCTCGGGTTCCGCGTGACCGAAGACATCCAGGACGACGCGGGCACGGTCTACGCCGCCTGGATGCGCCGCAAGCCGACGGTGCACGACACCGCGATGACCGGCGGCGACGGCCCGCGCATGCACCACGTGGCCTTCGCGACCCACGAGAAGCACAACATCCTCGCGATCTGCGACAAGCTCGGCGCCCTGCGGCGCTCCGACGCCATCGAACGCGGGCCGGGCCGTCACGGTGTCTCGAACGCCTTCTATCTGTACCTGCGCGACCCCGACGGGCACCGCGTCGAGATCTACACGCAGGACTACTACACCGGCGACCCCGACAACCCCGTCATCACGTGGGACGTGCACGACAACCAGCGCCGCGACTGGTGGGGCAACCCCGTCGTGCCGTCGTGGTACACCGAGGCATCCGTCGTGCTCGACCTCGACGGCAACCCGCAGCCGGTGGTCTCCCGCACCGACCACTCCGAGATGGCCGTCACGATCGGCGCAGACGGCTTCTCGTACACGCGTCCAGCCGAGGGCGCGGCATCCCTCCCCGAGTACAAACTCGGCCACCAGCTCTGACCGTCCCGCCCACACCCCGCCCGCCCGCGAAACCGCGCATGCACAACGTTTCGCCGCCGCGAACGTTGCGGAGACGCGGTTTCGCGGCAGAGTAGCAACGACGAAGGAGAACGGATGCTGTCCGCAGACCAGATCGCGATGATCGCCGACGAACTCGCCGAAGCCGATCGCACGCACACAGTGATCCCGCGCATCACGGCGCGGTTCCCGGATGCCACGATCGAGGATTCGTACGCGATCCAGGGCGTCTGGCGCGACAAGAACGTCGCCGCGGGACGTCGCCTGGTCGGTCGCAAGATCGGGCTGACGTCGAAGGCGATGCAGGAGGCCACCGGCATCACCGAGCCCGACTACGGCGTGATGTTCGACGACACCGTCCACGCCTCGGGCTCCGAGATCCCGGTCGACGCCTTCTCGAACGTGCGCATCGAGGTCGAGCTCGCCTTCGTGCTGAAGACCGCCCTCGAAGGCCCCGACTGCACGCTCGACGACGCCCTGGCGGCGATCGACTACGCGGTGCCCGCCCTCGAGGTGCTCAACTCCCACATCGAGCTCGAGGGCCGCACGATCGTCGACACGATCTCGGACAACGCCGCCTACGGCGCGATGGTGCTCGGAGACGTGCACAAGCGTCCCGACGAGATCGACCTCCGGTGGGTGCCGGGGCTCCTGTACCGCAACGGCGAGATCACCGAGACGGGCGTCGCGGCGGGCGTGCTCGATCACCCGGCGCGCGGGGTCGCGTGGCTCGCCAACAAGTTCCACCAGCACGGTGCCCGCCTCGAGGCCGGCGAGATCATCCTGGCGGGCTCGTTCACGCGCCCGATGTGGGTCTCGCGCGGCGACGATGTGCTGTGCGACTACGGACCGATGGGAACCATCACATGCCGCTTCATCTGAGTCCGACGTTCCGCGACGCGCTGGAGGCGGCATCCCGTCCCCTCGCGGGCATGTGGTCGTGCACGGGCAGCCCGCTCGTCGCCGAGATCTGCGCCGGGTCGGGCCTGGACTGGCTGCTCATCGACATGGAGCACTCCCCGGTGTCGCTGGAATCGGTGCTCGCACAGCTGCAGGCCGTCGCCGCGTATCCGATCACGCCCGTCGTGCGCGTGCCCGCCGCCGACGCCGTGACGATCAAGCAGGTGCTCGACGCCGGCGCGCAGAACATCCTCGTTCCGATGGTGTCGTCGGCTGCTGAGGCACGCGCCGCCGTCGAGGCGGTGCGGTATCCGCCGCGAGGCCGCCGCGGGGTCGGCTCGGCCCTGGCCCGCTCGGCGCGCTGGAACCGCGTCGACGATTACCTTGCGCACGCCGATGCGCACGTGTCGCTGTTCGTGCAGATCGAGAGCGTCGCGGGCGTCGAGGCAGCCGCCGAGATCGCCTCCGTCGACGGCGTCGACGGGGTGTTCTTGGGCCCGAGCGACCTCGCGGCGTCCCTGGGCCTGCTCGGTCAGCAGACGCACCCGGATGTCGTCGCCGCTGTGCTGCGCACGTTCGAGGCGGTGCGCGCGGCGGGCACCCCGGTGGGCGTGAACGCCTTCGATCCGGATGCCGCGCAGTCCTACCTCGACGCCGGTGCGTCGTTCGTGCTCGTCGGCGCCGACGTCGCGCTGCTGGCGCGGGCGTCCGAGGCGCTCGCCGCCCGGTGGGTCACCACCGACGGGGCCACCCGCGCGTCGTACTGACCCGGAGGCTGCGACGGGCTGTCAAGCCCCCGGCATCCGTCACACGCCAGACATATCGGCGTGCCACAGTTGATCCATGAAGAGAGATGTCTCGAGCCGCATCGTCCTGAACATCACCGAGCCCGCCGATCTCGTGTTCGCGATCGCCGTGTCGGGCCACTACGCCACCAACCACGAATCGTTCACCGCGACTCTCGACGGCGCACAGCTCCCGTACACCGATGTCAGCGACGTGCACGGCACGCGCCTGCATCGTGTGAAGAGCGGTCTGGGCGAACTGGTCGTCGAGTACTCCGCGACCGTGGTCGGCCCCGGCGACACCGCCGTCGGACGCGACATCGACCTCCTCACCTATACACGCCCGAGCCGCTACGCCGAGTCCGATGCCCTGGCACCGACCGCCGGTGCGGAGTTCGTCGGCATCACCGACCCGATCGCACTGCTGCAGTCGGTGTCGTCCTGGGTGGGGACGCGACTGTCGTACGTTCCGGGCTCGTCGCTTCCCACCGACGGCGCCTCCCGCACCCTCCTCGCACGCCAGGGCGTGTGCCGCGACTACGCCCACCTGTGCACCGCGCTGCTGCGCGGCCTCGGCATCCCGGCCCGGCTCGTCGCCGTCTACGCACCCGGACTCGACCCGATGGACTTCCACGCCGTCGCCGAAGCGTGGGTGGACGGCGCGTGGCACGTGGTCGACGCGACCACGCTGGCCCCGCGATCGACGCTGGTGCGCATCGCGACGGGTCGGGATGCCGCCGACACCGCGTTCCTGAACGTGATGTCGGGTCGCGCCGACCTCGTCGACGTCAGGGTCACCGCCACCGTCGACTCCCTTCCCGGAGACGACCTCTCCCAGCTCGTCGAGATCGCCTGACGATCCACCTCGGTCCGGGAGATCCGCACGGCACGCCGACGTGGCACAGTTGACCCATGAAGGCCTGGCTCGTGCGATTCGCGTCGCTCTACGTGTTCAACGTCGTGGTGCTCCTGCTGGTCGGCTGGCTGCTCCCGGCTGTGGCGGTCGGCTGGTCGGCGTTCTGGGCGAGCCTCGTGCTCACCGCCGCGACGATCTGGCTCAAACCTGCCGTGACGAGACTCTTCCGCGGCATGGCGGCGAGGTCGGCAGGTCAGCGCACGAAGGTGGGCGAGAAACTCGTACAAGGAGTTCTGGTCTTCTTCGTCGAACTCATCGTCTGGTTCCTGGTCGTGCTCCTCACCGGCGTGAACGTGTCGGGATGGTTCTGGGGCTGGGTGCTGCCCCCGATCGCCCTCCTCATCGCATGGGCGATCTACGACGCCGTCGACGACAGGATCGAGGCGCGCGCCGGTGCGATCTACGATCGTGCGACGCGGCGCAACGCTCCGGTGACGGGTGCCGCGGCCCCCGCCGTGCCGCCGAGCCCCGCCGCCGAAGCGGGTCGCCGGGAGCTGCGGGACGGCCTGACCGAGGAACAGCGCAGGATGCTCGACGAGCTCTGACCTCGTCGTCCGTGACGACCGCGTAACAATGAGACCTCGGCGACCCGCGTTCCCGCGGCGGCACGACAAAATGGACCGGGTACAACGCGCCGACAGCACGCGCGCCCGACCTCTGGAGGCCTGCCTTGCCGCTTCGCACCCCCCTGCTCCGCACCGCCGCCGTCGGCATCGCGCTCGCCGCCCTCGCCCTCGCCGGCTGCGCCTCCGGCGGCACCCCCGCGGGCGGAGAGGTCGACGAGGGATACGTCACGCCCGGCAAGCTGACGCTCGCGACGGGTGACATCGCCTACGAGCCCTATGTCGTCGACGACGACCCGTCGTCGGGCGAGGGCTTCGAGTCGGCCATCGCCTACGCGATCGCCGAAGAGCTCGGCTTCGACGATGACGACGTCGAGTGGGTGCGCACGAGCTTCGAGGCCGCGATCGCCCCCGGGCCCAAGAACTTCGACTTCAACATCCAGCAGTACACGATCACCGACGAGCGCAAGCAGGCCGTCGACTTCTCGACGCCCTACTACTCCGCCAGCCAGGCCGTCGTCGCGATCAACGGCGGGGCCGCGGACGGCGTCGACTCGATCGAGGGCCTCAGGGGACTGGCCCTGGGCGCCATGGCCGGCTCGACCAGCGCCCAGACCATCGAAGACGTCATCGACCCGACCGTCGAGCCGCTCCTGTACGCCTCGAACGAAGACGCCGTCGCAGCGTTCAACGCCGGTCAGTTCGACGCGTTCGTGATCGACCTGCCGACCGCCTACCTCGCCACCGCGCTGTACATCGAGGATTCCTACATCGTGGGCGAGCTGCCCGCCGGCGGTGTCGCCGATGAGTGGGGCGTCGTGCTCGCGAAGGATTCGCCCCTCACCGACCGCGTGAGCGCGGCCGTCGACGCCCTGCGCGAGGACGGCACGCTCGCCGAGATCACCGACGAGTGGCTCGGCGCCGGCCAGGGCGTCACTCTGCTGCAGTGACGCCCTGGCCGCACGCCGGCGGGTAACGTCGTGCCGTGACCACCCGCATCCCGAGCGAACTCGAGCTCGATCGTCGTGCATTCCGCGCCGGTCGGGCTCGCCGTTCGGTGCTCGTCGCGATCGCCTCGACGCTCGCCTTCGCCGCGGTCGTGTGGATCACCGTCATCGCCACGCCCGGCTGGGCGGCCGTGCAGCAGACGTTCTTCGACCCCGAGATCGCGCTCGCCTCGCTCCCCCGCGTGTGGGACGGCTTCCTGCTCAATCTGCGGGTGCTCGGGCTGTCGCTGATCACGGTCGCCGTGTGCGCGCTGTTCATCGCCCTGCTGCGCACCCTGCCGGGTCCGGTGTTCTTCCCCCTGCGCGTGCTCGCCGCCGGCTACACCGACATCTTCCGCGGACTGCCGTTCATCATCGTGCTGTACATCGTCGGGTTCGGCATCCCGACGCTCACGAACACCCGCATCCCCGTCATCGTGCTCGGCACGATCGCCGTGACCCTCACCTACTCGGCGTACGTGAGCGAGGTGATCCGCGCGGGCATCGAGGCGGTGCATCCGTCACAGCGTCTGGCCGCGCGCGCACTCGGTCTCGGCTACACGCAGACGCTGCGCCGCGTCGTGCTGCCGCAGGCGCTCCGCAAGATCACCCCGCCGCTCATGAATGATTTCGTCGCCATGCAGAAGGACGTCGGTCTCATCTCGATCCTGGGTGCGGTGGATGCCGTGCTCGCCGCGAAGATCGAAGCCTCGCAGTCCTACAACTTCACGCCCTACGTCGTGGCCGGCATCCTGTTCATCCTGCTCGCGATCCCCACGATCCGCCTCACCGACTGGTACACCGCGCGGCTGCTCGCGCGCGAACAGGCGGGGGCGATCGTATGACCGCTCTGCTGCGCGCCGAGGGCCTCTACAAGTCGTTCGGCGAGCGCGACGTCCTGCAGGGCGTGTCGCTGGAGCTCGCCGCCCACGAGGTGGTCGCCGTGATCGGTGCGAGCGGATCGGGCAAATCGACGCTGCTGCGCTGCCTCAACCTGCTGGAGCCGATCGACGACGGGCTCATCATGCTCGGAGACGAAGACATCTCGGACCCGAGGGTCGACGCCAACCGGGTGCGCGCGCGGTTCGGTGCGGTGTTCCAGAGCTTCAACCTCTTTCCGCACCTCTCGGTGCTCGACAACGTCACGCTGTCGGCGCGGGTCGTGCACAAGATCCCCCGACGGGATGCCGAGGCGCGGGCGCTCGCGCTGCTGGACCGCGTCGGGCTCGCCGACAAGGCCCGCGACCACCCCGATCGGCTGTCGGGAGGCCAGCAGCAGCGCGCCGCGATCGCACGCGCGATCTCGACGAACCCCGAAGTGCTGCTGCTCGACGAGATCACCTCGGCGCTGGACCCCGAGCTCGTCGGCGAGGTGCTCGAACTCGTGCGTCAGCTCGCCGTCGACGGCGCGACGATCCTCATGGCGACCCACGAGATGGCGTTCGCGCGAGACGTCGCCCACCGCGTGATCTTCCTCGACGGCGGACGCATCCTCGAGCAGGGCCCGCCTGCCGAGGTGTTCGGCGCGCCGCGCGAGCCGCGCACGCGCGAGTTCCTCGCCCGCTTCACCGCCTGATCCCGGATGCCGCAGTGCGCGGCATCCGTCGAGATCGTGCGATCTCGCCGAGACCGCACGTCATACACGTGGATAGGGTGCTGACTCGGCGAGAGCATGCGAACTCGACAAGGGTCGGGGTGAATGACGCCGGGTCAGGGGTGAGCGCGCTCCGCGGCCTCGACGACGTTCGTCATGAGCAGGGCGACCGTCATCGGGCCGACCCCGCCGGGGTTCGGCGAGACGAAGCCCGCGACGTCGCGCACATCGGGATGCGCGTCGCCGTGCACCGTGCTCTTGCCCGTCTCGGGGTCGGTCTCGCGCGTGACGCCGACGTCGAGCACGGCCGCGCCGGGCTTGACGTGCTCGGCGCGCACGATGTGCTTCACGCCCGCCGCGGCGACGATGACGTCGGCCTGCAGCAGGTGCCGAGCGAGGTCGGTCGTGCCGGTGTGGGTGAGGGTGACGGTCGCATTGATCTCGCGCCGGGTCAGCAGGAGCCCGATCGAACGACCGATCGTGACGCCGCGGCCGACCACGACGACGTGCTTGCCGTTCAGGTCGTAGCCGTTGCGCGCCAGCAGCTCGATGACGCCGCGCGGCGTGCACGGGAGCGGGGTCGTGATGGGCGCGTTGACGTTCAGCACCAGGCGTCCGAGGTTCGTCGGATGCAGTCCGTCGGCATCCTTCGCGGGGTCGATGCGCTCGAGGATCGCGTCGGTGTCGAGGTGCTTGGGCAGCGGCAGCTGCACGATGTAGCCGTGGCACGCGGGGTCGGCGTTGAGGGCGTCGATGACCGCCTCGACCTCGGCCTGCGTCGCCTCGGCGGGCAGCTCGACCTGGATCGAGTTCATGCCGATCGCCTCGGACTGCCGGTGCTTCATGCCGACGTAGAGCTGCGAGGCGGGGTCGGCGCCGACGAGCACCGTCGCGATGCCGGGCACGACACCGCGGTCCCGCAGCGCCGCGACTCGAAGCGCGAGCTCGGCCTTGATCTCGGCCGCAGCCGCCTTGCCGTCGAGTGTGATCGCCGTCATGTCGTGTCCTCAGAGTCGTGGTTCGTCGGCCTCGGTCGCTGAGACTCCACCCGACGGCCGAGACCGCGGGTATCCGCCGCTGTCTCGGCCGCCGGATGCAGTCTCACGGGGTGAGCGGTTACTGCGCGAGGCCGGGGTACAGCGGGAACGCGGCGGTGAGGGCGGCGACGCGGGTGCGCAGGGCGGCGACATCGGCGCCGGGCAGGAGCGCGAGCGCGATCACGTCGGCCACCTCGGTGAACTCGGCGTCGCCGAAGCCGCGCGTGGCCAGGGCCGGGGTGCCGATGCGCAGGCCCGAGGTCACCATCGGCGGACGCGGGTCGTTCGGCACGGCGTTGCGGTTGACCGTGATGTGGATCTCGTGGAGCAGGTCTTCGGCCTGCTTGCCGTCGATCGCCGCGTCGCGGAGGTCCACGAGCACGAGGTGCACGTCGGTGCCGCCGGACCGCACGGCGATGCCGGCATCCGTGACGTCCTTCTGCGAGAGGCGCTCGGCGATGAGGTGCGCGCCGCGGAGCACGCGCTCCTGGCGTTCCCGGAACTCCGGCGTGGCCGCGAGCTTGAACGCCGTCGCCTTGGCGGCGATGACGTGCATGAGCGGCCCGCCCTGCTGGCCCGGGAACACGGCGGTGTTGATCTTCTTGGCGATGTCGGCGTCGTTGGTGAGGATGAAGCCCGAGCGGGGGCCGCCGATCGTCTTGTGCACCGTCGACGACACGACGTGCGCGTGGGGCACGGGGCTCGGGTGCACGCCGGCGGCGACGAGTCCGGCGAAGTGGGCCATGTCGACCCAGAGCAGCGCGCCGACCTCGTCGGCGATCGCGCGGAAGGCGGCGAAATCGAGCTGACGCGGGTACGCCGACCAGCCGGCGATGATGACCTTGGGCTTGTGCTCGACCGCGAGGCGACGCACCTCGTCCATGTCGATGAGGGACGTCTCGGGGTCGACGCCGTAGGCGACGATGTTGAACAGACGACCCGAGAAGTTGATCTTCATGCCGTGCGTGAGGTGACCGCCCTGGTCGAGCGCGAGACCGAGCAGCGTGTCACCGGGACGCGCGATCGCGTGCAGAACGGCGGCGTTCGCGGTCGCGCCCGAATGCGGCTGCACGTTGGCGAACTCCGCACCGAAGAGCGCCTTGGCCCGCTCGATGGCGAGCTCCTCGGCGACGTCGACCTCTTCGCAGCCGCCGTAATAGCGACGGCCCGGATAGCCCTCGGCGTACTTGTTCGTCAGCACCGAACCCTGCGACTGCAGGATCGAGACCGGCACGAAGTTCTCGGACGCGATCATCTCGAGATAGCCGCGCTGGCGTTCGAGCTCGCGCTCCAGCACCTGGGCGATCTCGGGGTCGACCTCGGAAAGAGGGGCGTTGAAGTACTGATCGGTCATGACGATCTCCTTGACTGCGGCTTTCGGGGTACACGGCATGGGCTGCCGGGAATCACAGATCGGCCCAGGCGAGCGGTCGAATGCCGTAGTCAGTCGCTCCCCGGTGGTGGACCACCTCAACGCCAGTCGCGACGTCCTGAGCATATCGGATGCCGCGGACGGTGAGGCTTCTCGTGGACACGGGGTACCCCGATGGATAGGCTGGCCATCGGCATTTGTTAGGACGCTTTACATAGCGTCGCGAGGCCGCGAGCACCCTGGCCAGGTGCGCGCGCGGCGACCAGAATGGAGAGATCGTGTCGCTTCCCGCCGTCGTCCCCGCCCCCTCCTCGATCGAGGCGCGTCCCGGCGAGCCGTTCGATCTCGACGCGCGCGTCGCGATCTCGGGTGACCCGGATGCCGCTGCTGTCCTGGTCGCGCTGATCCGGGCCCGCACGGGCCTGGACGCTTCGACAAGCTCAGCGACCGGAGGTGGGAGCGACTCAGCGACCGGGGCCGAGACCGGATCGGCGACCGGAGGCGGGAGCGACTCGGCGACCGGGGGCATCGCCCTGCGCGTGGTCCCGGGCACGCCCGAGTCCTACACGATCGATGTCGGCGCCGCGGGCATCGTCATCGCGGGTGCCGACACCGCCGGGCTCTTCTACGGTGTCCAGACCCTCGGCCAGCTCATCGTGAACACCGGCGAGGGCTGGGCGGTTCCTCCCGTGGCGATCGTCGACGCTCCGCGGTTCGCCTACCGCGGGGTCATGCTCGACGTCGCGCGCCACTTCCACCCGGTCGACACGGTTCGCGGCTACATCGATCGCGCCGCCGGGCTCAAGTTCAACGCGCTGCACCTGCACCTGACCGACGATCAGGGATGGCGCGTCCAGCTCGATTCACGGCCCCTGCTGACGGCGCGCGGGAGCGGCTCGTCGGTGGGCGGTGATCCCGGTGGATTCTACTCGAAGGACGACTACCGCGCGATCGTCGCGTACGCGGCATCCCGTCACATGATCTTGGTGCCAGAGATCGACATGCCCGGGCACACGCACGCCGTGGGCCTCGCGTACCCCGAACTGGCCGCGGCGCCTGTGCTCGATGAGCACATCCTCGAGGTGGTCCGTGACCACGGCGGCAAGCCGCCCGCGGCCGGCGCACCGTACGACGGCATGGCCGTCGGATTCTCGTCGCTGCGGATCGACACCGAGGCGACGTACGACTTCGTCGCCGACGTCTTCGGCGAGCTCGCCGCCATGACGCCGGGCCCGTATCTGCATCTCGGCGGCGACGAGGCGTTCGGCACCGATCCCGCCGACTTCGCCGCCTTCGTGGAACGCGCGAGCGAGATCATCGCCGATCTCGGGAAGACGCCGGTCGCGTGGCACGAGGCCGGCGCGGCGTCGGGCCTGCACGATTCGACGATCGGGCAGTACTGGGGCTTCGTCGAGCCCACCGACGGTATGGACGACAAGGCCCGCGCGTTCGTGCGCAACGGATCGCGCCTCATCCTCTCGCCTGCTGACGCGGTCTATCTCGACATGAAGCCGACTCCGGATGCCGCACTCGGCCTGACATGGGCCAACGGCGCGACCAGCGTCGAACGCGCCTACCGCTGGGAGCCCTCCGACGTCATCGCGGGCATCGCCGACGACGACATCCTGGGTGTCGAGGCTCCGATGTGGACCGAGACGATCCGCGACGCGGACGACCTCGACCGTATGGCGTTCCCGCGTATCGCGGCCGCGGCCGAGGCCGCGTGGTCGCCGCCCACCGGCACCGACGACCGGCGCACCTGGCCGTCGTTCCGCACCCGCGTCGGAGCGCTCGCTCCACTGTGGACGAGCCTGGGCATCGCGTTCGACCGATCGGCCGAGATCGCGTGGGTCGAGGCGCCATGACCACGTTCATCCATTCCGCGCGTCTCGTCGACGGAGGCGTCACCACCGACGACGCCTGGGTCGCGTTCGCCGACTCGCGGGTGGCGGGATCGGGCCAGGGCGACTCGTGGAAGGCGCTCGCGAACGCGGACGACAGCGTCGTCGATGCGACCGCCGTCGCGGGCGAGGGCGCGGTGCTGACCGCCGGGTTCATCGATCTGCACGGACACGGCGGGGGCGGGGCGTCCTACGACGACGGCACCGACGCGATCCGCGCCGCGCGCCGGTTCCACCGGGCGCACGGCACGACGCGCGCGGTCATCTCTCTCGTGACGGCACCGCTGGAGGACCTCCAGCAGCGCGTCGCCGCCATCGCCGATCTCGTCGAGACCGACTCCGACGTGCTGGGCTCGCACCTCGAAGGCCCCTTCCTCGACGCCGCCCACAAGGGCGCTCACGACGAGACGCTGCTGCGCCCACCCGAGCCGGTCGTCTTCGAGCGCCTGCTCGCGGCCGGTCGCGGCACCGTGCGTCAGATCACCCTCGCTCCCGAGCTCCCCGGAGGACTCCATGCGGTGCGGGCTGCGCGTGCAGCCGGCGCCGTCGCCGCCGTCGGCCACACCGACGCCGACGCCCGCGCCGCGGCATCCGCCTTCGACGCGGGAGCGACCCTGCTCACCCACGCCTTCAACGCGATGCGGGGCCTGCACCACCGCGAGCCCGGACCAGTCGGGGCGGCGATCGTCGATGATCGCGTCGTCCTCGAGATCATCGCCGACGGCGTGCACCTGCATCCCGCCGTGCTGCGCATCGCCTTCGCCGCGGCGCCCGGTCGCATCGCGCTCGTGACCGACGCGATGGCCGCCGCCGGTATGGAGGACGGCCGCTACGAACTGGGCCCGCTCGCCGTCGACGTGTCGGACGGCGTCGCCCGCCTCGTGCACGACGGCGCGATCGCCGGATCGACCCTCACACAGGACGCCGCCCTCCGCCACGCCGTCTCGGCCGGCGTCGCCCTCGAGGACGCCGTCACGGCGCTCACGTCCACGCCCGCACGGGTGCTGGGTCGCGGCGACCTGGGAGCCCTCGAACCCGACCGCCTGGCCGACGCGGTGCTGCTCACCCGCGATCTGGACGTGCGCGCCGTGTGGGTCGGCGGCGCGTTCCAGGACGCCTGACCGCAGGCGATACGGAGGGGGCCGCCGCGTCCCCCGACGCGACGGCCGCACCCTCCTCTTCGAGAGGGAGGCGGGGCTCGGAGGACCTCCCCCGAGATCTCTCCGAGCCCGCCCCGGCACTGCCGCCGACCGTGAGGTCGTGAGCTGCCGGTACCCGCGCTTCCGCCCCAGACGGGAGCACAGGCAACGTCTCTTGCCCTGTGAGACGACGACGCCGTCGATCTATTACGCGGTTCTGCAGAAATCTTTCCGGCGAGATGTGCGATTCGTCGGCGACAATGAAGAAGTCGCGTCATGAAACCCGGTTTCTCGCGTCTCTCGGTCGAAGGCGCTGGGACCTTCGCCCCGAACCGCTCTGGAGCCCCATGACGAACGACGACGAGAGCGTCGCCGACCTCGGCGATGCCGACCTCGTGCTGCGCACACGATCGGGCGACAGCGCCGCGTTCGGCGAACTCTGGCGGCGCCACTACCGCTCGGGCGTCACGGTGGCGCGCTCGATGACCTCGAGCCTCGATCCCGACGACCTCGTGCAAGAGGCCTACACCCGCATCTACCAGTCGATCCGGAAGGGCGGCGGTCCCACCGGGTCGTTCCGCGCCTACCTCTTCACGAGCATCCGCAACACGGCCGCCGGCTGGGGGCGGGCTCGCAGGGAGACCGCGATCGAGACGCTCGACTCCCTGGAGGACCCGGCGACGAGCGAGCAGGCGACGTCGGACGCGCTGGACCGGAGCCTCACCCACCAGGCGTTCCGCAGCCTGCCGACACGGTGGCAGGAGGTGCTCTGGTACTCCGAGATCGAGGCCATGAAGCCCTCCGAGATCGCTCCCCTGCTCGGCATGAAGGCCACCGCCGTCGCCCAGCTCACGTTCCGGGCGCGCGAGGGTCTGCGCGAAGCGTGGATCCAGGCGCATCTGCGATCGGTCGAAGACGGCTCCGACTGCCAGTGGACGATCTCGCGCCTCGGCGCCTTCGCGCGCAACAACCTCGGCCGGCGCGACCAGGGCAAAGTCGAGGCCCACCTCGCCGATTGCGCCCGCTGCGCGATCGTCGCGGGCGAGGCCAGAGAGGTCGGGAGCCGGCTCGCGCTGGTGCTGCTTCCGCTCGCGATCGGCGCCACCGGAACAGCCGGCTACCTGGCGGCGCTGCAGGGCGGCGGGATGCCCGTGCTCGCCCTGGCGGCGATGCCGTCAGCCGTCGTCGAGGGCGCCGTCGTCGTCGAGGGCGCCGCCGCGGGCGGCATCCTCCCCCTCGTGCCCGTCGATCCGGGGACTGCCGGAGCCGCCGTGGCGGCGGCCACCACGGCCTCCGCCGGGGCGGGCGCCGGCGCCGCGGCCGTCGCGGGCGGCGCGTTCTCGAGCATCGGCGCCATGACAGGTCTCGCCGCGGCGGGCCTCGCCATCGCCGGAGCCGTCATCGCCGGAACCGTCGTGCTCCCGACGATCGGAAGCGACGCCGTCACCACCGGAGCGTCGGTCGTGGAGACTGCGGACGCGCCGCCCGACC
>JASDDH010000018.1 GCA_030407505.1 Planococcus sp. APC 4015
ACGCCGACGCGCGGTCGGGCTCTCGCGGCGCGGACTCGTTCGCCTGGAGCATCAGCGCGCGGCTCGACGACCGTCCTCCCCGGGTAGCCGCCCTCGCTGACGACGACCTGGACGGACCCTGGCGTCAGCTCATCGACGAGGTGCGGGCGTTCGGGGCCCCGGCACGCCTGCCGCGCGACCACCCGGCGGGAGAACGACCGGGGCGCTGACCGGCCTCACCCGCGCCCGAACAGTCGGCGCTTCTTGACGGGCGTGAGCGACTTCTGCAGTGTGATCGTGCCCAGCCAGCGGTTGAACTTGAAGCCGACCCGCCCCATGCGGCCGACCTCGGTGAAGCCGAGCCTCTCGTGCAGGGCGACCGAGCCCTCGGCGCCCTTGTCGCTGATGATGGCCACCATCTCGCGTATCCCCGCCTCTTCGCTGGCGGCGATGAGGGCGACCAGCAGCGCTTTCCCCAGCCCCTTGCCCGTGGCGGCCTGGCCGAGGTAGATGGAGTTCTCGACGCTGAAGCGGTACCCGGACTTGCTCGACATCGGCTGGACCAGTGCGTAGCCGAGCACCTGACCGCTCGGCGACTCGGCGACGAGGAACGGCAGTCCCGCCTGCTTCAGCCGGTCCAGCTTCTCGCGCCACTGGGCGATCGTCCACTTCTTCTCATCGAAGGTCACGACCGAGTTGGTGACGTAGTAGTTGTAGATCTCGCGGATGTCGGGGACGTCGCTCTCCCGCGCGGGCCGGATCTCGTACGAGAACGGACGCTCGGGCTCGGGCGCGCGGCGCAGATGCCAGGGCAGCCGCCGTCTGTCGCGGTCGTATTCCTCTTCGAGCATTCCGTCAGCCTACGGGCCGGGGCGCCACCGTGTCAGTCCGGAATCCGCCAGTCGACCGGCTCCGCGCCCTGCTCCTCGAGAAGGGCGTTGGCCCGCGAGAACGGCCGAGATCCGAAGAATCCGCGGTACGACGACAGCGGCGACGGATGCGGCGATTCGATGATCGGCGTCCCGCCGAGGAGGGGCCGCAGGCCCGCGGCATCCTTCCCCCACAGGATCGCGACCAGCGGCCGGTCCCGCAACACGAGCGTGCGGATCGCATGCTCGGTCACGCGCTCCCATCCCCAGCCGCGGTGGGATGCCGGGAGCCCCGGCGAGACGGTGAGCACCCGGTTGAGCAGCAGGACCCCCTGATCGCTCCACGCCGACAGATCGCCGTGCGAGGCGGCGGGGATGGAGAGGTCGTCCTCGAGCTCGCGGTAGATGTTCGCCAGGCTCTTCGGCAGCGGCCGCACGTCTCGCTCGACGGCGAACGAGAGCCCGATCGGGTGCCCGGGCGTGGGATACGGGTCCTGCCCCACGATGAGGACCTTGACCTCGGCCGGCCGGCACTGGAACGCCCGCAGCACGCGGTCGCCGGACGGCAGATAGGGCCCTGCCTCCCGCAGTCGCGCACCGAGCGCGGCGATGTCGGGGCCGACCGGCGCGAGTGCCTCGGCCCAGCCCTCGTCGATGAGGCCGGCGGCGGCGAGTTCAGGCAGCGACAGCGGCATGATCGCGTCGCCTCAGAGTCCCGCCTCGTCGAGGACCGATCCGTGGGCCGACCAGGGGAAGTCGATCCACAGCGAGGTGTCTCTGAAGGCGTAGTCGGGTTGGATGACGGTGGTCGGCTTGGTGTAGATCGTCGCCGTGCGCACCTCGGCGCCGCGATCGGTCAGCAGCTGCACCGCGAGGGCGAGGGTGCGACCGCTGTCGGCGACGTCGTCCACGAGCAGCACCCGACGGCCGTCGAGATAGGTCATGTCGAGCTCGGGAGGCAGCACTTCGGGGGCGTCGAGTACGGTGCCGACTCCGGTGTAGAACTCGACGTTGATCGCGCCGCAGTTCTTCACGTCGAGCCCGTAGGCGATCGCCCCGGCCGGCAGCAGGCCGCCGCGGGCGATCGCGACCACCACTTCGGGCGCGAAGCCGTCGGCGACGATCGCACGGGCGATCTCACGGGATGCCTCACCGAAGCCGTCCCACGTCAGGACCTCCCGCTCGCTGGTCGTGTTCTCCACCCGGCATCCCCCTCGGAATCGTCGTTCGGCCAGCCTACGGCCCGGCAGTAGGCTCACCTCGTGATGCACACCCTCCGGAGCTCCGCCCTCGGCATCACCGCGGGCCTCATCGGCTGGTTCATCGTGGTCGAGCTCGTCAGCGGGCTGCTGCAGGGGTTCTATGTGCCGCTGTTCAGCGACATCGTCATCCACCTGGGGATCCGCGACGCCGACGTGAACTGGTTCGAGGCGGCGCAGCTGCTGCTGTCGTCGATCGTCGTGCCCGTGCTGGCGAAGATCGGCGACATGTTCGGGCACAAGAAGGTGCTGCTCATCGCCACGGTGCTGACCGCGGGGGCGACCTGGTGGGTCGCGTTCGCGGGCGACTTCTGGTCGTTCCTCATCGCGTGGGCTCTGCAGGGCTTCTACGTCGTGTGGCTGCCGCTCGAGATCGCGCTCATCTTCGAGCGCGGGCGTCGGCAGTCGCGCGGCACCTCGACCACCCGGCGTGCGGCGGGGCTCCTCATCGTGGGACTGCAGGTCGGCGCGATCGTCGGCGCGCTCGCTGCCGGGCGCGTGTTCGCCGCGACCGGCGAGAACCTGACCGCGACCCTCATCATCCCGGCGGTCGCCGTGACGGCGGTGTTCTTCGTCATCCTCTTCGGAGTCCCCGAATCCGAGCCCCTCCCCGGCCGCAGGTTCGACGTGGCCGGCTTCGCGATCCTCGCGGCAGGACTGCTGCTGGTCACCAGCGCCCTGACGTTCCTGCGCATCCCCGATGCGCCGAGCTGGCTCGCGTTCGTGCTGCTGCCCCTGGGCGTTGTGGTGCTGGTGTACTTCGTGCGGTTCGAACTCGGCAGGGACGACCCCGCGATCGACATCCGCGTGCTCCGGCGTCCCGAGATGTGGCCCATCCAGGTGACCGCGTTCCTCCTGGGCATCAGCGTGCTCGGCGCGCAGGCACCCCTGTCGACGTTCGTCGGCACGGATCCCGCTCTCGGCTACGGCCTCGGACTCGACGCCACCGAGCGGTCCAACGTCATCGGGGTGTACCTGCTGTTCGTCATCGTCGGCGCCGTGGTCTTCGCCATCACGTCGCGCAGCCTCCCGCCGCGCGTCCTCCTCATCGTGGGGGCCGTTCTGGTCGGTATCGGCTACGGGCTGTTCCTGCCGTTCCACGACACGCTCGTCCAGGTGCTCGCGAACATGGCGATCGCCGGCCTCGGCTCGGGCGCCCTGCTCGCCGCGCTGCCCGCCGCGGCCGCGGCCGCCGCCCCGCGCGGGCAGACGGGGGTGGCTTCCGCGCTCACCAACACCACCAAGACCATCGGCGGCACGTTCTCGTCGGCGGTGTTCGGCGTCGTGCTCGCGGCGGGCGTCGGCGCGGTGGCCAGCGACACCGCGGCCTCGATCGGCGGCTACCTCGCGGTGTGGTCGATCTGCGCCGTCGGCGGTCTGCTCGCGGCCGTCCTGCTGTTCTTCGTCCCGAAGGTCGCGTTCGCCGACACGCTGCCCGAGCAGCTGGATGCCGCCGCGGGTGGGTCGCAGATCGTCTGAGCTAGACCTCGGGAGTCGCGGTCGTCGTCATCACGAGCTCGATGCCGCCCTCGGCCGGCGAAGACGTGAAAGCCACCGTCACCGCATGAAGGGCCGCGAGCGACGTGACGTGCGTCCCTCCGCACGGGATGCGGGCCTCGCCACCGGGAAGCGCGCACACCCACGTCCGCCGATCGGCCAGACGCCGACCGTCGCGCTCGATCCGCACGTCGCCGTCGGCGGCGACCCAGTCGGCGAGCTGGGCGTCGACGCGCGCGGCGAGACCCTCCAGGTCGCCCAGCGCCTCGACGTCGAAGCCCTTGCGGCGCAGCGACTTGCCGATGCGATAGACGTCGCGGGCGCCATCGGGCAGGATGCGCGATTCCTGGATCGCGAGCGCGTCGAACGCGGGGGCGCCGAGCGCGTCGACGGCGACCTCTTTGCGCCACGCGCCGGACAGCGCGGCATCCAGTGCGAGAGATGCCAGGTGACAGGCGGTGTGCCCGGCCGACAGGGCAGCGCGGTGGCCGGCATCCACGTCTATCGTGACCTCATCGCCTGGCGCGATCCCGGCGCGGTCCGCCACGATGTGCGCGACCACGAACGTCCAGCCCTCGGTGCCCGTGCGCACCGGAACGTCGGGTCCGAGCAGCAGGGTGTCGCCCTGCGCCGCGCCGACGACGGCATCCACGATCGCGACGTCGTCACCGCCGGCGGTGTGCAGCGTGCCGTGATCGGCCGGCTGGTCGGGCCAGGCGGTGTCGACGGGGTGGAACGCCGTGGCATCGACGATGACGGCGGTGCGTCCCGCGCCCGCGTCGACGACGTGCGCGACCCGGGATGTCGACGTGGTGGCTCCGTCGGGATACGTGACGACGGTCCCGTCGTCGATCATCCGTGCGACCCGGGTGCCGGGCGCACCGACAGCGCACCGCGCGCCAGCAGGTGCTGCGCGGACTGCGCGACGGGGCGCATCGTGACGAGGTCGAGGTTGACGTGCGCCGGGGCGTCGAGCGCGTAGGCGATGACGTCGGCGACGTCGCCCGCGGTGAGCGGATTCTCGACCCCCTCGTAGACACGATCGGCGGCCGCCTGGTCTCCGCCGAGCCTGTTGACGGTGAACTCCGGCGTGTAGACCATGCCCGGAGCGATCTCGACGACGCGGATCGGCTCGCCGTTGAGCTCGAGACGCAGCGCGTGGGCGAGCATCGACTCGCCCGCCTTCGCGGCGTTGTAGCCGGCGCCGCCGGCGTAGGCCGTCTGGGCGGCGGTGGAGGTCACGAAGACGGTGTCGGCGTGGCCGTCGGATGCCGCGGCGTCGCGCAGCAGCGGGAGGAGAGCCGAGACCAGGCGCTGACCCGACAGCACATTGACCTCGAACATCCACTGCCAGTCCGCGGCGCGTCCGTCCTCCACCCGGTCCGCGCCCCGCGCGCCGCCCGCGACGTGCACGAGGGCGTGCACCGGACCGCTGCCCGACAGCCATCCCGCGAGTGCCTCGACGTCGGTCGCCGAGGTGACGTCGGCGGCGAAAGCCACGATGCCGGTCTCGTTCTCGAGCGCCGCGAGCCGCTCCGCACGCCGGGCGACGCCGACGACGTCCCACCCCCGCTGTCGGAGCTCCCGGGCCACGGCTTCGCCGATACCCGAACTCGCACCGGTCACAACTGCACGCCTGGTCACCATGCCCCCCACGCTACCCGCCGCGAGGTTACGGAAGATTTCCCGGCCGTTGTCTCGGGGCGCTCGGCATCCTACTGTCGCTTCAGGCCGCGAATCACGCAGAGCGGCGTGACCAGCCACCGTCCAGACCCACCCCGATCCTCAGGAGTCCTCCCATGTCCGCACCCGAGAACTGGCGCTTCGAGACCAAGCAGATCCACTCGGGCGCTGCGCCCGATCCGGTGACGAAGGCTCGCGCGACGCCGATCTATCAGACGACCTCGTACGTCTTCGACAACGCCGACCACGCCGCCAACCTCTTCGCCCTCGCGGAGTTCGGCAACATCTACACCCGCATCCAGAACCCCACCCAGGCCGTCGTCGAAGAGCGTCTCGCCGCACTCGAGGGCGGAACCGGGGCACTGCTGGTCGCCAGCGGGCAGGCCGCCGAGGCGTTCGCGGTGCTCAACATCGCTCAGGCCGGCGACCACATCGTCTCGTCGTCGTCGATCTACGGCGGCACGTACAACCTGTTCAAGTACACCCTCGCCAAGCTCGGCATCGAGACGACGTTCGTCGAGAACCAGGACGACCCCGACGCCTGGCGGGCCGCGGTGCGTCCGAACACCAAGCTGTTCTTCGCCGAGACGATCGGCAACCCGAAGATCAACGTGCTCGACATCCGCTCCGTCGCCGACGTCGCCCACGAGAGCGGCGTGCCCCTGATCGTCGACAACACGATCGCGACGCCCTACCTGATCAAGCCCTTCGAGTTCGGCGCCGACATCGTCGTGCACTCGGCCACGAAGTTCCTCGGCGGTCACGGCACCGTCATCGGCGGCGTCATCGTCGACGGCGGCACGTTCGCGTGGTCCGAGAACGTCGACCGCTTCCCCGGTCTCACCGAGCCCGACCCGTCGTACCACGGAGCGTCGTACACGGCGGCGGTCGGAGACGGACTCGCCTACATCATCAAGGCGCGGGTCCAGCTGCTGCGCGACCTCGGAGCGGCGATCTCGCCGCAGAGCGCGTGGCTGCTCATCCAGGGCATCGAGACCCTGTCGCTGCGCATCGAGCGTCACGTGCAGAACGCGCAGGAGATCGCGGAGTGGCTGGAGAACCACGCCGACGTCGCGTCGGTGAACTACTCCGGTCTCCCGACCTCGCCGTGGTATGCGGCGGCGAACGAGTACGCCCCGAAGGGTGTGGGCGCCGTGCTGTCGTTCGAGCTGAAGGGCGGCGTGCAGGCGGGGCGCGAGTTCGTCAACTCACTGACCCTGTTCAGCCACCTCGCGAACATCGGCGACGTGCGCTCGCTCGTCATCCACCCCGCATCCACCACCCACTCGCAGCTCACGCCGGAGCAGCAGCTGACGTCGGGTGTCACCCCCGGCCTCGTGCGCCTCTCGGTCGGCCTCGAGAACATCGACGACCTCAAAGCCGATCTCGACCAGGCCCTGGCTGCCGCGCGCCGCGTCTCGGAGGCCGCCCGCGCCTGACTTCCCGTGCAAGGGATGTGACGGGAGCCCCGACCTCGCGAGGGTCGGGGCTCTCGCACGCGTCGTGTCAGTTCCGGATGCCGGGGGCCGCGGCATCCGCCCACGACAGCACCCGGAGGGCGCGGAGGGTGATCCAGCGGCTCGGGAACCCTTCGGCTTCGCGCTCGAAGCCGAACAGCGTCGGTCCTTCGTGCGTGAGCTCGAGCTGCCACATCCCCATCGGGAGTCGCTTGGCCCGCAACAGCGCGACGGCTTCGGCGAATCTCGGGTCATCGGCGGGCCGGGTCTGTCGAAAGTGGTCGAGAGCCCGCAACACGTCGTAGAACCACCGCACCGGGTACGACGCCATGCCGAACCGGGGATCGATGAACGCGCCGTCCGACTTGCGTCGCAGAAGTGACCGTTCGAGCAGATACTCCTCGGCCGCGAGGCGCGCCGCGGTGACGGCGTCCGATCCGGCGGGCGTGTTCTCGAGAGCCCACAGACCCTCGATCGCGCAGATCGTCGAGTGGAACGACGACGGGCTCGTCCCGTCCTGGTCCCAGCAGTTCCAGCCACCGTCGGCGAGCTGACCGGCGAGCAGGGTGTCGGCGATCGGCGTCCCGTCCTGACCGAAGTACGCCGCGATGCGCAGGGCGATGCCGTTGACGCACGGCTCGACCTCCCCGTCGAAGTAACGCTGCCCGTCGTGCTCCCACGTCACCTGGTCGCGCACGCGGCCGATCGCCGTGCGCACCGCGGGATCGTCGGGGTCGATGCCGAAGTCCGCGAGCTGCTGCAGCGCGAAGTGCGTCGCGGTCCACGCATCGAAGAACGGTCGATCCTCGTGGGCCCAGCCGGGGCGGTACGTGCCGGCATCCCAGCGGCCGTCGTCATCCTGCAGCGACAGGAGGCGCGCACCCCACCCCTCCCGGGCGACGCGGGACCGCTCGGCGGCGACGTCGTCTTCCGACGCGTCGGTGAGATCGCGCAGGGTCTGCCAGCGGATCGCCGGGTCTCCGTCGAGCAGGTCGTCGATGATCTCGTCCATGCCACGGATGCTAGACCTGTGCGCCGACACCCGATACGACCGGTCGTATCGTGAGCGTGTGACCACCGACGACGAACGGCGCATCGCCGCCACCTACGACGACTTCGGCAGGCGCTGGGCGCACGGCACTTCTCCGCTCTACGAGGACTGGGCCATCGGCATGGGCGCCGACGCCGACGTCGTCGCGCGACTCGCGGCACTGCCGCGCGCCAAGCAGCAGCCGAACATCGTGTTCGCCGCCGCTCGTCTGGCGGGGTGCGCACTGCGCCCCTACGCCGAGGTGCGGGACTGGATCGTCGCGCACTGGGTCGACATCACCGCCGTCGCCGCATCGCGCACCGTGCAGACGAACGAGCCGAACCGCTGCGCGACGCTGCTCCCCGTCCTGAGCAGGATCGACGGGCCCGTCGCCCTTCTCGAAGTGGGGGCAGCCGCCGGGCTCTGCCTCTACCCCGATCGGTACAGCGTCGTCTACACCGCACCCGAGGGCGAGCGCCGGATCGATCCGCCGACGGGTGCGAGCGACGTCGTGCTGGCCTGCGCGGTCGACGACGCCGACTCGGTCCCCGATCGGCATCCGCACGTCGTCTGGCGCCGCGGCATCGATCTCGCACCGATCGATGCGGGCGATCCCGCGTCGATCGACTGGCTCTCGACGCTGATCTGGCCGGGACCCGATCACGACGCCCGTGTCGCGCGTCTTCGCGGGGCGGCGCGGATCGTCGCGGCGGATCCGCCCGACATCGTCCGTGGCGACCTGCTGGAGCGGCTGGTCGACGTCGCCGGATCCGCGCCGTCCGATGCCACGCTCGTGGTGTTCCACAGCGCGGTGCTGCTCTACCTCGATGCCGCCGAGCGGGCGCGTTTCGCCGATATCGTGACGGGGCTCCCGCAGGCGATCGGACGCCGAGTCGTGTGGCTGTCCAACGAGACGGTCGGCACCTACTCCTCCATCGACGCGCAGGTGCCGACGGATGCCGTGACCGACCATCGCTTCGTCCAGACCGTCGACGGCGTCGCCGTCGCCTTCGCCGGTCAGCACGGCGCGGTGTACGAGACGACGCCGTTCCGGTCGTGAACTCAGCCGCGCGAAGCCCACGCGCACGTGAGCGGCTTGACGTTCTGCGGCGCGAAGGCTTCGCCGATGAACATGACGAACGCCCACTCCTGCGTCGGCAGGCCGATCGACGAGAGCAGCGGTGCCGGGTCCTGCGCGGCCGGGAAGATCCCCGCCGACGACGTCGCCGGGTTGGCGACCGGGCTGCCCGCGCGGGGCAGGGCGAGCATCTCGACCATCTCCGCCTCGGTGTCCCACCAGGTCGTGCCCGGGCAGATGCCGCCCCAGGCCGTCGCGGGTGCGGTCTGCACGGGCATCGCGAGCGGGTCGCCGGGGGCCCCGTCGATGACGATCACGCGGCTGTCCCTGCGCGAGCCCGGTGCGGAGCACGGCACGGCGTCGTCGGTTCCGCGGATGCGGGTGAGCACCTCGAGGGCGAATCCCCCCTCCGGCGCAGCCGACGTGGACTCCACGACGTCGCCGCACGACGCGGCGCGCGCGAGCGGAACCGCCACCTGCACCGCGCCACCCTCGCCGTCGGCGAGGAAGACGTACCAGAGCGTCTCCGCGGCAGAGCCGTCGATGCGCTCGATCGCGACCAGCGCGTCTTCGAGGCCGTCGCCGTTCGCATCGGAGTAGACGGGTTCGGCGAGCGTGTACGTGCCGTACTCGTCTGACGCGGTCCCTCCTTCGAGGGCCACCCAGACAGGCGCCGAGAAGCCTCCGCTCGAGTACATGACGTTGCGGGTGCCGAGGTCGATCTCGCGGATGTCTACCGGGGTCGGGGTGGGCGTCGGACTCGGCGTCGCGTCCGCGGTCGGGCTCGCGACGGCGGAAGCCGAGCCGGAGGACGCCGCGGGAGCGTCGGTCGCGCATCCCGAGAGCAGGGCCGTGGCGGCGACGGCAGCGATGGCGGATGCCGCGGCTCCGCCCCAGCGTGACCGGCTGCGGGCGATGTGACGACGTGGCTCGGGGGTGCGGTGCATGACGCTCTCCTCACGGGACGCGCGGCGTCGGAGAGGCTCAGGTGACGCACGAAGCGCGGTGATGCCGAAACGGGAGCGCCGGGCAGCATGCTCCCTGCCCCGGAGCATATCGGGTGCCCAAGCACCGGGAAAAGGCTCAAGATGCCGCAGGAAGCGCGCGGGTGGTTCACCTGGTTCAGTGCGGGAGTCGACGAGAACATGTGGACAAGTCCTCCGCCTTGCTCCGAGCAACCGCCGACTCCCCCGTCGTAACACTGCCCGCCCGTGCTCGCCGAGCACCTAGCCTGGAACCCGGCCGCGAAGGGGACCTCAGTGGACTGGCAGACCTCCGAAGACACGGTGCCCTCGGCACCCGTGACGGAGGCCGACGCCCGGATGATGCTGGGCCGCCCACCCGCGACCGGCGCGTGGCGCGACGGAGATCCGGTCGGCAAGCGCCGCTTCGCGGGTTTCGGCGCCTTCCGCACCGAGAGCGGCGGCGAACTGCCGCAGTACCGTCTGGCCTACGAGACGTGGGGCGAGCTCTCCCCGGCTCGCGACAACGCGGTTCTCGTGCTGCACGCCCTGACCGGCGACAGCCACGTGCGCGGACCCGCCCTAGCCGGGCATCCCACGACCGGATGGTGGGACGACATCGTCGGTCCGGGTGCACCCGTCGACACCGACCGCTGGTTCGTGGTCGCTCCCAACATGCTGGGCGGATGCCAGGGCTCGACCGGTCCGTCGAGCATCGCGCCCGACGGGTACGAGTGGGCGTCGCGCTTCCCGTACCTGACGACCCGCGATCAGGTGGCGGCGCAGGTGCGCCTGGCCGACGCCCTCGGCATCGACGTGTGGGCGGCGGTCATCGGCGGTTCGATGGGCGGCATGCACGCGATGGAATGGGCGATCGGGCATCCCGAGCGGGTGCAGCGCGCCGCGATCCTGTCAGCGCCACCCGTGAACACCGCCGACCAGATCGCCCTCAACTCGGTGCAGCTCGAGGCGATCCGCATCGATCCCCGTTTCCAGGGCGGCGAGTACTACGACGCGGGCGACGGCGACGGCCCGCACCGCGGGTTGGCCCTGGCCCGGCGCATGGCGCTGCTGAACTACCGCTCCCCTACGGAGCTCAATCAGCGGTTCCAGCGCTCGTGGCAGTCGGGCGTGAGCCCGCTCGGCCACGGCGGACGCTTCGCCGTCGAGTCCTACCTGGACTTCCACGGCAACAAGTTCACGCGTCGCTTCGACGCCAACAGCTACCTGACCCTCGTCGAGGCGATGAACTCGCACGACATCGGTCGCGACCGCGGCGGCATCGAAGACGCCCTCGCCCGCGTCACCGCCACCACGCTCGTGCTCGGCATCGACAGCGACCGGCTGTTCCCGATCGACGGCCAGCAGCGCATCGCGCGCGGCATCCGTCACACGATCGGCGATGAAGCCGTGGTGCTGTCCAGCGACTTCGGTCACGACGGGTTCCTCATCGAGACCCCGGCCGTCGGCCGCCACCTGCAGCGCCTGCTCGACACCTGACCCGCTAGGCGCCGACGGGCACCCGTGAGCGCTCGAGGCGCAGACTCACCAGCGCCAGCGCCAGCCCGCCGAGGGCGAGCGCGACACCGACCCATGACGGAGCGAGGAAGCCCCATCCCAGGGCGATGACCACGCCGCCGAGGAAAGCCCCGAGGCTGTTCCCGAGATTGAGCGCGGAGTGGTTCACCGCCGCCGCGATGGACTGGTTGTCCTCGGCGACGTCCATGAGGCGCGTCTGGATCGTCGGGCTCAGCGCCGCCGAGACGAACCCCGTGGCGAACACGAAGAACCCGACCGCCCAGATCCACGTCGCGGTGAGCGCGAAGAGGGCGAGCACCACCGCGAGCAGCGCGAAGCCGCCGATGAGGGTGCGTCTGAGGTCGACGTCGGCGAGGTGCCCGCCGACGAGGTTTCCCACCGTCATGCCGAGCCCCATGACCACGAGCACGATGGGAACCGCCCATGCCGGCGATCCCGCGACGTCGGTGACGACCGGGGCGATGTAGCTGTAGACGGCGAAGAATCCGCCGAAGCCGATCGCACCGACGCCGAGCGCGAGCCACACCTGTCCGATGCGGAAGACCTTGAGCTCCTGGCGGAGCGTGCGCTCGGGCTCGCCCGCGTGCTGCGGCACGAAGAAGCCGATCGCGATCGTCGCCAGGGCGAAGATCGCCGCGACGATCATGAAGGCCGTGCGCCAGCCGAACTGCTGACCCAGGAACGTGCCCAGGGGAACGCCGACGACGTTGGCGAGCGTGAGTCCGGTGAGCACGAACGCGACGCCCTTCGCCCGCTTGCCGGGGCCGAGCACGTCGGCAGCGACCAGCGCCCCGATGCCGAAGTACGCCCCGTGCGGCAGGCCCGCGAGGAACCGCGACGCCGCGACGAGCTCGTACGTCGGGGCGAGGAAGGTGAGCGCGTTGAAGACGGTGAGGGCGAGGGCCAGGCCCAGCATGACGCGGTGGCGCGGATACTTCGCGACCACACCGGCGATGGTGGGCGCGCCCACGACCACCCCGAGCGCGTAGAGCGTGATGAGCCAGCCGGCCTGGGCGATCGCGTCATCCGGATTCGAGGCCCACTGAGCCGGGAGCAGGGACTGCGCGACGTCGGGCAGCAGGCCCATGACGACGAATTCGGTCATGCCGATGCCGAAGCTGCCGATGGCGAGGGAGAGGAGCGCCCACATCGCCGCACCCCTCGAGAGAGTCGAGGAGGTCACCTCGCGATGCTAGCGCCGTGGGCGCGGCATGTCGAATCGATTCGACGCCGACGACCGGATGCCGCGGCCCGAGGCTAGTGCGACGGGTCTTCGCCCTCGATCGCGGCCTCGAGGCGCTCGATCTTGCCGTCGAGCTCGCCGGTGAATCCTGGCCGGATGTCGGCTTTGAGCACGAGCGACACCCGCGACCCGAACGGTAGCACGGCATCCGTCGCGCGCTTGACGACGTCGAAAACCTCGTCCCACTCCCCCTCGATCTCGGTGAACATCGATGTGGTCCGGTGCGGCAGACCGCTGTCGCGGACGATGCGCACGGCAGCGGCGACGGCGTCGTGGACGCTGCCGTCGGCATTGCCGGTGCCGCTCGGGGCGACGGAGAAGGCGACGAGCATGAGGACCTCCGGGTTCAGGGAACGGGACGGGCACGGACGGTGTGCCGCACCGGCGCCCGCGCGACGCGCGCGACCGCCCACACCAGCATGACGACGAGAAGGGCGTTGCGCACGGTCAGGATGCCGGCGGCGACGGGATCGGCGATGAGCAGCTGGCCGTAGGTCAGCGGATAGACGAACTGCGTCAGCAACGCCGCGGCGAGGCCGGCGACGGCCGGCATCCACCAGCGACGGCGATCGATCACGATCCCGAACGCGAGCGGCGCGATGATCCAGGTGAGGTACTGCGGCGAACCCACCTTGTTGAGCACGATGAACACGAGCACGAGGCCGAGCGCCAGTGGAGCGAACAGGACGCCGAACGACGCTCCGCGCCACGACGCCCACGCGCCCAGCGCCGCGACCGCCACCAGCGCCACGATCAGCAGCGGCGTCATCACGGCGATGACGGTCTCGACGCCGGGTCCGGTGACCTGGTAGGTGAGGATCTGATCGTCGTAGTAGAGGTACGAGTCGCCGAGGCCCGCGACCTGACGCCAGAGGTAGAACATGCTCACCGGGGCCTCGAGCTGCAGTCCGCGCTCGGTCTGCCCGGTGACGAAGCCGAGAGCGTGGGCGCCGCCGCCCGCCGCGACGACGGTGAGCAGGGTCACCGCACTCACGACCGCGGCCCCGCCGACGATCGACAGCCGCCTGCGCACGGCGATGAACGCGGCGGCGATCAGCGCCGCCGGCCATACCTTGATCCATGTCGCGACCGCCAGCAGCGCCGATGCGAGCCACGGACGACCGCCCAGCCACAGGCATCCGGCGATCGCGATGGGCACCGTCAGCCCGTCCAGGCGGTACATCCCCACCGGTCCGAGCAGCAGCATGAAGCCGAGCCAGAACCACGCCGCGGACGTGCGCCCGAGCGACCGGCCGCGTCCGACGAGCATCGCGAACGCCACCGCGTCGCATGCGGTGACCAGCAGCGCCCACGCCACCTCGTAGCCCGCGATCCACTCGACACCCAGCGCCAGCACCATCGGGATCAGCGCGACGGGCGGGTAGATCCACTCCTCGGTGACGCCGGGGATCCCGCGCCCCTCGACGGCCTGCCGCGCCCAGGGCTCGTAGACGAAGTAGATGTCGCCCATCGGCTGGTTGGGCAGCACGAACCCCAGCACCGCGACGACGACGTGCACGCCCGCGAAGGCGACCCACAGCACCGCCCGTCTCGACACGCCTCCATCGTAGGGCGCACCGGATCGGGGCCTCACTCGAACCCGAGCACCTCTCCGACGGCGCGCGGCAGCGCCTCCGCGACGTCGAGCGCCGTGATCGGCCCGCCGGCGGGGCCGTGGACGGATGCCGCCAGCTCAGCCGCCCGCGCATGCAGCCACGCCGCCGACGCAGCGACCTCGGAGAGACCGGCGTCGGCCGACCCCGCCACCAGCGCGCCGAGCACTCCCCCGAGCACATCGCCCGTCCCCGCCGTCGCGAGCCACGGCACCGCGACGTCGACGGTGATCACGCGCCCCGTGCCGTCGGCGACCAGCGTCTGGGAGCCCTTCAGGAGCACCACACCGTCGAGCGCGCGCGCCGTCTCGACGGCATCAGCCCGACGGTCGCCGGACGCTCCCAGACCGAGCGCCTCGCGCAGTCTCGCGTGCTCGCGCTCGTGCGGCGTGACGACGACGGGCGCTGCGGCTCCGACCGCAAGATCGAGGGCGCCGGCATCCAGCACGACGGGAAGATCCCCGGCCAGGATGCCGCGGATCGCCTCCGTCTCGGCGGGCGGGCGCTGCGCGGCATCCGTTCCCGAGCCGATGAGCCACGCCTGCACCCGGCCGTCGGACGTGACGGTCTCGGGACGTCGCGCGAGCACGAGCGCGTGCGCGGGTCCGAGATAGCGCACCATGCCCAGTCCGGTGCCCCACGCCGCTTCGACGCCGAGCACCGCGGCACCGGGATAGGCCTCCGACCCGGTGCGCACGCCGAGCACCCCGCGGGAATACTTGTCATCGGACGCCGTTGGCCTCCGGAGGACGCCGGCGACATCGCGCGCCGACCACGAACCGACCATGGCCACACCTTACCGACGGAGCGCCGCATGACCGCCCTCTTCACGCCCCTCACGATCCACGGCGTCACCGCGCGCAACCGGCTGTGGGTGGCGCCGATGTGCCAGTACAGCGCAGTGGACGGCGTTCCCCAGGAGTGGCACCACACGCACCTCGCCCAGTTCGCCTCGGGCGGCGCGGGCGTCGTCGTCGCCGAAGCCACGGCCGTCTCGGCCGAAGGCCGCATCTCGCCCGAAGACGTCGGGATCTGGAACGACGCCCAAGCCGAGGCGTGGGCTCCGATCGTCGAGGCCATCCGCACGCGCGGTGCCGTACCCGGCATCCAACTCGCCCACGCCGGTCGCAAGGCCTCGACCTGGTCACCGTTCGTCGAGCAGCGGGGCACCGTGCCCGCCGCCGACGGCGGGTGGACGACGGTCGCCCCGTCGGCCGTGGCGTTCGAGGGCTTCGATGAGCCCCGCGCCCTCGACGCGGCCGGTATCGACGCCGTCGTCGCGGACTTCGCGGCCGCCGCCCGTCGTGCCGTCACAGCCGGCTTCGAGGTCCTCGAGATCCACGCGGCTCACGGCTACCTGCTGCACCAGTTCCTCTCGCCGCTGTCGAACCTCCGTGACGACGAGTACGGCGGCTCGCTCGAGAACCGCGCCCGCCTGCTGCTGCGCATCACGGGCGCGGTCCGGGATGCCGCTCCCGACGCCGCGCTCTTCGTGCGGTTCTCGGCGAGCGACTGGGCCGACGGCGGCTGGAACGTGGACGACACCGCGGTCGTCGCGCGGTGGGCTGCCGAGCACGGCGCCGACTTCTTCGACATCTCGTCGGGCGGACTCGTCGCGCACCAGAAGATCGAGGTCGCACCGGGCTACCAGGTCGGCTTCGCTGCGCACATCCGCCGCGAGGCCGGTGTGCCCGTGAGCGCCGTGGGGCTCATCACCGACGCGGACCAGGCCGAGCGGGTGCTCGTCGACGGCGACGCCGACGCCGTCATGGCCGGCCGCGAGTGGCTGCGCGACCCGCACTTCGCCCTGCGGGCCTCGGCCGAGCTCGGCGCCGACATCGACTACTGGCCCGCGCAGTACGTGCGCGCCCGGCCCCGCGCCTGACGTGATCCCGGATGCCGCGGCCCGCGGCATCCGGAATCACTCAGCGGCGCGCGATCAGCGCAGCCCGCGTCGTGTGGCGTCGTGCACTTCGCCGACCAGCTCTTCGATGATGTCCTCGAGGAACAGCACGGCGGTCGTCTCACCCGTGATCGAGCGCACCTGCGCCAGGTGGCGCCCCGCGCGGCGCATGAGCGCGAGCGCGTCCTCGAGGTCGGTCGTCTCGAGCACCGGCACCATGTGATGGATGCGCTTGGACGGCAGCTGGCGCGCCACCTTGGCCGAGGCATCCGCCCCTTCGGCGGCACGCAGGATGTCCTTCAGGTGCACGTAGCCCAGCGGCAGGCCGTCGTCGTCGACGATGACGTAGCGCGAGAAGCCGTGCTTGGACACCGCGCGCTCGATCTCGTCGGGCGTCGTCGTCTTCGGCAGGGTGACGAGGTCCGCGAGCGGAACCGCGACGTCCATCGCCTTCTTGTCGGTGAACTCCAGCGCCGCCGACACCGCCCCCGACGAGTCGTCGAGCACACCTTCGATGCGCGACTGGTTCACGATCGTCGCGACCTCGTCGAGCGTGAAGGTCGAGGCGGCCTCGTTCTTCGGCTCGACGCGGAACAGCCGCAGGATGTGGTTCGCGACCCAGTTGAGCACCGCGATGATCGGGTAGAAGAGCTTCGACACCCACACGAGGGGCGTCGCGAGCATCAGCACGGCACGGTCGGGAACCGAGAACGCGAGGTTCTTCGGCACCATCTCGCCGAACACGACGTGCAGGTACGACACGATCAGCAGCGCGACGACGAAGGCGATGACGTCGACGGTCCCCTCGGCGAGCCCCGTGAGTCCGAGCGGTTCGGCCAGGAGGTGGTGGATCGCGGGCTCCGACACGTTCAGGATCAGCAGCGAGCAGATCGTGATGCCGAGCTGGCTCGTGGCGAGCATGAGGGTGGCGTGCTCCATCGCGTACAGCGCGGTCTTCGCGGAACGCGACCCCTTCTCGGCGAGCGGCTCGATCTGGGAGCGCTTGGCCGAGATGACGGCGAACTCGGCCCCGACGAAGAAGGCGTTCGCGACCAGCAGCACGAACAGCCAGGCGATTCCGGCCCAGTCGTTCATCGTCGCTCACCGCCCGTCGCTGAGACACCGGCGGCCGCGGGTGCGGCCGTCGGAGTGAACTTGACGCGGTCGACCCGCCTGCCGTCCATGCGCTGCACTTCGATGGTCCCGTCCTCGACCTCGAGGACGTCGCCCGCAGACGGGACCCGCTCCAGGACGCTCATGATGTAGCCGCCGACGGTGTCGTAGACGTCGCCTTCGGGGATGCGGATGCCCGAGCGGTCGAGCAGCTCGTCGGGTCGCAGCTCGCCGGGGAACACGATCCCGTCGCCCGAGCGGACGATGCCGGCGCGGCGTCGGTCGTGCTCGTCGAGCACCTCCCCGACGATCTCCTCGACGAGGTCCTCCAGCGTGAGCACGCCGGCGGTGCCGCCGTACTCGTCGACGACGATGGCCATCTGGTAGCCGCGTCCGCGCAGTTCCGACATGAGCGCGTCGAGGTGCACCGCCTCGGGCACTCGCAGCGGTTCGGTGGCGAGGGCTGCGGCCGGCACATCGGCACGGCGATCGCGCGGCACGCTGACGGCGGCTTTGAGGTGCACGACGCCGATGATGTCGTCCATCGAGTCGTCGTAGACGGGAAACCGGCTGTGCCCGGTGCGCCGGGCGAGCTGGATGACGTCCTCGGCGGAGTCGTCGGCCGCGAGCGCGTGGATGCTCGGGCGCGGGGTCATGACGTCGGAGGCCGTCAGGCGGGCGAAGGTCAGGGTGCGGTCCAGCAGCGAGGCGGTGTCCTCCTCGAGCACGCCCGCACTGGCCGAGCGGCGAACGAGGCTCGACAGCTCCTCGGCGGTCCGCGCTCCCGAGAGCTCCTCCTTCGGCTCGATGCCGATCATGCGCAGGATGCCGTTGGCACTGCCGTTGAGCAGCGCGATCGCCGGGCGGAACACCGTGGTGAAGGCCGTCTGGAACGGGATCACCAGCTTGGCGGTCTGGCGCGGCACCGCGAGCGCGAAGTTCTTCGGAACGAGTTCGCCGATGACCATCGAGAAGATCGTGGCGGTCGTGATCGCGATGACGACGGCGAACGGGCTCGCGAACCCCTCGGGCCACCCCCACCCCGCGAAGACGGGGCGCAGCAGATTGGAGATGGCGGGTTCCATCGTGTAACCGGTGAGCAGCGTCGTGAGCGTGATGCCCAGCTGCGCGCTGGAGAGGTGCGTCGAGGTGATCTTCAGCGCCGCGATGGTCATCGCGAGGCGGGTCTCACCCGCTTCGCGCCGCTTCTCGAGTTCTGCGCGGTCCAGATTGACCAGCGCGAACTCGCTCGCGACGAAGAGTCCGGTCCCGATCGTGAGCAGCAGCCCCACGCCCAGCATGACGAATTCCATCAGGCGTCACCCCCGATCGACCGGGGGGAGGGAACGTGGGGCGTCTGTCTACTGGGAGGGTCGTCCATCGTCCCGACAGTCTACGGGACCGTTGCCCGCCGTACGCCGGTCCCCCGGCATCCGTTCACCAGCTGACCGGCAGCGCTTTGCCCTCTTCGTACCCGGCAGCCGACTGCAGCCCGACACGTGCGCGGTCGTGGAACTCGGCGACGCTCGACGCCCCGGCGTAGGTGAACGACGAGCGCACCCCCGAGGTGATCATGTCGAGCAGGTCCTCGAGTCCGGGGCGCAGCGGGTCGAGGTAGATCTTCGACGACGAGATGCCCTCGGCGAAGAGCTCCTTGCGGGCGAGTTCGTACGGGTCCAGCCGACCGAAGCGGTCGTGGACCGCCTTGGTCGAGGCCATTCCCCACGACTCCTTGTACGCCCGGCCGCTCGCGTCGACGAGCAGCTCTCCCGGAGCCTCGATCGTTCCGGCGAACCACGAGCCGATCATGACGGATGCCGCCCCCGCCGCCAGAGCCAGCGCGACGTCGCGGGGGTAGCGCACCCCGCCGTCGGCCCAGACGTGCGCGCCCATCGTGTGCGCAGCCTCGGCGGTCTCGAGCACGGCGGAGAACTGGGGGCGGCCGACGGCGGTCATCATGCGCGTCGTGCACATCGCGCCGGGGCCGACACCGACCTTGAGGATCGTCGCGCCCGCGGTGACGAGGTCGAACACGCCCTCGGCGGTGACGACGTTGCCCGCGGCGATCGGGATGCCCAGACCGAGGTCGGCCACGGCCGCGAGCGCCCGCAGCATGCCCTCCTGGTGACCGTGCGCGGTGTCGACGACGAGGACGTCGACACCGGCGGCGGCGAGAGCCATCGCCTTCGCGGCGACGTCGCCGTTGATGCCGACCGCTGCGGCCACGATCAGGCGCCCCGACGCGTCGACCGCCGGTCGGTACAGCGTGGACCGCAGCGCACTGCGGCGCGACAGCGTGCCCACCAGGAACCCGTGGTCGAGCACGCAGACCGTCTCGGCCTCGGCTCCGACGATCAGATCGAACGCGTGACGCGCGCTCTCGACGTCTTCCGCGTCGATGGATGCCGTGCGCCCCCGAGCGAGATCGCCCAGGCGCGCATCGGGCAGCGCGGTCCCCAGCCGGGTCGCGGGAACGATGCCCAGGATGCCGTCGCGGTGCAGGCGGCCTCCGACCGGCGTCTCGCCGACGACGATGCCGTGTCCCTCGGTCGCGGGCAGCAGGCGCGCGGCATCCGCCACCGTCGCCTCCGGTGGGAGCACGAGCGGAGTGTCCCAGCGCACGGGCTGATCCTTGACCCAGCGGATCGCGGCGTCGAGCTCCTGGAGCGGCATGTCCTGCGGGAGCACACCGAGGCCGCCGCGGCGCGCGAGCGTGGCCGCCAGACGCGCGCCGGTGACCGAGTTCATGTTCGCCGACACGACGGGGATCGTGGCCGTCGAGCCGTCACCCGGAGACAGATCGACGTCGAGTCTGCTCGTGATCGCCGACCGGCGCGGCACGAGGAACACGTCGGAATACGTCAGGTCCGTGTGCTGCCGGTCTCCGTAGAACTCCATGTTCATCAAGGGTAGCGAGTCTTGCCCGACCGGAAGAGGATGCCGATTCTTTCGCCCGCCGACAGCCCGGGGCCCGACTCGTCGCAGAAGAAGGGGTTACGCTTGGACGTCGTGTGCGAAGCGGATTCCGGTCCGGGCGCGCACCCCACACTTCACTGATGAAAGCAGGCGATTCAGCGTGTCGAGCCAGGTGACGGGCCTCGGGGTCTCGAACGAAGGAGAGTTCGGAGCCAACGAGTGGCTGGTCGAGGAACTCTACGAGCAGTTCACGATCGACCCCAACTCCGTCGACAAGGCGTGGTGGCCGGTTCTCCAGGCCTACCATCCGATCGACACAGGGGATGCCGCGGCGGCGAAGCAGCCCGCCGCCGAGACGAGCGCTCCGGAACCTTCCTCCCCTGCGGCCGCCGCTCCGGCCCCCGCGGCTGAGCCGTCGCCGGCGCAGGCCGAGACCCGCCCGATGACGGCCCCCATCCCCGTGATCGGCAATCAGCCGGTCGCCCGCACAACCGCTCGCCCCGCAGCCGCGCAGCCGATCCCCGCGCAGGCGCCGGCAGCAGCACCGTCGGCGTCGGCGGAGTCCTCCGAAGAAGACCAGGTCACGGTCCTCCGCGGCATGCCCAAGGCGCTCGCCGCCAACATGGACGAGTCGCTCACGGTGCCGACCGCGACCAGCGTGCGCACCGTGCCGGCCAAGCTCATGATCGACAACCGCATCGTGATCAACAACCACATGTCCCGCACGCGCGGCGGCAAGGTGAGCTTCACGCACATGATCGGGTGGGCGCTGATCCAGGCGCTCAAGCAGTTCCCGAGCCAGAACGTGTTCTACGCCGAGATCGACGGCAAGCCGTCGGTGGTCTCGCCCGCGCACATCAACCTGGGCATCGCGATCGACATCCCCAAGCCCGACGGCACGCGCGCGCTCCTCGTGCCGAGCATCAAGCGCGCCGACACCCTGACGTTCAACGAGTTCCTCGCCTCGTACGAAGACCTCGTCAAGCGCGCCCGCGGCAACAAGCTCACCGCCGCCGACTTCCAGGGCACGACGCTCTCGCTCACCAACCCCGGCGGCATCGGCACGGTGCATTCGGTCCCCCGCCTGATGAAGGGGCAGGGTTGCATCGTCGGCGCCGGCGCCCTCGAGTACCCGGCCGAATTCCAGGGCTCGAGTGAGAAGACGCTGGTCGAGCTGGGTATCGGCAAGACCATCACCCTGACCAGCACCTACGACCACCGCGTCATCCAGGGCGCGGGGTCGGGCGAGTTCCTCAAGATCGTGCACGAGCTCCTCACCGGCCAGCGGAGCTTCTACGAGGAGATCTTCTCGGCCCTCCGCATCCCCTACGCCCCCATTCACTGGGCCAGCGACATCAACGTCGACCTGGCCGAGCGGGTCGACAAGACCGCGCGTGTGCAGGAGCTCATCAACTCGTTCCGCGTGCGCGGCCACCTCATGGCCGACATCGACCCCCTCGAGTACGTGCAGCGCACCCACCCCGACCTCGAGATCGAGAACCACGGCCTCACGTTCTGGGACCTCGACCGCGAGTTCGTCACGGGCGGCTTCGGCGGCAAGCGCCAGATGAAGCTGCGCGACATCCTGGGCGTCCTGCGCGACTCGTACTGCCGCACGATCGGCATCGAGTACATGCACATCCAGGACCCGGGTCAGCGCGCGTGGTTCCAGGAGCACGTCGAGGTCAAATACCAGAAGCCCGGCCACGACGAGCAGATGCGCATCCTCGACAAGCTCAATCAGGCCGAGGCGTTCGAGACGTTCCTGCAGACCAAGTACGTGGGTCAGAAGCGCTTCAGCCTCGAAGGCGGAGAGTCGCTCATCCCGCTGCTGGACGAGATCCTCCAGGGCGCGGCCCAGGCGGGGCTCGACGGCGCCGCGATCGGCATGGCCCACCGCGGTCGCCTCAATGTGCTCACCAACATCGCCGGCAAGACGTACGGCCAGGTGTTCCGCGAGTTCGAGGGCGCCGTCGCGATCGGCTCCAAGCGCGGGTCGGGCGACGTGAAGTACCACCTCGGCACCGAGGGCACTTTCGTGGACGACCGCGGCGCCGAGATCCCGGTGTACCTGGCCGCGAACCCGTCGCACCTCGAGACCGTCGACGGCGTGCTCGAAGGAATCGTGCGCGCCAAGCAGGACCGCAAGCCCATCGGCACCTACTCGTGGCTGCCGATCCTCGTGCACGGCGATGCCGCCTTCGCGGGGCAGGGCGTCGTGGTCGAGACGCTGCAGATGTCGCAGCTGCGCGGCTACCGCACCGGCGGGACGATCCACGTCGTCGTCAACAACCAAGTCGGCTTCACCACCACGCCGCAGGACGCCCGGTCGTCGGTGTACGCCACCGACGTCGCCAAGACCATCCAGGCGCCGGTCTTCCACGTGAACGGAGACGACCCCGAGGCCGTCACCCGGGTTTCGCAGGTGGCGTTCGCCTACCGCGAGCGCTTCCACCGCGACGTCGTCATCGACCTCGTCTGCTACCGCCGCCGCGGTCACAACGAGGGCGACGACCCCTCGATGACGCAGCCGCTCATGACCAACCTCATCGAGGCGAAGCGCTCGGTGCGCCGCCTGTACACCGAGTCCCTCGTCGGCCGCGGTGACATCACCGAGGAGGAGTACGAGAAGGCGAAGCAGGACTTCCAGTACCGCCTCGAGGTGGCCTTCACCGAGACGCACGCCGCCGAGACGGGTGCGACGACCGTGCTGACGGATGCCGACGCCCCTCCGGCCGTCGGCGAGCCCGAGACCACCGGCGTCTCGCGCGACGTCGTCAACCTCATCGGCGACACGTTCGTCAACAAGCCCGAGGGCTTCACGGTGCACTCGAAGCTGCAGCAGCTGCTCGACAAGCGCCTCGATATGAGCCGCAACGGCTCGATCGACTGGGGCTTCGGAGAACTGCTGGCCTTCGGCTCGCTGCTCCTCGAGAAGACCAACGTGCGCCTCGTCGGTCAGGATTCGCGTCGCGGCACGTTCGTGCACCGCCACTCGGTCCTGCACGACCGCGCGAACGGCCAGGAATGGATCCCGCTCGCCAACCTCAGCCAGGACCAGGGCCGCTTCTGGGTCTACGACTCGCTTCTCAGCGAGTACGCGGCGATGGCGTTCGAGTACGGCTACTCGGTCGAGCGCCCCGATGCGCTCGTGCTCTGGGAAGCGCAGTTCGGCGACTTCGCCAACGGCGCCCAGTCAGTCATCGACGAGTACCTGTCCTCGGCCGACCAGAAGTGGGGCCAGCAGTCGAGCGTCGTGCTGCTGCTCCCCCACGGCTACGAAGGTCAGGGACCCGACCACTCCTCGGCGCGCATCGAGCGCTACCTGCAGATGTGCGCGCAGGACAACATGACCGTCGCGCGCCCGTCGACCCCCGCGTCGTACTTCCACCTGCTGCGCCGTCAGGCGTACGCGCGCCCGCGGCGTCCGCTCATCGTCTTCACGCCGAAGGCGATGCTGCGTCTGCGCGGCGCGACCAGCCCGGTCGAGGACTTCCTGACGGGTCGCTTCGAGCCTGTGCTCGATGACAACCGCGGCATCGACAAGTCCGCCGTCACGCGCGTGCTGCTGCACTCGGGCAAGATCCACTGGGACCTGCGCGCCGAGCTCGACAAGAAGCCGAACCCGGCGATCGCACTCGTGCGCCTCGAGCAGCTCGCCCCGGCTCCCGTCGACGAACTCAACGCGGTGCTCGACACCTACCCCGACGCCGAACTGGTCTGGGTGCAGGACGAGCCCGAGAACCAGGGCGCCTGGCCCTTCATCGCCCTCGACGTCGTCACGCATCTGCGCGGCCGCACCGTCCGGTGCGTCTCCCGATCGGCCGCCGCCTCGACGGCCACCGGCTCTCCGAAGGTGCACGCCACCGAGCAGGCCGCGATCATGCAGAAGGCTCTCACCCTCTGACACCCCGCAGGTACGCCCCCGCCCTCGCGCGGGGGCGTTCCGCGTAGGGAGCTACCCGGACCGCGGAGGTCGGATGGACGTCGTGCTGCTGGTCAACCCCGCAGCCCGCGCGGGCGCGCACACCGGCGCCGCGCCGCGCGCCGCCGCCCGTCTGCGGGAGCGCGGCATCCGCACGACGATCATCAGCGGCGGCAGCGCCGACGAGTCCAGCGCCCTGCTGCGCGCCGCGGTCGACCTCGGCACCGACGCCGTGGTGGTCGCGGGCGGCGACGGCACGGTCAACCTGGCCCTGCCGGTGCTCGCGGGCACCGGCATCCCGCTCGGGATCATCCCGGCGGGCACCGGCAACGATCTCGCGACGACGCTGGGGCTGAGAGAACTCGACGCGGATGCCGCGGCCGACGCGATCGCGGACGGCCGCACACGCACGATCGACCTCGCCCGCATCACCAGGGACGACGGCACCACGTCGCTGTTCGGGACGGTACTCGCGAGCGGGTTCGACTCGAAGGTCAACGACCGCGCGAATGCGATGCGACATCCGCGCGGAGGGTCGCGCTACAACATCGCGATCCTGGTGGAGTTCCTCCGCCTGGCCGGCATCCCGTACCGGGTCGATCTGCAGCTCGCCGACGGCTCCGCGGAGCGCGTCGAGGGAGACCTGGTGATGGCGACGGTCGGGAACGGCCGGACCTACGGCGGCGGCATCCCGATCTGCCCTGGCGCCGACCCTGCAGACGGACTGCTCGACGTGCTGCTGGTGAAGCCCGCGGGGCGGCTGCGCCTGCTGCGGCTGCTGCCTCGCGTGTACCGCGGGACCCACACGACCGCATCCGAGGTGTCGACGTATCGCGTGCGCTCGGTGCGGCTGTCGTCACCGGGCGTCACCGCCTACGCCGACGGCGACCCTGTCGGCGCGCTGCCCCTGACGATCGACGTCGTCCCGGCCGCGCTGCGGGTGTTCGCACCCGTCAGCTGAAGGCCGAACCCCGACTCAGTGAGTGGCCTGGACCGCCCGCAGGCGCGCGAGCACCTGGTCCCGCAGTTCCTCGGGCGCAGTCTCTTTGCACGCTCGCGCCACGACGTCGGTCAGGGTCGTCGCGACGAGCGCTTCATCCTGGCATCCGGGGCAGTTGTCGAGGTGCTCCTTGATGTCGGAGTGCTGTGTCTTGCACACCTCGTTGCGCAGGTACTCCTCGAGGTCCTTGCGCGCCTTGTCGCAACCGCAATCGGTCATTTCGTGCTCCTCGTGGCGGCAGCCGTCTCGATGCCGCGCTCTTTCGCGTAGTCGGCGAGCAGTTCACGGAGCATTCGCCTGCCACGGTGCAGACGGCTCATGACCGTGCCGATGGGGGTCTTCATGATGTCGGCGATCTCCTGATAGGCGAAGCCCTCGACGTCGGCGAGGTACACCGCCAGCCGGAAATCCTCGGGGATCGACTGGAGGGCGTCTTTCACCACGGATGCCGGCATGTGGTCGATCGCCTCGGCTTCGGCCGATCTCGAGCTCGTCGCCGTCGTCGACTCCGCGCCGCCGAGCTGCCAGTCCTCGAGCTCGTCGATCGTGCCCTGGAAGGGCTCGCGCTGCTTCTTGCGGTAGGTGTTGATGTAGGTGTTCGTCAGGATGCGGTACAGCCACGCCTTGAGGTTCGTGCCCTGCGTGAAGGTGCGCCACGAGGCGAACGCCTTCACGAACGTCTCCTGCACGAGATCCGCGGCGTCGGCGGGGTTGCGGGTCATGCGCATGCCGGCGGCGTACAGCTGATCCATGAAGGGCAGTGCCTGCTCTTCGAACTGTGTACGCGCGAGCTGCGCCGCGTCCGCTTCTTCTGGCTGCTCGGTCATCACAGGCCAGTCTAGGACCGGTGCGTGTCGCGCACCCGAGAGCTTCTCGAGGGCAGGTCGCTCCAGAGTCGTGATCACTCGTGCGTCCCTCCGATCCGGTGTCGTCCGCGGCGGGGCCGACGCGGTTCAGTAGGCTAGAACGCGATGACTGCCGACGGGTATTCCCCCACTCCTGCGACCAGGCCGCGCGGGCCCTGGAGCGCGCCCGTCGCCGAGGGGCCGTTGCGCGCGACCGTGACGGTTCCGGGCTCCAAATCCCTCACGAACCGCGAGCTCGTGCTGGCGGCGATCGCCGACGGTCCGAGCCGCCTGGCCGCCCCGCTGCACTCCGATGACTCGGCACGCATGGTCGAGGCGCTCCGCGCCCTCGGCGTCGGGATCGAGTTCGTCCCGGGCGAGGGCCGCTACGGCGATGACATCGTCGTGACTCCGACCTGGCCGCTCCGCGGCGGATCCACCGTCGACTGCGGGCAGGCCGGCACCGTCATGCGGTTCGTGACGCCGCTGGGCGGCTTCGCCGGCGGGGACGTCACCTTGACCGCTCATTCCAGCGCCCTGCACCGGCCGATGGGCGCGATGATCAAGGCGCTGCGCGACGTCGGGGTCGACATCGACGACGGTGGCACCTGGGCCCTCCCCTTCCGCGTCCGCGGGCACGGTCACGTACGCGGCGGCGAGGTGACGATCGACGCGAGCGCCTCGAGCCAGTTCGTCTCGGGACTGCTCCTGGCCGCTCCGCGCTTCGACGTCGGGCTGCACCTCGTCCACTCCGGCGACCGGCTTCCGAGCGTTCCACACATCGACATGACGGTGGAATCCCTCGCGCACCGCGGCGTGCACGTCGAGCGACCCGCTCCCGGCGAGTGGGTCGTGCCCGCGGGCAGCGTTCGCGGGAAGGACGTCGCGATCGAGCCCGATCTGTCCAACGCCGCGCCGTTCCTGGCCGCCGCGATGATCGTCGGCGGCTCGGTGTCGGTGACCGGCTGGCCCGCCCACTCGACCCAGCCCGGTCACATGCTCACCGACATCCTCTCGGTCATGGGAGCGCGCACGTCGCGGCGCGGCGGCACGCTCACGGTGACGGGCGGCCCGGCGATCCAGGGCGTCGACCTCGACCTCTCGGCGGCGGGAGAGCTGACCCCCACGATCTTCGCGCTCGCGGCCTTCGCCGAGGCGCCCACGACGCTGTACGGCATCGGGCACATCCGCGGGCACGAGACCGACCGCATCGCGGCGCTGATCGGCAACCTCCGTGCCGTGGGCGGCGAAGCGCATGAGCTCGCCGACGGCATCCGCATCGTCCCCCGTCCGCTCCACGGCGGCCGCTGGAAGGCCCACCACGATCACCGTCTGGCCACGACCGGGGCGCTCATCGGGCTCGTCGTGCCCGACATCGAGGTCGATGACATCGGCACGACGGCTAAGACCATGCCGGAGTTCCCCGACATCTGGCAGCGCATGCTCGACGGCGAGCACGATCATTCCTCCGACGACGCCGAAGCACAGCGGGCATCGTGAGCTGGCTCGAACCCGACGACGAAGACGACGAACCGGAGTTCGACGAGCAGGACATCCGGGTCCGCCCCAACCCGAAGGCGAACCGTCCGCGCACCAAGCGTCGCCCCGCGCACGCCGACGCGCGCATCGCCCGCGTGCTGGGCGTGGACCGCGGGCGGTACTCGGTCCTCGTCGACGAGGACGGCCCCGACGAGCACACGGCTCTGTCGACCCGCGCGCGCGAGCTGCGCAAGACGCCGATCGTCACCGGTGACCGCGCGCGCGTCGTGGGCGACTCATCCGGCGACGTCGGCACGCTGTCGCGCATCGTGGGCATCGAGGAGCGCACGTCGCTCCTGCGGCGCAGCGCCGATGACACCGACCAGGTGGAGCGCATCGTGGTCGCCAACGCCGATCAGATGCTCGTGGTCGTCGCCGCGGCCGACCCCGAGCCCCGGGCGCGGCTCGTCGACCGCTATCTCGTCGCGGCTCTGGATGCCGGCATCCGCCCTCTGCTGGTCGTCACCAAGACCGATCTGGCCGACCCGACCGACTTCCTCACCCACTTCGAAGGCCTCGACCTCACGGTCTTCACGAGCGCCAGGGACGAGATGCCCACCGACCTCGTCGGCGCGGCCCTCGTCGGGCATTCGACGGTGTTCGTGGGCCACTCCGGCGTCGGCAAGTCGACGCTCGTGAACGCGCTCGTCCCCGACGCGAACCGCGCGACGGGGCACGTCAACACGGTCACCGGCCGCGGACGCCACACCTCGAGCTCGACCGTCTCGTACCGCTACCGCGGCCCCGCCGGCGGCGGCTGGGTCATCGACACACCCGGCGTGCGCTCGTTCGGTCTCGGGCACGTCGACCCGGCCAACATCCTCAAGGCCTTCACCGACCTCGCGGTCGTCGCCGAGGAGTGCCCGCGCGGGTGCACGCATCTTCCCGACGCCCCGGACTGCGCGATCATCGAGGCAGTGGAAGCCGGACGGCTGGGCCCTACCGGAGCCGGCCGGCTGGACTCCCTGCAGCGACTGCTCGAGACGTTCGGCGAGAAGCACGGACGACCCGACCAGCCCTAGGCTGGTCGGGTGACCTCTCCCCGCCTCGAGCCCGGCTCGCACGCCCCCGACTTCACCCTCGTCGACCAGGACGACACCGAGATCTCGCTGCAGAGCCTGCGCGGCTCGCGCGTGATCCTGTTCTTCTACCCCGAGGCCATGACACCGGGCTGCACGACCGAGGCCTGCGACTTCCGCGACAGCCTTCAGCCGCTGCAGAGCGCCGGGTACACGGTGCTGGGCATCTCGCGCGACCTGCCCGAGAAGCTCCGCCGCTTCCGCGAGCGCGACGCGCTGACCTACGACCTGCTCAGCGATCCCGACCGCGCCGTGCACGAGGCGTACGGCGCCTGGGGCGAGAAGACGAACTACGGCAAGGTCGTCCAGGGCGTCATCCGCTCGACGTTCGTCATCGACGCCGACGGCCTCATCGAGCACGCGCTCTACAACATCAAGGCGACCGGCCACGTGGCCCGGCTCCGCGACACGCTGGGCGTCTGAAGGCTCACTCTCCTTCGTCGACGGATGCCGCGCGCCCGGCATCCCGCGCGACGATCACCAGCAACACGAACGTGATGATCGCGGGTGCCGCGATCGCGAGACCCGTCAGCGGATGGGCGAATTCGCCCGTGGCGGCGCCGATCGCGACCGACACGATCAGCACCTGCGTGACGATGCCGCCCGAGCGCCCCCAGGAGCGCCCTCGCAGGACTCCCCCGGCGAACGCCAGCACGACCACGGCACCCACCACGGTGAGCACGATGAGGGCCAGCGCACTCGCGAACGAGGCGGTGTCGCCGGAGGTCAGGGCGATGAGCTGCCACACCGCCAAGGCGACCAGCCCCAGCCCCTCGAGGCACAGCAGGGTCGCCGAGAGCACGGTCGCCGGGGTTGTTCGCATGTCTGTCGATCCTCTTCTCCGGGCTCTCGTTTCGCGGGTACGCACGCCTGTGTGGAGCGGATGCACAGCAAACGGCACAGAAACCAGCCCGTAATCTCTTGATCAACACGGTGTGCTATGGGACCATTGATCAAGCCGTGTGCTCCCACAGTGACGTGGGGCGAGCGATCCGCTCGCACTTCCCACAGGGTACCGACAAGAATCAGTACCCGCGCGAATTCACTCATCCCCTCACAAGGAGCACCACCATGGACTGGCGCGACAAATCCGCCTGCCTGACCGTCGATCCCGAATTGTTCTTCCCCGTGGGGAACACCGGACCGGCCGTCGATCAGATCGAGAAGGCCAAATCCGTGTGCGCACGGTGCACCGTCACCGAGGTGTGCCTGCAGTACGCCCTCGAGACCGGGCAGGACTCGGGCGTCTGGGGCGGGCTCTCCGAAGACGAGCGTCGCGCCCTCAAGCGCCGCGCCGCACGCGCCCGCCGCGCGTCCTAGCCGACCACAGCGAAAAAGGGGCAGGTCCCGCCGACGGCGGGACCTGCCCCTTTTCGGGGAGCATCGGGTTCGGGATGCTCCGGGTCAGCTGCTCGGCCGTTCGATGTAGCGCATCGGGATGTCGATCGTGACCTCGGTGCCGGTTCCGGTGGCAGTGTGCCAGTCGATGGTGCCGCCGAGTTCGCCCTGGATCAGGGTGCGCACGATCTGCGTGCCCAGCCCGCGCCCGACCTGACCCTCGGGGAGCCCCACGCCGTTGTCGCGCACCGTGACGGCGAGGTGCTCGTCGGTGCGCTCCGCGACGATCTCGACCTCGCCCTCCTTCCCCGCGAGCCCGTGCTCGACGGCGTTGGTGACGAGCTCGGTGAGCGCGAGCGCGAGCGGCGTCGCGTACTCGCTCGGAAGAGTGCCGAAGCGGCCGGTGGTGCGGGTCATCGCGCGGGTGCTCGGCGCGGCGGCGACCTCGGCGATGAGTTTCAGCGCCCGATCGAAGACTTCGTCGAAGTCGACGTTCTGCGCGAGTCCCTCGGAGAGCGTGTCGTGCACGACGGCGATCGCCGATACGCGGCGCATCGCCTGCGTGAGCGCTTCGCGCGCCTCGTCGGAGTGGGACCGCCGGGCCTGGATGCGCAGGAGCGAGGCGACCGTCTGCAGATTGTTCTTGACGCGGTGGTGGATCTCGCGGATCGTCGCGTCCTTGGTGATGAGCTCCTGCTCCTGGTGCCGGATCTCGGTGACGTCACGGCACAGGATGATCGCCCCGATGCGGTTGCCGTGGTCGCGCAGCGGGATCGCCCTCAGCGACACCGTCACTCCGCGGGACTCGAGGTCCGCTCTCCACGGCGCCCGTCCGGTCACCACGACGGGCAGGGACTCGTCGAACTGCCGCTTCACGGGGAGAATCCCGGTGACGACCTGGGCCAGCGACTCGCCCTCCAGCTCGTCCTCGAAGCCCAGCCGGTTGAACGCCGAGAGCGCATTGGGGCTGGCGAACGTCGTGGTGCCGTCGACGTCGAGGCGGATGAGGCCGTCCGACGCGCGCGGCGCACCTCGTCGCGGTGCGGTGGGAGCGGCCAGGTCGGGGAAGTCGGCCGAGGCGATCATGCCGAAGAGGTCGTCGGCGCAGTCGTTGAACGTGATCTGCTGGCGGCTCGGCGTGCGGGTCTCGCCGAGGTTCGTGTGGCGCGTCAGCACCCCGATCGTGACGGCCGGCTCGCTGCCGTGCGTGCGCACGATCGGCACCGCGCGCACGCGGGTGGGGGTCTCCTCGAACCAGTCCGGCGATGCCGAATCGACGATGCGCGCCGACTGGAACGCCTCGCGCACCTGCGTGCGCCATTGGGGGCGCACCCGGTCGCCGACGATGTCGCGGTAGAAGAGGGTCGCCGCTCCGCTCGGGCGGGTGTGGGCGATCGCGACGAAGGCGTCGTCGGCGGTCGGGACCCAGATGACGATGTCGGCGAAGGCGAGATCCGCAAGCAGCTGCCCGTCGCCCGCGAGGCGATGGAGCCACTCCACATCCGACTCGCTCGAACGGCCCTGGGCGTAGACGAGGTCACTGAGGGTCGACACGGTTCCAGCGTAGGGCTTCCGGTCACGCTGCCCGACGACGACCGCGACGACCGGCCGCAGCCACCGGGGTCGGAACGACCGCCTCCCCCGCGAAGCGGCGGATCGCCGCGACCACCGGCGAGGACGGGGCGACGTCGGCGATCGGGCGGCCCGCCAGCAGCGCGGCATCCGCCGATCGCGGGTCCTGCGGCACGAACCACACGTCCTGAACACCGCCGAAGCGGTCGAGGGTGCGGCGCACCTGCCCCCGCGCGTCGATCCCGAGCGCTCCGGGTCGCAGCCTGTTGGCGACGACGGCCATCGGAGCTCCGCCGGCTGCGGCGCGCACCTCCGAGTGCGCCCGGAGGAACCGGGACACACCCACCGGGTCGGCCCCCACCACACCGACCACGAGGTCGGCTGAGCCCAGGGCCGCCAGGGTCGCGGCGTTCCGACGCGGACCTTCGAGGTCGCTCATGATCTCCTCGTCCCGCTCGATGCTCGCTGCCACGTCGACGACGACGTAGTCGACCCACTCACGGCACGCTGCCAGCACCGCCGACACGCGTGCCTGGCCCAGCTCGGGCCAGCGGGACGGCCGGTTGATGCCGGTCAGCACCTGCACACCGGTGCGGGCGAGCGGCAGGCTGATGCGCGACAGTTCGCGCGCGTCGATTCCCCCGAACTCGGCCTGGCGGCACGCCGCCGCGAACCCGGGGCCCTTCGTCGGCGAGACCGAGCGCGATCGCCACCGAGGGCGCGTGCGAGTCGGCGTCGACCAGCGCGACCCGTCGTCCGCCGCGAGCCAGCTCGACGGCGAGCTCGATCGCGACGGTCGTGCGCCCGGGCGCACCGGCCGGCCCCCATACGACGATCGTGCGGGGCCCCGACACGGCGTCGTGCGTCGCGCGGGCGACCAGGACCGGGCGCTCGGCGAGGGCATCGGCGATGCGCCACGCCTCGAGATCGAGCGGGCGAGGTTCTTCCAGCCCGAACAAGGCTGCCGCGTACTGCGCGTCGGCACCGCCGCCGAGGGGCAGGATGCGGACGCCGGCGCGGTCGCACGCGACGACGAGATCGGAATGCAGCGAGTCGCGCGTGACCTCGAGGATCAGCGCGTCGGCTGCGTGCACCGCATCCGCGACGGCGTCGGACCCCGATCCGCCGGCAGCCGGCCGCCCGGGGGAAGCCGACGGCACGACCGCGAGGACCTCGACGCCTTCCTGCTCGAGTCCTGACGCGATCGCGGACGCCCGCGGCCCGTCGACTGCCACGACGACCCTCATCGGAGCGAGCCCGTCGTGGGCACGACCGAGATCGCCGCGGAATCGGAGATCGCCGCGAGCACGGTGGCGACATCCGCCCGCGGGATCACGACCTCGGCCGTAGCGGCACCACCGCCCATCATCGAGTCGTCCCGGGTGACGGACACGACGGTCGCATCGGCCACGAGGATGCGCGGGGTGTCGTACAGGCCGCGTTCCAGGAGCGGCGACGCCCAGATCTCGACCTGGGTGCCCGCCTCGACGGACGCCGGCACATCGACGGCGCTGCGCAGCACGACGGTCGTGGAGCGCGCGTCCGCCGCATCGCCGAGCGCTGCGGCAGGAACCAGTTCGCCTGCCCGGATCGTGCGCGTCGCGACGGATCCCTCGAGCACGGCATCCGCAGTCGCGTACGCCGCAGCCGCCTGACCGAGGGCCACGTCGACCACGGTGAGGTCGGCATCGGTGAGGAGTTCGCCGGGGACCACCGTGCGGGCGGCGGCGAGCACCGGTGTGGTCTGGCGCGCCGCCGCCACGACGACCCACACCCCCGCGACCGAGACGACGATGAGCAGGATGCCGATCAGGAACCGTGCGTCGGCCCAGGGTGCGCGGCGGGAGGAGCGGGTGGATTCGACAGCGGTCATGAAGACATCGTGCGGCAGACGGCCCGACGCGCCCCGTCGTTATCCACAGGGCGCCCACCCCACCGCGCCGCGGATGGACCGGCGGCGATAATGGGGGGATGCCCCACACCCCGACGTCGGAGGTGCGCCTTCTCTCCCCCGCGCAGACCGCCGAGATCCTCGGCGCATCCGTCGACGACGTCATGGGCCTCGTGCACGCGGGGCAGCTGCGTGGGATCCGGGTGGGCATCCCGGCGCGCTGGCGCATCGACGAGGCGAGCATCGCCGAGTACCTCGACGCCCAGGCCGAGATCGCGCGGCGTTCGGCGCTGTGGCAACAGTCGCAGGAAGCCAGCTTCCCCGAGCTGTGGGGCACCGGCCGGGTCTCGCACGGCGACTGATCCTCCTCAGACCGAGGCCCATCCCTCGACGCGCACCCACGCCATCGCGGCGAAGGGCACGACCCGGCATCCGCTCACGTCGGCGGACCGGCGTGGCGCCCCTCGGTCGTGCTGCGCCAGGTCGAGGTGATCGCCTCCGGCACGGTCGATCGTGCCCGTCAGCACCCGTCCGGCGGCGAGTCCCACCGAGATCCCCACCCGTCTGCGCGCGAGGTCGCGCATCACGAACCCGAAGGTCAGGCGGTCGGCCAGCGGCGAGGGGGTGGATGCCGGGACGGCGCTCAGCGGTTCGGAGCACGGCATCCCGATGCTGACGAGCGCGGCCACCGGCACGATGAGGCGGCCGGCGCGTGCCCCATCGGACCGCAGGACGACCCAATCCGCCCCGGCGCCCTCGACGGCCGCGGTGAGGCGGGAATCGTCGGCGAGGTCGAAGGCGGCGGCCAGGCCGACGAGCCCGCGCAGTCGTCCCCGCAGCGCGACCTGCGACAGTCGGAGCCGCTCCGCCTCGACGTCGAGGCTCGCCCGCTCGGCGTCCCATTCCGAGGCGAGCTGGTCCTCGAGATCCATGAAGAAGCGGTCCCACTGCATGCCGGAACAGTAGACGACCGCCGGCGACGCGAGCGCGGGTTATCCACACCCCTCGGCCGCCCTCCCGGACGCCTCAGGAAGGTGTGCTTCAATTCTCGACAGGACATCCCCCCTGTCTAGATGGGCCTTGCCTTGGCAATGTCTCCTGCGGGGACCCCCCGCGCCTTCATCGCTCCTGCCGATCCGCACGAGATCACGCGCTTCTTCGCACCGCAGCGGACGCCGCACGCCGATCTCCCCGACCCCGACCCGCTCGTGCGCAACCTCACCCGCGGGGTGCTCGAAGTCTTCGCGGGCATCCGCGACGTCGAGCAGTTCGCCCGATGGCTCACCGAAGACGCCTACCGGAAGCTCGTGATCCGGGCGAACCTCGCTGCCCGCGCGCGCTCGGCGCGGGGCGTCCCCGCCCGGCGGACCGAACACGCGATCCTCTCGGTGCGGCACCAGTCCCCCGCCGACGGCGTCATCGAATCCGTCGTCATCGTGCGCGGCCCCGCGCGCACGCGCGCCGTGGCGCTCCGCCTCGAGGGGCGGGACGGGCGATGGCGGGCGACCTCGCTCGCGCTGCTCTGACCGCCGGCGGCTACTGCCGGTAGGACGACAGGAAGTTGCCGAGCCGCTCGATCGCCTCGGTGAGCACGCGCGCCTCGGGTAGCGTCACGATGCGCAGGTGGTCGGGGGTGGGCCAGTTGAAGCCGGTGCCCGGGACGAGCAGCACGTGCTCGGCGATCAGGAAGTCGTACACCAGCTTCTGATCGTCACGGATCTCGTGCACCTCGGGATCGAGCCGGGGGAAGGCGTACAGCGCGCCCTGGGGGCGCACGCACGAGACGCCGGGAATCGCCTCGAGGCTCTCCCACGCGGCATCCCGCTGCTCGTGCAGTCGGCCCGACGGACCGATCAGCGCATCGATGGACTGCACGCCCGACAGGGCCGCCTGGACGGCGTGCTGCGCGGGGACGTTGGGGCACAGCCGCGTCGAGGCGAGCAGGGTGATGCCCTCGATGAACCCCTTCGCGTGGTCCTGTGGGCCGGTGATGACGAGCCACCCCGACCGGTAGCCCGCGACCCGGTACGTCTTGGACAGCCCGTTGAAGGTCAGCACGAGCAGGTCGGGGGCGACCGACGCCATCGGGATGTGCACCGCGTCGTCGAAGAGGATGCGGTCGTAGATCTCGTCGGCGAGCACGAGCAGGGAATGCTCGCGGGCGATCGCCGCGATGCCCTCGAGGATATCGCGCGAGTAGACGGCCCCCGTGGGATTGTTCGGGTTGATGACGACGATCGCCTTCGTGCGCGGACCGATCTTCGCCCGGATGTCGTCGAGGTCGGGCTGCCAGCCGTTCTGCTCGTCGGCGATGTAGTGCACCGGCGTGCCGCCGCCCAGGCTCGTCATGGCGGTCCACAGCGGGTAGTCGGGCGCAGGGATGAGCACCTCGTCGCCCTCGTCGAGCAGCGCCTGCATGACCATGGTGATGAGCTCGGACACGCCGTTGCCGAGATAGACGTCTTCGGGACCGAACGACGGGAAGGTGGGGTCCTCCTCGTAGCGGTACACCACGGCGCGGCGCGCCGACATGATGCCCTTGCTGTCGCTGTAGCCGTGCGCGTGCGGGATCGAGTCGATCATGTCGCGCACGATCTGGAAGGGGGCTTCGAACCCGAAGACCGCGGGGTTGCCGGTGTTGAGCTTGAGGATCGTGCGCCCGTCGGCCTCGAGCCGATCGGCCTCGACGAGGGCCTGCCCGCGGATCTCGTACAGGACGTCCTTGAGCTTGCCGGACTGGTCGAGGGGGCGCAGCGGACTCATCGGATCAGGATAGCCGTGGGGCGAGGGTGCCAATCGACACCGTGTGGCCTCGCCCCCGGCATCCCTCCGTCTATTTGCCCTTGCCGCCCGCGCGTCGCTGGGCGCGGTTCTGGGGTGCCGCCGCTGCCCCGGTGCGCTGGCCGAAGGCTCCGCGCGGTGCCTCGGCCTCGGGTGCCTGTCCGGGGGCGGTGGATGCCGCGGCCGCCGCCTGGCGCAGGCGACTCGTCGCCGCCTGCTGCACCTGACCGCGGTCGTTGCGCACCTCGACCTCGCCTGCGTCGTTCGCGGCCGAGTACTGCAGTCGCTGACCGTCCGCCGGTGCTGCCCCGAGGCCCTTGGCCTCGACCTGCGTGACCTCGGCACCGTCTGCCTCGCCCTGCTTGCGCACCTCGACCTCGAGGTTGTAGAGGTAGCCGACGGACTCCTCCTTGATCTGTCCCATCATCGACTGGAACATCTGGTAGCCCTCGCGCTGGTACTCGATGAGCGGGTCGCGCTGGGCCATCGCCCGCAGGCCGATGCCGTCCTTGAGGTAGTCCATCTCGTAGAGGTGGTCGCGCCAGCGGCGGTCGAGCACCTGCAGCACGACTCGACGCTCGAGTTCGCGCATGGCCGGCTCGCCGAGGGTCGCCTCACGCGAGCCGTAGGCGATGTTGGCGTCCGAGAGGATCTCGCGCTTCAGTCCGGCTGCATCGATGCCGCCCTTGCGGCCCGCCGCCTCGGCGACGACCTCGTCGATCGTCACGCTGACGGGGTAGAGCGTCTTGAGCTCGGTCCACAGGGCGTCGAAGTCCCAGCTCTCGTTGTGCCCCGAACCGGTGTGGTCGTCGATGACGGCGTTGACGGCATCCTCGATGAAGTGCTGCACGCGACCGGCGATGTCGTCGCCTTCGAGGATGTGTCGGCGGTCGGAGTAGATCGCCTCGCGCTGACGGTTGAGCACGTCGTCGTACTTGAGCACGTTCTTGCGGATCTCGGCGTTGCGCGCCTCGACCTGGCTCTGCGCAGACTTGATCGCCCGGCTCACCATGCCCGATTCGATCGCGACGTCGTCGGGGAAGTTCGTGCGGGCGAGGATCGCCTCGGCGGCGCCCGACTGGAACAGCCGCATGAGGTCATCGGTCAGCGACAGGTAGAACCTGCTCTCGCCGGGGTCGCCCTGGCGACCCGAGCGACCGCGCAGCTGGTTGTCGATGCGGCGCGACTCGTGTCGCTCCGTGCCGAGCACGTAGAGCCCGCCGGCGGCGACGACCTTCTCGGCCTCGGACTGTACGACGTCCTTCGTGGCGGCGTACACGTCGTCCCACGCGGCCTCGTACTCCTCGGGCGTCTCGACCGGATCCAGACCCTTGGCCTTCATCTCCTGCACGGCGAGGAACTCCGCGTTCCCGCCGAGCATGATGTCGGTGCCGCGGCCCGCCATGTTCGTGGCGACCGTGACGGCGCCCACACGCCCGGCGCGGGCGACGATCTCGGCCTCGCGGGCGTGGTTCTTCGCGTTGAGCACCTCGTGCTTGATGCCCTTCTTGGCCAGCAGGCGGGAGAGGTACTCGCTCTTCTCGACGCTGACGGTTCCCACCAGCACGGGCTGGTCGGCGGCGTGACGCTCGGCGATGTCCTCGACCACCTGGGCGAACTTCGCCTCCTCGTTCTTGTAGACGAGGTCGGACTGGTCCTTGCGGATCATCGGCTTGTTCGTGGGGATCGGAACGACGCCCAGCTGGTACGTCGACATGAACTCGGCGGCCTCGGTCTCGGCCGTTCCTGTCATGCCGGCGAGCTTGTCGTACAGCCGGAAGTAGTTCTGCAGCGTCACCGTGGCGAGCGTCTGGTTCTCGGCCTTGACCGGCACGGCCTCCTTGGCCTCGATCGCCTGGTGGATGCCCTCGTTGTAGCGGCGCCCCACGAGGATGCGGCCGGTGTGCTCGTCGACGATCATGACCTCGTCGTTCATCACGACGTAGTCCGCGTCGCGCTTGAACAGGGCGAGTGCCTTGATCGAGTTGTTGAGGAACGAGATGAGGGGCGTGTTCGCCGACTCGTACAGGTTGTCGATGCCGAGGTAGTCCTCGACCTTCTCGATGCCGGGTTCGAGGACGCCGATCGTGCGCTTCTTCTCGTCGACCTCGAAGTCGACGCCCGGCTCGAGGGTCTTCGCGATCTTCGCGAACTCGACGAACCAGCGGTTCGCCTCGCCCGAGGACGGGCCCGAGATGATGAGCGGCGTGCGCGCCTCGTCGATGAGGATCGAGTCGACCTCGTCGACGATCGCGAAGAAGTGTCCCCGCTGGACGAGGTCCTCCTTGCGCCACGCCATGTTGTCGCGCAGGTAGTCGAAGCCGAATTCGTTGTTGGTGCCGTAGGTGATGTCGGCGTTGTACTGCTCGCGGCGGATCTCGGGCGTCTGTCCGGCGACGATGATGCCCGTCGTCATGCCCAGCGCGCGGTAGATGCGACCCATGAGCTCTGCCTGGTACGAGGCGAGGTAGTCGTTGACCGTGATGACGTGGACGCCCTTGCCGGCGATCGCGTTGAGATAGACGGGGAACGCGCCCGTCAGCGTCTTGCCCTCACCGGTCTTCATCTCGGCGATGTTGCCGAGGTGGAGCGCCGCGCCGCCCATGACCTGCACGTCGTAGGGCCGCTGGCCCAAGGTGCGCTTGGCCGCCTCGCGCACGGCGGCGAACGCCTCGGGCATCAGCTGGTCCAGCGTCTCGCCCGCTTCGTGCCGTGCACGCAGCTCGGCGGTCTCGCTGCGGAGCTCGTCGTCGGTCAGATGCGCGTAGTCCTCTTCGAGGGCGTTGACGGCTTTCACGACCTGCTGGAGACGCCGGAGGATGCGTCCCTCGCCGGCGCGCAGCAGTTTCTCGAGAGGGTTGGCCACGGGGCATCTCCATCTGTCGGGTGCGGCGCCGATCGGCGCCGATCCGCACGGGCGCTGTCGCGCCCGGGCATACCCGCTCATGTTACCGGGCCGTGATCTTGGAATGGGCTGTGGACGATGCAGGGCTCGCCCCGGGCACGACATACCGGGTATGCATATACTCGGTAGGCGATTCGTGGAAGGAGCCGGGATGTCGGTGAGACAGAGCCTTCTCGCGATCCTCGACCAGGGGCCGTGCTACGGCTATCAGCTGCGCGCGGAGTTCGACCGACGCACCGGATCGACCTGGCCGCTCAACGTCGGACAGATCTACAACACCCTGGACCGACTCGAGCGCGACGGTCTCGTCGCCAAGCGCGACATCGACGAGCGCGGGCACGTTTACTGGCAGATCACGGATGCCGGCAGCGCCGAGGCGCAGGCCTGGCTGCGCTCCCCCGTCGCCCGCGCCACGGGCACCCGGGACGAGCTCGCCCTCAAACTCGCCGTCGCCGCCACCCTGCCCGGCGCCCGGGTGGAGGAGCTCATCGGGGCGCAGCGCAGCGAGTCACGGGAGGGCCTGGCGCACCTCGTCGCCGAGGCCGGTGCCGCTCCCCGGGGTCCGGAAGGACTCGCGCGCGCGCTCGTCCTCGATTCGATGATCGCCGGGGCCGAGGCCGAGCTGCGGTGGCTCGACCGCGCCGAGGAGCGGCTCGCGCAGCATCCGGAGCATGCCATGGCCCTCGAACTGGCGACCGAGCGCCCACGGCGGGGACGACCCGCCAAGGCGTGAGCCCGCGCGGCGTCCTGTGGTCTCCCAGGCCGCACGCACTATCCTGAAGCGTGACTTCTGACGACACGGCCGTAGAGACCGAAACCCCCACGCTGACGTTCTCCGACCTCGGATTGAGCGACGCGGTACTGAAGGCCCTCCGCGACGTCGGCTACGAGACCCCCTCCGCCATCCAGGCGGCGACCATTCCGCCCCTCCTCGCGGGCAAGGACGTCGTCGGCCTCGCGCAGACCGGAACGGGCAAGACCGCCGCGTTCGCGCTGCCGATCATCGACCGCCTCGACCTGTCGCAGAAGACGCCGCAGGCACTGGTCCTCGCGCCGACCCGAGAGCTCGCGCTCCAGGTGTGCGAGGCGTTCGAGAAGTACGCGTCGCACCTCAAGGGCGTCCACATCCTCCCCGTCTACGGCGGACAGGGCTACGGCGTGCAGCTGTCGGCTCTGCGTCGCGGGGTCCACGTCGTCGTGGGTACCCCCGGTCGCATCATGGACCACCTCGACAAGGGCACGCTGGATCTGTCGGAGCTGAAGTACCTCGTGCTCGACGAGGCCGACGAGATGCTCAAGATGGGCTTCGCCGAAGACGTCGAGACGATCCTCGCCGACACTCCCGACACCAAGCAGGTCGCGCTGTTCTCGGCGACGATGCCCTCGACGATCCGTCGCATGTCGCAGCAGTACCTGCACGACCCCGAAGAGATCACCGTCAAGACGAAGACCACCACGTCGGCGACGATCACCCAGCGCTACCTCGTGGTGCAGTGGCAGCAGAAGATGGATGCCCTCACACGCATCCTCGAGGTCGAGAACTTCGAGGGCATGATCATCTTCGGCCGCACGAAGATCGTGACCGAGGAGATCGCCGAGAAGCTCCGCGCGCGCGGCTACTCGGCCGCCGCGATCAACGGCGACGTCGCGCAGGACAAGCGCGAGCGCACGGTCAACCAGCTCAAGTCGGGCAAGCTCGACATCCTCGTCGCGACCGACGTCGCCGCCCGGGGTCTGGACGTCGAGCGCATCTCGCACGTCGTGAACTTCGACATCCCTACCGACACCGAGTCGTACGTGCACCGCATCGGCCGCACGGGCCGCGCCGGTCGCTCGGGCGACGCGATCAGCTTCGTCACGCCGCGCGAGCGGGGTCTCGTCCGCGCGATCGAGCGCGCGACGCGCCAGGAGCTCACCGAGATCCAGCTGCCGAGCGTCGACGAGGTCAACGTCACCCGCCTCGCGCGGTTCGACGACCGCATCACGGCCGCCCTCGGCGAGACGGAGCGCATCGACCGGTTCCGCGACATCATCGCCCACTACGTGCGCAACCACGACATCCCCGAGGTCGACGTCGCGGCCGCGCTCGCGATCGTCGCACAGGGCGAGTCGCCCCTGCTTCTGGACGCGGAGCCCGAGCGGCCGCGACGCGAGTTCGTCGACCGGGGCGAGCGTCCCGCGCGCTTCGACCGCGATTCCGGCGACCGCCCCGAGCGCAAGGTGCGTCCGCCGCGTCCCGGCATGGCGACCTATCGCATCGCGGTCGGCAAGCGCCACCGCGTCGAGCCGCGCCAGATCGTCGGCGCCCTCGCCAACGAAGGCGGACTCAAGCGCGACGATTTCGGCGCGATCCAGATCCGCCCCGACTTCTCACTCGTGGACCTGCCGGCCGATCTGCCGCCGTCGACGCTCGACAAGCTGTCGGGCACCCGCATCTCGGGTCAGCTCATCCAGCTGCGACCCGACACCGGCGGTCGCCCCCGCAACGACGACGACCGTCCGCCGCGCAAGCCGCGTCACCGCGACTGAGCGTTCGCCGAGGGCGTCCACAACCCTCGGCCGGCCTCCCGCCGCCCCCGTAGGATCGAGTCATGTCGGGATTCTGGGGCAAGCGCAAACGCGAGCAGGAACAGCTTCAGGCTCAGGACGCGGACCTCGAACGCAAGGCGCAGACCGCCCTGGTGTCCGCTGACGAGCGCATCCGCGTCACGAGCGACGAGCTCGCCTTCGCCGAGGCCGAGCTCGGGCCCGATTCGACCAAGGAGCTTCGAGAGGCTCTCGCGTCGGTGAAGCAGCACATGGCCGAGGCCTTCCACCTCCACCAGCTGAACCACGACGAGATCCCCGACACCCCCGAGGAGCTGCGCACGCGCAACGCCCGGATCGCGCAGCTGTGCGAGTGGGCCGAAGACCTCCTCGACGACCGCACCGAGTCGCTCGCCGAGCGTATCGCCCGGGCGCGGCGCGCTCCCGAGATCATCGCGACCGTACGAGCGGATGCCGCACGCCTGCGCACCCGGCTCCCCCAGGCCCGCGAGACCGTGCAGCGACTCGGCGCCCGCTACGCCCCCGAGGCTCTCGCCCAGGTCGACGTGAACCCGTCCGAGGCCGAGCAGCTCCTCGGGTTCGCCGAGCACAGTGCCGCCATCGCGGAGCGACGACGCGAGGCCGGCCAGCGCGAGCAGGCCAATCTGGCGCTGGAGGCTGCCACCGAGTCGGTGCGTCGCGCCGCGACACTCCTGGATGCCGTCGAGACGTTCGAGGTCGAGGCGCTGCGCGCCGAGTCGACGCTGTCGGCGATCGTCGAGGATTCCCGCGAGGACATCGTCGTCGCCCTGCGCGAGAAGCCCACGCCGGCCGTCTCCGCCGCGATCAGCACGCTCCAGTCCGCGCTCGCGTCGCTGCCGGGCGCCGGGGTGAACACCGACCCCTTCGCGCTGCTCTCGCGTCTGCGCGATGCCAATGCCGGGCTGGATGCCGCGATCGAAGCAGCACGCGAGCGGGCGGCGCGCGTCATCCCGCCGCTCGAGCACGTGCGCCACGCGATCGACGACGCGGATCGCCAGCTCGCCGTGGCACGCGATGTGATCGCCGGGCATCGCGGCTACATCGGCGCCGACGCCCGCACGCGCATCGCCGAGTCCGAACGCGTGCGCGTCGACCTCGACCGCTATCTCGGCACGTCGGCCTCCGTGGCCACGACGATCGACGAAGACCAGCGCGACCAGGCGATGGCCATGGCCCGCCGTGCGGCGCACCTGGCCGGCGAGGCCCTGCAGCTCGCTCAGCGCGACATCGACCAGTCACGGCCGCAGCAGGGTCCCGATCAGTGGGGCGGCGGTTACGGCGGCGGCCGTCGCGGCGGCGGAGACGGCATGATGGGCGGCATCCTCGGCGGTCTCGTGATCGGCAGCCTGCTGGACGGCATGTTCGACTGACGGCCGGCGCAGGGCATGACCTGCGCCACCGGGATGACATGAGGATGCCGCGACCCGAAGGCCGCGGCATCCGTCGTTCACAGAGGTCCTAGGCGGCGCCCACCTCGGGGGCTGCCTGCGTCGTGAGCGAGATCACACCGTAGTCCCATCCCTTGCGGCGATACACCACGCTGGGGTGGTCGGTGCGGGCGTCGATGAACAGGAAGAAGTCGTGCCCGACGAGCTCCATGCGGTCGACGGCGTCTTCGACCGTCATCCACTCCGGTCCGAACTGCTTGGTGCGGATGACGACGGGCGTGTACTCCGCCTCTTCGTCGTCACTGGCCACCACGGGCACCTCGCCGGTCGCGACGGCTCGCAGCAACTCGACCGACGCCGGCTCGACGTCGACGCCCTGCAGGGAGCCGCTCTCCTTATCGAGCTTCGCACCACGCGGGTGACGACGCGCGTCGATCCGCTTGTCCTTGGCGCGACGCAACTGCTCGGCGAGCTTGTCGACGGCCATGTCGAGCGCGGCGAACTTGTCGCCGTCGACGGCCTCCGCTCGCACGAGAGGGCCCTTGCCGGTGAGCGTCAGCTCGACGGTCTCGTCTTCGACACGCCCGTTGTGGTAGGCGCGGTGCGTGACCTTGATGTCGAGCCGCTGCGCGCGTGGAGCGAGGTGCTCTATGCGGAGGGCCTTCTCATCGACCACTCCGCGGAAGCGATCCGAAACGCTCACTCCTACGCCGACGATGCTGGTTTCCATCCTTGACCTCCTTGTTCCGGTCCGCCCGGTCAAGGGCGGACCATCAGTCGCCTTGGATCTCCCACGCTATCCCTGCGTCACCCCCCTGTCACCTACCAGTTGCGAATGAGTCATCCGTATCTCCCCTCCGAATCGGCGACCGCCTCGGCGTGGCGGCGATCGTCACGGCCCCGATCACGGCGGTTCCCGAGGCGCGCAGCGCGCGAGCGGCTTCGGAGAGGGTCGCACCCGTCGTCACGACGTCGTCCAGCAGAAGGACAGGGCCGGATGCCGGGCGCCGCGCCGCCATGCTCGCGACGACGTTCGCGCGGCGCGCCTCGATGTCGAGCCCGCGCTGGTCCCCAGGCTGACGCACGAGACGCAGGCGGCGCTCCACGGGCGCTCCGGCCCGCCGTGCGACCAGCTCCGCGACGCGGAAGCCCCTCAGGCGGTACGACGCCCGCGAGGTCGGCACGGGCACGAGCACGGCCGACGGTGAACCGGATGCCGCGATCGCGGCATCCAGCGCAGGTGCGAGGTCGCGCGCGAGATGCGTGCGGCCGTCCTCTTTCAACGCGCGCACGACCCGCGCCGCGACACCGCCGTACGCGAGCCCGCTCCACACCTCGACGTCGCCGCGCACGTGCAGGACGGCCGGCGCGAGGCCTCTACGGCAGTCGTCGCACAGCGCGACGTCGAGCGCTCCGCAGCCCGCGCAGGTCACCGGCAGGATCAGGGCGAGGGCATCCGCGAGGGCCTGCCGCACGAGGGCGCGATCATCGAGCATGGCTCCGAGCATCCCCGCAGCCCGACAGGCGTCGCGGTTCCCGCAGGACCATGCACGACAACGGCCCCGACTCGCGCCTCTGGGGAGGAGCCGAAACCTACTCGGGCATGCCCTGCTGGGTCGCGAGCAGCACGATCCCCGAGGCGATCTCCTGCCAGTTCGACCCGCGCCGCACGAACAGGGTGCCGTCGGCGCTTCGCACCCTCATCGTCGCGATCGTCGCCCCGCCGGCGATCGAGACGGCCTGCGCCGGCCCGGTCGTCACGATGCCGGGGCCGCCGACGAGCTGCTCGAGCATGCTCGTGGACTCTCCTTCGGCCGAGAGCACGCCCAGGGTCGAATCGTCGAGCCAGGTGATGCTCCGCCCGACGCCCGTCGCCACCCCGAGATCGAGCGGCGGCCCCAGGATCGACGGGGCCCGATCGGCGCCCCGCACGATGCCCGACACCCAGACGACCGTCCGGCCGCCGACGGTGAGCAGGGCCGCGATCCGCGTGCCGTCGCGCGACACGGCCATCGCCGAGATCTGCGTCGCCTCGGGCCATGCCTCGCCGACGGCGACCGTGCGGCCGTCGGGAAGATGCCCCTGCACCGCATGGGGCGCGTCGCGCGGCACGGTCCACACGACTCCCCACGGATCGATCGTCGGTGCGATCAGCCCGGTGCGGTCGTAGGTGACGACGTCACCGCCGTCGGCGGGCACCCGCGCGACCGTGCCGTCGGCCAGCTGCACCGCGGCCTCCGATCGATCGGCGGTCACCTGCACGGCGACGGAGTCGAGGTCGGCGAGTCGGCTGGACAGCCCCGGCACGGTCGTGAGCTCGCCGCCGGCGAGGAATCCGAAGACCTGATCGATCTGCACGAGCGGGGGGCCGGTCACGGTCGTGCGCTGCGTCTCCACCGGATCGGCCTCGAGCAGGGTGTTGCCGACGAGCATCTCGACCTCGCTCACTCCGACGGCGCCCAGGCTCGCCTCGAGCTGCGTCTGCATGCGGTCGAGGGTCTCCTGGTCGGCTCCGAGCGCCTCGGAGCTCAGCGGCACCGTCGCGACGCCGGCGACGACCGGCACCGACAGTCCCACCTCGACGCTGTCGGGGAACGCGCTCTGCACCGCCCCGGCGAGCCAGTCGCTGGACGGGCTGTTCACCAGCGCCGACGCGATGAGGGATGCCGCGCGCGATCGCGGGAACCAGCGGACGTCCGGGACGAGGTAGCGCCACGACGGATCGAAGTACGCGAGCGGATAGCTGTTGAACACATTGGCGAAGATGTTGCGATCGACGACCACGCCGTCGGGCGCCTCGGTGATCCGCCACTCGCCGTCGGACTGCTGGGCGAGCTCGAAGGTCAGCGGCGTCGTGCCTTCGGCGGCATCCTCGTACGACCCCTTCGCGTCCACCGTCGCCACCTGCGACACGAGCACCGACACCGTGTCGTCGTCGAGCACCCGCGTGACGCGCGTGCCCTGGACGTCGATGGTCACGCCGGCCGACGGCATCCACACCGTTCGGAACGCGGGCGCGAGGAACTCGCGTGCCCGCGCCCAGTCGTCGGCCGCGCCGACGCCGGCGCGGAGGAATCCGTCGACCACCTGCTCCGGTGTCGCCCCGGGCTGCGGGCGGTCGGGGATGAACGAGACGTCGGGCGCTTCGATCTCGCTGCCGGGCTCGAGTCCCTCGTTGACACCGCCGCCGGTCGGAAGACCCGCGCAGGCCGTGAGCAGGAGCGCGAGCACCGACGCGACGAGAGCCGCCGTGAGCCGGCGCGGGCCGCTCACCGAGCACCCCCGCTCTGTCCGTCCAGGAGCACCTGGATCGGCTGGGTGAGCCCGAGGTCGTCGATGGGTGCGTCGTCGCCGGGATCTACCGGGATCGGCGACGGCGCCGTCAGACGGGCACCCTGACGGGGCAGCGTGAGGACGAAGTTGGTTCCGCGGCCGAGCTCGGACCACACCCGCAGCTCACCGCCGTGCAGTCGCGCATCGCCGAGCGCGATCGACAGGCCCAGGCCCGTGCCCCCGATCGTGCGCTTGCGCGACGGGTCGGCACGCCAGAAGCGGTCGAACACGCGCTCGACGTCGTCGGGCCGCATCCCGAGCCCGTAGTCGCGCACGCCGATCGCGATCGCCTGCCGGTTGCTGTCGACGGTGACGACGATGGGCCTGCCCTCGCCGTGCTCGATCGCGTTGCCGAGCAGGTTGCGCACGACCCGGCGCACGCGGCGCGGGTCCATGTCGACGGGCGAGTAGCCGCCGGGCGCAACCAGGCGCACGTCGCTGCCGTGCTGGTCGGCGAGCTGCTGCATCGAGCCGATGACGTCCTCGGCGAGGTGCGCGAGGCTCGTCGGCTCCAGCTCGAGCTGCACCGACCCGGCGTCGTAGCGGCTGATCTCGAGCAGGTCGGTCAGCAGCGTCTCGAACCGCTGCACCTGCGCGTTGAGCAGCTCGGCCGCACGGGCCGTCGTGGGGTCGAAGGTCTCGCGCTGGTCGTTGATCATGTCGGCCGCGAGCCGGATGGTCGTCAGCGGCGTCCGCAGCTCGTGCGAGACGTCCGAGACGAACCTCTGCTGCACCAGCGACAGGTCGGCGAGCTCCTTGATCTGCGACTCGATGCTGTCGGCCATGGCGTTGAAGGACCGGCCGAGCGTCGCCAGCTCGTCCTCGCCGCGTACGGGCAGGCGCACGTCGAGCTTTCCCGCCGCGAGCATCGCGCTCGATTCGGCGGCCTCGCCGATCGGCGTCGTGACCGACCGCAGGACGAACCACGCGATGCCGCTGATGAGCAGCACCAGCACGATGCCCACGCCCCACAGCGTGCCCTGCACGAAGCCCAGGGTCTGCGACGCGCTGCTGAGGTCGTAAGCCACGAAGACCGCGTACGGCCCGACGTCGGCCAGCGGGATCGACACCTGCTGGCCGACCACGATCCCGGGAGTCGTCGTGCCGCCCGCGGCGGGGAGCGCCACGGACTGCCAGTACTGCTGCGTCGGGTTGTCCTCGACCTGCTGGCGCAGCTCGGGGGTCACGACGTCTTCGATCTCGGCGCCGGCCGCCAGGCCCTGCGGCGCGATCGTGGACGGCGTGGAATCGATGCGGTAGATGCGGATGCCGTCGCCCGACGCCTGCATGAGCAGGTTCTGCCCGACGTCGCTGACGAGCGTCTGCAGCTGGACCGAATCGCCGAGCACGGTGGAGTTGAGCGTCTCCTGCGCGACGATCGTGGCCCGCCGAGAGTCCGCCAGGATCTGCTCCTTGCGCGAGCCGAACAAGTCGTTCTGGATCGAGATCGCCATCCACAGGCACGCCACCACCACCGCGAGCGCCGTCAGGGCGAGGGTCACCAGGATCGTCCGGAACCGCAGCGAACGACGCCACAGCATCGACAGGCTGTCGGGCCAGGACCGCCAGTCCCGCCAGTCGATCGACGGGACCCGGGCGAACGCACCCGTGTCCGGCGCGGTCATCGCGGACTCAGACGACGGCACCGGCGCGGTAGCCGACACCACGCACGGTCGTCACGATCTTGGGATTGTCGGGGTCCTTCTCGACCTTGGCGCGCAGGCGCTGCACGTGGACGTTGACCAGGCGGGTGTCGGCCTTGTAGTGATAGCCCCACACCTGCTCCAGCAGCATCTCGCGGGAGAACACCTGCTGCGGCTTGGAGGCGAGCGCCACCAGCAGCTCGAACTCCAACGGCGTCAACGCGATGACCTCGTCGGCGCGGCGCACCTCGTGCGCGGCGACGTCGACCGAGAGGTCGCCGATGCGCAGGGTGTCCCCCGCCGACTGCGTTACGGGACGCAGGCGCGTGCGGATGCGGGCGACCAGCTCTTTGGGATTGAACGGCTTGACGATGTAGTCGTCGGCGCCGACCTCGAGACCGCGCACCACGTCGGCGGTGTCGGTACGGGCGGTGAGCATGATGATCGGGATGCCGGACTCGGCCCGCACACGCGTGCAGATCTCGATGCCGTCCATTCCGGGGAGCATGAGATCGAGGAGGATGAGGTCGGGCCGCTCGCTGCGCCACACGTCGACCGCCTTCGCGCCGTCGGCGCAGAAGACGGTGTCGAAGCCTTCGGTGCGCAGCACGATGCCGATCATCTCGGCGAGCGCGGTGTCATCGTCGACCACCAGGATCCGTGAAGTCATCTGACGGGTTCGTTCCTTTTCGTCCGGCCGGGTCGCCGCCCCGGCGACACCCGTGCGCTTTCCACAGAGTAGTCGACGCGACCTGTGCACGCGGCGTACGCGTCCTGCTTGATCGCCGAGGACGTCCGAGGGGTGTGACACGATGGACGGAGCCTGCGACGACGCCTCGCATGAGGAGGAGCCCCCGTGACCGCTTACCCGGCCTGGACGCCGGCATCCCGACCAGGGATCGTGCCGCTGCATCCACTCTCGTTCGGCACCATTCTGGGACGCTCGTTCGTCGCCCTCCGGCAGAACCCGCGGGTCCTCCTGGGCTTCGCCCTCGTCGTCCAGACGGTGGCCTACCTCGTCGTGCTGGTCGCGCTGGGCTTCGTGACCTTCGGCGCCTTCAGCCGGCTCGACACGCTGCGCCCGGGCACCGACGAGTTCGAGACTGTGATGGCGGGCTCCGTGGCGATCGTCCTCGCCGCCGGGCTCGTGCTCGGACTCGCGTCGGGGGCCCTCACCCTCGTGGTCCAGGGCGTCGTCGTCGTCGAGGTCACGCGCGCGGTCGTCGCGGAGCGCCTCACGCTCGGGGCCCTGTGGCAGCGGGTGAAGCCCGCGATCTGGCGCCTCATCGGCTACTCCCTTCTGGTGGTGGTGGCCGCGATCGCCGCACTCGGAGTGCTCGGGGCGATCGTCGCGGTGATCGCGATCGTCGCGGTGCCGCTCGCCATCGCCCTCGCCGTGATGGTGGTGCTGGCTCTCATCCCCCTCGTGTGGTGGCTCATGATCAAGCTCCTGCTCGTTCCGGCGGTCATCCTCATCGAGGGCGCGACGATCCGCGCCGCGATCGCCCGCTCGTGGACGCTCGTGCGGGGCCGCTTCTGGTCGTCGCTCGGGGTGATCGTGCTGATCTCGATGATCTTCGGCGTCGTGAGCCAGGCCGTGAGCCTCCCGTTCTCATTCCTCTCGGCGGGACTGTCGACCGTCATCGCCCCCACCGGCGAGGTCGACACGTCGGGCATCATCACGCTGGTCGTGTCGCTCGTGCTCGCGTACGCGGTGCTGCTGCTCCTCCAGTCGATCGCCGTGGTCGTGCAGTCCACCGCGACGGCGCTCATCTACGTCGACTGCCGCATGCGGCGCGAAGGTCTCGACCTCGACCTGCTCGAGTACGTCGAGAAACGGGATGCCGGTGTGTCGCCGCTTCCCGACCCCTACCGTCAGAGCATCGGTCGCGATCAGCCGTCGCCGTACCTTCCACCTGCCGTGCCGATGCCGTATCCCGGCCCGCCCGCCGCCTACGCACCCCCGCCGGCGTCGCCGGCCGCGCCTCCGTACGCGTACCCGCCGCAGGCGGCGCCCGGGTCGGCCTCGCCCGCGGCGACACCCTCCGCTCCTCCCGCACCGACGCAGTGGGCGGCGCCCGGCTCGGGCGAGGCGGGTCGACCCGCGCCGTGACGTCGATGCGCCTGAGCGCGATCCCCCTCGTGCCCGACGGCGACGAAGCCCGCGAGTGGGCCGAGCGGGAACTCTCCGATCCGGTCTATCGCGAAGCGGAGCCGACACTCCTGGACCGCATCGCCCGCGCCGTCGCGGACTTCATCGGCGGTCTGTTCGAGACCGAGGTCGACGGTCAGTGGGGCCTCCTCCTCGCCCTCCTCGCCGCCGCGATCGTCGTCGTCATCATCGTCGCGGCCTTCCTGGTGTGGGGTCTGCCCCGGTCGACCAGGCGGGTTCCGCCGCCGACGGCGACGCTGTTCGGCGACGCCGATGCGCGATCCTCGGCAGAGCTCCGGGCCGCAGCGACCGCCCAGGCCGCCGCCGGCGAATGGGAGGAGGCCATCGTGCTGCGCTTCCGCGCGCTCGCACGGGCACTGACCGAGCGCGGCGTCGTCGAGACGCCTCCCGGCACGACGGTCCACGGGTTCGCACGCGCGGCGGGCAGGGCGTTCCCGGCATCCACTGACGCACTCGAAGCCGCGGCCGCCGCTTTCGACGACGTGCGCTATCTGCGCCGGCGCGGGACGAGCGGACTGTACGCACGCGTCGTCGACGTGGACGACGCCATCGCCGATGCTTCGCCGACGCGCGAGCGCCATGCTGTCGGAGCGACCCCGTGACCGCCGTCGAGACCGGCCACGAGGTGAGTGCCCGGCGCACGACGCGCAGCCGCCGGGTGACGGTCTGGATCGCGATCGGCGTCGCCCTGCTCGTGGTCGGAGGCATCGGCGGAGCACTGGGCGGACTCGGCGAGTGGAACGAGCGCGACGCCCTGGATCCCGAATCGGCCGGCGCCCTCGGCACCCGCGCCGTCGTCGAGCTGCTCCGCGACCAGGGTGTCGACGTCGTCATCGCCCGCGCACGGGACGACGCCGAGCGCGCGCTCCGAGACGACGACGCGACGCTCGTGCTCCCCGACGCCCCCGCGCTGTCGGACGACGGTCTCGCCCGGCTCGGAGACGCGGCCACCGACGTGGTGCTGGTCGAGCCCCGCTCGCGCGACCTGCGCGTCTTCCTCCCCGGCACCGCGACGGCCGGCGTCGCACTCGACTCCCCCGTCGACCCGGCATGCGACCTGGCCGAAGCCGAGCGCTCGGGCCCCGTCGCGCCCGGCCGCACGTTCGAGGCCGGCGGCGGGGCGATCACGGCGTGCTACCCGTCCGGCGAGGGCGCGGGCCTGCTCGTGCGCGACGACGGCGAGCGCCGCCTGTCGGCCGTCGACGGCCGCACCCTCTTCGTCAACGAGACCCTGGCCGACGACGGCAACGCCGCGCTCGCCCTCAACCTGATGGGCCGCCACGCCCGTGTCGTCTGGTACGTCCCGAGCCTCGGCGACACCGATCTCGAGACCGCTCAGCCCTCGCTCGGCGACCTCACGCCGCCGTGGGTGAGCCCCGTGATCGTGCTGCTGCTGACGGCGGGCGTCACAGCGGGCATCTGGCGCGGCCGTCGATTCGGCCCCCTCGTCGCCGAACGACTGCCCGTCACCGTGCGGGCTGCCGAGACCACCGAGGGCCGCGGGCGCCTCTACGCCCGCGCCCGCGACGCGAGTCACGCCGCCGACCAGCTGCGCATCGGCGCCCTCGGACGACTGAGCCGCGTGCTCGCCCTCGGGAAGGCTGCCTCGGCGACCGAGATCGCGGATGCCGTGGCGATCCGCACCGGCTTCGACCGCGGCGCTGTGCGCGGCATCCTGATCGACGAGATCCCCGCCGGCGACGGCGAACTGCTCACCCTGCGGGCGCGCCTGCGCGACCTCGAAGACGCCGTCGATGCGGCCGTCCGACCGGAAAGGACCACCCGATGACCGACCTCCCACCCCGCCCCGCCGACCCACCCGCCGACGACGCGGCGCTGCGGGACGTCATGAACCGCGTACGCCACGAGGTCGGCAAGGCCGTCGTCGGCCAGGACGGCACGGTCACCGGCCTCCTGATCGCCGTCCTCGCCCGAGGGCACGTGCTGCTCGAAGGAGTCCCCGGCGTCGCCAAGACCCTGCTCGTGCGCTCGTTCAGCGCGGCGCTGGGCCTGTCCACCACCCGAATCCAGTTCACCCCCGACCTCATGCCGGGAGACGTGTCGGGTTCGCTCGTCTACGACGCGAAGGCGGGCGAGTTCGAGTTCCGCGAGGGGCCGGTGTTCACCAACATCCTGCTCGCCGACGAGATCAACCGCACACCGCCCAAGACCCAGTCGGCGCTGCTGGAGGCGATGGAGGAGCGCCAGGTCTCCACCGACGGCGTCACCCGCGCGCTCCCCGATCCGTTCCTCGTCGCCGCGACGCAGAACCCCGTCGAGCACGAGGGCACGTACACGCTGCCCGAAGCGCAACTGGACCGCTTCCTGCTGAAGCTCGTGGTCGACATCCCTCCGCGCGATGCAGAACTCGCGGTGCTCCGCCGCCATGCCGAGGGCTTCGATCCACGCGACCTCGCCGCAGCCGGGCTCCGCCCCGTGGCGAGCGCGCACGAGCTGCGCGCCGCCCAGCGGGCGGCGGCATCCGTCACCGTGTCCGACGACGTGCTGGGCTACCTCGTCGACCTCGCCCGGGCCACCCGCGAGAGCCCATCGGTCGAGATCGGCGTCAGTCCGCGCGCCTCGACGGCCCTGCTCGCCGCAGCGAAGGCCTGGGCCTGGCTCGGCGGGTACCCCGCGATCACCCCCGATCACGTGCAGACCATGCTCGTTCCGACGTGGCGGCACCGCATCCGGCTGCGGCCCGACGCCGAGCTCGAGGGCGTCTCCATCGACGCCGTGCTCGCGTCGGTCGTGCAGCAGACCAGGGTGCCGATTTGATGCGAGACGGATCGATGTCGCGAAGCGGCGTTGATGCGTCTCGGATCAAGGTCGAGTAGCGCCGCGAAGCGCCGCGTACCGAAACCCGAAGGAGCCCATGTACCTCAGCGGTCGCTCACCCCTGCTCGTCGCCCTCGGCGTCGTGCCCGTCGTGCTGCTCTCGCTCGCAGGAGTCGACGCGTGGATCGCGGCCGCCGGGTGGATCCTGCTCTGCGTCGTGGCGATCCTCGCCGACGCCGCGTTCGCTCCAGACCCCCGGTCGCTCGAGATCGAGCGCACGCTCCCCCGGCGCGTGCTGCTCGGCGAACAGGTGCGGACGAGCCTCCGACTGCGCAACACGGGCTCGCGCGCCCTGCGCGGTCGGGTGCGGGATGCCTGGCAGCCCACGGCCGGCGCCCCGCCGGAGCGGTCGGTGATCGACATCCCCTCGGGTGAGAGTCGCGTCGTCCAGGTGCCGCTGCTCCCCCGCCGGCGAGGAGAGCTGCGATCGCTGTTCGTGGTGGTGCGATCCGATGGCCCCCTGCGTCTCGCGGGTCGACAACGGCGACTGGACGCCCCGGGCGCCGTGCGTGTGCTGCCGCCGTTCACATCGCGTCGGCACCTCCCGTCGCGACTGGCCCGCCTGCGCGAACTCGACGGATCGACGAGCCTCCAGGTGCGCGGGCAGGGCACGGAGTTCGACAGTCTGCGCGAGTACGTGCGCGGCGACGATGTGCGCTCGATCGACTGGCGCGCCACCGCACGCTCGTCGAGCACCATGCTGCGCACGTGGCGACCCGAGCGAGACCGTCACGTCGTGATCGTCATCGACACAGGACGCACCGCGGCCGCGCGTGTGGGGGACGGCGTTCGACTGGATGCCGCGATGGAGGCCGCGCTGCTGCTCGCGGCCCTGGCCAACCGCGCCGGGGACCACGTGCACCTCGTGATGTTCGACCGGGCACCCCGCGCCCGGGTGACCAGCGTCGACGGACCCTCGCTGCTTCCGGCACTCGTCGACGCGATGGCCACCGTCGAACCTCAGCTGATCGACACCGATTGGGATGCCGCTTTCGCCGCCGCGCGGGCGCTGACATCTCGCCCCGCCCTCGTGGTGGTGCTGACCGCGCAGGACGCCGTGGAGTCGTCGCGCGGGTTCCTTGGGTCGCTTCCGGCAGTCGCCCGACGCGCCCACGTGCTCGTGGGGACGGTCACCGATGAGCCTGCACCGCCCGTGTCGCGACCGGATGCCACCGACGTGTACCGCGAAGCGGCGGCCGAGCGCGCCGCCCGCGAGGCGGCGCGCGTCGCGGCGGCCATGGCGCGCGCCGGAGCCGAGGCGATCGCCGACACCCCCGAATCCCTGCCTCCTCGCATCGCGGACCGCTACCTCGCCCTGAAGGCGGCCGGTCGGCTCTGACCCCGACATGACGGGCGAGGGAACGGACGTCGACAATGTGACGCACCGCGTCCTCGGCGCGCGTCGCAGCCTGGGAAACCCCTGAGCTAAGCGCTACGCTCCGATCGAGGAAAGGAGGCCGTCATGTCGGATACCCTCGCCACCCAACCCACCACGGCCAACAAGCTGGTCGCCGAAGCGCTCGGAACATTCCTGCTCGTCTTCGGCTCGATCGGAACGGCCCTGTTCGCCGGAGAGGTCGTCGGCTGGCTCGGCGTCTCGTTCGCGTTCGGGCTCACACTGCTCGCGGGCATCTACGCCTGGGGCCCCATCTCGGGCGGTCACTTCAACCCCGCCGTCACCTTCGGCCTCGCGGCCGCGGGGCGCTTCGCCTGGAAGGACGCTCCGGGGTACATCGTGGCGCAGATCGTCGGCGGCGCGGTCGGCACGACGCTCATCGTCCTCATCGGCCTCTTCGGCCCGACCGACTGGCTGAGCACCGCCCAAGACGGCGGCTTCGCCAGCAACGGCTTCGGCGACGCGTCTCCGAGCGGCTTCGGGATCGGCGCCGCCATCATCGCCGAGGTGCTGTTCACCGCGATCTTCGTCATGGTGATCCTCGGCGTGACGCACACGAAGCGGGGCAGCGGCAACATCGCGGGACTGTCGATCGGCCTCACGCTGGTGTTCATCCACCTCGCATCCATCCCCATCGACAACACGTCGGTCAACCCCGCGCGCTCGATCGCCACCGCGATCTACGGCGGGCTCGAACCGCTCGCGCAGCTTTGGGTCTTCATCGTGTTCCCGCTCGTCGGCGGGGTACTCGCGGGACTGCTGCACCGCGCGCTCTTCGAGCCGAACAAGCTCCCGTCCCTGCAGTCCGAGGCGCGCGTCCGCTGACCCTCAGACGAACGACGCGGCCCGCCCCGATGATCCCGGGGCGGGCCGCGTCGTTCGCGATGGTGTCTGCTCAGCGCAGGTCGAAGCGATCGAGCTCCGTGACCTTGCCCCAGGCCTCGACGAAGTCGCGCACGAACTTCTCGTGGGCGTCGTCCGAGGCGTAGACCTCGGCGAGCGCACGCAGCTCGGAGTTCGAGCCGAACAGCAGGTCGACACGCGTGCCACGACCGAAGAACTCGCCGGAGCCGTCCTTCGTGCCTTCGAACGCGTGCGAGCCCGGGTCCAGCGGCTTCCATGTGGTCCCCAGATCGAGGAGGTTCACGAAGAAGTCGTTCGTGAGCACGCCGGGGCGCTCGGTGAACACGCCGTAGGGCGAGTCATCCCAGTTCGCGCCCAGCACCCGCAGCCCACCGACGAGCACGGTCGTCTCGGGAGCGGTGAGCGTGAGCAGGTTCGCCCGGTCGAGCAGGTGGTACTCGGCCGGCATCGTGGCGTTCGGACCCTGGTAGTTGCGGAAGCCGTCAACCGCCGGCTCGAGGAAGCTGAACGAGAGCTCGTCGGTCTGCTCCTGCGCGGCGTCGGTGCGCCCCGCGTGGAACGGCACGACGGCCTCGACCCCGGCATCCGCCGCGGCCTTCTCGACGGCCGCGTTGCCCGCGAGCACGATGAGGTCGGCCAGCGACACCTTCTTGCCGTCGGTGCGGCCGTCTTCGAAGGACGCCTTCACGCCTTCGAGCACACCGAGCACGCGCGCGAGCTGCTCGGGCTTGTTGACCGCCCAGTCCTTCTGCGGTGCGAGGCGGATGCGGGCGCCGTTGACGCCACCGCGCTTGTCGCTCCCGCGGAACGTGGATGCCGCGGCCCAGGTCGTGGCGACGAGCTCGGCGACGGTGAGCCCCGAGTCCAGGATCTGCGCCTTGAGAGCCGACGCGTCATCCGCATCGATCAGCTCGTGGTCGACCGCGGGCACGGGGTCCTGCCAGATGAGCTGCTCGGTCGGCACCTCGGGACCGAGGTAGCGGGCGATCGGGCCCATGTCGCGGTGCGTGAGCTTGAACCAGGCACGGGCGAACGCGTCGCCGAACGCCACCGGGTCGTCCTTGAAGCGACGCGACACCTCGTCGTACGCGGGGTCGACGCGCAGCGCGAGGTCGCTCGTCAGCATGCGGGGCTCGCGGCGACGTGACGGATCGTGCGCGAGCGGCACCATGTCGGCACCGGCGCCGTTCTGCGGGCGCCACTGGTGGCCGCCGCCGGGGCTGCGCATGAGCTCCCAGTCGTAGGCGTACAGGATGTGGAAGTACTCGTTGTCCCAGCGGGTGGGGTGGTAGGTCCACGTCACCTCGAGTCCCGACGTGATCGTGTCGTCGCCCTTGCCGGTGCCGTGCGCGTTCTTCCAGCCCAGTCCCTGGTTCTCGAGCCCGGCGGCCTCGGGGTTCTCCGAGACGTTCGTGTCGGGCGCGGCACCGTGGGTCTTGCCGAAGGTGTGACCGCCGGCGATCAGCGCGACGGTCTCCTCGTCGTTCATGCCCATGCGTCCGAAGGTCTCGCGGATGTCGCGCGCCGACTTGAGCGGGTCGGGCTCTCCGTTGGGGCCTTCGGGGTTGACGTAGATCAGGCCCATCTGCACGGCTGCGAGCGGGCGCTCGAGGTCGCGGTCGCCCGTGTAGCGCTCATCGGCGAGCCACGTGGTCTCGGGACCCCAGTACACGTCGTCGTCCGGCTCCCACACGTCGGGCCGTCCGCCGCCGAAGCCGAAGGTCGAGAAGCCCATCGTCTCGAGCGCGACGTTCCCGGCGAGGATCATGAGGTCGCCCCAGGAGAGGGACTGCCCGTACTTCTTCTTGACCGGCCACAGCAGACGGCGCGCCTTGTCGAGGCTGACGTTGTCGGGCCAGCTGTTCAGCGGCGCGAAGCGCTGCTGGCCGGTGCCGCCGCCGCCGCGTCCGTCGGTGACGCGGTAGGTGCCGGCCGAGTGCCAGGCCATGCGGATCATGAGCGGGCCGTAATTGCCGAAGTCCGCCGGCCACCAGTCCTGGCTGTCGGTCAGTGTGTGGGCGATGTCGGCCTTCACCGCGGCGAGGTCGAGCGCCTCGAACGCCGCTGTGTAGTCGAAGCCCTCGCCCAGCGGATTGCGTGCCGGCGGGTTCTTCGCGAGGATCTTGACGTTCAGCTGATTGGGCCACCAGACCCGGTTCGCCGACCCGGTCGTCGGGTGCGGCTGCGCGTGCACGACCGGGCAGGTCGCGTCGTCGGGGTTGGGGCTCGGGCGCGTCTCGCCGTCGGCCCGCTCGTCGGTGGGCGTGTCGATGTCGGTGACGGAGTGGTCGATGTCGGTCGGATCGTTGCCGATCCCCGTCGTGGTGTCGTCGATGTCGCTCATGGTCTTCCTTCCTCGTGGATGTGCGTGTGCGTGCTCAGGAGTCGCGGGTCGCCGCGGCGCACGCGGGGCATGTGCCCCAGTACGTCACCTCGGCGGTGTGCACGGCGAAGCCGTGGGTCTGGGTGGGGGTCAGACACGGCGCCTCGCCGTGCGCGCAGTCGACGTCTTCGACGGCACCGCATCCCGAGCAGATGATGTGGTGGTGGTTGTCGTCGACCCGCAGCTCGAACAGGCCGGGGCGTCCGGCGGGCTCGATGCGCCGCACGAGACCGGCGTCGGCGAAGTCGCCGAGGGCGTTGTACACAGACTGCAGACTCGTCTGCGGAACGGATGCCGTGACGAGCCGGAACACGGCGTCGGCACTCGCGTGGGGCCGCTGTCGCAGGGCGTCGACCACCGCGCGTCGGGGTTCGGTGACCCGGAGACCTGCGCGACGGATGAGCGCACCGGCATCCGTCTCATGCAGGGGGATCGCGGTGGAGCTCATGACCCCAGCCTAGCGGCCAGTTTTGATCAATTCAAAACAATCGTCATCCCGCGACCAGGGTGGGCGTGCCCGTCTCGTACTCGGTCAGGTCGCCGGTCTCGCCGAGACGCCGGGCGCGGCCGCCGACGACGATCATGTAGAACAGGAACGCGCCGAGAGCGAGCGCTCCGATGCCGATCTTGACGGGCCACGGCCACGGCTGCGCCGTGACGAAGCCCTCGATGAGTCCGGCCACGGCGAGCACGAGCACGAGGCCGATCGCGATGGTCGCCAGCGAGCGTCCCGCCTGTGCGAGGGCTTCTCCGCGCGTGCGGCGTCCCGGCGCGACCCACGCCCAGAAGATCTGGAGGCCCGCCGCACCCGCGACGAAGATGCACGTCATCTCGAGCAGACCGTGCGGGAGGATGAAGAGCACGAACACGTCGCCGCGGTCGAAGGCCATCATCACGGCGGCTGCCTGACCGAGGCCCATCGCGTTCTGCATGAGCACCATGAGGGGCCAGATCCCGGTGATGCCGAACAGCACGCACTGCGCGGCGATCCAAGCGTTGTTGGTCCAGACCGTGCCCGCGAAGACGGCCGCGGGGTTCTCGCTGTAGTACTGGGTGAATTCGTTCTCGGCGTAGTACTCGAGCTGCGCCCGGGGTCCGAGGGCCGCGATCAGCGCAGGATCGCCCGAGATCCAGAACCCGACCACGGCGACGATCGCGATGAATCCCGCCGCGATGACCAGCGTCGTCCACCGCACGCGGTGGAGCGCAGCCGGAAGCTGCAGGGCGAAGAAGCGCGGGATCTGGCGGAACACGTTCTCGGGGGCGCCGGTGAGCTGCAGGCGTGCCCGCGCCAGGATGGTCGAGACGTGGTCGCCCTGCGGTGTGCGGCCGGCCGACGTCTTCAGGTCGGCGAGATCCGCGGATGCCGCGCGGTAGCGCGTCACGAGTTCGTCGGCCTCGACGCCGCTCAGACGGCGGGCACGGCCCAGTTCGTCCAGCCGTGCCCACTCCTGCTGTCGTGCGGCGGTGAGGGCGTCGAGATCCATTTGGGGTTAACTGTACGCATGCCCGAGGTCACGGCACCCGCCTCCCCCGCCCGGATGATCGACGTCCACCAGGACGAGATCCTCACCGGCGAGGCGGTCGCCCTCGACGTGCAGCCGATCGGGTTCTTCCTGCGGGCGCTGGGCACGTTCATCGACATGCTGCTCGGCGGACTGCTCTTCCTTCTGTTCACCCTCGTCGCCGGTCTGATGTTCGGGCTCGACGTCTTCGGCGACTCTGTCGTGCGCATCGTCACCGTCACGATGCTGGTGCTGATCATGGTCGTCATCCCGACGGCGGTCGAGACGTTCACCCGCGGCCGCAGCCTCGGCAAGCTGGTGGTCGGCGGGCGCATCGTGCGCGCCGACGGCGGGGCGGCCGGTTTCCGCCAGGCATTCATCCGCGCACTGGTCGGCGTGTTCGAGCTGTGGTTCACCTTCGGCTCCGTCGCGGCCGTCGTGGGCGCGTTCACGCCGCGCTCGCAGCGACTCGGGGACCTGCTCGCGGGAACCTATTCCGAACGCACGCGCACCCCTGCCCTCCCGCCGTCCGCCCCCGGGCTGCCTCCGGCACTCGAGGAGTGGGCCACCGTCGCCGACGTCGCCCGACTCCCCGAGCGACTGTCGCGGCGCATCGCCCACTTCGCCCGCCAGGCACCGCTGCTGGAGCCCGCCGCCCGCGCGCGGCTCGCGGCATCCCTGGCCGCCGAGACCGCGCCGCACGTGTCACCCATGCCGACCGTCGACCCCGAGACGTTCGTGTGCGGGGTCGCCGCCATCCGCCGGGAGCGCGAACTGCGCGGACTCGTGCTCGAAGGCGAGCGCGTGGAGCGCCTGGCCGCCGGCGTCAGGGACGTGCCGCGGGGCTTCCCCGAGCGCTGACCCCGACGTCTTCGTCAGTAGCGGTAGTGGTCGAGCTTGTAAGGTCCGTCGACCGGCACGCCGATGTACGCCGCCTGGGACGGCGTGAGCTCGGTGAGCACGGCGCCGAGGGCCTTCAGGTGGAGCCGGGCGACCTTCTCGTCGAGCGCTTTCGGCAGCACGTGCACGCCCACGGGATAATCCCCCGTCCGGGTGTGCAACTCGATCTGCGCGAGCACCTGATTGGTGAACGACGCGCTCATCACGAATGACGGATGCCCCGTGGCGTTGCCCAGGTTCATCAGGCGACCCTCGCTGAGCACCAGGATGCTGCGACCGCTCGGCATCCGCCACTCGTGCACCTGGGGCTTGATCTCGATCGACTCCGCCCCGTCGAGCGCCTCGAGACCGGCCATGTCGATCTCGTTGTCGAAGTGCCCGACGTTCGCGACGATCGCGAGGTGCTTGAGACCCTGGAGCTGCCCGACGGTGACCACGTTCTCGTTGCCCGTGCCGGTCACGACGATGTCGACGTCGCCGATCATGTCGTCCAGGCGAGCGACCTGGAACCCGTCCATCGCCGCCTGCAGCGCGCAGATCGGGTCGACCTCGCTGACGATCACGCGGGCGCCCTGGCCGCGCAGCGCCTCGGCGGCACCCTTGCCGACGTCACCGTAGCCGCAGACGAACACGACCTTGCCGCCGATCAGCACGTCGGTGGCGCGGTTGAGACCATCGGGAAGAGAGTGGCGGATGCCGTACTTGTTGTCGAACTTGGACTTGGTCACCGAGTCGTTCACGTTGATCGCGGGGAACAGCAGCCGGCCGGATGCCGCGAGCTCGTACAGCCGGTGCACACCGGTCGTGGTCTCCTCGGTCACGCCGGTGAGCTGCGGCGCCATGCGGGTGAAGCGCTGCGGGTCCTTGCGCAGCGACGCGCGCAGCAGGTCGAGCACGACGCGGTACTCGACCGAGTCGGCATCCGTCGCATCGGGCACCGCACCCGCGGCCTCGAACTCGACGCCCTTGTGCACGAGCATCGTGGCGTCTCCGCCGTCGTCGAGGATCAGGTTCGGGCCGTCGAAGCCCTCGGCGCTCCAGTCGAAGATGCGGTCGGCGAGCGCCCAGTACTCCTCGAGCGTCTCGCCCTTCCACGCGAAGACCGGCACCCCGGCGGGCTCCTGCTCGGTCCCCGTCGGGCCGACGACGACAGCCGCGGCCGCCTCATCCTGCGTCGAGAAGATGTTGCAGCTCGCCCAGCGCACCCGGGCACCCAGCGCCGTGAGCGTCTCGATGAGCACCGCCGTCTGCACGGTCATGTGCAGCGAGCCGGCGATGCGGGCCCCGGCGAGCGGCTGCGCGGGGCCGAACTCCTCACGCAGGGCCATGAGCCCGGGCATCTCGTTCTCGGCGAGCCTCAGCTGATGGCGACCGGCGGCCGCCAGCGACAGGTCGGCGATCTGGAATTCGAGCACCGGGGCGGCGAGGAGCGTTTCGGACGACATGCCGTCATTCTCGCACCCGCCCGACCAGCGGGCGCGATGATGTCAGACGCGGAGCGTCTCGTGCCGCACGACGACCCATCCCTGGGGCACCGAGAGTCGCTCGGTGTGGATCGCGCAGAGGTCGTGCGCGTGGGGGTCGGCCGCGGCGCCCAGCGGGCCGAGGGCGGCCATCTGGTCGGGGTAGTCGTACGTCAAGGTCGAGACCGCCTCACGGGCGCATCCCACTTTGGAGCAGAGTCTCTCGCGCATCGGTCCGACACTAGCCGGGAGGGGCGTGTACGACGGGATGCCGCGCCGCGGGCATCCCGGCGCGGGCCCGTCTCGATCCCTCACGCGCCGCCGGTCGGATCTAAGCTGTACTCCATGGCCTGGCGTCGCACACCGAGCCCTCCTCCGCCGGCTGTCCGGCCGACGAGGCACGGACGGCACGGCAGGCTCGGACGCAGCCCGGTCGTGCGTCCGCCTCTCCCCCCGCTCGACACGCGCATCGACCGCTTCGACCTCGCCGTCGGCACCGCGGCGGAGTTCCTGCGATCAGCCTGGCCCGAGCTGCGCGCGATCAGCTTCGAGATCGCCGACATGCCGTCGGCACCCGGTGCCGACGGCATCCCGCGCTGGCTCGTCCTGGGTCCCGAGAAGCGCATCATCCTATTCCGGCTGCCGATCGAGCGCCTCGCGCACCTCCACCGCGACGACGAACTCCATCGCCGGATGATCGTCGAGGGCGCCGTGTTCCGTGCCGCGGCCGAGTATCTCGACCGCGACCCGTGGGACCTGGGTCCCGAGCGCTTCCGGTTCTTCTGACCCTCAGGGGTAGACCGTGATGGCCGGTGCCGCAGCGTCGGCCGGCCAGATCGGAAATCCGGCGAGTGCGCCGTCGCCGCTCATCGTGACGGCGGCGAGCACCGGCACCCCGGCGCTGTCGAGGAGATAGCCCTGCCGGGCCGACACGTCGAATCGTGTCGCGCCGCCCGGCGACAGGTCGACCGTGACGGCGTCCGACCCGTCGGCGTCCGACACCGTGACCGCGGTCGCGGTGTCGCCCGAGTTCACGAGTGTGAGCGTCGCGGTCGGCCCGTCGGGCACGGCCAGCAGCGTCGGCACCGATATCGCGGGAGACGGCAGCAGCCATGCGAAGTCCGAGCCCTCTCCGGTCCCCGACGTCTGCCACACCCCCGACACGATCGGCAGGGACGCCTCGACGTCGATGACGTACTCGCCGACCTCGAGCCCGTTGAGACCGATCTCGGTCGGGATGCCCGCCGCAAGCGGAACGGTGATCGGGGCGAGGGCGGACGCGCCACCGACCACGTCGCGCACGGTGACGGTCGCGTCGGTGTCGCCCGCCGGTGACAGCACGCGCACCACCGTCGCCGCACTGCCGCCTGCGGAGACCTCGGTCACCACGACGCCGGCGATCGTCTGCACCTCGGATGCCGCGGTCACGGCTCCGGCCTGATCGACGCCCCCCGGTTCGAGCACCCGGGTGAGGCTGGATTGGATCGCGGCCTGCACCGGTGCGCCGACGCTGGTGACGCGGATGACGGGGCTCAGCTCGCCGCGCGCGAGCCCTGCGAGCGGGATCACGCGCTGTGTGCCGGCGGGCACGATGAGGTCGGCGCCGCCCGGCGGCGTCTGCGCGCCGGTGGCGCCGTGCACGGTGAGCTGGACCGTCGCGGCGACCGCGCCCGGGTTGGACAGCAGGATGAAGTCGGCCGACCCCGTCGTGGCGGAACCCGAGACGAGCCACGAGTCCATGAGCGGTGGGCGGCAGGCCGACGCCGAGAAGCCCACGAGGTCGTCGGACGCCGCCGTCGCGGAGCCCGCCGCCGCGAGGTCGGTGCGTCCCGTCGTCGACGGCTCCGCGGTGACGACGGTCGGGCCGTCTGCTCCGGGCACGTCCGCCGACGACAGCGCCTGCGAGTCTGGCACCGGCGCATCGGGCGCGGCTCCGATCACGACGGTCTGCGGCGCGGCCTGCTGCAGGGCGCCGGCTTCGGTGAGGTCCCGTCCGGCCACGAGCAGACCTCCGTCGCACGACAGCACGGTCGATGCCGGTGCGGGGGTGGCGACGACGGCGACGGGCTCTCTGGCCAGCGTCGGCCACGGAATCGACACCGCCGTCACGACGGCGACGACGGCCCCGATCGCGACGACGGAGCCCACCAGCATCCGGGCGCTGGTCGATGCCCATCGGAACACCCGTCGATCGCTCATCGCCCCTCCTCCCAGTGCGGCCCGACGACGCGCGGCAGGCGCCGGGCCTCGCGGCGCGACGCGGCGGTGGGCAGCGCGAGCAGCAGGGAGACGGCGACGAGCGCGAGCTGCAGGCCCGTGATGAGCGCCGCGGTCCGGTCGGTGGATGCCGCCTGTGCCGGGCGCGGCGCGACGTCGCCCTCGATGCGCCACAGCACACCGCGGGCCGTCTCGCCCACGCTCTCGAGACCGTCGCGCTGGTCTATCGCCGCGGCCGCGGACAGCCGCAGCGTACGGGCGGCGTCGGACTCCGGATCCGCGCCCTGCGAGAGCAGCACGAAGCTCACGCCTCCCGCGCCGAGCCTGCTGACGAGATCGTCTGCCGAGCCCGTCATCAGGCCGGCGGCGACCGCCGCGATCTCGTCGTCCTGCGGGGTGGCCGCGGTGCGCGTCGACACGATCGTGCTCTGGCCGCCCAGCGTCTCGCTGCCGCCCCAGACGATGCGCGCCGAGACACCACCCGCGTCCTGCGGTGCGAGCACGAGCGTCCCGATGTCGGGGTCGTCGGCGCCGCGGGCGGCGACGTAGGCGGGCAGGGTGCTGTCGGGACCGTTGGTGAGCAGAGCGGTGCCGCGGGCGACGGCGGTCAGCGCCGGGACCGCCAGTACGAGAACGCCCACCGCGACGACCGCGACGAGTGCGGTGCGGATGAGGGCGACGCGCGGCGCGAGTCCCGCGTCGAGGGTGACCAGGGCGGCACCGAGGACGCCCAGCCAGGCCAGGCTCAGCCCGGCCCCCGGCCACAGGGCGACCGTCTCGGATTCGGCGAAGGCGACGCTCACGCCGACGGCGGCGAACGCCGTCGCGATGCCGAGGGCGGCGACGACGAGCAGCGACACCCCGGCGGCCCAGCGCTGGGTCAGTGGTGCCGCGAGCGCCAGCAGAGCGAGCGGGGCAACGAGCAGCGGCACCCACCACGTCGGTCCGTCGGGCAGCAGGGTGGCCCAGCCGGCCAGATCGGGCGTCGGGATGCCGGCGGCCAGCAGGCCCCGACCCACGGCATCCGGACCCACCTGCGGACCAGCCCAGGGCACCCCGGGATCGGCCAGCAGGCCCCACACCTCACCCGAGCGCAGGGCGTGCCAGACGAGGGGAAGCGACATGGCCGCCGTCGGGATGACGACCCAGACCACCCGCGAGAGGCCGCGCCCGGCCCGCAGCACGAGCGTCAGCACGATCATCGCCGCCCACAGCAGGATCAGCGCGGGGGCCAGGGACGGCGCACACGCCACGGCGCCGGCGAACAGCAGGGAGGCCAGCCCCGCGCCCACCCAGGACCGGTGGGCGACGGCGCCGGCGAAGAACAGCCACGGCAGCAGGAGATGCAGCACGACGGCCGCGGGGCGCCCCTGCGTGAGCGCGACCAGGAACGTGGGCGCCAGTGCCCACACCGCTCCACCGGCGGCGCGCAGCAGCGCACGCTCGGTGACCCGGGTCGAGGCGAACCAGCCCCCGAGGGCGGCAAGCGGGAGGGCGAGGATCCAGAGCACGACGAGTCCGCGCGAGGGCTCGTCGGGCCAGATCATGCCGGCGAGGGCCACGATCACCGTGAACGGGTCGGCGGGGCCGATCGTGTCGAGGCCCAGCGCACGCTGTCCGTAGGACGTGTCGGCCCACAGCTGCGCGACGGTGGTCCGCAGCGGATCGATGGCCCCGCCGCCGAGCACGGGCCACGCGAGCAGGGCGGGGAAGGCGGCCACCGACACGACGAGCGCCCCGAGCACGAGCCAGGCGCCGCCTCCGGCGAAGAAGCGCATGTCGCCGCGCAGACGCACGCCGGGCTCGACCGTGTCTTCGCCGAGCTGGGATCGCAGCTGCGCCGGTGTCACACGAAGCGGGGCCAGCTGACTCCACGGTGTGCGTCGGGCGTGCCGCACGCGTGCGCGGGCCCGCGCGACGCCGACGACCTGCACCATCGCCACGACCGACGCGCCCCACTCGGGCACGATGAGTGCGGGCTCTTTGCGGACGAGGTGCAGCACGGTGCGCAGCACCGCGAGCGGCAGGATCGACAGCCAGATGAACGGGACCGCCCACGCCTGTGCGTAGACGAGACGGCGGTGCAGCTGAGCGGCACGGCGGGCGAACGGGATGCGCCGACGGTGTGCGGCGGTGTTGGGCGCGGGCAGTCCCGCCACGCCGTCGCCCGACACCGACACCAGCGCGGTGGGCGCCAAGGCGACCCGCGCTCCGGCGAGGCGCGCACGCACTCCGAGATCGAGCCCCTCGTCCGCGCCGTGGAGCGCGGGGTCGATGCCGCCGAGCAGGGCCCACGCGTCGGCGCGCACGAGCACGCCGCGGATGTCGGTGCCCATGACGTCGTCGACGGCATCGTGCTGACCCTGGTCGAGTTCTCCGTCGGCGAGACCGACCGTACGACCGAGACGCGTCATCCCGGCTCCGAGCGACACGATCTCACTGCGCTCGTCGGCGCGCACGAGCTTGGGCGCGACGAAGGCGACGGACGGCGACACCTCGAGCCCGCCCGCGAGGCGCGCGAGGGCTTCGCGGTCGGGCGTGGTGTCCTGGGCCAGCAGCCACACGGCATCCACACCGTCGGCCGGAGACGCGAGCGCCAGGGCTTCGGCGAACCGGGTGGAACCGGAGGCTTCGACGACGGTGCCCGCACGGGAATCCCGGGCCGCGTCGACGACGCCGGGCTCCTGCCCGCACAGCACGATGGTCAGGCTGTCGACGGGCCTCGTCTGGGCCGCAAGGGCCGCGAGCGTACGCCGCAGGTGGTGCGCGGCAGGCGTGCGACCGTCGGGGCGCACGACGAGAAGAGCGTGGACACGGGCGGGCATGGCCCCGTCAGCCTAGGCTCGCGGGCGCGGATCGCTGCGTCGAACGCGCCGGGCGGACGGGATCGGGGACCGCATCGGGCGGGGTCAGCCGGCGCGACGCTTGAGCTTGCGGCGCTCGCGCTCGCTGAGCCCGCCCCAGATGCCGAAGCGCTCGTCGTTCTGCAGCGCGTACTCGAGGCACTGGTCTCGCACATCGCACGTCGTGCAGATGCGCTTCGCGTCGCGGGTCGAACCGCCCTTCTCGGGGAAGAAGGCCTCGGGGTCGGTCTGCGAGCACAGGGCGTCGGTCTGCCACGACAGCTGCGTCTCTTCTTCGACGGGCGCCGGGCGCCTGACGCCGGGAACCCCGAGACTGACCGGGTCGACGAACCAGTTGTCGGGAACTCCTGAACGGTATTGTGAGCCGGTCATCTCGTTCTCCCCCCGGAGTTTGTCCCGCCACGCCGGATGCGCGTGCAGCCCTAATTACACCGTTGTCATTCGCTCCGGTCAAGTCGCAGATCGTAAACCCTCACGTGTCGCTTGAACCTTCACGACTCGCCGTGAGCGTGACGGATATGTCCGTGTCCCCCGGATGGCGGACACCGGGCATTCCGCGGTTCGGGGTGGATTTCGTGCACGACACACCGTGCCCATCGGCGATCCGTGCACGATCGACGCCCCGAACCCGGGGATGGACGCCGGGCTCAGCGACCGGGAGCGGCGATGAAGAGCTCGCCGTCGCCCGAGACCCGCAGGCGGCCCTCATCGGCGGTCACGAGCACAGCCTGGCCGGGCGCGAGCGTCTCGTGGCGGCCGGTCGACCCCGCCTCCACGGTGACCGAGCCGGCCGTGGCCAGGGCGATCGCGACACCCTCGAGGGGGACGTCGACCGGGTCGCCGCCGGCGCGGATCACCCGCAGACCGAAATCCGGGACCGGCACGACGTAGCGACCGACGCCGGGCGCGTCATCCACCGGACGGACGATCGGGGCGGCGCCCTCGCGGGCGTCGAGCACCGACACCAGCTCGCCGGTGTCGATGTGCTTGGGGGTGAGACCGCCGCGCAGCACGTTGTCGCTCGCGGCCATGAGCTCGACGCCGAGGCCTTCCAGGTAGGCGTGCAGCACACCCGCAGGAACGAACAGTCCCTCGCCGCGGCGCAGTGTGACCAGGTTCATCAGGAGCGCCACGACGATGCCGGGGTCGGCGGGGTACAGGTCGTCGAGCCGCCCTGCGAGCGTGAGCTCGTCGGCGAACTCCTCCGAGTCGGCAGCGCGCGCCGCGCCGATGATCGCGCGCACGTCGACGGATGCCGACTCCGACAGCACCCACGCGATGGCCGACGCCGTCGCGTCGGGCGATCCGTCGAGCCGTCCGGCGAGGCCGGCGGCGGCGTCGCCGATCGTCGCGAGCAGGCGCCGGGTCTGAGCCAGCGGCCGTACGCCCGCCAGCGCGCGGAACCCGTCGGTGAGCGCGACCAGCAGCTCGGGCTTGTGGTTGGCGTCGCGGTAGGTGCGCGCCGGGTCGTCCCGGTCGATGCCGGCGCCTTCTTCGCGGGCGAACCCGGCCTGCGCCTGCGCGATCGACGGGTGGACCTGGATGGAGAGCGGGGATCCCGCGGCCAGAAGCTTGAGCAGGTAGGGCAGGGCGGGCGCCCCCCGCCGCGACAGCCACACATCGAGCGTGTCCCCGTCACCCGTCAGGGCCGGATCGCCGGGGTGGTCGCCGAACCAGATCTCGGCCTCCGGCACCTCTGCGTCTGCGCGTCCCTCGAGGCCGGCGAGGAGCGAGGTCGACCCCCACGCGTAGTCGCGCGGCGTGTTGGACAGCGTGATCAGCATCCTCCGAGCCTAAAGGCGCGAGCGGGTACCCTTGTGAGGCGATGGCCGTCTATTCGAAGCATCCCGCCTCGGCACCGCCGTCAGCCCCGGTGCGCGAGAAGACCGGGCACCTGATGCTGCGGGCCTGGTGCGTCTTCGTGCTCTTCACCGCGTTCGCGGGCGTCGCCCTCGTGCACGCGTTCGGCGACACCGTGACGGCGGTCGTCACGATCGGCAGCGCGCTGCTGTCGATCGGACTCTGGTTCGCTATCCGGCCGCCCGTGCAGTGGCGTCGGCTCCCCTGGTTCGCGGTCGCCTACATCGTGTGGGCGACCCTGTCGCTGGCGTGGTCGGCGTGGCTCGAGACCTCGGCCGCGACCCTGCTGCTGCTCGTGATCACGGCGACGCAGGCCTTTTTCATCGGCGCGGTGCTCACCTGGCGCGAGCTCGTGCGCGCGATCGCATCGGCGCTGAAGTGGGTCATGGGCCTGTCGATCGTGTTCGAGCTGTGGGTCTCGCTCGTCATCCGCGCGCCGATCCTGCCGCGCTTCGTCGTCGAGAAGGCCGACGATCCCATCCAGTACTGGTCGCGCGACAACCTGTTCGACGACGGCCGCATCCAGGGCATCATGGGCAACGCGAACCTGCTCGGCCCCGTCGCGCTGCTCGCGATCATCGTCTTCGCCATCCGCTTCGCCGCCCGCGCGCCGGGGCGCTTCCTCCTGGGCGGGTGGATCCTGCTCTCCGCCTTCCTCTTCGTTCGCGCGGCGTCGGCCACCGCCGTCGTGGCGGCCGCGGGCGTGGTCCTCGTGCTGATCACGGTTCTCCTCATGCGCCGCACGCGTCGTCCCGGCGAGCGCACCCGCTTCTACGTCGGGTACGCGATCGTCGGCGTCGGCGGCGCGCTCGGACTCTGGCTGCTCAGGGACACCATCTTCACCGCGCTCGGCCGCAGCGCCGATCTGACCGGCCGCGAGACGATCTGGGCCGCGGTGCTCGAACGGGCGAACGAGCGACCCGTCATCGGCTGGGGCTTCGCGACACCGTGGCTACCCGGCGATCCCCTCTTCGACGGATGGATCATCGACCACGGCGTGAGCGTCATGCAGGCGCACAACATGTGGATCGACGTCTACCTGCAGCTCGGCATCGTCGGCGTGGTGCTGCTGGGCTTCCTCTTCCTCGCCTACGTGTGGCGCACCTGGTTCTTCGCCGTCGACCGGCCGCGCTGGGATCTGCGATCCGATCGCCCGTACTCGCCGTTGACGCTGCTGCCCACGCTCGTCGGGGCGATCCTCCTCGTGCAGGGCTTCGCCGAGTCCACTCCGCTGCTGCTGTGGGGGTGGATGCTGCTGCTCCTGTTCGGCTTCAAGATCAAGCAGTCTCCGCACATCGGCGTGGGGCCGGCCGAGCAGAGCGCCGCGATCGAGCGCGGCGAGCCGACGAAGCAGGCACCGTGACCGGCGCCCGGAGCGCGCGTCCGCGATGGGTGACCGCGCTGCTGGGCTCGGCGGGCTTCGCACGGGCGTACACGCTCGTCGTGCTGGGAACCGTGTTCTCGGCGTTCGCGATCGAGCGCACCGCCGGCCACGTCGCCTATGTGACGATGATCACGGGCCTGTGCCTGCTCGGGGTGGGCATCCTCGTCTCACGGCGCGACGAGATCTCCCTCTTCCGGCTCGTGCCCACGACGCTCGTCGTCTTCGTCGGGTGGGCCCTCACCAGCATCTTCTGGAGCTGGGATCGGTCGGAGTCGTGGTGGAGCTGGGTGTCGCTCGCCGCGATCGCATTCCTCGCCGTCGTGCTGGGCCACATCCGCGACACGCTCCAGACCGCCCGGGCCGTCGGCGACGTGCTGCGGCTCCTGCTGGGGATCTCCCTCGGGCTCGAGGTGCTGTCGGGCATCCTGCTCGACACACCCTTCCGGTTCCTGGGCATCCAGGGGAACATCGCCGCCCTCGGCCCCATCCAGGGCATGTTCGGCACGCGCAACCTGCTCGGGTTCGTCGCCGTCATCGCGCTCATCACGTTCCTGGTCGAGTACCGCACGCAGTCCGTGCGACCCGGCACCTCCCTTGCGTCGGTCGTGCTGGGCGGAAGCATCGCGGCGCTGTCCGACTCCCCCACGGTGCTCGTCCTCGCCATCGGCGTCGGGCTCGCCGCGGGGGCGCTGATGCTCGTCCGGCGCGCGCGACCCGAGCGACGGCGGGCCTTGCAGTGGGTGCTGGCCGGGGTCGTGGTCGTCGGACTCGTCGCGGGCTACGCCGCGCGGCATCCGATCATCGCGTTCCTCGGTGCGGGCACGGACTTCTCGCTCCGTGTCGACCTGTGGAACGTCATGGTCGACTTCACGCGGTACCGGCCCGTGCAGGGGTGGGGCTGGTACGGCCCGTGGGATCAGCGCGGAGTGCCGTTCGCGAGCATCAACTTCCGCGTCGACGACAACCACGCGACCGGCTTGAACTCCTTCTTCGACGTGCTGCTCCAGCTCGGCTGGGCGGGACTCATCCTCTTCTGCGCTCTGGCGGGCGTGGCCCTCCTGCGCTCGTGGCTCGATGCCGGCGAGCGCCGCTCGCCGGTGTACGCGTGGACGCCGCTGATCCTCGTCGCCCTGCTGATCGACTCGTTCTTCGAGAGCTTCACCTTGACCGGCATCGGCTGGATGCTGCTCGTGCTGTGCGCCGTGCGCGCCGGCCAGAGTCGCGGCTGGCGCGAGCGCATCGGCTCCCGGCCCACCAGCAGCCTGCCGCGCGCCTAGCCGCGACGGCTCCGCGTCCAGGGCGCCGCGGGTCGGGCAGGGTAGGATTCTCGACGCCATGACGACGACTTCTGAGCCCTTCCTGCCGGCATCCGCGACGATCGCCGTCGTCACCTTCAACCGCTCCGGACTCTTGACGAGGCTCCTCTCGAGCATCGTGCGCATGGACCCGAAGCCCGGCAACGTCGTCATCATCGACAACGCCTCGACCGACGACACGACGCAGCTCGTCGAGTCTTTCCGCGAGCGACTCGGAACGAATCTGGTCTACAAGCGCCTCGACACCAACACCGGCGGCTCCGGCGGCTTCAGCGAAGGCATGCGGGTCGCGTACGACCTCGGGTCCGAATGGATCTGGCTCATGGACGACGACGTCGAGGTGCTCCCCGACGGGCTCGCGCGCATGGGCGCGTGGGCGCCGCGGTTCAAGAGCATCCAGGGGCGCCGCTACGACTACGACGGCAGCGAGTTCTACTGGCAGTACCGCGTCGCCGAGCCGCTGGGCATCCCGATCCCCTTCGCCCCGTCGAAGTTCGACTCCTCGGGCTTCAAGGAGATGAACTCCGGATGCTTCGAGGGGATGTTCATCCACCGCAGCATCGTCCAGCAGATCGGGCTGCCCGACCCGCGCTTCTTCATCTACTGGGATGACCAGACCTACGGGTGGCTCGCCTCGCGGCTCACGACCTCGGTGATCGTGGACGAGTTCGTGCTGCGCCGCACACGCGAGATCAAGCAGTGGGACATGGGCATCCGCCACATGAACGCCTCGAGCAACGCGTACCGCTACTACATCATGCGCAATCGCGCCCACATCAAGCAGTACTACCGCGTGCACGGTGTCTACAACCCCGTGCTGTTCGGGCTCGGCACCACGCTGACGCTGCTCAAGGAGCTCATCCGGCTGGTTGCGGTCGAGCGCACCGTGCGGGGAACCTCGAACCTGGTGCGCGGTCTCCGCGACGGTCGCAAGATCGCACGGGATGCCTCGTGGAAGCCGATGGCGCCGCTGGCGGCATCCATCGACTGAGTCCCGCCCGCTCCCGAAATGAGAGCGACCTCATCGTCTGCTAGATTTCCCGCATCCACGCAGACGCGTGCGGGGCACAGCGCCTCGAGGTGAGGGAGACCCAGTGCCAGACGGACCGTCGCGTCGCCGCTCCATCCGTTCGCGGATCGCGATCCTCGCAGCCGCTGTCGCCGGCGCCGTCGTCATCTCGGCCGGCATCGCCTCGATCGCACCCTCCGTCGCCGGAGCGGCTGAGACGCGCTCCATCTCGGGGACGGTGACACTGCCCGCCGGCGTTCCGCAGGAGTGGAAGCGCGCCGTCGAGGTCACCGCCACCACCGTCGACGGCTCGTTCCTCTCCTACGCCGCCGCGAGTCCGACGACAGGCGCCTATCGCCTCACCGGGCTCCCCGCGGGCGAACTGCGCATCTCCTTCAGCGCCCACGGGTATCAGGACGGCTCGGAGTACCGGGTCACGGACATCGTGGACGAGTACTACGCCGACGCGGCGACCCCCGACGCGGCGACCCTCGTCTCGACCGCAGACGGCGACGTCAGCGGAGTGGACGCCGCGCTCGAGCGCGGCGGATGGCTCACCGGCACCGTCGACATCTCGGGCCTCCGGGGCAGCGGCGCGGGCTATGCGGTCATGCTGACCGACTCCACCGGCACCCAGGTTCGACCCGCCTTCGGTGACGGGTTCTTCGAAGCCGACGTCATCGACTTCCAGATCGGCGCCGTCCCGGCGGGCGACTATCGCATCGCCGTCACGACTTTCGAGTTCGACCTGGGGACCGGCACCGCGGTGCCGCGATCGGCGCAGTTCCTGAGGAACGGACCGACGAGCGTCTTCACGGTGTCCGCCGGCGCGCAGGCGGGGCTCACCCTCACGGCGCGCGTGCCGCAGGCGATCGTCTCCGGCACCGTGACGACCGCGGGGTTCGGCGGCGACGCCGAGGTGGTCGGCGGTGCCGTGCCGTACGAGCGCATCGACGATGAGTGGGTCCGGCTGCCCGAGACGTTCTTCGACGCCGCCGCGAACGGCGCCACGGAGTACGAGCTGGCCGTCCCCGCGGGCACGTACACGATGGGCTTCGAGGGCTCGCCCGCTTCCGACGTGGAGGTCGTGCCGCAGTGGTGGTCGGGAGCGGCCAGCCTGGCCGAGGCCGACCCGGTGACCGTCGCCGACACCGCCGTCGCGAGCGGCATCGACGGCACGATCAGCCCGGACGTGACCGTGGCCCCGAGCGCGCCGGGCGCCTTCGTGAGCGTGGCGCCCGCGCGTCTGCTCGACACCCGCTCGACAAGCGCGATCCCCGCGGGCGGGACCGTCGAGCTCGCCGTCACCGGCAACGGCGGCGTTCCGGCATCCGGAGTCTCGGCAGTCGTCATGAACGTGACAGCCGTGTCTCCCCAGGCCGGCGGGTTCCTCACCGCCTATCCGGCCGGCACCGCGCAGCCCACCGCCTCGAACCTGAACTTCGCCCGTGGCCAGACGATCCCCAACCTCGTCACCGTCAAGGTCGGCGCGGGCGGCGCGGTGTCGCTCACCAACAACTCCGCCGGCACGCTGCACGTCATCGCCGACGTCGCCGGCTACTACCTCGCCGGCGTGCCGGCCGTTCCCGGGGCGTTCGCGAGCGTCGAGCCCGCGCGACTGCTGGACACCCGCGCGACCGGCTTCGTCCGATCCGGCAGCGCCGTCGAGGTGCAGGTGACGGGCCGCGGCGGCGTGCCTGCGACCGGCGTGTCGGCCGTCGTCATGAACGTCACCGCAGTCTCGCCCGCCACCGGCGGCTTCGTCACCGCATACCCCAGCGGCGGCGCGCAGCCCACGGCATCCAATCTCAACTTCGGCGCCGGGCAGACGATCCCGAATCTGGTCACCGTCAAGGTCGGCACAGGCGGCAAGGTCTCGCTCGCCAACAACTCCGGCGGCAACGTCCACCTCATCGCCGACGTCGCCGGCTACTACCTCGACGGGGTGCCCGTCGATCCGGGCGCATTCGTGAGCGTGGCGCCCGCGCGCCTGCTCGACACCCGAACGGGCACCGGCGCGCCGAAGGCCCCGGTCGGAGCGAGCCGGACCGCGCGCCTGCAGGTCACCGGCAACGGCGGGCTTCCGGCGTCGGGCGTCGCGGCCGTGGTCATGAACGTCACGGCGGTCACGCCCTCGGCCGCCGGATTCCTCACCGGCTACCCCACCGGCACCGCCCAGCCCACGGCGTCGAACCTCAACTACACGTTGGGGCAGACGATCCCCAACCTCGTCGCGGTCAAGATCGGCGACGGCGGAAGGGTCAGCCTGACCAACAACTCCGCCGGCACCGTGCACGTCATCGCCGACGTCGCCGGGTACTTCCTCGACTGATCCCGGAGCACGATGTCATCCTCATCCTCTCTACGCGCGCGCCTCCGACTCGTGCTCACGGTCACCCTGGTCGTTGCCGCATTGTCGTTGACAGGCATCGGCCCGGCGGCCGATGCGCGCGCCGCCGACGGGACGACCACCCTCTCGGGCACCATTTCGGGGTTCGACGGGCGAACACTGAGCTCGGCACGGGTCTCGGTCTATCAGGCCGGCGAACATGTGGCGTCTGCCGACGCCGGGGCGCGCGGTGAATACGCGGTCATCGGGCTCGCTCCCGGCCGATACGACGTGCTGATCACCTATTGCTGTTCAAGTGCGGCTTACATCAGCGAGTGGGGCGACGGCACGCACGGTGCGACGCAGGCCACGCCCACGTTGCTCGTCGAGGGCTCGAATCGACTCGATGTGGTGCTGGATGCTGGCGGCTACCTAACCGGGACGGTGACGGGCTCCGGCGAGGAGATTCCCGCGACGATCTCCCTCATCCCGATCGATCCGATCATTCCCGGCCAGGTGAGAAGAGCCGGCACCAGTCTCGGCCGAATCTGGAGCGATCCGCTGCCTCCCGGCCGCTACGGGATCGTCGTCACCGAGAGCGGATGGCTCTCCGAGGATCACAACGGCGTCAAGACCTCCACCCCCACCGAGCCGGCAATCGACATCGGATTGGGCGAGACTGTCACCTTGGCGATAGACCTGGATCCTGCGGGCGAGATCTCGGGAACGGTGTACATCGACAATCGGGACGGCACTCGCGCCCCTGCCCCTCGAGCCTCTGTTCTGCTCGAGAACATCGATATTTCGAACAGCCGGGCAAGTAGCGCGGTCACCGATGAAGACGGGACGTACGTCTTCCGCGGTCTGGACGGCAGATACCTGCTGCAGTTCTCGGACGAGGAGACTCTGCCCGAATTCTACGGCGGATCGCGCGTAGAGGAGGGCGCGCAGATCGTCACCGTGCGAAACAACCGAGTCGTGAGCGGAATCGACGTCACCCTCGATGTCGGCGGCCGGATCGCGATGACGACAAGGCTGCAGGCGGCTCCTGGACGACCGCCGGTGTATTCGGACTACGGGGACTATCTCGCCTTCGAGCGCTTCGACGAGATCACCGGTCGCTACATCGCCGCCCCGAGCTCAGGCCTGGGGTACGGGATCGACGCGGCGTTCGGGACGAGTGCGCCGCTGGAGCCGGGCACCTACCGGGTGATCGCGCACGCACGGGACCAGATCGGCGCGGATTTCGACGATTCCACATTCTCCGTGCCGTACTCCGCTCAGGTGAACGACGTCGTCGTCCGCGCGGCCGAGGTGACCACTGTCGGCTGGGTGACATTGACCACCGACTACTACGACCCGATCCATCCGCCCGCCCCGGACGCCCTCCCTCGGGATGCCGGATCCTTTGTCAGCGTCGCCCCGGTCCGCCTGCTCGACACCCGGGCCGGCACCGGTTCTCCCGC
>JASDDH010000019.1 GCA_030407505.1 Planococcus sp. APC 4015
CCGCGCAAGCTCGAGGCGATCCGCGGAGCGCTCGAGGGCCGCTGGGTCACCACGCTGGTGACCGATCTGCGGACGGCGGAGAGCCTGGCCGCCGACGGGTGAGTCAGTCCGCGAGGCGCAGGGCGAGGCGTTCGACGCCCAGCCGGGGGCTCGTGAGCACCGGCACGTCCACCGACACCGCCTCGGCGGCGGATGCCATCGAGGCCTGAGCGAGCACGACGACATCGGCGTCGGACGCGCCGCGCTCGATCGCGGCGGCGACGAGCCGGTCGTGCGTCGCGCGATCCCCGCCGGCCACGGCGGCGAAGGCGCCCTCGATGACCTCGCTGGTGAGCACCGGCTCGGCGCCGACGAGGGCCGCGCGTTCGGCGATCAGCGCCAGCGTCGGTCGACACGTCGTGGGCAGCGTCGCGAGGACGCGGATGCGGCGCCCCGCCGTGACCGCGGCATCCGCCATCGCCTCGTCCACGCGCAGCACGTCGATCCCGACCGCCTCCGCCACCGGTGCCGCCTGCTCAGAGATCGACGAGCACGTGAACATGACCACGTCGGCTCCCGCGGCGGCGGCCGCTCGGACCAGTCCCTCGATGCGCTCGGGGACGGACGGCGCGAGCTGCACATCGCCGAGGTCGCCGACGATCTTGTCGTCGAGGAAGTTGATCACGGTCGCACCCGGCAGGAGCTCGGCGGCCAGTTCGCCGAAGGGGGCGATGTTGACGGCGCCGGTGTGGAGGAATGCGATGCGAGGAGGAGCCATGGCGTTCATCCTTTCAGGGAGCCGGCGGCGAGACCGGCCATGATCTTCTTGTTCAGGAAGACGAACACGATGAGCAGCACGATGATGTTGATGCTGATCGCCGCGAAGAGCGGACCGTACTGCGTCGACCCGTACTGATCGGACAGGCTCAGCAGGCCGACCTGGATCGTGGCCAGCTCCGGTCTGGTCGTGAAGGTCAGGGCGATCAGCAGGTCGTTGAAGACGCTGAAGAACTGCACGAGGCCGATCGTCAGCATCGCGTTCTTCATCAGCGGCAGCGCGATGACGAAGAACGAGCGGAGGGGGCCCGAGCCGTCCATCGTCGCCGCCTCGAAGATCTCCCGGGGCAGCGTGCGGAAGTACGCCGCCATGAGGAACGTCGTCAGGGGGATGCCCATCGCGGTGTAGGTCAGGATGAGTGGCCACAGCGTGTTCGTCAGCCCCGCGCGGAAGTAGACCGTGAACAGCGGGACGAGGATCATCTGGCCCGGCACCATGATGCCCGCGAGGATGAACAGCAGGACCGTTCTGCGGCCCTTCCAGATCATGATCTCGAGGACGTAGCCCGCCGCGATCCCCAGGATCAGGATGAGGGCGACCGACGGGATGGTCACCAGCAGGCTGTTGCGGTAGTTCACCGCGACGTTGCCACGGGTGAGGGCTGAGACGTAGTTGTCGAAGTTCCAGGTCTCGGGGAGCGCCCAGGTCGGGTTCTCGAAGAACTCGGTCTGCGTCTTGAACGATCCGAGGATCATCCACAGCTGCGGGTACAGCACGACGATCAGCAGCAGCGCGACGACGATCCAGATGGGCAGGCGCCGCACGGCGCGGCCCAGACGTCGGCTCGCGTGGTTCCGCGGTCGCGTCTTCCGGGACGCCGGACGCGCCTGGACGAGGGTCTGGGTGGCGGTCATGTCAGTCCTCCACGCGCTTGCTCGAGGAGCGGAACACGGTCAGCGTGAAGACGAGGCACAGCAGCGTCAGCACGAGCGCGATCGTGCTGCCGTAGCCGTACTCTGCGTACTCGAACGCGGTGCGGTACATGTACAGGGTGAGGGGCGATGTCGACGTGCCCGGTCCGCCGTTGTTCAGCGCCAGCAGGCTGTCGAACACCTTGAGAGTCGAGTTGAAGCTGAAGATGATCGACGACAGGAGGATGGGCGCCGACAGCGGCAGGATGATGTGACGCACGAGGCGGAACCCCGCCGCGCCGTCGAGTCGCGCCGACTCGATGATCTCATCGGGGATGTCGAGGAGTCCGGTGTAGAGCAGGACGGCGTAGAACCCCATCGAGCCCCAGAGGGTCATCACGATCGCGGTCGCCATGGTGCCGGCCGTCGAGGCCATGAACTCGACGCTCGGGCCTCCGAAGAGGTTGATGACGTCGTTCACCGGCCCCTGGTTCTCGCCGACGGCGACGAAGCTACGGAACAGCAGCGCCACGGCCACGGTGGGCAGGACCATGGGGAAGAAGACCGCGGTGCGGACGAACGCCGATCCCTTGCGGAGGACGAACACGTACAGGAGCGCCAGCAGATAGCCGAGCACGACCTGGCTCGCCGTGGCGAGGACGGCGAACACCACGCTCACGCCGAGCGACTGCAGTGCCGCGCCGTCGGTGAAGAACGTGGTGAAGTTCTGGATGCCGACGAACTCGAACCCCCGCAGGCTGTTGCCCTGGAAGAACGACAGACCCAGCGACCACAGGACGGGGACGACCTTGAGCAGGACGTAGATCGCCAGGGGCGGTATGAGCAGGATGAGGATCGTCTTGCGGTCCCCGAAGACACGATTCATCGTCGGAACCTTCCCGAGGTCAAGGAGAGACCCGGCCTCCGTGCAGCACGGAGGCCGGGTCGGGGATCGATCAGCCGGCGGCGGTGATGCTCGCCTGCAGGTCGGCCATGTACTGCTCGGGCGTCATCTGACCGGTCGTCAGCAGGGTGACGTTGGTCGAGGCGAGCGAGTTCGACTTGGCGTCGAGGAGTGCCTCGAACCACAGGACGGTCTCGGAGATCTCCGCGATCTTCTCCTGGACGAACGCCGTCGTCTCGGGGATGTCGGTGACCTCGCCGTTGACCTTGAAGCCCGACAGCACACCGGCGTCCTGGAGGGCGGCCTGCCCGTAGTTCTCGGCGATGCAGGCGAACCAGTCGGCGACCTTGGGTCCGATGAGCTTGGGGTTGGCCGACATCGCCGCGCCGGCGTTCGCCGGCCACTGGTCGATGTTGCCCGCGCCACCGTCGACGGCCGGGAAGGGCATGAAGCCGACGTTGTCGGCGCCGATCTCGTTCTGCGCCTCATCGTTGATGTTGCTCAGCAGCCACGTGCCGTCGTACTTCATCGCGGCCTTGCCCGTGAGGAACTGGGCCGTCGCGGCATCGGGCTCGAGCGAGTTGAAGCCCTCGCCGAAGAAGCCGGCCTCGGCCATGTCCTGGAGCGCGGTGGCACCCGCGATGTAGCCCTCGTCGGTGAGCTCGGCGTTGCCGTCACGGATGTCGACCATCGCCTCCGGGCCGACGTTGCGGAAGATGTACATGCCCATGATGCGGGTGAGGGGCCAGCCCTGCGACCCGGCCTGCGCGAACGGCGTGTACCCGGCATCCTGGATCTCGGCACTCGCGTCGAGCAGTTCGTCGAACGTCTGGGGCTCTTCGAGGCCCAGCTCTTCGAAGATCGCCTTGTTGTACCAGATGCCCTCGAGGTTGTACTGGTACGGAAGCGAGACCATCTGGCCGTAGACGTTGTTGACGGTGGAGGATGCCGCGGGCAGCACGTTGTCCCAGGCGCCGGCCTCGGTCAGCACCTCTTCGTAGTCCGCCACGAGATCGGCGACGCCGAGGTCGCCGTCGGGCCGCACCATCGCGGTTCCGGCGATGAAGTGGGCGGGAAGCGCGTCCTGGCTGGCCAGCAGCGTCACCTTCTGCACGACGTCGGCCTGAGCCGTCTTCTCGTGCACGAGCGGCAGTGCCTCGTTCTCGGCCGCGCACTGGTCCTCGGACAGCGCGGTCAGCTGCGCCTCGAGCGCGGCGTTCTCGTTCGCGCTCAGGACGGTGAAGGTCTCGGGGTCGGTGCCGGGGTAGTTGCCGGAGCCGGCCTCGCCGGATGCGGCCGGCGACGCGCCGCCACCTGCGCAGGCGGCGAGGGGGAGAAGAGTGGCGAGCGCGAGACCGGTCACGATCATGCTGCGCCGCGAAGTGCGGGTATTCATAGCGTCCTCCTTGACGACGTCCATGCGGGATTGCGGGTACATCAGCGACAGTAGGGCGGAAGCGGATGTGTGTCAACAGTCGGGGTTGAAATTCTATTCACTTTATGACTGAATCGTGGAGAGCAGTGCCGCTTGCCGGGTCGTCCCTCCCGGCGCGAGACTGAACCGCACTCGGAAGGACGGCATCGCATGCCTGCCAAGACAGCGCCACGCGCGCACGCCTCACTTCGACCCCTCGATGCCGCCCACGCCCGGTGGGCGCGGGGTTTCTGGGGCGACGTGCACACCCGCACCCGCGATGTCACGATCCCCGGCATCTGGGGGTCGCTGAGCGACCCCGCCACGAGCCCGGGTCTGCGCAACTTCCGGCTGGCCGCCGGCCTCGAGAAGGGCGCCCACGTCGGTCCTCCGTTCATGGACGGCGACTTCTACAAGTGGTTCGAAGCCGCGGTCGCCCGTCTCGAGACCGACCCCGACGCCGGACTCGAGGAGCGTCTGGAGCAGCTCGCCGCCCTCATCGCCTCCGTGCAGCGCGACGACGGGTACCTCCACACCCCGACCTTCATCGCCGAGCGCCACGCCGAAGACGTCGTGGCGCTCGCCGACCGGTTCAACTTCGAGACCTACAACCTGGGTCACCTCATCACCGCGGGAGTGCGCCACTGGCAGGTGACCGGGAGCGAGACGCTGCTGGTGGCCGCGAAGAAGGCGGCATCCTTCCTCGAAGACCTCGCGACGAACAAGCCCGTCGAACTCGCCCGGAGCGCCATCTGCCCCTCTCACTACATGGCCGTCATCGAACTGCACCGCGCGACGGGAGAGGACCGCTACCTCGAGCTCGCCGAATCGTTCGTGCGCGTCCGCGACGCGTTCGACGAGGGCGGCGACGACAACCAGGACCGCCTGCCGGTGCGCGAGCAGACCACGGTGGCCGGTCACGCCGTCCGCGCCAACTACCTCTACGCCGGTCTCGCCGACCTCGTGGCCGAGACGGGCGACGAGCCGCTGCAGGCCGTGCTCGAAAGGCTGTGGGACGACGTCGTCCAGACGAAGCTCTATCTCACCGGCGGCTGCGGAGCGCTCTACGACGGGGCCTCGCCCGACGGTCATCCCTGGCAGGGCGAGATCAGCCGTGTGCACCAGGCGTACGGGCGGCCGTTCCAGCTGCCCAACACGACCGCCCACGCGGAATCCTGCGCGAACATCGGCATGATCTTCTGGAGCGAGCGGATGCTGGCCCTCACCGGCGACGCCCGCTACGCCGACGTGATGGAGCAGATCGCATTCAACAGCCTGCTCGCGAGCATCAGCCTCGCCGGTTCGCAGTACTTCTACACGAACGCGCTGCGCCAGGTCCGCGACCTGCCCTACGACCTGCGCCGACCGGGCGACACGGGTCAGGAGATCGTCCCGACCCCACCGCCGTCGGACGAGCGGCTGCGTCAGACCTACCTGTCGTGCTTCTGCTGCCCGCCCAACATCGCCCGCACCCTGGCACGCTTCCACGAGCGCGCCGCGTCCATCGCCGACGACGGGCTGTACGTGCACCTCTACGGCGGCAGCGACCTCGACGTCACCGACGCGTCGGGCGGTCGCCTCGCGCTCCGCGAGGACGGCGACCACCCGTGGGGCGAGCGCCTCACCTTCACGGTGACGGCGGCCGAAGGCGCGATCCCCGTGCACCTGCGGATCCCCGGGTGGTCCGCCGGGGTGACGCTCACGGTGAACGGCGAGCAGCGCGCGGTGTCCGAACCCGGCACCTACACCCGCATCGAGCACCCGTGGCGCGTGGGTGACGTGATCGAACTCGTGCTCCCCATGCCGATCCGCGTCCTGCGCGGTCATCGCCTGGCCGAGGAGATCACGAACCAGGTCGCGATCCAGCGTGGACCCGTCGTCTACTGTCTTGAAAGCGCCGATCTTACCGACGGCGTGCTCCTCGAGCAGGCCGCCTTCCGTCGGGGAAGCGCGCTGACCCCCGTCGAGACCGAGATCGGCGGCGTGCGCGTCATCGCCGTCGAGACCGAGCTCACCGTGCTGCCGGCGGGCGAGGCATCCGCTCTCTACGACGACCTCGACGACGCTCCGCTGTCGAGCATCCCGGTGCGGCTGATCCCGTACTTCGCGTGGGGCAACCGGGGGGCGGGCGAGATGTCGGTGTGGCTCCCCGTGGTGTGGTGACGGCCATGACCAACGCATACGTCACCGCGACGTACGTGATCGAGACGTCGTTCCCGCTGGAGCACGCCGCCGAAGTCCTCGCCGGCGAGCAGTCGACGGGCACCTTCGTGCGCGTCGAGCGGGAGTCCGACGATCTGCGGGCCCGCTTCGCCGCACAGGTCGAGAGCATCCGGGAGATCCCCCTCAGCGGCGCCTCGCCACTGCCGGGCACGATCGGCGATCCGCATGCGCGCCGACGAGCGCTCCTGCGCCTGCGCTTCCCTCTGGACAACTTCGGCCCGTCGCTGCCGAACCTGATGGCCGCCGTCGCCGGCAACCTGTTCGAGCTGAAGGAGCTGGGAGCGATCCGACTGGTCGATCTCGACCTGCCGGGCGCGTTCGCCGAGCGCTATGCCGGTCCGCAGTTCGGCGTCGCCGGCACCCGTCGCCTGATGAACCGCCCCGCGGGCGCCATGATCGGCACGATCGTCAAGCCCAGCATCGGCCTGTCGCCGGAAGATCTCGCCGAGGTCGTCGGTGAGCTCGCGACGGCCGGGATCGACTTCATCAAGGACGACGAACTGCAGGGCAACGGTCCCTCGGCGCCCCTGGAGGCGCGGGTCCAGGCCGTCATGCCCGTGCTGAAGCGTCACGCCGACCGCACCGGCTCGATGCCGATGTACGCCTTCAACATCACCGACGACATCGGCAGACTGGAGCAGAACCACGATCTCGTGGTGGCCAACGGAGGGACGTGCGTCATGGCATGCGTCAACCTCATCGGTCTCGCCGGGCTGGAGTACCTCCGCTCTCGGGCGAGCGTGCCCATCCACGGGCACCGCACCATGCTCGGAGCGATCGCCCGCAGCGACCAGGTGGGCATCGCCTTCCGCGCGTGGCAGAAGCTCGCCCGTCTCTCGGGGGCGGACCACCTGCACACCAACGGGATCAGCAACAAGTTCTACGAGTCGGACGAAGAGGTGCTCACCGCGATCGCGGACGTGCGCGCGCCCCTGTTGGGCGTCACCCCGACCGTGCCGGTGCTGTCCTCCGGGCAGTGGGGCGGCCTTGCGCACGCGACATACTCCGCGGTCGGGACCACCGATCTGCTGGTCCTGTCCGGCGGCGGAATCCACGGGCATCCCGACGGCGCAGCGGCAGGAGTGACCAGCATGCGCGAAGCGTGGGCCTCGGCCGAGCGCGGCGAGACCGTCGACGAGGCCTTCGCCGCATCCGCCGCACTGCGCCGTGCCGCCGAGAGGTTCGGCCCCGTCCGTGTCTGAGCTCCGCGCGACGTTCTACGGCGACGATTTCACCGGGAGCGTCGACGCCCTGCTGCAGTACGCCCGGCGCGGGTGGACGGGTCGCCTGTTCACAGCCCTTCCCGACGAGGATGCCCTGCTCGCGGCCGCCGCGACGGTCGACGTCGTGGGAGTCGCAGGGATCGCGCGGTCGCTTCCGACCGATCGGATCGCTGCGGAGCTCGGACCGGTGCTCACGCGACTGGTGTCCCTGCATCCCCGACTGATCCAGTACAAGGCGTGCTCGACGGCCGATTCGGCGCCCGACATCGGGAGCCTCGGACGCGTGATCGAGCTGGGTCGCGAACTCGTCGCGGATGCCCCCGTCCCGATGCTCTTCGCGCAGCCCGACTTCGGTCGCTACACCGCCTTCGGGCACCACTTCGCCTCGGAGGGCGGTGTGGTCCATCGTCTGGACCGCCAGCCGACCATGTCGACCCACCCGTCGACGCCGATGACCGAATCGGATCTCGCAGTGCATGTCGGGCGACAGACCGACCTGCCGATCGGATCACTTGCTTTCACGGCCTATGGCTCGGACGAGGCGATCGCCGCGGCTCTCTCGGCGAGCGCCGAGGCGGCCGTGGTGATGGATGCCGTCGACGACGCGCACCTGCGCATGATCGGCGCGGCGCTGGGCAGGCTCCCCGCCCCGGTGTTCGCGATCGGCTCCGGTGGCCTCAGCCACGGTGTCGCAGCCGCCGATCCCCGCTCTGCGGACCCCCTGCCGACATCGACGGGTGCCTCCGGCCCGGTCCTCGCCGTCTCGGGCAGCCGATCCGCTCAGACCCGGCGCCAGCTCGATGCCGCGGCCGCCGCGGGGTGGCTCGTCAGGCCTCTGGACCTGGGGCGGGAGGATTCCCACCGAGACGTCATCGATGCGCTGACAGGCGGGCGCAGCGTCGCCCTGAGCTCCGACGACGCCGTGACCGCCGGCGTCGATCCGTCGCAGCTGCTCGAGGCGATCGCGGTGGCGGGTGCATCCGTCGTCGATCACGCACTCCGCGTCGGGGCGACGCGGCGGATCATCGTCTGCGGCGGGGACTCCTCGAGCCGGATCACCCGCCGTCTGGGCGTGACGTCGCTGTCGATCGTGGCCAACCCGTGGGACAACATCGTGCTGCTGCGCGCCCACGCCGCCGACCCCGCCGTCGACGGCGCCGAGATGCTCCTCAAGGGCGGGCAGGTCGGCGACGTCGATCTGCTGGAGCGCATCCGCACTCCGGCCTGACCCCGGGTCACTCCACCTGCAGCCGCAGCGACCATTCGGTGTGGTCCCGCGCGAGCCGGTACTGCTCGGGGAGAGCCGGTCCGACCGACGCCGAGCCGACACCCATCTGAGCGTGGTCGAGGTTGAGCCAGACCCTGCCGCCGTCGAGGAGGTCGTGGAGCTTGTCGGCGTCCTGCAGGTCGCGCGAGGTCCAGCGCCGGGCGGTGAAGTCGAACAGCGGACGACCCTCGACCCGGAGCGTCGGCAGGCCGTCGCCCGAGACGGTCAGCCACCCCGTCTGAACGTGGTTGCCGTTCTCCTGCGGCACCGGGTACGGCGTCTGCAGATCGTCGATCGACGACATGAAGCGCGCCACCTGCGACCCCTCGTACGAGTCGGCATACGTCTCGCCGGGTCCTCGGCCGAACCACGACACGCTCCCGACCTCGCCCGGCAGCGCGAACAGCAGCCCCAGGCGTGGCAGCCAGATGTCGCGATGCATGTAGGGGGTGTCCTCCCACGGGCCGACGAGGTCGACGGCGACCGTCAGCACGAGGCCCCCGTCGTCCTCCTGCCAGAGCATCGTCCACTCCACCCCGTGCGGGTGGGTCGCCGGCGCGGTGCGCCCCTCCACGCGCAGCCAATCGTCGCCGCGGAGGACGCGGTCGGTGCGGTGGAGCATCCGGTCGATCCCTGTCGCCTTCCAGACGGCGGCGATGTCGTTCAGCGCCCCCTGGCCGTGGTCGTTCTCCGTCGGAGCGCGATGCACGTCCAGCACCGGACCGTCGATCGGCAGCGATCCCAGGCTGATCAGGCGCCCGGTCGTCGCATCGAAGAGGGCGTCACCGAGGGGGATCGTGCCGACTCCCGTGATGTCCGCAGCGGGCCCGGCCGGAACGGCGAGCGGTACGACGGCAGAAGGCCGCGGGTCGCTCTGGTCCCAGGCCACGACATGGCCGGCGGGGGCCCACGCGGCATCCGTCGCCGTCACGGCCTCGATCGTGAGGATCTGCGATCCCGACGGCGCGACGGGCCTCGCCACCTGCATCCGGTCCCCCGCCGGAATGGCAGGCGCGTCGAGCTCTCCGCTGTCGAGGACGATTCCGTCGTCTTCGACGCGCCAGATGAAGCGTAGATCGGCTGTGTCGGCGCTGTGCCGGTCGTTCGCGATCGTGATCGTGTCGCCCACGTCGATGAGCACCGGCTCGTGCGCCTTGGCGAGCTCGACGAGACCCGGAGTCGGCGTGCGATCGCTGAAGACGAGTCCGTGGAGACTGAACCGACCGCCGGACGGCTCGTAGTCGATGTCGTCACCGTGCATCACGAACGGGACGCCCTCTGCCGTCGTCGCCGTGAAGCCGTGGTCGATCCACTCCCAGACGAAGGCGCCGCACAGCCGCTCGTGGGCCCGGATGATGCGCCAGTAGTCCTGCAGCGATCCGGGTCCGTTGCCCATCGCATGCGCGTACTCCACCAGCAGGAACGGCAGGCCCCGGCGGCGTTCGTCATCGGCGTCGCTGACTCCACCCGACGCGTCGCCCGCAGACCCGCCGAACACCATGCCGTGCATGCTCAGTCGCCCGCCGCGCGGCTCCTCCCGCCTCCCGATGCTCTCGAGCAACTCGAGCGAGGGATACATGAGCGAGTAGAAGTCGGAGTCGCGGTAGGTGGGATCACGCTCGTACAGCACCGGCCGGGAAGGGTCGCGCTCCGCGAGCCAGCGGCGCATGTCGCCGAAGGCGTCGCCCGTCATGCTCTCGTTGGCCAGGGACCACACCACGACACTGGGGTGGTTCTTGTCGCGCTCCACCGTGCGGTGCAGACGATCCAGGAGGACGCCGCGCCACCGCGGGTCGGCAGGCGGGTTGCCCTCCCATCCGGCGTAGATGAAGCCGTGCGTCTCGAGGTCGCACTCCTCGATGACCCACAGCCCGTACTCGTCGCACAGCCGCAGGAACTCCGGGTGCGGCGGGTAGTGGCTCGTGCGCACCGCGTCGACGTTGGCACGCTTCATCATCACGATGTCCTGGATCATCGTGGCGCGATCCAGGGTACGGCCGGTGTCGGGGTGGTGCTCGTGGCGGTTCACCCCGCGGAAGGTCACGGGTCGCCCGTTGACGGTGAAGACGCCGTCGACGATCTCCACACGGCGGAACCCGATGGAGAGGTCGATCGTCTCGCCTGCGGAGCGGAGCGTCCCGCGATAGAGCCGCGGGGTCTCAGCGCTCCAGGGCTCGACCGCGACGCGGACGGTCTGGCCGGCCGGCACCCTCACACCCAGCTCGGGGATCTCGACGAGCGCCTCGATGTCGGCGTCGACCCGGAGGATCCCCAGACCCGACACGGCGTCGAAGTCCGCGTGCACGTGATGATCGTCGATGGCTCCCGGTGGGCGCTCGATCACCTCGACATCACGGAAGATGCCGGGCAGCCACCACATGTCCTGATCCTCGAGATAGGTTCCGCTGGACCAGCGGTGCACACGCACGGCGAGCACGTTGCGCCCCGCGCGCACGGGTGCGTCGAATTCGAAGGGCAGCCTGCTCCCGTTCGCCCAGCCGAGCTCACGACCGTTGAGCCACACCTTCGCGCACGAGTCGACGCCCTGGAAGCGCAGCACCGCCGGGCCGAAGCCCGCCGGCACGTCGAAGACGAGCCGGTAGTCGCCGGTGGGGTTCTCGGTGCTGACGCGCGGCGGGTCGAGCGGGATGGGCAGGGCGGTGTTCGTGTACAGCGGGCCCTCCGCGGTGCCGCGCATCGATCGCGCCGGACCGCCCGACAGCGGCGTGAAGTCTTCGAGCACCCAGTGCGCGGGCACCCGCATCTCGTCCCACTCGCTGTCGTCGAAGTCGTCTGCCAGGAATGCGTCGCCGGTGCCGGCCGCGGTCGGCGCGAGCCGGAATCGCCACGTTCCGTTCAGGCTCAGCACCCGCGCGTCGCTCGGCGACTGGGCCCGCGGCGCGCGGACGCCCGCGCCCGGCTCGGTGCTCTCCCAGTAGGGCACGACCGCATTCTCGGAGCTGCGCCGCTGCATGTGAATATCCATTCTGGATCGAATCTGCTTCCAGACTAGAACAGCGCGCAGCCGCTGACCACTCCTCGTCAGCCCGGACGACGAGTGGAGTCCCGCACGACGAGCTCGGGCTGGAAGACCACCTGCTCCGGCACCGCGCCGTCGACGGCGGCCAGGAGGAGCTCGACGGCGCGCTCCCCGATGAGCTCGCTCGGCTGGCGGATCGACGACAGGGGCACGACGGCCGCCGCGGCGAAGTCGATGTCGTCGTAGCCGATGATCGCGATGTCCTCGGGCACGCGGACGGAGCCGATCATCACGAGCGCCTGCAGCACACCCATCGCGAGCAGGTCGTTCGCCGCGAAGACGGCGTCCGGCCGATCCGAGGGATTCCGGTCGATCACGCCCTGCGCCGCCGCACGCCCCTCGAGCACGCTCAATGCCGCGGTCGGGACGATCTCGATCGTCGCTCCCGCGACCTCGGCGACGGCCGAGCGCGCGCCGTCGAGGCGGTCGGCGACCTGCCGGGCGAGCAGCGGGTCGCCGACGAAGGCGATGCGGCGACGGCCGGCCGCGAGCAGGTGTCGCACCGCGAGCCGGCCGCCGGCGACATCGTCGACCGAGACGGACGAGACATCCGACTCGTCGCTGGGTCGGTCCACCAGAACCGCCGTGATGCCGCGAGTCCGAAGCCGCGCGATGCGGTCGGAGACGTCGCCGACCGGAGTGATGAGAACGCCCTGCACCCGCTGCTCCTCGAACAGGTCGAGGTAGCTGGACTCGCGCGCAGGATCGTCCGCGCTGTTGGCCAGCAGCACCGTGAGATCGCTCTCGGCTGCACGGCGCTTCGCCCCGCGCGCGACATCGGTGAAGAAGGGGTTGCGCACGTCGAGAACCACCAGGCCGATGCTGCGACTGCGACCCGCGCGGAGCTGCCGGGCCGCGTCGTTGCGCACGAAGCCCAGACGGGCGATGGCCTCGTGCACGCGCTCCACAGTCTCGGGCGCCACGCGCTGCGGCCGGTTGAGCACATTCGAGACGGTGCCGACCGAGACGGATGCCGCCGCGGCGACATCCTTGACACTCACGGCCATGTGGACTCCCGCCGACTGCTGACTCTGTCGCGAGTCTAAGACACCGGTTCGCGCGCTCGGATTCTCGGCGAGCGCTTTCCCAGTTGCACGCGGCGGTGTCGGTCGCTAGTCTTGAAACGATTCACACGGGGGCGACCCCGAGACGAGGAGCTTCTCGATGACGAGTACGGCCGCACCGACGCGGGTCTGCTTCCAGCTGACGATCCGCCCCGAGCTGCTCGACGAGTACATCGCCCGGCACACGCCCGTGTGGCCCGAGATGCTGGGCGAGATCGCGGCATCCGGTCGCCGGAACTACTCGCTGTTCCTCGGCGAGGGCGGCCGCCTCATCGGCTACTACGAGACGTACGACGACGAGGCATCCCGGGCGTATCTCGCCGCCTCGCCCGTCGCCGCCCGCTGGGAGGCCGAGATGAGCCGCTTCTTCATCGGCCTCGACGGCCGCCCCGATCAGGCCGCCCAGCCCCTCACCGAGATCTTCAACCTGAACGACCAGCTCACAGAAAGCACGCGATCATGACGACGCTGTCCCCCGAGATCCAATCCGCCCTGGCTCAGCAGGGCATCGAGCTGCCCTCGTGGGCGTTCGGCAACTCCGGCACCCGCTTCCGCGTCTGGACGACCGAGGGAACACCCCGCGACCCCTTCGAGAAGATCGCCGACGCCGCCGAGGTCAACCGCGTGACCGGGCTCGCCCCGAGCGTGGCCCTCCACATCCCGTGGGACAAGGTCGACGACTTCGGCGCCCTGCGCCGCCACGCCGAAGACCTCGGCGTGCAGCTCGGCACGATCAACTCGAACACGTTCCAGGACGAGGACTACAAGTTCGGCGCCCTCACGCACGAGAGCGACCGCATCCGCCAGAAGGCCGTCGATCACCACATCGAGTGCATCGACGTGATGGATGCCACGGGCTCGCGCGACCTCAAGATCTGGCTGGCCGAGGGGTCGAACTACCCGGGCCAGACCGACATGCGCGCCCGCCAGGACCGCCTCAACGATTCGCTCCGCCAGATCTACGCGCGGCTCACCGGCGAGCAGCGCCTGGTGCTCGAGTACAAGTTCTTCGAGCCGTCGTTCTACCACACCGACGTTCCCGACTGGGGAACGTCCTACGCCCAGGTCGCGACCCTCGGCGACCGCGCGATGGTGTGCCTCGACACCGGCCACCACGCGCCGGGCACCAACATCGAGTTCATCGTGATGCAGCTGCTGCGCCTCGGCAAGCTCGGCTCGTTCGACTTCAACTCGCGCTTCTACGCCGACGACGACCTCATCGTGGGCGCGGCCGACCCGTTCCAGCTGTTCCGCATCCTGGTCGAGGTCATCCGCGGCGGTGGCCTCAACAACCCCGACGTGGCCTTCATGCTCGACCAGTGCCACAACATCGAGGCGAAGATCCCGGGCCAGATCCGCTCGGTGCTCAACGTGCAGGAGATGACCGCCCGCGCGCTGCTCATCGACCACGCGGCCCTGTCGGCCGCGCAGTCGGCGAACGACGTGCTCGGCGCACAGGCCGTGTTCATGGACGCCTTCTACACCGACGTGCGTCCGGCGCTCGCCGACTGGCGCGAGTCGCAGGGCCTCCCCCGAGACCCGATGGCGGCGTTCGCGGCATCCGGATATCAGGAGCGCATCGAAGCCGAGCGCGTCGGCGGCGTGCAGGCCGGCTGGGGCGCGTAACCACGACTCGCACCGGGGCGCTCCCCGGTGCGCCGACCGTCACGAAGGACGATGATGACCGAGCCATACGCTGCCGCCGCCGGCCTCGTACGCGTGTACCCCGCGCGCGAGCCGAACGGCACCGGACTCGTGTGGGCGCACGGGGGCGGCTTCGCCTTCGGCGACCTCGACATGCCCGAGGCCGACGGCGTCGCGCACGCGCTGGCCACCGCCGGGACCACCGTCGTGTCGGTCGACTACCGCCTCGCCCCGGTGACGGCGGCGTTCGGCGTCTCGCTCGACGCGCCCGAGCGCGCGGGCGTGCACTACCCGGCGCCGTCGGATGACATCCTCACCGCGTGGGCGTGGGTGAGCCAGAACGCCGACCGCCTGCGCATCGACGTCTCGCGTCTCGCGATCGGCGGGGCCTCGGCCGGCGCCAATCTCGTCACCGGAGCGACGCTGCGCCTCGTCGCCTCCGGCGACGCCCTCCCCGCGCTGGTGGTGCTCGCGTACCCGACACTGCTGGCGGTGCAGCCGGCTCCGGATGCCGCGCTCCGCGCCGCGCTCGACGCGAACCCGGCCGCCGACCGCTTCCCGCCCGCGGCCATCCGGGCGATGTACGAGAACTACCTGGGCGGTTCGATCGAAGGCGCTCCGCTGCCCGCGATCCCCGGACTCGCGTCGGCGGACGACCTCGCGGGGTTCCCGCCCACCCTCATGATCAACGGCGACGCCGACGAGCTGCGTGTCTCGGGCGAAGCCTTCGCCGCGACGCTCGCCGCCGCCGGCCGCCCGGTCGAGCTGCGCGTCGAGGCGGGCACCGAGCACGGCCACCTCAACCGGCCCGGGCCCGCGGCATCCGCCTCTCTCGATCTCATCGCTGCACGCCTCGTCGCGCTGCCGTCCCTCACGCCGGCTCCGCAGTCGCGAAGTGCGGATGCCGCATCCACTCACTCGCATCTTGCGACTGCCGAACCCCACCGCGCCTCGGGCGCCGTCACCGAAGGAACACCCTCATGACCAATCCGGCCGTCTCCGATCTGATCTCGCGGTCGAACCGCCTGGGCGCCGATCCTGCCAACACGAACTACGCCGGAGGCAACACGTCGGCCAAGGGCACCGAGACCGATCCGGTCACGGGTCAGCCGGTCGAGCTGCTCTGGGTCAAGGGCTCGGGGGGAGACCTCGGCACGCTGACCGAGCAGGGTCTCGCCGTTCTGCGCCTGGATCGCTTCCGCGCGCTGGTCGACGTCTACCCGGGTGTGGACCGCGAGGACGAGATGGTCGCCGCGTTCGACTACTGCCTGCATGGCAAGGGCGGGGCCGCCCCCTCGATCGACACCGCGATGCACGGGCTGGTCGACGCGGCGCACGTGGACCACCTGCATCCGGATTCGGGGATCGCGATCGCGACCGCCGCCGACGGTGAGACGCTCACCCCAACGATCTTCGGCGACAAGGTCGTGTGGGTGCCGTGGCGCCGCCCGGGCTTCCAGCTGGGCCTGGACATCGCCGAGATCAAGAAGCAGAACCCGCAGGCGATCGGCACGATCCTCGGCGGGCATGGCATCACCGCGTGGGGCGACACGTCGGAAGAGGCCGAGTCGAACTCGCTGTGGATCATCGAGACCGCGCAGAAGTACCTCGACGAGCACGGTTCCGCCGCTCCGTTCGGCGGGGTGCGCGCCGGGTACGAGGCGCTGCCCGAGATCGAGCGTCGCGCGAAGGCGGCCGCTCTGGCCGCGACGATCCGCGGGATCGCGTCGGCTGACAAGCCCATGGTCGGCCACTTCACCGACTCCGACGTCGTGCTGGACTTCCTCGCATCCTCGCGGGCTCCCGAACTCGCCGCGCTCGGCACGAGCTGCCCCGATCACTTCCTGCGCACGAAGGTCAAGCCGATGCTGCTCGACCTGCCGGCGGACGCCTCGGTCGAGGCATCCATCGCCCGGCTGAAGGAGCTGCACGAGGAGTACCGCGCCGACTACCAGGCCTACTACGACGCGCATGCGACCGCCGAGTCGCCCGCGATCCGGGGTGCCGACCCGCTCATCGTGCTCGTGCCCGGCGTGGGAATGTTCTCGTACGGGGCGAACAAGCAGACCGCGCGCGTTGCCGGCGAGTTCTACGTGAACGCGATCAACGTGATGCGCGGCGCCGAGTCGATCTCGGTCTACAGCCCGATCTCGGACGCCGAGAAGTTCGACATCGAGTACTGGGCTCTCGAAGAGGCCAAGCTGCAGCGGATGCCCAAGCCCAAGACGCACCAGGGACGCATCGCGTTCGTCACCGGTGCGGCATCCGGAATCGGCAAGGCCATCGCCACCCGCCTCGCCGCCGAGGGCGCGTGCGTCGTCGTCGCCGACCTCGACCTCGCAAAGGCCCAGGCCGCCGCGGCGGAGCTGGGTGGCACGGATGTCGCGATCGGCGTCGCGGCGAACGTCGCCGACGCCGAGGGCGTGCAGGCCGCGATCGACGCGACCCTGCTCGCGTTCGGCGGCATCGACCTCGTCGTCAACAACGCCGGACTGTCACTGTCCAAGCCTCTGCTGGAGACCACCGAGAAGGACTGGGACCTGCAGCACGACGTCATGGCGAAGGGCTCGTTCCTCGTCTCGAAGGCGGCGGCCCGCGCGCTGATCGACCAGGGCATGGGCGGCGACGTCATCTACATCTCGTCGAAGAACTCCGTCTTCGCCGGCCCCAACAACATCGCGTACTCGGCGACCAAGGCCGACCAGGCCCACCAGGTGCGGCTGCTCGCGGTCGAGCTCGGCGAATACGGCGTGCGCGTCAACGGCATCAATCCCGACGGCGTCGTGCGCGGATCGGGCATCTTCGCCTCGGGCTGGGGCGCCAACCGCGCCGCGACCTACGGCGTCGACGAGCAGGACCTCGGCAAGTTCTACGCCCAGCGCACGATCCTCAAGCGCGAGGTCGTGCCCGAGAACGTCGCCGACGCGGTCTACGTGCTCACCGGCCCCGAGCTCACCCGCACCACGGGCCTCCACATCCCCGTCGACTCCGGCGTCGCGGCGGCCTTCCTCCGATGAGCCGGGTGCCCGCCCTTCCGCTCACCTCGGTGCCGGCTCGCGGACTTGCGGCGACGTCCCACCGCGCCATCACGCGAGTGAGCTTCGTACGCACCAGCGCGCCCGCTGCGCTCGCGCCGCAGCCGCCCTCTCGTGAGCAGCGAGCTCACCCGGGTATCGGCGGGGTCGTCAGCGCTCCGGGATCGCCCCTCACGCGAGTGAACTTCGTACGCACCAGCGCGCCCACTGTGCACGCGCCGGGCACGTTCTCTCGTGAGCATCGGGCTCACCCGACGGCCGGAGGGACCCGGTGAGCGCGAACGGTGCGGTCGCGGCGGTCGACCTCGGCGCGACGAGCGGGCGGGTCATCGTCGGGCACGTGGGGCCTGACACGCTCGAGGCGGCGAGCGTCGCACGGTTCCCGAACGAGCCTGTACAGACGTCCGACGGCCTGCACTGGAACATCCTCGGCCTGTACGGTGCCGCGGTGAACGGCCTGCGCGAGGCGTTCCGCAGCGAGCCGGGCATCCGCAGCATCGGGGTGGATTCGTGGGCCGTCGACTACGGCCTGCTCCGCGACGGACGCCTGCTCGGCGAGCCGTTCCACTACCGCGATGCGCGCACCGGACGCGGGGTCGCGCACGTTCACGAGCGGATGCCGCACGCCGAGCTCTACGCCCGGAACGGGCTGCAGTTCCTGCCCTTCAACTCGGTCTACCAGTACGCCGCCGAGCCGGCGGACGTGCTCGCGTTCGCCGACACCGCGCTGCTCGTCCCCGACCTGATCGGCTTCTGGCTGACCGGTGTCGCCCGCGCCGAACTCACGAACGCCTCGACCACCGGCTTGCTCGCGAACGGCGCTTGGGATCTCGAGCTCGCCGACGCGCTGAGCGTGCCCCGCGGCATCCTGCCCCCGCTCATCGCGCCCGGCGAGCGTCTCGGCGCCCTGTCGGCGGCCGTCGCGCGGTCGATCGGCGCATCGGGCGACGTGGGCGTCACGGCCGTGGGGTCGCATGACACGGCATCCGCTGTGCTCGCGGTCCCGATGAAGCCGGATGCCGCCGCCTACATCTCGTGCGGAACCTGGGGCCTCGTCGGCGTCGAGGTCGCCCGCCCCGTGCTGACACCCGAATCGCTCGCGGCCAACTTCACGAACGAGGGCGGCGTCGACGGGCGCACCCGCCTGCTGCACAACATCATGGGCCTGTGGGTGCTGAGCGAAGCCGTGCGCACGTGGGAGCGCTCCGGCCACCCGATCGACCTGCCGACCCTGCTCGATTCGGCCGAGGAGGTCACCGGCGAGGTGCCCGTCTTCGACGTCAACGATCCGCGGTTCCTGCCCCCCGGCGACATGCCGGCGCGCATCGACGCGTGGTGCGATGAGCACGGCATCCGCCCCCCGCGCACACGCGCCGAGTACGCGCGCTCGATCGTCGAGTCGCTCGCGCAGGCGTTCGCGGATGCCGCGCACGAGGCCGGCCGCATCGGCGGCGTCGACGTGCGTACGATCCACATCGTCGGCGGCGGCGCCCTCAACGAGCTGCTGTGTCAGCGCACCGCCGATCGCGCAGGGCTGCCGGTGCTCGCCGGACCGGTCGAGGCGACCGCGCTCGGCAACATCCTCGTGCAGGCGCGCGCCGCAGGCTTCGTCACCGGTTCGCTCGAAGCTCTGCGCGACCTCGTGACCCGCACGCACGCCCCGCGACGGTACGAGCCCCGCGCATGACCGCGCTGCACGGCGCGTGGCCGGTGATGCTCACGCCCTTCGGAGCCGACGGCGGTGTCGACCACGACGCGGTCGGCAGGTATGCGCAGTGGCTGATCGATTCGGGCGCGACCGGGCTGTTCCCCGTGGCGCTCTCGGGCGAGATGTACGAGCTCTCGCTCGACGAGCGCCTCGCCGCCGTGCGCACGGTGGTCTCGGCGACGGGCGGGCGCGTGCCCGTCGCGGCGGTGGCCCTCGGCGACGAAGGACCGCTGGCATCCGAGGTGGCCGACCTCACCGCCGCAGGCGCCGACATCGTCGTGCTCGTCGTGTCGTCGGTGCTGTCCGAGACCGACGACGAGCGGGTGCTGCACGATGCCGTGGCGACGATCATCGACCATAATCCGGATGCCGCCCTCGGCCTCTACGAATGCCCTCTCCCCCATCACCGCCTGCTCTCGACCGACGCGTTCGCCCGGCTCGCGGCGACCGGGCGGTTCGTGTTCCTCAAGGAGACGAGCCATGACGTCCAGCGCATGGCCGAACGCGTGCGCGCCGGCGCGCCGCACGGTCTGCGCGTGTTCAACGCCGGGATCGAGAACTACGCCGAGTCGCTGCAGGTCGGCGTCGCGGGCCTGTCGGGCTGGGTCGTGAACGTCGCCCCCGACCTCGTCGCCCGGATCGGCGACCTCGTCGCCGACGGACAGCTGGTCGAGGCATCCGCTCTGCAGAGCCGGCTCGAGGCCGTCGAGAAGAAGATGGGTTCGACGTACCCGTCGTCGGCGAAGGCGATCGTCGACGCGCGGGCCGGCGTGGGTCTGGGTCTCGCATCGCGCTGGCGTCCCGCCGAGGTCGACCCGGCGCAGGTCGCCGACCTCGCCGCGCGCCTCGACGCCCTCGCCTGAGGCGTTCCGCCGGGCCGAGCGCCGGGTCCGCGACGGCTGGTACGCCCGCCGGGGGTGCCCTGAGTCGTCACCCCGCCAGGCCGGGGTGCGGGCTCCGCGCCTGGGTCGCCACCCCGCCCGCGGTGCGGGCTCCGCGCGGGGCCGGGCAGACCCCGCCCGAGTCGCCCGAATTGCCACTCGTGGTCGGAATGGACGTCCCGTAGCGACCTCGACTGGCAACTCGACGCGACTTCCCGGCCACCCAGACCCCGACGGCCCGGGGCATCGACCCGCGCCGGCAGCGGCTTCGCCTCGAGCCTCGGCGCCCGAGCCGTCCCAATCGGCCGCCAGCTCACGCGAATTGCCACTTGTGGTCCGAATCACCGTCCCATAGCAACCTCGACTGGCAACTCGCGCGACGGACGTGGTCGGACCGGCGGCAGCCCGAGGTCGTCGACCCGCGCAGGCTGCGACGCCGCGATCAGCTTCGACGCCCGGCTCTCCGCCCGCCCGAGTCGTGCAGCCCGCTTGGGGCCCATCCCGGCCGCCAGCTCCCACGCGAATTGCCACTTGTGGCCGGAATGGACGTCCCGTAGCGACCTCGACTGGCAACTCGCCGCGACTCCCTTCCGACTCCGACTCCGGCTCCGAAGGCCCGGGCTTGTCGACCCGGCGGGCCGCGACGTCGGGGGCGCCCGCCCGGGGCGGTATCGCCGGGCCGCCAGCTCCCACGCGAGTTGCCACTTGTGGTCCGAATCGACGCCCTATCGCGACCTCGACTGGCAACTCGCCGCGACTCCCGGCGACCCCGGGCTCCGAAGGCCCGGGCTCGTCGACCCGGCCGGCCGCGACGTCCGGGGTGCCCGGACCTCGACCCCGACCGTCCCGCGCCGCCGACTCCCCCGCGACTTGCCACCCGGAGCTCGAATAGGCGCGCCCCGTGACCACCACCGGCAACTCGCACCCCGACCCGCGCCCTGGAGGCGCAGCTCCGTCACCTCGCGAGGTCAGGCGGAGAGGTGCTCCGCCGCCTTGCGGGCGCCGCGCACGGCGACGGCGACGCTGGTGAGCGTCGGGTTCATGGAGTTCGCGGTGGGGATCGTGCCGTTTCCGCCGACGATCAGCCCGTCGACGCCCCACACCCGTGACCACGGGTCTGCGACCGAGGTGCCGTCGTCGGTCTCGCCGATGCGCGTCGTGCCCATGTAGTGCAGGCTCGAACCGTTCGGCATGAGCCGCGGCTCGGCGATGAACTCGCCCAAGGCACGGCCCGCGCGCCGCAGCCGCTCGGTGGCCGCCGCGATCTCGAGGTCCTCGGCTTCGGTCAGCGCGTAGTCCACGGTGAAGTTGGGGAACCCCCGGTAGTCGCGCTCGTCGTCCGAGAACGTCAGGCCGTCCTCGACGCGCGGCCGCTTGCGCATGCCGTAGCCCATGTTGACGTAGCCCCAGCGGTTGCCGGCGGCGGGATGCGACGGGTCGAGCGGGAACGGCGGGTTCTCTGCGTACATCACCTGGAGCGAGAAGGGGTGATCCGGCTCGGAGAACGGGATGCGGTTCACCGCCGCCACGGGATCGGCGGGGTTGAGCGCGCGCCGGGCCACCTCGGCGGCGAGGTCCTCTTCGGTGGCGAAGCGGCGGATCTTCTCCTCGTCGAGCACAACCGTCGAGATGACGACGGGGTGCTCGGTCAGATAGCGACCGAGAGCAGCCGAGCGGATGCCGGATGCCCACATCAGCTGCGGCGAGCGGAACGCGTCCGCAGCCACGACCACCAGGTCGGCATCGACCGACCGGGTCTCGCGGGTGCGGAGATCCTCGACGGTCACGCCGACCGCGCGGCCCTCCTCGATGCGCACCTCGCGCACGAGCGAGAGGTCGTGCAGCGTGAAGCGCTCGCTGATCGGATCGGTGGGGTCGATGAGCGGCCCCAACACCACGTCGGCGCCCGCCCAGCGCATCGTGCCGTCGGGCTGCGGGTCGCCCGCGACCGGGAGCGTACTGGTGCCGAAGCCCGCGGGCAGCTCGGCGCCGAACTCCTCGTCGAGCAGCGAGCGGATGCCGGCTCCGACGCCCGAGTCGGCGAACGCCGCGCTCTGCACGTGCAGCAGGTCCTTGGCGACGACGAGCAGGTCGTCCCACTCGTCGTCGCCGATGAACGGGATCTTCTCGCTGAACGACGGCGACGGCGTCGCGCACGTCCAGTGGGCGCCCTGCCCGCCGACGTTGGTCGCGCCCGCCGCCGCGGGGAACGTCGGCGCGTGCGCCGATCCCTCGCCGCCGAAGTCGAAGAGGTGCGTGCCCTGGCGAGCCGTGAACATCCCCTCGACCACGACACCCGCCGGGATCCCGAGCGACTCCCGCAGCGCCCCGGCCTGGGGCCCCTGCGACATCTCGCGGGCGCGGGCCTTGTCGTCGGGATCGGGGATGTTGCGCACGCTCTGGCCCGGCGTGTCGGTCAGCTGCGGGCCGGCCTCGAACATCTCGACGCGGGCACCCGGGAGCGACTCGAGGAGCACGCGGGCGTAGGCGGATCCGATCGGACCGCTGCCGACGATGGCGATGGTGGGGTGCGATGACATGGTCGTCTCCTCTTCGAGGACGGTTCAGGTGGCGAGGGATTCCGCCGCGGCGCGCGGCGGAGTGGCCGGTTCGAGCTCGTCCGAGAGCCGGCCCTTCGGAAGGAGCACCGCCGCGACCACGCCGATCGCGTACGTCACGGCGAGACCGATGAAGATCGGCGCGAGGATGCCGGAGTACAGAGCCGCGATCTGTGCCTGCACCTGTGGGGATGCGGCGTGGACCAGCTGCGGCGTCAACGTCGCGGCATCGAGGCCCGCGGGTAGTCCGGTGGCGACCCCGACGCCGATGAGACCCCCGATGACGGCCGTAGCCGTCGTGGATCCGACTTGTCGGACGAGGCTGACCGTCGCGGTGACGGTGCCGGTGTCTTCGCGCGGCGCGGCCGACTGCGCGACGGCGACGATCAGGTTCATGAACGCGCCGGTGCCGATGCCCACGAGCGCCATGGCGGCCATCGGCACCCACAGCGGGAGCCCGGTGGGGAGGAAGGCCATGATGATCAGCCCGACGGCGGCCACCGCGGTGCCGATGATCGGGAAGACGCGGTAGCGCCCCGACCGGCTCGCCAGGTAGCCGGTGAGGAGCGTGCTCACCAGCATCCCGAACACGGTCGCGATCGGGACCAGACCCGACACCGTGGCCGACGTGCGGTACGCCATCTGGATGAAGGTCGGCACGTAGGCGACGACCGAGAAGAGGCCGACGCCGATGACCGCGGACAGCACGATGCAGATGAGCACGGTGCGGTCGGCGAAATGGCGCAACGGCACGAGGGGCTCGGGTGCGCGCCGCTCGACGACGATGAACGCCGCCAGCGCCACGGCGGCCACGACGCCGGCGACCGCGACGGGAAGGCCCCATCCGTCGGAGCTCGCCCAGCTCGCCGCCAGGACGACGGCGGTCACGGCCACGCCGAGGGTCAGCGCACCGGCGACGTCAAACCGGCGACCCAAGCGTCCCTCGACGTGCGGGACGGCCACGAGGGCGAGGACGAGGGCGACGAGGCCGACCGGGATGTTGACCCAGAAGACCCAGCGCCATCCCCACGCGTCCGTGATGACGCCGCCCAGCAGCGGCCCGACGAGGATCGCGATCGGGAAGGCCACGCCGATGATCGAGAGCACCCGCGGGCGTTCGCGCGGAGACACCACCGAGCCGACGATCGTCTGCGGCATGAGGTGCAGTCCCGCCGAGCCGATGCCCTGGGCGACGCGCGCGACGGCGAGCTGGGTGATGTCCTGAGCGAGTCCGCAGAAGAGCGACGCGACGATGAAGATCACGAGACTCGCCAGGAAGACCAGTCGCGGCCCCAGAAGGTCGGCGAGCTTGCCGAGTACGGGGAGCAGGACCGTGCTGGCCAGCGTGTACGACACGATCACCCAGCTCATCTGCTGGACGGCGCCGAGTTCGCCGCTGATCGTCGCGAGCGAGGTGGCGACGATGGTGTGGTCGAGTGCCCCCATGAAGGACACGGTGAGCAGCGAGATCATCAGGAGACGGAGTCTCCAGGGAGTCAATGGCATGTGTGCGCCCGATCGATCGGGCCGTCGACGCGACGGAGTGTGCCTCGACGCGACATCACGTGCGAGAACGGATCTGGTGAGATCCCGGTGTCATGTCAATTCTAAGCATTCTTCTGCACGTTTGCAACTAAAGTCGGTCGTGCGAAACGGCGATCTGATCAGGCTCCAGCTGAACCGCCCAGCCCTCGATCGTGCCCGAGTTCTCGTACTCCTCGATCTGCAGCACGCGCCTGCCGCGGTCGACCACGTGCGGCATCGACGCCGTGACGAAGGCGCTGATCGTGAGCCACGCGTTCTCCTCGAAGGCGATGCCCTCGAGGACGAGCACGTTGGCGTCGACGACCTCTCGGGTGTTCGCCGCTGCGCGCGGTGAGGCGGCGGCCACGGCGCGGGCGCCGTTGACCTTGTTCGCGGCGATCACCCCCGCCGCCCCCTCGTCGAGGACGAGCACACCGAACGCGTCGACCCCGGCATCCTGATCGGTCACGACGGCCGTGCTCACGCGGATGGCGAACAGCGGATAGTCGTCACCGGGATCGAGTTCGTCGGCACCGTGCCAGACGACGTCGTGCCCTGCAGCCTCGGCGCGCGCCTGCAGAGCTAGGCCGAGTTCGTAGCCGCCGTGATCGGCGGCGAAGTGGATGCGTGTCATCTCGTGGATCTCCTGTGCGGCTCGGTCACACCGGCGGTGCGACGAACAGACCTTTGTCGATGTCGTTGAACGACTCCCGGGCGATCAGCTCGCTCATCGACTGCGCGGTGCCCCACTGATCCTGGTTGGAGACCTCGGCGATGCTGAGCCGATGCGGGCTCCAGGTGTCTTCGTCGAGCACGGCCAGCTCGGTCGTGTACTCGATCGTGTTGCCCGCCGGCGAGAGGAAGTACGCGAAGGTGTTGTCGCCGGCGTTGTGCCGGCCCGGACCCCAGATCATCCGGGCACCGGAGCGGAGGATCTTGCCCGCGCCGCGCATCCACTCCTCGATTCCCCGCATCTCGAACGAGAGGTGGTGGAGGGAGTGGTGAGGGCCCTGCGCGATCGCCAGCGAATGATGCGTGGCGTTGCAGCGCATGAAGTGCATCATGTCGACGCCGTCGGGCCGGATCAGCGAGTCCGAGATCGAGAAGTCGAGGTGGTCGATGTACCACTGCGCCGACCGGTTGAGATCGGCGGAGTTGAAGACGACGTGCGAGAGCTTCGCCGGGATCGGCTCTCGCTCGCGGATCTTGCGGGCCTCGCGGGTCTGGAAGCCGGTCGAGAACTCCAGCACGCGGCCGTCCCCGTCGAAGACCCGGAACCCGTAGCCGCCGCCGAACCCGTCGAGATCCTGCGGGTCGTGGACGAACTGCACGTCCTCGGCGCGCAGCTTGTCGGCGAGCGCGTGCACACCGGCACGGTCGTCGACGCCGAAGCCGACGAGATCGATGCGCTTCTCGCCGTCGCGGAGGCGCAGGATGAACGGCTCGGTCGATCCTTCGGCGGCCAGGTAGCTGAGGCCGTCCTCGGCATGGGTCTCGGTGAGGCCCCAGTACTTCTTGAAGAAGTCGCGCTCCTCCTCGAAGTTCGGCACCGCGAGCGCGGCGTAGCGGAGGTGCGATACGAGTCGCTCAGTCATGTGCTGCTTCCGTTCCGTGTCGTTCGTCGCGCGTCTTGCGACCGTCGTGGTCTGCGCCTGCGACCGTCATGCGTCGCGCACCCTGTTGCGCGGGCGCGGACGTGCCGACGGGAGGGCCGGCGCGATGACGGCCGCGCCGACGCCGCCGGTGAGCTCGCCGATCCCCTCGACGACCATCCGCACCTCGTCGCCCTCCGCGAGCGGCGGGGGCGTGAGTTCGCCCGCGCGACCCCACAGCTCTCCGAGGCATCCGCCGTTGCCGACCGTGCCGGACCCGAGCACGTCGCCGGGGACGACCCGCGAATTGCGTGAGGCGTAGGCCACGAGCACCGGGAACGGCCAGCCCATGTTCGACACGAGGTCCTCGCCGATGAGCGCGCCGTTGACGAAGACCTCCGCCCGCACGGCGAGGAAGCCTTCCGCGTCGAGGTGACGATCGAGCTCGTCGGCGGTCACGATCCAGGGTCCGAGCGCCGTGCCGAAGTCCTTGCCCTTCGCGGGCCCGAGCCGCACCTTCATCTCTCGGGACTGGACGTCCCGAGCCGACCAGTCGTTCATGATCGTGTAGCCGAAGATGTGGGATGCCGCGGCATCCGCCGACAGGTTCGCACCGTCCGAGCCGTCCACCGCGCCGATGACGGCGGCCAGCTCCAGCTCGAAGTCGAGTCGCCGGGTGACCGGCGGACTGACGAGATCGCCCGGACCGAGCACCGTGTGCGGGTTGGTGAAATAGAACGTCGGCGCCTCGTACCACTCGGGCACGACTTCGCTCCTGCCGTCGACCGACGCGCTCACGCCTTCGACGTGCTCCTCGAAGGCGACGAAATCGCGGATCGCCGCAGGAACGAGCGGGGCGAGCAGTCGCACGTCGGCCAGCGGGATCCCGCCCGCCGGGTCGATGCGCGCGTAGAGGGCCCGAGCCGGTCCGAGCCCCTGGCTCAGCACCTCGGACACGCGCAGTCCGTCGGGGAACGGCACGACCCGTTCGCCGACGACGAAGCCCTCTCCGGTGTCGGCGCCGTCCCGCCAGCGGGCGATCCTCATGTGCGCACCCGGGTCTCGAGCAGCGCGTCGGCGTTCCCGCCCAGGATGCGGTCGGTGATGCGGGCCGGAAGGTGGGCGCCGCGCACGAAGCCGGCGGGATCGTCCAGGCCCATGTCGAAGGGGTAGTCGCTGCCGAGCACGATCTGCGCCCCGCCGGCGACCTCGACCAGCGCGCGCAGGGTGTGCGGATCATGCACGACCGTGTCGAACCAGATCTTGCGCAGGTACGTCGACGGCGCGTGCGCGCAGCGCTGCGCCTCGGGGCGCACCTTCCAGGCCCGGTCCGATCGACCGATCGCGGTCGGCAGGTAGCCGCCGCCGTGAGCCGCGACGATCTTGAGGTCGGGATGCCTGTCGAGCACCCCCGAGAAGATCAGGTGCGACAGCGCGACGGCGTTCTCAGCGGGCTGACCGACGGTGTTCGAGAGGTAGAAGCGGTCCAGGCGCTCGTCGAGGCTGCACCCGAACGGGTGCAGGAAGATCACGGCGCGAAGCTCCGCTGCCCGCGCCCAGAAGGGCTCGAGTCGCGGGTCGGACAACTCGACGTCGCCGGCGAACGACGAGATCTCCACTCCCGCGAGACCCCGGCCGAGCACCGCGTCGTCGAGGCATTCGACGATGCGGTCGGGATGCTGGAGCGGGATCAGACCGAGACCCGTCAGGCGCTCGGGTGCCTGCGCGACGTGCTCCGCGACCAGGCGGTTGGCCTCGTTCGCGGCCCAGACCGCGAGCCCTTCAGGCGCCCACGGGTAGAAGTGGTTCGGCGAGGCGCTGACCCACTGGCGATCGACGCCCTGCGCGTCCATGTCGGCGAGCCGCACGGCGACATCGATGAGCTGGGGGATGCGTGCACCCACCATCGGCCCCGACACGGCGAGGCTCTCGGCGCCGTTGCGCGTGAGCTCGAGGGCCGCGGCGTCGCGAGCACCCTCGGGCGCCCGCCGTTCGACCTCCGCATGGAGGGCCGGAAGCAGGATGTGGGCATGCACATCGGTGACGGTGCTCACGCGGGGGCCGCCATCTTCTGCGCGATGCCGAAGATCAGCCCACCGGCGTCTGCGTCGCGGTCGCCGTCGATCTGCCACTGACCCAGCTGCGTCGAAGCTTCGACGACCGCCTGGGCCCGGGGCAGTCTGCGCGCGTGGAACTCGTCCCACAGACCCGCGTCGAGCTCGTCGCGGGTGACGAGCAGCTCGGAGAGCACGAACGCGTCCTCCAGGGCCTGCGCCGCGCCCTGCGCGATCGTCGGAGGGCAGCTGTGGGCGGCATCGCCGATGATGACGACGCGCCCACGGTTCCACGGCGCAGGGACGATGTGCTTCGTGAACCAGGTGTAGTTGGCGGGCGCTCCGGCTGCGAGATCGGCACGGATGGAGTTCCACGGACCGTCGTAGGCGCGGGACTCGTCGAGCATGATCTGCGCCGCCTCCGCATCGCTGATCCCCACGCGGTCCTGGGCCTTCTCGACCAGGAATGCGTACATCGAGTCGTCGCCGGTGGGGGTGTACCCCGCGATGTAGACCGGACCGCCGTAGTACAGCTCGCTGCGTTCGACCTCGGCCGGACGCGAGACGAACGAGCGCCAGATGCCCATGCCCGTGGACTCGGGCTTGGTCTCGATGCCGATCAGATCGCGCACGGTGGAGTTGAGCCCGTCCGCGCCGATGAGCAGGTCGTAGGTGCCTGCCGACTCGTCGTCGACGAACACCTCGACACCCGCGTCGGACTGCGCGAGGCCGGTCACCCGGGCGCCGAACCGCACGTTCACGCCGAGGCTCTCGGCGTGAACGAGCAGGATGCGTGCCAGCTCGGGCCGCGGCATCCCCATGGCCGCCGGGTAGTCCGGACCGCCGGAGTTGACGTCGGGCAGCTGTGCGACGACGGGAGCGCCCGGTCCGGGCGCGCGCAGGTGGAGTCCGCTGAAGACGTAGCCGGCCTCGCGGATCTCGTCCCAGACGCCGAGCGCATCGAAGATGCGCAGGGCGTTGCCCTGCAGGGTGATGCCCGAGCCGAGGGCGCTCACCTCGGCCTTCGCCTCGAAGACGTCGACGGCGATGCCGGCCTTCGCGAGCTGGATCGCGGCGGCGAGCGCGGCGGCGCCGCTTCCGGCGATGGCGACGGTGTGGACTGCGGTCATGTCAGAACCTCCATGGGTCTGGGACGGATGCGGGAGCTAGAGGATCGCGACGGGGTTGATCGGCGAGCCGACCGCCCCCGTGATGGGAAGGGGCGCGGCGGAGAGGAGGAAGTCGTAGCGACCGAGATCGGCGCAGACGGAGGCGAGGGCGTCGAGATCCCACATCTCACCGATCGTGAGACCGATGTTGGGGATCACGACCTGATGCAGCGGCTGGAAGGCGGGGGCGTCGAACTCGTTCGGGCGCACCTCGAACCCCCACGTGTCGGTGGCGATTGCGGCGATCTCCGAGCGGTGCAGCCATCCGGCGGTGGTCAGCGAGAGCCCGGGCGCGGGTCCTCCGGCGTAGTCGCCCCACCCATCGCGCCGGGCGCGGGCGAGCTGACCCGTGCGCACGAGCACGATGTCGCCGCGCCCGATTTCCACGCCCTGCGCGTGGGCGCAGGAGTCGAGGTCCGCCGCCGTGATCGCGTACCCGTCGTCGAGCTCGCCCGTCTCGGGCACCAGGTGCCGGGCGACGTCGAGCAGCACGCCGCGGGACACGATGACGGATGCCGCGTGCTCGATGCCCGTGACGAGGTCTCCCTCGCTCGTGACGACGTCGCCGGCACGACGGCCGTTCCACGCCATGCCGTGGTCGAAGATGTGGCCGAGGCCGTCCCACTGGGTGGAGCACTGGAGTGGCATCGAGATGACGTCGTCGGCACCGCCGATCCCGTGCGGGAACCCCTGGTTGCCGCGCTCGGCATCCACGCCGGTGTCGGTCATGGTGTGCACGGGGTTAGTCCGCCGCCGCCACCCCTTCTGCGGGCCGTTCGTGTCGAACGACTGCGCCAGCGACACCACGACGCCCTCGCGCACGAGCGCGGCGGCCGAGATGCGCTTCGCCGCGTCGATGAAGTTGAGGGTGCCGATGACGTCGTCCTCGCCCCAGCGACCCCAGTTGCGGTATGCCTCGGCGCGCACAGATATCTCGCGCTCGGGGTCGGTGCGGTCGAGGTCCGACGGATCCTCGCTCGGCCTGGTCATGAGCCGGCCACGCAACGCACGACCTGGGTGCCGAGTCCCTGGATCGATCCGGTCATGACGTCGCCGTCCTGGAGGAATCGCTTCCAGTGCTGACCGTTGCCCGCAGGGCTTCCCGAGAGGAGCATGTCGCCGGGCAGAAGCGGCATCGTCTGCGAGGCTCCCGAGATCAGCGCCGCGAGGTCGAAGAGGAGATCGTTCGTCGATGCGTCCTGCATCACCTGACCGTTGAGCTCGAGCCGGACGCCGAGGTCGGCGGCGTCGACGAATTCGGCGGGGACGAGGAACGGACCGGTGGGAAGGAATCCCGGAGCGTTCTTGGCGCGGTACCAGTCCGTGCCGATCTCCTTCATGTCCTTGCGGAAGACCAGGTCGCGTGTGGTGATGTCGTTGACGATCGTGTAGCCGGCGACATGGTCGAGGGCGTCGTCGCGCGAGACGCGGAACGCCTCGCGGCCGATCACCACGGCGAGCTCCAGCTCCCAGTCGTGCACGGTGCTGTAGGCGGGCAGCGCGAGCGGCACATCGTCGCCGACGACGCACGCGGGAAGCCCGATGAAGAAGTAGGGCTCGCCGTTGGCCGCGCGGTCGTCCATCATCTTCGCCGCGAACGCGCGCGCCTCCTCGGGCGTGCGATCCGTGTTGTTGGTGAGGCCCGCCGCGACCAGCTCGATGACGTGCTGGCGGTAGTTCGCGCCGGCCTGCAGCACCTGTCGGGGCTCGACGGGCGCCGTGAGGGTCACATCGGCCAGCGGCATCCACCCGCCGGCGCTCTCGGCCAGCGCGGCGACGGTGTCCCACGATCCCGACGCGAGGAAGTCGTTGAGATCGCGGGCGCCCAGCTCGGCGCTGCTCACCGGGCGGATCCGGTCGCCGACGACGACGCCGAGGGTGACCGCATCGCCGTCGCGGAAGCGGGCGAGTGCGTAGGGGGCCTGTGGTCCGGTCGAGGTCATCGCGGGGGTTCCGTTCGTCGTCGTTCGTGTGGTGTCGGGGGCGGCCGCCGGCCGCCCCCGAAGATGGTCAGCCCTGGCCGTGCTTGGCGTAGGGGTTGAAGAGCGCGTCCTTGATCTCGTCCGGCACGCCCTCTTCGGTCGCGCTCGGGCCGTCTGCCGGCGGGAAGGACTCCGTCATCGACATCGGCATCGCGCTGTTGCGGTAGAAGTTGTTCGATCCCTGCGAGGGGCGCCAGGTGTTGGGCTGCCAGTCGGGGACGTAGTTGCGGTAGCCGCCGGTGTTGAGCTCGATGCGCAGCGACGAGGGCTCGCGGTAGTAGAGGAAGTTCTGCTCGCCGATGCCGTGGATCGACGGCCCGTACTCGATCGGGTACCCGTTCTCCATCAGCACGTCGGCGGCGATGAGCAGCTCTTCGCGGGTGTCGACCCAGAACGCGTAGTGGTTGACGCGCCCGGCTCGGCTGGATCCGTCGAGCACGACCCCGAGGTCGTGCGACTTCTCGTTGGTCGTCAGCACGGAGAAGACCGAGATGGGGGCCTCGTCCAGCACGGTGCGGGCCATGATGCGGAACCCGAGCACCTCGCTGTGCCACTTCGCGAATCCGTCGACGTCGCTCGTGGCGATCGTGACGTGGTCGAGCTGGCGCGGCGCGCCCGCGACCTTGCTGCGACGGTTGGGACGGTCGGGGTAGATCGACGCATTGTCGCCCTCGGTGACGTGCACGCGTTCGACGTCCCAGTGGAGCGTGAGGGTGTGACCCCAGGGGCCGGTGAACCGATACGCCCGCCCGATGGCGGGGCCGTCGAACCACTCGCCCGTGATGCCGGCGGCTTCGACGCGCGCGGCCGCCTGCTCGAGCGCCTCGGCGCTGGAGGTGCGCCACGCGGCGGTGACGAGGGTGGGCTCGTCGCCGGGGGCGACGATGACGGAGTACTTGTAGTAGTCGCCCCAGCAGCGCAGGTAGACCTTGCCGTCGATGCGATCGACGACCGTGAGTCCGACCTGGTCGACGTAGAAGTCGACGGAGGCCTCGACGTCGGGCGAGGTGATCTCGACATACGAGAGGTGAGCGAGCGGGGTGGTCATCATTGAATCCTTCGGAGAGCGCATCGGTGGGCCTCCTTCCACTTTCGTCTCAGACCTGCATATCCGGGAATGTCAGATCGCCTATGCGGCTGATCAACGCCATCTATGACCGCCGGTCGACAGTCGCTCGACGAGCTCGGTGTCGGCCGACAGCTCGTCGAGATCCCTCGGCCACGTGCCCTGCAGGGCCTCGACGGCACGGCGCAGGGCCAGTCGCTCGGAGGACTCGTAACGCCGCGGGCTGACCAGGCATCCGTCGCTCGTCGATGTCGACACGCGTGCGTCGTCGCCCTCGACGTCCATGTCGGTGACGACCTCGCCGAGCGCCTGGACGCGGATCCAGCCCCGGCCGGGGCGGGTGGTCTCGGCGACCGACAGGGTCACCGGCACGTCTGAGGGCCCTTCCAGCAGGGCCAAGCCCCCGCTCTCCCGGACCACGGCGAGATCGTCGCCGCACAGCACGCGCAGCCAGCCGACCGCGTCGCGCGCGACGTGCCGGGCACGCCCGCGGGGGGCGGCCGCGTCGGCGACGACCACGCGGGCCGGAGCATCGGCCCGCGTCCCGATGACGATGCGGACGAGGTCGGCGCGGAGCAGTGGACGTTCCACGATCAGGGGGATGCCTGGAGCATCCGCGAGTCGGTACAGCTCGGCGGACGCGGTGAAGACCGGGTCGGCGACGACCACGGCCGCGGCGCCCGTGCGGGCTGCGACGAGCGCGGCATCCACCCAGCCCTCGGCGCCGGGGATCACGGCGATCGCGCCGGCGGCCCGGCCTGTGGCACGCGTGCGGAGCGGCAGTTCGGCGACCGCCGCACGGTACGGGCCCGGAGCCGAGAAGACGCCCACGACGGGCTGGGGCGAGCCGGTCATCGCTCCGCCCCCACGATCAGCTCGGCGGCGGCATCGGCGAGAGCGATGGCATAGCGCGCGTCCTCGAGGAGCTCGTCGTACTCGACGACCGTCGTTCCGTCCAGGACGTCGGCGAGCGCCCGCCACTCGGCGAGGTAGCCGTCGTCGGGCGTCGTGGGATAGGTCGTCGTTGTTCCGGATGCGGACCGGACGCTCACCTGCGCACTCCCGACGTGCACGAACGCCGGGGGAAACGCCACCTCGAGCCGGTCGGTGTCGGTGGTGATGTCCAGGCGCCAGAGGGCATCGGCACCGTCCGGCAGCATGACCGTGGTCATGCGGATCGGGATGCCCGACGCGTGGTACCCGAGCGTGTACCCGACCGGCGCGATCGCCCGTGCGAACACGACGTCGTCGATGACAGGTGCGAGGTCGCGCAGCATCGGCAGATCGTGCACCGCGAGCCCGGTGATGAGCTGACGCACGACGGATGCCGCGACCTGCGGCACCCGCAGATCGGGAGCCGTCCGGCTCGCAGCCGGCGACGCCGTGGCACCGAGTTCGGTGACGACGTCGTGATAACGGCCGTTCGGCGGCAGCGCCAGCGTGAGCGCCATCGCCCGCACCCGGTGCCCGCCGGCCAGCAGGTGGTGCTTGGCCCGCATCCACGCGGGGTCGTACAGGTGGTTGGTGCCGACGAGCAGGGCCGTCCCGGTCGCACGGCAGACGTCGATGACCGCCTCGGCGTCGACGACGCTCGTCGCGAGAGGCTTCTCGCACAGGATCGCTCGCTTGCCCGCAGCGACGGCGGCGAGGATCTGATCCGCGTGCTGGGCAGGAGGGCTGCACACGGCGACGACCGAGACCCGATCGTCGGCGAGCAGGTCTGCCACGCCGGTCGACCAGCGGGCCCCCACCCGTGCGGCAAGGTCCTGCGCCCGGCCGCTGCCGCCGTCGGAGACGTGGACCACCTCGAACACACCGTCCATACGAGCCAGGGTCGGCAGGTGCAGCGCGGACACACCCGGCCCCGCGCCGACGATTCCCACACCCAGCGACATCATCGCCCCTCTCTCGATTTGCATGAAGCGTACCTAAGTTATGGGTTTTGTGACTATAGATATCGCGGCGGAGCCCGAAGTCGGACGTACTTGTGTGAAAATCGACCATGGCCAAGGAGTCCACACTGCGCTTCGGCGCCCAGACCGACGAAGTGACGAGCCTGCTGCGGATCGTGAACATGGTGCGTGTGGGCGACGCGGCGACGCGGCCCGAGATCGGCCGCGTGACCGGACTCGGTCGCGGCGTCGTCGCCCAGCGCGTCGACCAGGCGATCGAGATGGGCTACCTCGAGGACGGGGAGTTCGGCCCGTCGTCGGGAGGCAGGGCGCCGCGCACCCTGCGGTTCCGCTCCCACCAGGGCAGGATCATCGTCTGCGCCCTCGGCGCGCTCCACATCCATGTCGGGGTGGCGCTGCTCGAAGGCGACATCCTCGAGCAGTCGCATCGAGCGTGGGACATCGCGCGCGGCCCAGCCGAGACGCTCGAAACGGCACTCGAGATGATCGACGAGGTACTCGCGCTCACCCCGGACGTCCCCGTGTGGGGCGTGTCGGTCGGGATCCCCGGACCCGTGGACTTCGACTCCGGCCGGCCTGTCGCGCCCCCGATCATGCCCGGCTGGAACGGGTTCGACATCAGGCGCCGCTTCGAGGAGCGCTACGACGCGCCCACGTGGGTCGACAACGACGTGAACCTGCTCGCCCTCAACGAGCGCAGCCGCCATCGCGACGAGCACATGGATCTCATCTACTGCAAGGTCGGATCGGGCATCGGAGCCGGACTGCTGTCTCAGGGCCGCATCCATCGCGGTGCGAACGGCGCCGCCGGCGACATCGGGCACGTCCGCGTCGCCGGATCGACGGCCCTCTGCCGTTGCGGCAAGATCGGCTGTCTCGAAGCCGTCGCGGGCGGGTGGGCCCTCGTCAGGGATGCCGCCGTGCTGATCGACGACGGCGCGACCGGGATGCTCGCCCAGCGCACCCGCGACGGCGAACCCCTCACCCCCGAGGCGATCGCGCGCGCGGCCGAGAACGGCGACGCACTGGCGATCTCGATGGTGCAGGGCTGCGCGCGGGTCATCGGCGAATCGATCGCGGCGCTGGTCAACATGTTCAATCCCGGGCGCATCGTCATCGGCGGCGCCGTCGTCGGTGCGGGCGAGGTGTTCCTCGCCGAAGTGCGTCAGCGCGTCTACGAGCTCTCATTGCCGCTGGCCACGCGCGACCTCACCATCGCACAGTCGGTCAACGACATGCGCGAGCCCCTGCGCGGTGGGGCCGAGATGGTGCGAGAGCAGCTGTTCGAGGTCACGTTCCCCCGCTGGTTCGCCGAGGGCCGCCCCTCCGTCGCCGCGGAACGCTCCGCATCCTGAACTTATTCCTATTTAAGACATAAGCGTGTAGGTTTTCGTTTCAAGCCCGATTCCCCTGGGCGCGACACGAGGATGTGCCATGACCCTGAAGGCGCTGCGCGACGACGCGCTCGCATCGACTCCGACCGGATTCGCCCTGCGACTCGGCCTGCCCTGGATCCGCTCGCTCCCGATCGCCTCCCTCGTCGACCTGAGCATCGAGATCGACGGAGAACGGGCGCCGTCGTTGACCGTCGACGTCGACGGTCAACGGCTCGACCCCGCGGTCCTCGCGGATCGAGATGAGTGGTGGTTCCTGCAGGACCGCCTCGATGTGCACGGGGAACGGATGCTGTCGCCCGGTCCGCACACCGTGTCGGTGTCGTTCGATCTCGTCATCCCCTACCTTCAGATCCGGCCCGACTCCGCCCTGACGCTGCCCTTCCGTCTCGAGCGCATATTGACACCGGATGCCGCACCCGCGCGTACCGCGGCGGCCGCGCGCCCCGAGCCCGAAGCCGCGTCGCCCGCACCCGAGCTGCCGCACGGCTGGGTGCTGACGGCGAGCGCCTTCAACTGGACCCCCGAGGTGATCCGCGCTGAGCGCGAGGCGACCGACATCGCCGTCGGGATCGTCGCCGACGGCGTCGCGTCGGTGATCGAGGTCGAGCCGGGCCAGCTCTGGCGCTCGTTCCCCGAGCCCCTCGAGGCCGAGATCGACGATCTGCGTGATGCGCTCACGGCCGCGGATGGCCGCGTGAGCATCGTGGGAGCCAGCCTGGACGACTGGCGCGGTCGCTCCCACCGGCGGGACCACGCCGAACGGCTCGCCTTCCTCGTCCCCCAGCTGCACGACGCGAAGCGCCTCGGCGCCACCGGAATCCGACTGCCGATCGGCCAGGCCGGTGAGCAGCTGCTTCGCGACCTCCAGCCGATGCTCCACGACCTCGATCTCGTGCTGTTCGAGGAGATACAAGGGCGACAGACGCCGGGCAGCGACGAGGCAGGCGCGGCGATCGACACGCTCGTGCGGTTCGACGATCCGCACCTGCGGCTGCTCGTCGACGTCAGCATGCTCATGCCCGCGGTGCCCGAGAGCTATCTCGAGAGGCTGACCGCGGGAGGTGTGCCCGACGCACTGATCGCACGCCTGCGGAGCGACTGGCGCGACCCCGCCACGGTCGGCGCGATCGTCGACCTGCTGCGCTCCGGTGGGGTGCCGGCGGAGATCCACACGCTGTACATGGACATGCTGGTGCGGTTCGGGCGCTCGAAGGCTGACGTGCTCGCTGAGATCCTCCCGTTCGTCGGCGCGTTCCACCTCAAGTTCTGGGATCTCGACGACGCCGACGGCAGGGTGTCGCGGCCGATCCGCGATCTCGGCGCCCTGCTCCGCGACCGCGGCTTCGCGGGCACCCTCACCAGCGAGTGGGGCGGGCACGAGTGGCTGGACGAAGATCCCACCGACATGACCCGAGACCACCTCGCGCTCGCACGGCGGGCACTGACGGGAGAAACCCGATGACCGACACAATCAACGTCCTGATCCTCTCCGGACACATGACGATCGAGCACGACAACGAGCACCGCAGCTTCCGCCAGCACAACCACTGGCTGACGACACTGCTCGAAGACACCGGGCGCTTCCGCGTGCGGGTGGTCGAGGACCCCCGCGGGCTCGGCGCCGAGATCATCGACAAGTACGACGTCGTCATCGTCGTCTTCGAGGGCCGTGACGGGTACTTCGACAAGGCGGTGGGGTTCGGGGCCGAGACGGATGCCGCACTCCTGCGCTTCGTGCACGACGACGGCAAGGGCATCGTGTGGTTCCACGGCTCGGCCGCTCAGGAGGACTCGTGGGGGTATCCCGAGGAGTACAACGTCATGCGCGGCGCCAAGCTGAGCGCCTACGAGACCGGGCTCCGCCCTCGACCGTGGGGCGAGGCGCTGCTGAAGACGACCGAGCCGCGGCATCCGATCACAGAAGGAATCAACGCCACGTGGACCGTCACCGGCGACGACATCCTCACCGGGGTGCAGCTGTACGAGGGCGCGCAGGTGCTCCTCACGACGCTCGACGACCTCGAGGCCTACGAGAACGCGCCGGTGTGGCCGATGTCGCACTACCCCGTCGTGATCCCCGAGGGCGGCATCGCGGCTCTGAACGGGATGAACACCGATCAGCCGATCGCATGGATCAATGAATACGGCGCCGGTCGGTCGTTCACGATCACGATCGGGCATGACATCGACACCTTCCGGCGCATCGAGTTCATCCGCATGTTCCCACGCGGCGTCGAGTGGGCAGCCACGGGTGAGATCGCCCTGACCGGGCCCGACCGTCGCGGCGAGCGTCGGTTCCTGCCCTGGCCGTACTACAACCACGAGGGCTGACGCGGGCGCGCCCGCAACGCACACGGGCCGCCCCCGTTGCGCGACGGTTTTCATCTCTGACCCGAGAGAAAACCGGCGGTCGATGTCGGAGGCCCTCGGCACAATGGAGGCATGAGCACCCCCTCCGTCACCGCCGCAGAGCGGGCTTCGACGCGGATGGCGCAGCTGCTGCCCCGGCTCGTCGAAACCCGGCGCACGATCTCGCGGCTGCAGACTGAAGAGGCCGAGCTGCTCGCCGCAGCGCAGGCGATCGCCGAGGAATGGGCGACGGATGCCGAGCTCGGCGCGACGAGCACGGCAGAGTTTCCGCACCGGTCGGTCGCGGCTGAGATCGCGGTCGCGTGGCGAGTGAGCGACCGCACGGTGCAGCGCCAGCTGAACGACGCGGCGGCGCTCGTCAACGAGTTTCCCGAGACGCACGCAGCACTGGCATCGGGCGCGATCACGGCGGCACACGCCCGCGTCATCGTCACGGTTGGGGGGATCATCGACCGCGCCGAGTCGAGGGCCGAGTTCGAAGCATCCGTGCTCGATTACGCGCAGTCCGAGTCCGCCGCTCGGCTGGCGCCGCTTGCCAAGCGGCGCGCGGAGTGGTTCGCCGATGTCACCATCGACGACCGCCACCGGATCGCGCGCAGCGGTCGCCGCGTGTGGGTCGACACCCTCGACGACGGAATGGGCGAGCTGCACCTGGTCGGCCCCGCCATCCTCGTCCATGCGGCGCACGATCGCCTCACCCGACTGGCACGCGCCGCGAAGGAGCAGCATGCGGCGGATGCCGTACCCGCCGCGGAAGACACCACGAACGACGACACACGCACGATCGATCAGCTGCGCACAGACATCCTGCTCGACCTCCTCCTCGCGGGCGAGCCTGCCGCGCATGACACCGGCCTCGGAGCGATCCATGCTTCAGTGAGCATCACCGTCCCGGTTCTCGCCCTGATCGACGACACCGTCCGTGACCCGTTCGAGGCGATCATGCTCGACCACACGGCACCGATCGACCTCGACACGGCCCGCCTGCTGACCGCGAACGCGCCGGGGTGGGACCGCATCCTCACGCACCCGATCACGGGAGCGGTCGTGGCCGTCGACCGGTACAGACCGAGCGAAGAGATGCGCCGACACCTCCGTGTGCGAGACCAGCACTGTCGATTCCCCGGGTGTCGTATGCCCACCCGACGGTGCGATGCCGACCATACGATCGACTTCGCCCTCGGCGGCGAGACGACGATCGACAATCTGGCGAACCTGTGCAGACGACACCACACTCTGAAGCATCAGACGGCCTGGACCGTGAGGCAGCGTCTCGGCGGGATCCTCGAATGGACCAGTCCGAGCGGCGCCGTCTACAACGACCGCCCCGTCAGCTCCGTCGCGTTCGCCCCCGATCCGGAGTGCGAGTACGCCTCAGCCCCGTTCTGAGCACGCTCCCGAGCTCGGGCGCGCCATCCGTCCGGCGGCCGGCTCGACGATCGCCCGCTCGGTGATTCCTGCGGCACCCGGAACCCCGATGGCGATCTCGTCGCTCATCGCGGCTAATTCGCCGAGAAGGCGGCGTCGAAAGCTGCGGCGGGCGGCGTGATCTCGGCGAGCCGACGCACGAACGCCAGCGCCTCGGGGGCGCCGACGAGCCTGTCCATGCCGGCGTCCTCCCACTCGACACTGGTCGGCCCCTCGTAGCCGATCGAGTTGAGTGCGCGGAACAACGGCTCCCACCGCACGGCCCCGTGGCCGGTCGAGACGAACGTCCACCCCCGTCGGGGATCGGCCCACGGGCGGTGCGACCCGAGCACGCCGTTGCGGCCGTCGAGGTTGGTGATCGACTCCTTGACGTGCACGTGGAAGATGTGGTCGGCGAAATCCAGCACGAATGCCACGTAGTCCAGCTGCTGCCAGACGAAGTGCGAAGGGTCGAAGTTGAATCCGAAGCTCTTCCGGTGACCGATCGCGGCGAGGGTGTCCTTCGCCGTCCAGTAGTCGTAGGCGATCTCGGACGGATGCACCTCGAGCGCGAAGCGCACGCCGACCTCTTCGCACACGTCGAGGATGGGGTTCCAGCGATCGGCGAAGTCCTGGTAGCCCGCAGCGATCCATTCGTCGGATGCCGGTGGGAACATCGCGACGGCCTTCCAGATCGAGGATCCGGTGAAGCCGTTGACGGTCGTCACGCCCAGCTTCGCGGCGAAGCGGGCGGTGTCCTTGAGGTCTTCAGCCGCGCGCTGCCGCACTCCTTCGGGATCGCCGTCGCCCCAGACGCGATCCGAGAGGATGTCGCGGTGGCGCTGATCGATCGGATCGTCGCACACGGCCTGCCCGGTCAGGTGGTTCGAGATCGCGTAGACCTTCAGTCCGTTGCGATCCAGGATGTCGAGCCGGCTCCGGACGTACTCCTCGTCGTCCCAGCGCGAGACGTCGATGTGATCGCCCCAGCAGGCGATCTCGAGGCCGTCGTAGCCCCACTCGCCGGCGAGACGGGCCACCTCCTCGAACGGCAGGTCGGCCCACTGGCCGGTGAACAGGGTGATCGGACGCGTCATCGCTTCTCCTCAATCGGTGAGCTGCGGGTCCGCATCCACGCGGACCCAGGCGGACTGCTTCTCGGCGGAACGCTCGACGGCATCGAGCACCCGCTGCACCGAGAGCCCCTCGGCGAAGCTCGGGTGCGGGTCGGAGCCGCCGGTGATCGCCGTCACCAGATCGACGACCTGATGACTGAAGCCATGCTCGTATCCGAGCATGTGACCCGCGGGCCACCACGCAGCGACATACGGATGCCGCGACTCGGTGACCAGGATCTTCGTGAAGCCCTGCCGATCGTCCTCTGCGGTGCGATCATAGAACTGCAGGCTGTTCAGGTCTTCGAGGTCGAAAGCCAGGGCCCCCTTATCGCCCGACACCTCGATGGTGAGGGCGTTCTTGCGACCGGTGGCGAAGCGTGTGGCTTCGAACGACACGAGTGTTCCGCCGTCGAGGCGGCCGGTGAAGATCGCGACGTCGTCGACGGTGACCTCCCCGAATCCCTCGGCCGCGGTTCCCGACAGTCCCGAGCCCTCGCCCTGCAGGGGTCGCTCCTTCACGATCGTCTCGACCGTTCCCGAAATGGCGACGACGGACTGCCCGGTCACGAACTGGGTCATGTCGATGATGTGCGCGCCGATGTCGCCCAGCGCACCCGAACCCGCGTGCTCCTTCTGCAGCCGCCACGCCAGCGGCATGGCGGGGTCCACGAGCCAGTCCTGCCGGTACGCGGCGCGCACCTGCTGAACTGTTCCCACCACGCCCTCGGCGATGAGGTCTCGCAGGAACGTCACGGCGGGGACTCTGCGGTACGTGAACCCCACCATCGAGCGCACCCCGCGCGCTGCGGCGCGAGCCGCGGCATCCGCCATCGCCTCTGCTTCGGCGACACTGTTGGCGAGCGGCTTCTCGACGAGCACGTGCTTGCCGGCCTCGAGCGCGGCGATCGCGATCTGGGCGTGCGAGTCGCCGGGCGTGACGATGTCGACGATGTCGATGTCGTCGCGCGCGATGACCTCACGCCAGTCGGTCGCGGATTCCGCCCAGCCCCACCTCTCGCCCGCTGCCGCGACGGCATCCGCGTTGCGGCCGACGATCACCGCCATCTCGACCTCGTCGGGCAGGTCGAACATGCGCGGCGCCTGTCGCCATCCCACCGAGTGGGTGGCGCCCATGAAGCCGTAGCCGATCATGGCCACCCGGAGCGTCATGCCAGCACGACCTCGCGCTCCACGGGAACCCGGTTGGTGACGTAGCGGCCGGGGCCGCCGTCGACGCCGGGCATGATCTGCATGTAGAGCAGACGCATCGTCAGGACGACCTCGACCGTGATCTTCTCACCCGCCGCCGGCGGGTCATCGAGCCTGATCAGCACGTTCGGCCGCTCTGCGACGAACCAGAGGGTCTCGGACTGCTCCGGCAGTTCGGCGATCGTGTACTCGCGACCTTCGAGCTCGAAACGCAGGTCTTCGGCCGGGATCGCCACGCCGTCGACGGTCGCCGCCACGCCGTCGACCGCCGACAGCCAGAGGCTGCGGTACCACGGGAGCTGGACCGAGACGGCGAGGCCGTCGGCGGTGCGACGGACGTCCTTCTCGGCGAAGAGGGAGTTGTGAGTGGCCATGAATGGCTCCTTTTCAGGCCGTGGCGGATGCCGCGGCGACGGTGTCTTCGATCGCACGGCGCATGAGCGCGTGCTGCTTCTTGACGAGGTCGATCGGGTCGCTCTCGCCGAGATCGGAGAACGCGTGGCCCTCCCACTCGCTCGAGAGATACCCCTGGTAGCCGCCCTTGACGAACTGCTCGACGATGCGCGGGATGTCCATCGCCGGCTCGTCGCCGTTGTCGTCGATGTCGTAGAACTTGGCGTGCACGTGGAACATCTGCGGCATGATGTCGAGCCACTCCTCGGGCGCGACGAGACCGTGCATGTTGAACGCGAGGCGCGTGAACGGCCCGAATCGCAGGAAGTCGACGCCCTCACCCGACAGGTAGTCCTCGAACTTCTGGTTGCGAACGTACATGGGCGTCGGCTCGTGCCAGATCTCGTCCATGACCGGGAAGTGCTTCTCGTCCATGCCCATCTGCCCGAGCGTGCGCAGCAGCGTCGGCGACAGACTGTGCATCGTCGACGAGAAGTCGGCCGTGAAGCCCAGGCGATCCGACTGCAGCTCGTCGTACATCTCGCGCATCTGCAGCACCTGGGGGTCGTTCGGCCCCGACGGCGCGTGGATCTCGTAGCCGAGCTTCTGGTCGTACTTCTCCGCGAGCGGAAGCAGGCTGCGCAGCAGCTCCTTGCCGTGGGAGCGGATCACGATCTTCTTGAAGCCGAGGGTGTGCGCCGTCTTCAGCTGACGCGCGAGGAAATCGTGCTCCTCATCGGGCGTCATGTCGCGGTCCTTGCGACGACCCATGTCGAGGTTCGTGCCGACCGCGCTGGGCTCGAGCCCGTAACGGTCCATGCTGTCGCGCCAGATCGTGACGAACTCGTCGTCCACGTCCGGGTACGTGCGCAGCATCTGGGCGATGTTGAACTCGATGCCGGGGCCGAGACCGTGATCGGCCGCCGCCTTGATGAGCGTCTCGGGCGTGTAGAGGCCCGCGGCGAACTCCGAGGTGAGCGAATAGAGCGTGATGCCGAGCTTGATCCCGGTGCCGGCGATGCCGTTGTCGTCTGTCATGTCCTGGTGTCCTTGACGGTGTGTCGCCGGTCAGCCGCGAACGGGCTGGGCGAGATGGGTGTCGAAGATGCGGCGCGCTTCTGCGGCATCGGTGATCATGCGGGATCCAGCGTCAGCCGCTGCCGAACGCTGCACGGCCTGCTCGCCGGCGATGATCTCGAACGGGCTCTGCCAGTGGTTCCAGTGCCAGCCCTCGTATTCGCTCGAGACCGCTCCGGAGTAGCCGTTCTCCACCAGCAGGCGGATGAGGTCGCGGACTGGGACCGACGGCTCTTCGCCGGTCTCGTCGATGCCGAAGAACTTACCGTGCACGTGACGGATCCACGGCGCGATCTCGAGCCAGTCGTCGACGCGCGCGGGCCCGAACAGGCCGGTGCCGTTGATTCCGAAGTCGATGCCCAGGTCGGGCCGGCCGTTCTGCGCGGCGAGGCCGATGAACGAGCCGAAGCGCTGTCCGTGCACGGCCTGATCGGCGGGCGGACCCTGCTCGTAGTACGTGTTCCAGAGGTCGACGACCTTGCCGAGCAGCTCTTCCGACGCTCCGCGGCGGCGGTAGGCCTCGATGAGCGAGGGCGCGAAGCCGCTGACGGTGGCGCCCCAGTCCATCGTGAAGCCGAGGAAGGGCGAACCGACCTTCTCGTAGCGGTCCCGCAGCGCCAGGATGCGCGGGTGCGACGCGTACTGGTCGGCGTGCACCTCGAGGGCGAGGGTGACACCGTGCGCCTCGGCGATCGGCGCGAGGGCCTCCATCGAGTCGGGCTCGATCGAGATCTGCACGCGCGCGATCGGGAACCCGAGCTTGGCCGCCGCCTTGATCTGCAGCGTCATGTAGTCGATGAGTTCGTCCTGCGTCAGCAGACGATCGCGATGGATGCCGATGTCGGCGTTGACGGCGAGCGACGTCGTGACGAGCCCGACCTCGTCGACCAGGTCGCGGAACCAGCCCGCGTACGCATCGTCGATGGCGGGGAACCCGCGGAAGCTCGAGAATCCGATGATCTCGAGACCGGGTCCGTAGCCTTCGGCGGCCGTCTTGCGGATCAGACCCTCGAGGTCGTACTCGCGGCCGTGGAATGCGCGGGTGAAGCTGTAGAGCGTGACGCCCTGGATGGGTGTGCCCAGCGCGGTCATGCCGCCACCGCCTTCATTGTCTTGGTGTCGTTCTCCTCGATGTGCAGCGTCTCGCTGTCGGAGATGATGATGTACGGGATGAACAGGGTGAGGTCGACGCGCACCTGGTGCTCGTCATCGGCACTGACCGGCAGATCGCCTGACAGCACGGCGGAGTCGGTGGGGAACCACCACTCGCCGGTCTCGTCGACGAGGTCGGCGAAGCTGAACTCGCGACCGTTCATCTGCCAGCGCAGCGAGTCGGCCGGCGCATCGGCACCGTCGACGGAGAGCTTGGCCCCCGCGATGCACGACCCGGGCAGAGCGCGGTACCACGGCAGACGCACCTCGACGGCGACGCGGGCGCCGTCGGTCGTGAGCGTTCCCTGCTCGATGATGCGATCGGGGATCACGAGAACCTCCTGGTTCTGGGCCGACGAAGGCGGCCGGACAACTTTGTCATTGTTTCTTCATTCTAATGTCTAAATTCGACGTAAGCAAGAGTGCATCACAGACCGGCGGCGATGCGGCGCGCTCCCCGGACGGCAAGTGCCACGCCCGTGAGCGTGGGGTTGCAGGCGGTAGCGGTCGGGATCACCCCGTTGCCGGCCACGAACACCCCGGCAGCCGACCACACCTCGCCGTCGGGCGAGCACACACTGGTGCCGTCGTCCACGCGGCCCATACGGGTGGTGCCCTGATAGTGCAGCGAGGCGCCGAGCGGCATCATGAACGGTCGGTCGTCGAGCGGCTCGCCGATCGCCGTCCCGAGACGCACGATCTCCGCCTTCGCCCGGTCGATCACCGCGTGGTCGCGCGGGCTGAGGGTGTAGTGCAGCGTCATCGCCGGCATCCCGTACCGGTCGACCTCGTGCTCCGAGAACTCGACGCGATCCGAGTCCTGCAGATCTTTGGCGCAGAACAGTCCGAGGCCCACGATCGAGCCCGGCGCGGCCGGGTCGTCCTCCGCGAGCTTCACCGGCGACGCGTCGAGCTGCATCACCTGCCCGTGGAACGGCACCTCATCGGTGAACGGCACCCACGTGACGCCGCTGTACTCGCTCAGGCCGGCCTGAGCCGCACCCTCCGTTGCGGTCGCCGGCACGAAGTCCCGGATCCGCACGGCGAAGACGATCTGCGCCTGGTCGTTGAGATACCGCCCCAGCGCGGCCGGCCGGATGCCGGACGCCCACAGCAGCTGAGGAGAGCGCAGCGCGTCGGCGGCGACGACGACCACGCGTGCGCGGACCTCGTGGCTCTCCCCCGTGCGCACGTCGGTGACGGCGACTCCGGCGGCGCGGCCGTCCTCCATGATCACGCGGGTGACCAGCGACTCGTCGTACAGAGTGAAGTTCGGGTTCGCACGAGTGGCATCGCCGAGGACGACGTCCGATCCCGACCACACCAGCCGCCCGTCGTCGCGGCGATGCACGGCCAGCGGCATCCGCTGCACGCGGGCGTGCTCAGCGCGCCCGGCATCAGCGGCAGCAGCCAACCGGCCGCGCACGAGGGATGCGTGCGGTGACGCGTCGAAGGCGTCGTTCGTGACGCCCAGCAGACGCTCCCCCTCGGCGAGCAGGCCGTCGAGTTCGCCGCTCTCGTCGAGGAATGCGATGCGCTCGCTCTCATTCGGGCGCGGGCACGCGCCCGTCCAGTGCGCCGCCATGCCGCCGACGTTGCTCGACATCGCGGCGACGGGAAGGCCGTCCTCCCCCTCGACCCGATAGCCGTCCTCGAGGAGGAAGGTGCCGGGCCGCGCGCGGCGCTGGGTCGTCTTGACGATGCCGCCGACGCGGTCGCCGTCGTCGTGCGCACCGGGGCCCTCCGACAGCAGCTGGGCGCGGGCGCGCTCGTCGGCATCGGCGATGTTCTTCACGTGCGCGCCCGGCGGGTTCGAGACGGTCGGCCCGACCTCGAACATCGCGATGCGTGCCGTCGGCGCCTCCTCCGTCAGGATGCGCGCGTACGTCGCGCCGGCGGGTCCGCTGCCGACGATGATGACGTCGACAGCAGCCGGATAGATGCGGGAGGTCATGCGTCTGCAGCCAGCCCCTGGATGACCTTCACGGACTCGGCGGACTCGGTCGTCGGGTAGTACTCGAGGCCGATGGGCCCGTCGTATCCCGATGAGCGCAGCAGTCCCAGGCTGTGGGGCCAGTCGATCGTCCCGGTGCCCGGCTCTCCGCGCCCCGGGGCGTCGGCGATCTGCACGTACCGGATCAGATCTCCCGCGTTGTCGAGCTCGGCGGCGACGTCTTCGCCCTCGACCGTCGAGTGGTAGAGGTCGTACAGCACGCCGAAGAACGGCGAATCCACCCCCCGGGCGACGTACACGCCCTCGCTCGTGCGGTCCAGCAGCGAGCCGGGGTGGTCCACGCGCACGTTCACCGGCTCGAGCACGAGCACGACGCCCGAGCCGTCGATCTGCGCGACGGCCTTCTGATAGATCTCGATGAGCTTGTCGAGCTGCACCTGGCGCTTCCAGCCACCGAAACCGGTGCCACTTCCCACGACGATGCGGGGCGTGCCGAGCGTGTGCGCGATCTCCACGCCCTCGTCGAGCTTGCGGAAGAACTCCGAGTGGTCCCACGGCGGGATCATGAACTGCGTGCGGGGCTCTGAGAGCTGGGCGGTCATCTGTAGGCCGGTCTCTTCGAGAGCCGCCTTCAGCGCCGGGATGTCCTTGGGCGTCGCCGGCGCATCGACTCCGGTGGGCCCCCACATCTCGACGGCGGTGAACCCGGATGCCGCGGCCGCGCGCACGCGGTCATGGTAGTCGCCGGCCTCGGTGAAGAGGAGTTCGATGTTGGGTGCGAGCTGATACATGCGTGGTGTGCTTCCTGTTGAGGGGTCGTGGGTTCGCCTGGATCAGGCGGCATCGCTTCGACGAATGCGGGATGCCGCCGGAATAGATCGAATGGATAAGATGTCTCGCGTACCCGACGTCGGACGAAGGATCACATCGCCGTGGCCGATCACCCGCTTCTGTCTCGCCTCGACCTCAACCTGCTGGTCGCGCTGGACGCGCTTCTCACCGAGCGCAGTGTCACCCGCGCTGCCGAGCGCCTCCATCTGAGCCAGCCTGCGCTGAGCGCGTCGCTGGCTCGGCTGCGCAATCACTTCAACGACCCGATCCTCGCCCGCCGCGGCAACGCCTACGAGCTCACGCCCTTGGCCCTTCGCCTCTCGGAACACACCACGATCGCGCTCGAAGCGGCGCGCCGCGTGTTCGAGAGCCAGGCGTCGTGGACCCCGCACGATTCGACCCGCGAGTTCTCCATCTACGGGTCGGACTACGGGTTCGCCACGATCGGCGCCGCGGTCTCGCGCGTGGCCGCGCGAACCGCCCCGGGCGTGAGATTCCGCTTCATGCTGCACAACACCCCGATCGTCGATGATGCCGCCAACAGCCTCCGCTCGGTCGACGCGATGGTCATCCCGCACGGATTCATCACGGACCTGCCCTATGAAGACCTCTGGCGCGATCGATGGGTGGTCGTCGCCGACGAGTCCAACGCCGCCGTGACCGACGGCCTGACGATGGAGATCCTGCGCAGCTCGCCGTGGGTGTTCACGTATCGCTCGCGATCCGCGTTCACCTCGGCGGGTCGTCAGCTCCAGATGATGGGCCTCGAGCCGGTCGTCGACGTCGTCGTCGAGAGCTTCCTCGCGCTGGGCCATTTCATCGTCGGCACGAACCGCCTCGGCCTCGTGCAGTCCGCGCTCGCGCCCGAGATCGCGCGCCTGGGCGGCATCCGCATCCTCGAGCCTCCGTTCGACGCGACCCCCACGGCGAACGCCCTGTGGTGGCATCCCGTGCACGATCGCGACCCCGAGCACGCCTGGATGCGATCGATCTTCCTCGAGGCCGCGCGCGAGGTGCGCTCCGAGGTGTCGGGGGGCGATCGCTTCATCGAGCCGATGGACGAAGCGGTCGAGCCGATCAGCCTTTGAGTCCACCGGCGAACCCCTGGATGAACTGCTTCTGCGCGAACATGTAGAAGGCCAGGATCGGGACCATCGAGATGATGACGACGGCGAAGATCTTGTTCCACGCCGACAGCAGGCCGCCGACGTAGGTGTACATCGCCACGGGCAGGGTCTGGGTGTCCGACCCGCCCAGGAAGATCAGCGAGTTGAAGAAGTCGTTCCAGACGATCAGGCCGGCGAGGATCGCGACCGTACCCGTGGCGGGGGCCATGAGCGGGAGCACGACGCGGAGGAACGCCTGCGTCGGGGTGGCGCCGTCGATGACGGCGGCTTCCTCGTACTCGGTCGACAGTCCGCGGAAGAAGCTCGCGTAGAGGAAGACCGACAGCGGCAGCAGGATGCCGATCCAGAGCAGGATCATCCCCAGCGCGTTGCCGGTGAGTCCGACGCTGCGCGCACCGATGTAGAGGGGCACCGTGCCGAGCTGGGCGGGCAGGATGATCGCGATCAGAACGAGGTAGAACGTCACGGTGGTCCATCGACGCGTGCGCCGCGCGATGACGTAGGCCGCAGCCGACCCGAGCAGAATCAGTCCCGCGATGGCGCCGGCGGTGATGATGACGCTGTTCAGGATGCTCATCGGGATGCTGTTGCGCCCCGTGCTGGTGAGAACCTCGATGAACGCGCTGAAGTCCACCGAGGTGGGTGGCGCGACCGCGCTGGAGGTGAGGGCGTCCTGGTCGGACTTCAGCGAGGTCACGATGAGGATGTAGAACGGAAGCAGACCGAGCAGGGTGATGACCCACACGAGGACTTCGCGGACGGCGGTGGCCTTGGTGTAGCGGAACATCGGTCAGGCCTTTCGGGCGTCGCGGTCGCGGGTGACGTACTGCTGGAGGATGGCGAAGGCCAGGATGATGACGGTCAGCACGAGCGCGAGAGCCGAGCCGAACCCGAACTGCCCGAGCGAGAAGGCCTGCTTGTAGATCTCGGTGGCCAGGGTCTCGGTGGCGCCCGCCGGACCGCCGCCCGTCAGGGCGAAGATCTGGTCGAAGATGCGCAGGCCCTGGATGATCCCGAGCGTGGTCGCGATGGCGATCGACGGGCGGATGGCCGGAACGGTGACATTCCAGAAGCGGCCCCAGATGCCCGCGCCGTCGAGGGCTGCGGCCTCCTCGACCTCGACGGGCACCGAGGCGAGCCCGGCGAGGTAGATCACCATGGTGAAGCCGGTCTGCTGCCAGACGACCGTGAACAGGATGGCCCAGATCGACCAGGACGGATCTGCGAGCCACACCTTCTGGAACTCCTCGAGCCCGATCGCTCCGAGGAAGCCGTTGAGGGGTCCGTCGAACTGGAAGATGAACTTCCACACGTACGCGACGGCCAGCGGGCTGAGGACGACCGGCATGAACAGCAGGGTGCGCAGGATGTAGCGCGACTTGAGGGTGCGGTTGATCGCGAGTGCGAACAGCAGGCCGATGACGTTCGTGAGGATGACGGAGCCGAACGCGAGGAAGAGGGTGTTCCGCGTGGCGCCCACGAGCTGCGGATCCTCGAAGATGCGCTGGAAGTTCGTGAGTCCGATGAAGTCCCACTCCCCCAGGCCCGTCCAGTTCGTGAACGCGAAGAATCCGCCGGTGAGGGTCGCTGCGTAATGCACGGCGATCACGAGCACGACGGCGGGGAGCGCCCACCACCAGTGCCCGTAGCTGATCAGCTGCGCGCGCGGTTTGGGGGGCGGCGTACGCCGGGCTTTCGGAGGCACGGTGAGTGTGCGAGTGCTGTTCTCGTCGATCGTCACTGTCATCTGCTCTCTGACCTCGTCGTCATGACACCTGTCTTCCGGCGCCTCGTCACCACTATCACATGCTTGCGTCGAAATGACACATTAGTAGTAGCGATATCCGGTATAAGTCCGAGCGCGGCCGGGAGCCCCGGCGCCGCCACGGCCGGCTGACAGGATGCAACGGTGACCACCAGCGACGATGAGACCTCCCGGGCACGCGAGGACGCACTGTGGGAACTGTTCGTCGATCCGCCCGATACTGCCCGCCCCCGCGTCTGGTGGCACTGGATGGACGGAAACATCGACCCGATCGGCATCACGCGGGATCTCACCTGGCTGCACGACGTGGGCGTCCGCGGAGTGCAGCTCTTCGACGGCGGAATGGGAGTGCCCCTGGTCGTCCCCCGTGCCGTGCGTCCGGGGTCCGTCGAGTGGACGGAGGCGGTCGACACGGCCGTGCGCGTCTGCGGAGAACTCGGGCTCGAACTCGCCGTCGCGACGTCGTCCGGGTGGAGTGCGACGGGCGGACCGTGGGTGGAGCCGCAGGACGCCATGAAGAAGGTGGTGTGGTCGCACACGACCGTACGCGGCGGGGATCACGTGGAAGTCGTTCTTCCTCCACTGCCGACGACGACGGGCCTCTACCAGGATGCGCCACGATGGGGAGCTGCCGCGGCGCCCGAGCATTCGGTCGAGTGGCTCACCCTCGCCGTCCCGGATTCACCCGCGAACGACCCGCTCGCACCCGATTCCGTCACAGCCTCCTCACCGTTGGAGAATGCCGAGTGCCTGGCGGACGGATCGTTCTCCGATGCGGTCCTTCTCCCCCGGGATCCAGACGCCTGGTCGACTGCGTGGATCACGCAGTCATTCGACGCGCCGGTGACGGTGCGATCCGTGGTGGTCGGCCTGCCCGGACCACGGGGATTCGGCGCTGCGCCGCCGCCTGACGCGGTCCTCCAGGTGAGCGACGACGACGTCGCCTACCGGGACGTCGTCCGGCTCGAGGCGACATCGGCACCCGCCCGCACCGCCGGCTTCCCGCCGGTGGACGGTCGCCACTTCCGCCTCGCCCTCAGCGCGGGGAGCGCAGCGGATGCCCTCCCGCCGGTGGCGGACGGGGTGCGGGTGCCCCCGGTTCTGCGTCGCGCGGACGCCTTCGTGGTCTCCGAATTCGCTTTGCGCGCCGGAACCCGCGTGGACCGCGCCGAGGTGAAGGCCGGATTCGGGATGGCGAGCGATTACTTCGAGATCGACTCCGAGCCGGTGGACGGAGTGGGTGTCGTCGACCCCGGCTCCGTCGTCGACCTGCGTGACTTCGTCACGGACGGCATCCTCCGATGGGATGCCCCGCCCGGGTGCTGGCGGATCCTCCGGCTCGGGGCGTCGTTGACAGGACAGACGAACGGTCCGGCGCCCGCCGATTCGACCGGCCTCGAGGTCGACAAGCTCGACGGGACACGGATCGCCGCATACCTCCAGACGCACCTGGCCCGCTTCGGAGACACCGCAGCGGCATCCCGATTCGCCGCCCTGCTGAGCGACAGCATCGAAGCAGGCCCGCAGAACTGGACCGAACGGATCGTCGAGCACTTCACGGAGCGTCGGGGCTACGACCCGCTCCCGTGGGTAGCCGCGCTCGCGGGGTACGTGATCGGCAGCGCGAGCGAGACCGATCGCTTCCTCTTCGATTACCGCAGAACGCTGGCGGAGGTGTTCGCCGCCGAGTACTACGGAACGTTAGCCGCCGAGGCGCATCGGCGCGGCATGGTCTACTACTCCGAAGCGCTCGAAGACGGCCGCCCCCAGATCGGCGACGACCTGGCGATGCGCTCGCACGCCGACGTGCCCATGGGTGCGATGTGGACGTTCGATCCGAGCACGGGGCCTCGGCCGACGTACGTCGCCGATCTCAAAGGCGCGTCCTCCGTCGCCCACGTGCATGGAAAGAAGTGGACCGGCAGCGAGGCGTTCACGTCGTTCGATCGACCCTGGTCCTGGACGCCGAAGACGCTCAAGCACATCGCCGACATCCAGCTGACTCTCGGGGTGACCCGATTCTGCATCCACACCTCGCCGCACCAGCCGATCGCCGCTCCGCCCCCCGGCGTCGCGCTCGCGCCGTTCCTCGGGCAGGCCTTCACCGTCAACGAGACGTGGTCCGCGATGGCGCGGCCGTGGATCGACTACCTCGCCCGGTGCAGCGCGATCCTGAACGCGGGGCGGCCCGCCGTCGACGTCGCCGTCTTCGTGGGCGAGGAGGCCCCGGTGACGGCGCTCTTCGCCGACGCCCCCGATGACAGCGTCCCCCCGGAGTTCGACTTCGACTACGTGGGCCCCGATGCCCTCGCCGACGTCCTGCACGTCGAGGACGGTCGGCTGGTGTCCCGCGGCGCGAGCTACCGGATGCTGTACCTGGGCGGTTCTTCGCATCGGATGACGCTCGCGACACTCGCGCAGATCGAGCGGCTGGTGGATGCCGGCGCCACCGTCGTCGGCGCGCGTCCAAAATCCTCGCCGTCGCTGGTGGACGATGAGGCGGAGTTCTCCGCGGTGTCCGACCGGCTGTGGCAGTCGGGACGAGTGGTCGACACCGATGTGCGGGGCGCCCTGGAGCTGCTCGGCGTCCGACCGGCACTCATCGTCGAGGGCGGACCGGTGCGTCGCATCGCGCGCATCGTCGACGGTCGACTCCTCACGTTCCTCTCCAATCCGTCCGAGCTCGAGGTACGTCTCCATCTCACCCCGGCCGACGGCGCCCAGCTGTCCGGGTGGGATCCCGTCGGCGTGCGTCGGACACGCCTCGCACGGAGGTCCGACGCATCGGGTGGCGACGCGTTCGTCGCGACGCTCGCGCCGTTCGGCTCGGTCTTCGTGCTGGAGGACCACGACGCGGAACAGGAGTCGCCGACGTTGCGCATCCCGCTCGATGGGACGTGGCGTCTCGACGTGCCCGGAGACCACCCCCACAGCTCGTCGCCGCACCCCGTGCGGTGGACGGATGCCGGTGCGGCCGGGCGCGGGTTCTCGGGGACGGCGATCTACCGTCACGAGTTCGTGCTGGACGACGCGGCGGCGAACTCGCGATCGGTCCTGCTCGCCGCGGACGACGTCGGCGACATCGCACGAGTGGTGCTGAACGGGCACGACTGCGGTGTGGTCTGGACGGCACCGTTCCACATCGATGTCACCTCCGCCGTGCGGCCGGGCGCCAACAGCCTCGCGATCCATGTCGCCACCCCCTGGCGCAATCGCCTGATCGCCGAGACCGCCGATCCGTCCGGCGACGTGTTCGATCCCATGGTCGGAGTGTTCGAGCCCACGGCCAGTCCGCTGCCCGCGGGTCTGCACGGTCAGGTGTCCCTTCTCCTCGGGTGCGAAGCGGCAGAAACGGGTCCTGAGCAGAATCACTCGCTCAATAGGCGCACATAAGCGACCGTTATGTCGGAATGATGCAAATGGTGCAAGGGTGGTGTTGCGGCCCCGAAGCCGAGCCAGCCGCACCGCTGGCGACAATGACGTCACGAAAGGTTCGACAATGTCACAGCTCTCCACCAACCGGCACCTCCGGTGGTCGCTCCTCGCGGTTCCCGTAGCCGGAGTCCTGGTCCTCGCCGGTTGCAGCGGCGGCGGCGCCGACGACGGCGACGACGGCAGCTCCGCCGATCCCGAAGGCGCCGGCTTCTCGATCATGGTCGCCGCGGCGAACGACGCCGACGACTACTACGAGCAGCTCGCCACGAAGTACACCGAAGAGACCGGTGTCGCGATCGAGGTCATCCCCTACCCGTCCGACGCGTACAACACGCAGGTCACGACACAGCTCCAGGCCGGCAACGCGGCCGATGCGATGATCCTCTCGCCCGGAACCGGCCAGCCGATCTCGGTCATCAGCCTCGCCGAGGCCGGATTCCTCGAGCCGCTCGACGACACGTCCGCCTCGATCCTGCCGGTCGGCAGCGAGGCGCAGTTCCAGATCGACGGCGAGACGTTCGCACAGCCGACGTCGCTCACGCCCGTCGGGCTGGTGTTCAACGTCACGGCCGCCGAAGAGGCGGGCATCGAGTACCCCGAGAGCTACGACGATCTGCTCGAGGCCTGCTCGACAGCCCGCGATGCCGGCAAGACCTTCACCGTCCTCGCCGGCGGCATCCCGTTCAACACCGGACTGTTCGCCCAGCTCGTCTCCGCGACCCGCGTCTACGAAGCGACTCCTGACTGGAACGAACAGCGGGCGGCGGGCGACGTCACGTTCGCCGACAGCGGCTGGCGGGAAGTCCTCGAGGACGTCGTCGAGATGAACGAGAACGGATGCTTCCAGGACGGCGCCGCCGGAGGAACGTTCGACAACATCACCGGTGGCCTCGGTGGGGGCACGTCACTGACCGCCGCTGTCCCGGGCAGCGCGGCCGCGTCCATCTCCAGCGCCACGGGCTCGGACCTCAATGTCCAGGCCTTCCCGCCGGCATCCGGTCAGAGCGCATTCACGCTGACCGGCGCGAACTACGCATGGGGCGTCAACGCCTCCTCGGATGACGCCGTCAAGGCGTCGGCGCAGGAGTTCCTCGACTGGGCCGCTCAGCCCGAGAACGCACAGTACTTCGCCGAGATCTCGGGTGCCGTTCCGATCACCGGGATCGACACCGAGACGCTGCTGCCGTCGTACGCACCGATCGGCGAGCTGCTGTCGTCGGGCGCCTACACGGGCCTTCCGAACGCGGCCTGGCCGAACGCCGCTGTTTACGATGCGCTCGGCACCGGCGTGCAGGGACTGCTCACCGGCCAGTCGACCATCGACCAGATCCTCGACAGCATGGATGCCGCCTGGGACCAGTGATCCCCGGCACACACCCCGCCGCAGCCCAGAGACCCGGTCTCTGGGCTGCGGCTCGTTCCACCCACGAAAGATCGGTTTTGCGATGACGAGCTCCCGCATCCGTACCCTCCTGTCCCAGATGACACCGGCCGAGAAGCTGGGACAGCTGCAGATCGTCTTCCGGCCGAAGCAGGAGGACGCCGCAGCCCTCGTGCGTGCGGGCATCGGTTCGGTGTTCTGGCCGCAGTCTGCGGCCGCCTCCAACGCGCTCCAGCGCGAAGCCGTCGAGCGCACGCGCCTCGGCATACCGATCCTCATCGGGCTCGACGTCATCCACGGGCAACGCACGATCGCCCCCGTGCCCCTGGCTCAAGCGGCCTCGTTCGACCCCGAGATGGTCGAGCGCCTCGCCGCCACCGCTGCTCGTGAGGCGCGGTCCGGCGGAGTGACGTGGACCTTCTCGCCCATGATCGATGTCTCGCGCGACCCGCGGTGGGGACGTGTGGTCGAGGGCTTCGGCGAGGACGTCCTCCTGAACGCCGTCATGGGGACGGCCATGATCCGCGGCTATCAAGGGCCCGATCTCGCGTCCGGTGGCACGATCGCCGCGACGGCGAAGCACTACGTCGCTTACGGGCAGCCCGAAGGCGGACGCGATTACGACGCCGTCGACATCTCGGCGCACCGGCTGCGCAACGTTCACCTGGAACCTTTCCGCGCCGCGGTGGCTGCCGGAGTCTCGGCGGTCATGGCGTCGTTCAACACGGTCTCCGGAACTCCCATGCACGCGAACCGCGGCCTCCTGACCGATGTGCTCAAGGACGAGTGGGGCTTCGGGGGCCTCGTCGTCGGCGACGCCGACGGCGTCGCGAATCTCCTGCCCCACCGCGTCGCCGAGACGCTCGAGGACGCCGTTCGCACAGCCTTCGCCGCCGGCCTCGACGTCGAGATGGGCGGGGTGCCCACGACGATCGGGTGGGATGCGTCATCGCTGGATCCGGCGCGACTCGACGACGCCGTCGCCCGCGTGATCGGCATCAAAGAGGCGCTCGGGCTGTTCGACCGGCCCTACGTCGACGAGGCCGCAGAGGTCGTCCAGCCGACGCCGCACACGCGCGCGCAGTCCCGCGAGGCCGCTGCACGATCGGCCGTGCTGCTGCGCAACGACGGCACGCTCCCCCTGTCGGGTCCCGCGCGGATCCTGCTCACCGGCCCGTACGCCACCTCGACCGATCACCTCGGCGCGTGGACGCAGTCGTTCTCGGCGCGGTCGACGAGCATCGCGGATGCTTTGCAGTCCCGGACCGGCATCGAGGTCACCGTCCGCGAAGGGGTGTCGTTCTTCGGCGCCCGAACCGACGACGTCGACGGCGTCGCGACAGCTGCGCTCGAGGCGGATCTCGTCGTGGTGTGCGTCGGCGAGCCGTCGTCTCTGTCGGGCGAAGCGGCGTCGCGGAGCGATCTGCGCCTTCCGGGTCGGCAGGCCGACCTCATCCGCGCGATCGCGGGCACCGGCATCCCGTTCGTCGTCGTGCTGGCCAACGGCCGGCCGCTGGTCGTTGCGGACTGGATCGAGCTGGCGCCCGCCGTCCTGGAGGTGTGGCACGGCGGCACGGAAGCCCCCGCCGCGATCGTGGATCTGCTGTTCGGCGACCGCGAGCCCGCGGGCAGACTGCCGATGTCGTTCCCCCGGTCCGAGGGCCAGGTGCCCATCCACTATGCGCACGAGAACACCGGGCGTCCCGCGACCGTCCGGGGCTCGATGACGCTCGAGTCGGTCGACGTTGTGCTCGAGGGCCCGGCGAACGTCAAGGACAAGTACACGTCGAAGTACCTCGACATCGACCTCGGACCGCAGTTCGCCTTCGGCCATGGGTCGGGCTACGCGCGTTTCACCCACACGGTGCCCTCGGTGCCGGCGACCGAGATCGGGTCGTACGACTCGACGACGCTCACGATCGATGTCACGAACGTCTCGGATCGCGTCGGTGACGACGTCGTGCAGGTGTACGTCGAGGACCTCGTCGCGAGCGTCGCTCCACCGATCCGGCGGCTCGTGGCGTTCGAGCGCCGCACGATCGCCCCCGGCGAAACCGCCGCCTTCACCTTCGAGATCGGTCCGGAGCAGCTGGGGTTCCGTCTCGGCGACGGTCGTCTCGTCGTCGAACCGGGCGCTTTCGTGCTGCACGTCGGCAGCACGCTGGAGAGCACGCAACCCGTTGCGCTCCGCGTGCGCTGAGGTCGGGCGCTTCGGACTCAGACGCGAACGAGACGGATGCGGGCGGCGCCGACGCGGTCCGTCGGCAGCACCATCAGTCGCTCGTCGCCGTTGAGGACACGCCCCGGAACGACTCGACCTTCCTCCAGAAGCAGCTCCTGAACCGAATCCACCTCCACGCGCCCGGTTCCGGCGAAGTAGTCGAGCGTGATTTCGCGCCCGACCACGAGGAACTCGTCGTCGCCGGTGCCGACGATCAGGGCGAACGGCCGGGTGTCGCCGCGGTGCGTGATGTGGCTGGTGGGCAGCGTCTCATCCGGGACCGTCAGTTCGGTCGTCGGCACGTGCACACCGGCATCCAGCAGCATGCGCTGCAGGAGGGAGAGAGCTCCTCGCGCCGTGATGTCGATCCCGCCGACGCTGCGCTCCTCGACATCGACGCCCGGCTCGATCACGACCGCCTCGATGCTCCCGCGAAGCTGTGCCGCCGTGATCTCGCCTTCCAGCGCAGCGACGAAGCCGAGCGTCGCGGCGACCTGGGCATCCGGGTTCGCCATGTCCAGTCCGTAAGCCGACCAGCCGATCGCGCGATAGACGCCCAGTGCGCGGACGAGTTCCGCCGCGCTGAGACGGCACTCAGGAACGAAGAAGGGCTGGATGCCCGTCGCATACTGCCTCATCGCCGAGTCGGCGTCCTGCACGTAGAGGTCGGGACCGAGGAACGACAGCGACGGAGCAGCGACGCGCCAGATGTCGAGAACCGTCGAGGCCGGGCCGCCGCTCGGGTACTGGCCAGGGGTGTCCTGGCCGGGCTGCGGACCGAGCCACGCGTTGGCGTACATCAGGAGATCCGCGATCGCCCGGCCACGGGCGGCGAGGTGCTCGACGTAGGTGGCTATGGCCCAGGCCATGAAGACCTCGTCCGCCGCAGGAGTGTCGCCGAAGACCTGCCGCCACGTTCCGCTCTCAGGGCGGCCCTGGGACTCCCAGAGCGAACGGGCGGACGTGCTGCCCGCCGGAGTCGCGTGGACGTGCGCAAGCAGTTCGGACGGGACGGGTTCATCCCACGCGGCCTCGGCGAGAGCACTGCGATCCCGGCTGTCGGAGAGGATTCCCGACTCGTTCTCCACCTGCACCATGACGACCGTGCCGTCGGGATCGGCATCCACGAGGTGCCGGATGAGCGCTTCGAACGCCTTCGCGTCGGCTTCCCGCAGTTCGTGGCTGAACACCGAGAGCACGGGCTTGGCCGTCGCCCCCTCGTAGCTGAATGCCTGCATGCCCTTCGGCTCGACGACCACGCGGGGAAAACGGCGCGGGTCGCCGCGCACCCACGTCGGTGCGTACGTCGACGCCGCGTTCTTGAACGCCCCGAACCACAGCAGTACCAGGCGCAGCTGGTTCTTGCGTGCCTCGGCGAGCATGATGTCCACGAGCGCGAAGTCCACAGCGCCCTCGACGGGCTCGCTGAGCGCCCAGCTCACGGGCGAAAGGACGACATTCGAGCCCACGCGACGGACATGGGCGAACGAGTCCGCTATCGCCTTCGGCGAAGACGAGGCCGAGTTGAATACCTGCCCGCCGACGAGCAGCGCCGGCGCGCCGTCGCGGCGGAGCGCGAACGGGGGTTCGGCGGAGATCGCCCACGGGCGGCTCGCGGGTGCGTCCTGCGACGTCATGGTCATCCTTCGCGTTGTTCCGTCGCTGGGTCGATCGTGCGGTAGCGGAAGTCGCGGAACCGCGCCTCACCCGGTCCCGTGGCATACATCGCAGGCCGCAGACTCAGCAGGTCGCCGATCGTGTTCGCGTTGTAGCCGGAGGTCTCGTAGCGGATCGCGTGACGCGTCCACCCACCGCCGGGGAGGCGGTACCAGCCCGTGACGATGTGCTGATCGTTGCGCAGTCGCAGCGTGACTCGGTCGGTGGCCGGAGCGGGCTCGCGCCAGTGCGTTCGGATGCCGCCCGAATAGCTCGTCATCCGCTCTCCGTCGATCCCCATGCCGCAGAAGAGCCGGTTGTTGAAGAACAGCAGGAGCCCCGCCTCCATCCCCGGCTCGACCGCGACGTCGACCTCGACCTCGTACGCGTGGTCGCCGGTCAGCATCGCCAAAGGCGACGTGTCGGCGGGCGACGTGCCCTTGCCGCGCATCACGAGACCGTCATCTGCCCGCACGCGCGCGGCTTCGTCGCGCCCGGGTGCGTGGAAGGTCCAGCGCCTGCCCAGTTCGAGCCGGGAGAAGTCGTCGGCGACGTCCGCTGCACGCGATTGGTGCTCGGCTCCGACGGGAGCATCGATCGCTCCCCCCAGATCACCCGCGACGGCTCGAGGCCATCCGTCCGCGTCCCACCGGATCGGCTCGAGGAGGATCTGGCGCCCGAGGGTGCGGTAGCCGTTCTCATAGCCGTGCGAGATCATCCACCATTCGTCCTCGCCCGAGCCGACGGGGCCGGGTAGGAGAGTCGCGTGCCCGCGCGACCACCATGCCTCCGTGGCCTCTTCGGTGCGGGCGATCGGATTGCGCGGGTGGTTCTCCCACGGGCCGTGCACCGACCGGGAGCGGGCGACGATCACCATGTGGCCGGTCGCGGGCCCCGCCGTTCCGCCCACGGCGCTCACGAGATAGAACCAGCCGTCGCGACGGAAGAGCTTGGGCCCCTCGAGCGCATATGCCTCGGTGACCCAATCGTCGGGGTACCGCCAGCCGTCGTAGACCTTCTCGAGCTCGCCGACCGTCGACAGCCCGTCGACCGACAGACGGATGCGGCGCACTCCGCTGACGAACAGATACCTCTCGCCATCTTCACCGACGACGTGGCCCGGGTCGATGGCCCGCCGGATGCCGAGATCGATCGGCTCGGACCACGGCCCGCTCATCGACGGAGCATGGATAACGAAGATCGACGCGTCGGTCAGCGTCGACCACGGGGTCGGGATGAACGGGATGTAGATGAAGAAGCGACCGTCGTGCTCGGCGATGTCGACGGCGAACGTGTTCCCGACCGGATGCGGAAGCGCCGATGTCACGTACGTCCAGTTGACGAGATCCGTGGAGCGGTACAGCGGGAGTCCGGGCGCAGCCTCGAACGACGAGTACGTGAGCCAGTACTCGTCACCGACCTTGATGACGGCCGGGTCGGGCCGGTCACCGGGGAGGATCGGGTTGGTGAAGGTGGATGCCGTCCTTCGAGTCTGACCCACATCCTCGGTCGGCGTCACCGGGTGATCCAGTCGCAGAGCGCTTGCAACGTGGGGCGGGCTGTCGGATCCGCAGGCTCGTTGATGTGACCGTGCCCGGCGGCGGCCTCCAGCCACAGCGACGCGTTCCGTCCGGCCGCCTCGAGCTGACGGGCGAAGGCCTCGCCCGATGGCCGCAGCTCGTCCTCCTCGCACACGACGACCAGGGTCCGGGGAAAATCCTCGACGCCGCCGAGCCCGGCGAACGCGTGCGGGTCGGCGAGCGCGTCGACGCTTCCGACGAAGTTGAGCGCCAGCCGGCCGTGGATCGAGTCCGCATCGACGTCTGCCGACGCGGAGGGGCCGTTGGGGTGCAGGAGGGGGTACACCAGCACCAGCCCTTCAGGCACAGGTTCGCCGGCATCCTGCAGCCGCGCCACGACACCGGCGGTGAGGTTGCCGCCGGCGCTCGCGCCTCCGAGGACCAGACGGGAGGCATCGACGCCGAACAGCGCGGGCGCATGGACGACCGCGTGATGCCAGGCCGCCAGCACGTCGTCGGAGGGCGCCGGGAAGTGCACGTCGCCGAGACACTTGACGTAATCCACGGCGAGGGTGGGAATGCCTCGGGAGGCCGCTTCCATCGCCACCCAGTGCGACTCGGGCATGTCGAGGTGGCCGCCGATGAACGCGCCACCGTGCACCCAGACGAGAGCGCTGCCGGATGCCGGAGCCACAGCATCGCGGTACAGGCGCGCGGACACGAGTCGCCCGCCCGCGCCGTCGATGCGCAGGTCTTCGGTCACCACCTCGGCGAGGTGCGGGAAGCGGCTCTTCAGCGACGCGGTGTCGATATCGGTGCGGGGATCCGCGGGCTCGCCGTTCTCCCGCAGCCACCGCAGCATGTCGGGGAAGGGCATCGCCCGGAGGTCGAGCCGTTCTTCCGAGCGCGTCCCGCTCATGCCGGCTGCAGCTCGCGCATCGACCGACGGATCAGGTCGTGCTGCTTGCGCACGAGCATCAGCGGGTCGACTTCGCCGAGCTCGGCGAACGCGTGGCCCTCCCATTCGCTGGACCAGTACCCGCGATAGCCGCCCTCGACGAACACCCGCACGAGCTCGGGGTAGTCGATGGCCGGTTCCTGGCCGTTCTCGTCGATGTCGTAGAACTTCGCGTGCACGTGCAGGATCTGCGGCATGATGTCGGCCCACTCCTGTGGGGCGACGTGACCGTGCATGTTGAACGCGAGGTGCGCGAACGATCCCAGGCGACCCGGGTCGAAGTCGCGTCCCTTCAGGTAGCCGATGAACTCCTGCTGGCGCTCCTGCATCGAAGCGTCCGTCGCCCAGATCGACTGGAGCCTCTCGAGCGCCTCGTCGTCGAGGCCTGCGCGCTGCACGGCCCGCAGCAGGGTCGGCGACATCGCGTGCATCGTCGAGGAGAAGTCGGCGACGAAGCCGAGCAGGGGCGAGTCGAGTTCGTCGTAGACCTCGCGCACCTTCATGATCTGGGGGGCGTTCGGCCCCATCGGGGCGTGGATCTCGTACGCCAGCTTGAGGTTCAGCTCTTCCGCGATCGGCAGCAGCCGGCGCAGCAGCACGGGCTTGGCGCTCTGGATGCGCACGAGCGGGAACCCGAGGGCGTGCGCGTCGCGGAAGAGGGTCTCGGTGAAGGCGAACTCCTCGTCGTCGGTCATGTCGCGATCGCGGCGGCGGCCCATGTCGAGGTTCGCGCCGAACGAGCTCTCGTCGAACCCGTACTTGTCGAAAGCCGTGCGCCAGCTGCGGGCGAACTCGGGCGACAGGTCGGGGTACGTCGGCAGCGCCTGGGATGCGACGATCTCGATCCCGGGTCCGATCCCGAGCTCCGCGACGCGGGCCAGCAGACTGTCGAAGTCGTACCAGCCCGCGCGGAACTCGGCACTCGCCGAGTACAGCGTCAGACCGAGCTGGAACGGGTCCTCGTCGGTCGCCGGGGGCGATCTGCATGTAGGGCAAGCGCAGCTCGCCGAAGATCTCGATCTCGTGCGTCTCGCCGAGGGCGATCGGAGCCTCACGCCGCACGATGAGGAGCGGGTGCTGCTGCAGGTACCAGAGCACCTCGCTCTGCTCGGGCAGCTGATCCAGGGTGTAGCGCACGCCGTCGAGCTCGAAGGCGACGTCGCCGGCCGAGACCTCGACGCCGTCGATCGTGACCTTCAGCGTTCCCACCGACGAGAGCCACAGGCTGCGGTACCAGGGCAGGGTGAGCGAGAGCGCGAGGCCGTCGGGGTGGACGCGGAGGCTGTCCTCGGCGATGAGTCCATTGGGCATGTCAGGTTCCTTCGGGTTCGGATTCGGCGATGCGCCGGGGTGTCGAGGCGGGCGCCGGGATCAGAGGGAGTCGGCGACCTGGCGCATGAGCGAGTGGTGACGGCGGACCTGTTCGATCGAACGCCACGGCTCGCGCTCGCCCTCGTACTCGCTCGACAGGAAACCGGTGTAGCCGGCATCCTTCAGGGCTTGCAGGACCGGGACCCACGGGATCTGCTGGTCCTCGAGGTTCTCGTCGATGTCGTGGAACTTCGCCTGCACGAACACGACGTGCTCGGCCACGTCGGCGAAGTCCGCCGGATCGACCCCGATGCCGTCGAGGAACGCGGGACGGCGGCCCGGAAGCTCGCCGGGACGGAGCGGAATCGGCCGGTCCTGGAAGATGCCGGTGTCGATCAGGATGCCGAAGTGCTTCGTGCCGGTTCTCTTGATGAACTCGATGTACTCGTCGACGACCTCGTGCTTGATCGGGGTGGGCGCGTGGATCTCGGGGCAGATGATGACGTCGAGCTCCTCGGCGAGGGGCAGGCTGCGCTCGACGACCTCGGTCCAGATCGGGTGCGGGATCAGGTCGCTCGACACGACGCCGATCTTCGGCCGGACGAACCGGAACCCGAGGCGCTTCGCCAGACGCAGGTCCCGCTGCAGCGCCTCGGCGCCTTCGTCGACGGTCATGTCGCGACCGTTCGGTCCGCTGGAGTGCAGGCGCGAGTCGATCCACGACCCGTAGTTCGTCGGCTCCAGGCCGTATTTCTCCAGCAGCCGGAACCAGTCCGCCACCCACTCGTCGGACGGGTTCGGGTAGTTCGGGATGTGTCCCTCGCCGAGGATCTCGATGCCCGTCGCGCCGATGTCGGCGATACCGGCCATCGCGGTCTCGAGGTCGAGCACGGTGCCGTAGTCGCCCATGAAGCTGTAGAGGCTCACGCCGTAGCGGAACGGTGCGCCGCTCGCCTCGGGCGAGAGCGTCACGTGCTTGGTCACCTTGTAGGTCGACGGCTGGTGCTCGACGGGGATGTACGACATGCGCAGGCGCAGCTCGATCGACACCTCGTGGGTGCCGTCGGGCAATCCGCCCTCGAGGGGAACCGTGACGACGGCCGCCTCTTCGAGCGGCCAGCGCACGCCGTCGCCGTCCCACAGTTCGGCCAGCGTGTAGGTCTTGCCCTGCAGCGTCCACGTCGGCACGTCTGCGGCGACGTCGACGAGGTCGCCGACGCGGACGGCGACCCCGTCGATGAGGGATGCCGCCATCCCGCGATACGACGGCATCCGCAGCCGCAGCTGGAAGCCGGTGATCCTGTCGCCTTCGCGGACGTTGCGGAAGCCGACGGACTGGATGAGATCTCGCTCGAGGAGCATGCGCTGGACTCTCTGCCGATGGGCGGTCACCGGGATCGGAGATCTGCGGGACCAGACGGCGCATCGTCACGCCGTGCTGTCAGCGTATCGCGAATAGTACTTTTCGAGCATAAGTAGGCGTGATGAGCGCGTAAGAAGACCGGATGCCGCGATCAGCGTTCCAGCACGACAGCGAGCCCCTGCCCCACGCCGATGCAGATCGCGGCGACCGCGACCCCGCCGCCGCGGCGCCTCAACTCGTGAGCCGCATGCCCGACGATCCGTCCGCCGGAGGCGCCCAGCGGGTGTCCGATCGCGATCGCACCCCCGTGCATGTTCACCTTCGAGGGGTCGAGCTCGGGCCAGCCCGCGATGCACGCCAGCGACTGCGAGGCGAAGGCCTCGTTCAACTCGACGACGTCGACGTCGGACCACGACAGCCCGGCACGCGCGAGCGCCTTGTTCGCCGCCTCGATCGGCGCGATCGGGAAGACATCGGGATCCACGCCGTGCGACGCACGCGACACGACTCGGGCCAGCGGCTCGGCCGGCAGTGCGCCCTCTTTCGCCAGCAGCACCGCGGACGCGCCGTCGTTGATGGGCGAGGAGTTCCCCGCGGTGACCGACCCGTCGGCGGCGAAGAGCGGCCGGAGCGCCGCGAGCTTGTCGACCGAGGTGTCGTCGCGGATACCCTCGTCGCGCGTCAGCGCGACTCCGGGCACAGCGACGACCTCGCTGTCGTAGACGCCCTCGGCCCATGCTGACGCCGCGCGTCGGTGGGAGCGCACCGCGAACGCGTCCTGCGCGTCCCTGTCGATGCCCCACTCCCGCGCGATCTTCTCGGCCGATTCGCCATTCGAGATCGTCCACGGCTCCGGCAGCGCGGGGTTCGTCATCCGCCACCCGATCGCGGTGTTCCACATCGTCGGGTTGCCGGCGGCCGGGAACGGCCTGGGCGACTTCTCGACGACGTACGGCGCCCGGCTCATGGATTCCACGCCGCCCGCCAGGATGACGTCGGCGTCGCCCGACTCGATGGCCCGTGACCCCTGGATCACCGCCTCGACCGACGACGCGCAGAGTCGGTTCACCGTCACTCCGGTGACCGACGTCGGAAAGCCCGCGAGCAGGGCGCCGAAGCGGGCGACATCACGGTTGTCCTCGCCCGCCTGGTTCGCGTCGCCGAAGATGACGTCGTCGATCCGGGAGGGGTCCAGACCCGTCCGTTCGACGATCGACCGCATCACGAGCGCGGCGAGATCGTCGGGACGGATGCCGGACAGCGCGCCGCCCGCGCGTCCGAACGGCGTGCGCACGGCGTCGTACACGAAGGATGCGGGCATGTCAGGACTCGTTCCGAGACAGGGTGAGGCCCGTCAGCTGCGCAAGCCATTCGACGGTGTTGCCGCCGAAGGCCTCGCGCACGAAGAACCCGTCGGGTGTGACGTCGAAGACCGCGTGATCGGTGTAGACGCGGGTGACGCAGCCGACCCCGGTGAGCGGGTAGGTGCAGGCTTCGACCAGCTTGGATTCGCCGGTCTTGGTGAGCAGATCTGTCATCACGTAGACCGACTTGGCGCCGATGGCCAGATCCATCGCACCGCCGACCGCCGGGATCGCGCCGGGCGCACCCGTCGACCAGTTCGCGAGGTCGCCTGTCTGCGAGACCTGGAACGCCCCGAGCACGCACACGTCGAGGTGGCCGCCCCGCATCATCGCGAAGGAGTCCGCGTGGTGGAAGTACGCCGCTCCCGCCAGAGCGGTCACGGGCTGCTTGCCGGCGTTGATGAGATCAGGGTCGATCCCATCGGGCGCGGGTGCCTCGCCCATGCCCAGCAGACCGTTCTCGGTGTGCAGGATGATCTCGAGATCGGACGGCAGGAAGTTCGCGACGAGCGTCGGGGCGCCGATCCCCAGGTTGACGTACGAGCCCTCGGGGATGTCGGCCGCGATCCGCGCGGCCAGGGCCTCGCGGCTGATGCGGTCGCTCATCGCCCGCCCTCCGCGATCGGTCGACCTTCGACATCCACTCCACCGACGAAGTCGCCGTCGCGCAGCCATGCGCGCTCGCCGACGGCGACGACGCGGTCCACGAAGAGTCCGGGGGTGACGACGGCCTCGGGATCGAGCGCGCCGAGCGGCACGATCTCGTCGACCTGCGCGATGGTGCTCGTGGCGGCGGTGGCCATGACGGGTCCGAAGTTGCGTGCGGTGCGTCGGTAGACGAGGTTGCCCCAGCGATCGCCGCGGAACGCGCTGATCAGGGCGACGTCGGCCCGGATGGGGTACTCCAGCACGTAGTCGCGACCCGCGATGCGTCGCGACTCCTTGCCCGCCGACAGCTCGGTGCCGACGCCGGTCGGCGAGAAGAACGCGCCGATCCCGGCGCCGGCGGCACGGATGCGCTCGGCGAGGTTGCCCTGCGGCACGATCTCGAGCTCGATCTCGCCCGCGCGGAAGAGCCGGTCGAACACCCACGAATCGTGTTGTCGCGGGAAGGAGCAGATGATCCTGCGCACCCGCCCCGCCTCGAGCAGCGCCGCGAGGCCGGTATCGCCGTTGCCGGCGTTGTTGGCCACGATCGTGAGGTCCGACGCTCCGTGGGCGATGAGGGCGTCGATGAGTTCGACGGGCTGTCCGGCGCGGCCGAAACCGCCGATCAGCACCGTCGATCCGTCGGGGATGCCCGAGACGGCGGAGGCGGCATCCGGAACCGTCTTGTCGATCACGGGGCCTCGTCGCCGAGGATGTCGTCCGCGATGCGGAACGCCGTGTTGGCAGCAGGCACACCCGAGTAGACCGCGGACTGCAGGATCACTTCGCGGATCTCGTCGACGGTCAGGCCGTTGCGCAGCGCCGCTTTCAGGTGCATCGCGAACTCCTCGTGGTGTCCGTGGGCGATGAGCGAGGTCAGCACCGCGATCGACCGCGACCGACGATCCAGCCCCGGCCGCGACCACACATCGCCCCACGCGACGCGCGTGATGAAGTCCTGCCAGTCCGCCGTCAGCTCGGTCGCCGCCGCCGTCGCGCGGTCGACATGGGCGTCCGAGAGCACGGCGCGGCGGACGGCCATGCCCTGCTCGCGGCGCTGGTCGTCCGAGAGTCCCGGGTTCGTCATGCGCTCCCCTTTCCGTGGAAGAACGTCAGCAGTGTCTCGGCCAGCACGTCGGGCTGCTCTGCGGGCGGCAGGTGGGCGGCGTCCGGGATCATCGCAGCGCTGCCCTGCTCGACGCCCTCCGCGATCTCGGCCGCCTTCGCCGCCGGCGCGACCCGGTCGTGCTCTCCCCACACGGCGAGCGCGGGCACGGAGATCCCGCTGAGTCCGTCTCGCACGTCGTATGCGGCGAGCGCCTCGCAGCACCGGGCGTAGCTCTCGTCGTCGGCATCCTGCAGGGCGTGCAGCAGACGGCCTGACAGCTCGGGATGTCGGGCGACCGAGCCCTCGGCGAACCACCGACCGGCCGATGCGGCGATGAGGCTCGACGTGCTTTGCGCACGCACCTGCGCCGCGCGCTCGTGCCAGGCGGCGGGGTCGCCCAGCAGGGCGCCTGAGGCGATGATCGCGGCCGCGTCGATGCGGTCCGGATGCCGCAGCAGCAGCTCGAGCCCGGTCGCCCCTCCGAGCGAGACCCCGGCGTAGAAGAAGCGCGGTGCGTCGACGGCTGCGGCCACCGCGTCGGCGAGATCGGCCACCGTGAACGGCTCGCGCGCCGGCGCGGAGCGTCCGTGGCCGGGGAGGTCCCACGCGACGACGCGGAAGCCCTCCGCGAGCGCCGGGATGGCGGCCTCCCACAGGATCGTGGAGGTGCCGAGCGACGGGCCGAGGACGAGGAGCGGAGCCCCCGCCGGCCCGACGACGGGTGTGAAAGAGATCGGGGGCACCATCACGGCCCCTCCGGATTGCGCATGGCGCGCAGGGCCTCGGCCACCAGGATGGCCGCCGACCCCGTGTAGCGGAGCGGATCGACGAGGTCATCGACGTCGACACCGGCGCCCGATCGGCTGACACTCCGCCGCACCGCGTCGGACAGGTCCGCTCCGTCGGCGACCTCGGCGAGCACCTCCTCGAGCGCGGCCGGCCCGAGGACGAGGGCCAGCCGCTCGGCGACGACGAGGCCCGCGCTCGCAGTGAGGTTGCGCCGCGCCGCCTCGCGGTCGAAGCTCAGGTGCGCGGCCAGCGACGACGTGTGCCAGGCGGCGCCGAGGGCGAGTCGCAGCAGCTCGCGAAGCGTCGGCCACTCGGCGTGCCATGCTCCGTCCGGGCGCTCGTCGACGGCCAGCGCCGAGGCGAGATGCAGCGTCGCCCCGAGCTGCGGTGCGCGGATCGCGGCCGAACGAATCAGCACGGCCTCCGTCGGGTTCTGCTTCTGGGGCATCGACGACGAGCCGCCGCCGGCGCCCACCGACACCTCGGCGATCTCGCTGCGGCTGAGGGTCAGCACGTCGGCGGCGAGCTTGCCCGCGGCATCCAGAGCCTGCACGAGCGCGTCGCCGAGCTCGGTCACCGGCCAGCGCGTGACGTGCCAGGGTGCCTCGGGTGCCGCAAGCCCCAGCCGATGCGCGTACGCCGTGACCAGACGCCGGGCGTCGTCGTCCGACCCCGTGATCTCGACGAACGACGCGAGCGTTCCCCCGGCGCCGGCGAGCTGAGCGGGCAGCTCGATCGCGTCGAGACGGTCGGCGGCGCGGCGGAGCGCCCGTGCCCACCCAGCCGCGCGAAGGCCGACGGTCGTCGGCACGGCGTGCTGAGTGAGGGTGCGGGCTGCGACGACGTCGCCGGAATGCGTCTCGGCGGCCTGGAGCAGCCACTCGACGGCTTGCAGCAGCGAAGCGCGCACCTGCTCCACGGCGGCCGCGGAGACGAGCATGATCGCGGAGTCCCAGATGTCCTGACTCGTCGCGCCGCGGTGGATCCACGCGCGCGCATCCTCATTCAGGCGCTGCTTCATCTGCGCGATGAGGGGGATCACGGGGTTTCCACCCGCGACGGCGGCCTCAGCGAGTTCGGCCGGGTCGATGCCCTCCGAGACGCGCACGCCGCGATCGGCCTCGAACTCCCGACCGATCGCCTGCGCCGCCTCGCGAGGCGCGAGGTCGATGTCGGCATACGCGCCGGCGAGGGCGACTTCTGCGGTCACGAGGGCGTCGAGGAAGACGCGGTCGCTCACGAGGTGGTCGTGACCAGCGGTCGCGGGCGAGAGCAGCCCGGTGTCGAAGACGGCGTCAGAAGGCAAGGAAGACGGTCTCCTTCTCGCCCTGCAGACGGATGTCGTGCCGAAGTCCGCCGTCGGGCGTTCGTGTCGCGATGAGCGTAGCCCGCTCGTCCTCATCGAGCGACGACAGCAGCGGGTCGGCTCCGATCGCCTGCTCGTCCTCGGGGAGGTAGATGCGCGTGTGGAGCTTGTCGGGAAGACCCCGCGCGTAGACGATCGCAGCGAAGAACGGGGCCCGGCCTCCCCGGGCACCGGGGTTGCGCGTCCAGAACTCGTAGTGTCCGTCGTCGTTCGTGAACGCGCGCCCGAAGCCGGTGAAGGTGTGGTCGTCGCGACGGAACGACCCCCGGACGCGGGGGATCGTGCCGTCCTGGTCGGCCGACCAGATCTCGATGAACGCGTCGGGGATCGGGCTCCCGGCTCCGTCGGACACCGTGCCCCCGAGCAGCACGGCGCCCGGCGAATGCGGGAACGCGACCTCGTGCATCTTCGGATACTCCACGCCGTAGGCGAAGAACGGGCCGACGGTCTGACCCGGTGTCGCGCTGCGGGTCTTGGCGGGAACGGTCACGGTCGGTCCTCCTCGGGCTCGAACCACGTGGCATCCGGTCCGTCGACGACGATGTCGAAGCAGTACCCGGTCGACCACTCGGGCGACGTGAGGTCGTGGTCGTACACGCCGACCAGGCTGTCGCGATCCTGCTGGCGCCAGATCGTGTTGTAGATCGGGTCGAGGGCGAACAGGGGGTCGCCGGGGAAGTACATCTGGGTCACGAGCCGCTGCGAGAATGACGATCCGAAGATCGAGAAGTGGATGTGGGCCGGACGCCACGCGTTGATGTGGTTCTTCCACGGATACGGCCCGGGCTTGATCGTCGTGAAGAGGTACTCGCCGGCGTCATCCGTCACGGCGCGCCCGGCCCCCGTGAAGTTGGGGTCCAGCGGCGCGGGGTGCTGATCGCGCTGGTGGATGTAGCGGCCGGAGGAGTTCGCCTGCCACAGCTCGACGAGCTGATTCGCGACGGGGCGGCCCCACGAGTCGGTCACCCGACCCCGCACGGTCATGCGCTCACCGAGCGGTTCGCCCACGTGCTGGATGGTGAGGTCGGACTCGATCGCCGCGACGTCGCGCTGACCGAACGCCGGAGAAAGCAGCTCGATCGTCTCGGGGTCGACGAGCTTCGGGTTCTTGGTCGGATGCCGGAGGATGCTGGACCGATAGGGCGGGAAGTCGTGCATGGTGGCGGGCAGGGACTCCCCGGCATCCTCCCGTCGCGCGAGGTCCGCGTGCAGGTCGCGGATCTCCTGCGTGATCTCGGACTGGCTCACCTGCACGGCCGGCGCGAGCAGCGTCTCGGGCGCGGCCGCGGTGCGTTCGCTCATGGGTCTCCTTCGACGCCGACGTGTGGGTTGATCGCCTCCATCGTGTCGGCGGCTCGGCGCGGCATCCGGTGTCTTCCCGCTCAATGGGAATCGAACCGATGGTGTGGGATGCTCGTCCCATGGCGAACTCCGACTCGGGTGACTCGGTCACCGACCGGCTGGTGCGCGTGCTCGAGACCTTCACCCCCACGCGCACGGTGCAGACGACCGCCGAGATCGGACGCCGTGCGGGGCTCCCGAGCTCGACGGCGCATCGCATCGTGGCCGAGCTCGTCGGATCCGGCCTGCTCGAGCGCGACGACGAGCGGCGCGTCCGCATCGGCATGCGGCTGTGGGAGCTGGCCACGCGCTCCTCGCACGCGCTCCGGCTGCGTCAGGCGGCGCTGCCGTTCATGGAGCGGGTCCAGGCGCGCATCCGCGAGCACACCCAGCTGGCGATCCTGGAGCAGGACGAGGCGCTGTTCCTCGAGCGCCTCAGCGGCCCCCAGTCCGGGTCGAACGTCACGCGCATCGCCGGCCGGCTGCCGCTCCACGCCTCATCGTCGGGGCTCGTGCTTCTGGCGTACTCCGATCAGACCCTGCAGGCTCGCGTGCTGGAGCAGTCGCTCGCGCGCCTCACGCCCTCGACGATCGTCGATCCGGGGGCACTCCGGCGGAAGCTCGCCGAGATCCGCACCCGCGGCCACGCGATCGCACCGGGCTACATCGAAGAGGTGTCGACCGGGGTGGCCGTCCCCCTTCACGACGAGACCGGGATCGTCGTGGCCGCCCTGTCGGTGGTGCTCCCGCGCGAAACGCCGACCGAACCCTCGCTGGCCGAGCTGCACCGCTCGGCGCGTGACATCGAGCGGGCCCTCGGGCGACGACGCTGACGGGATGCCGCGCGTCGCGGCATCCCGTTCAATGGGAGCACGACGGGATGAGGGCTGCGGACCGGACAACACTGGACGGGCAACGGGGCCGCTTTCGTCACAGGAGACACCATGACCGCCACAGTCCGCACGCGCGTCGCCATCATCGGCGCCGGGCCCGCCGGCCTTCTGCTCTCCCACCTGCTCGCGTCGTCGGGGATCGAGTCGGTGATCGTCGACCGCCGCACGCGTGAGGAGATCGAGAGCACGATCAGGGCGGGCATCCTCGAGCAGGGCACGGTCGAGCTGCTCGATACGCTCGGCGAATTCAGCCGGGCCCGCACCGTCGGGCACCGGCACGACGGAATCGAGCTGCGCTTCGCCGGCGAAGGCCACCGCATCGACTTCCCCGCGCTCGTCGGACGCAGCGTGTGGCTCTACCCGCAGCACGAGGTGCTGAAGGATCTTCTGGCCGCCCGGATCGACGCCGGTCAGGACATCCGCTTCGGCGTCACCGCCGATCGCGTGGACGACCCGACCTCGGATCGCCCGCTCGTGCACGCGACGGATGCCGGGGGTCAGCCGCTCGTCGTCGAGGCCGACTTCGTCGTGGGGGCCGACGGTTCCCGCGGCGTCGCGCGCGAGGCGGTCAGCGGATCGCGTTCGAGCGGGTACTTCCGCGAGTATCCCTTCGCGTGGTTCGGCATCCTCTGCGAGGCGCCGCCGAGCGCGCCCGAGCTCATCTACAGCAACTCCCCCGACGGATTCGCGCTGATCAGTCAGCGCAGCGCGACCGTGCAGCGGATGTACTTCCAGTGCGACCCGGGCGAAGACCCCGACCGGTTCTCCGAGGCCGAACTGTGGGACGCGCTGCAGAAGCGCGTGCCGGGAACGACGCTGACAGAGGGGCCGATCTTCCAGCGCGACATCCTGCGGTTCCGCAGCTTCGTCGCGGGCTCGATCCTCAACGGACGCGTGGCGCTCGTCGGCGACGCCGCCCACACCGTCCCGCCGACGGGCGCGAAGGGCATGAATCTCGCCATCGCCGACGTCGTCGTGCTCGCGCGCGCACTCGAGGCGCTGCTGGTGGACGGCGACGAGCGCCTGCTCGAGGCGTTCCCCGAGACGGCGCTCGGGCGCATCTGGAAGGCGCAGCACTTCTCGTGGTGGATGACGAGCATGCTTCACGTCGCGCCCGACGCCTCGGACTTCGACCGTATGCGTCAGCTCGGCGAGCTGCGCTCCGTCGTCGAATCCGAAGCCGGATCGACCTACCTCGCCGAGGCCTACACCGGCTGGCCGCTGGTCTGACCCCGGCCGGGTCTCCCGCCGGCCGCGCCCCGGCTCCGCCGGGCCCGGCCGCCGTTCGCGAGTTGCCACCAGAGGCTGCAATCCCCGCCCGAAACCGACCACCACCGGCAACTCGCGCGAACCGAGGGAAGGTCAGGGCCGAACTCCCCGGCATCCGGCCGCGCGCCTAGGCCCGCCGGAGCCCGCACCTGCCCGCGGCTGGCCGGA
>JASDDH010000020.1:0-37695 GCA_030407505.1 Planococcus sp. APC 4015
CCCCTAAGCGGTGCGCGGGGGGCGGTTAGGCTGGTCCGATGGAGACCGCCGAGCTCACCGCGCTCCTCACCCCGGAAGGACTTCGGCTGCTCGACGCCCTCGAGGCCCCCGACGAGGCCGACGATGTCGCCCGCACCGTCACCCGGCTGCGCGCAGACGGGCACTCCCCCGCACTCGTCGCCGCGGTCGTCACGCAGGCTCGGCTCCGAGCTCGGGGTCGGTCGAAGTTCGGCGACCTCGCACAGCGCATGCTGTTCACGCGCGCGGGCCTCGAGCAGGCCACGCGGCTGTCGATAGCGGTGCGGCACGCCGCACGATTCCGCGAAGCCGGGTTCACCTCGGTCGCCGATCTCGGCTGCGGCATCGGCGGCGACGCGCTGGGCCTCGCCGGGCTCGGCCTGCGGGTCGCGGCCCTCGACGCCGACGAGGTGACGGCGGCCATCGCGGCGTACAACCTGGCCCCGTTCGGCGACGACGTGACGGTGCGGCACGCGACCGCCGAGACGTTCGACCCGCTTTCGGCCGATGCCGCCTGGCTCGATCCGGCGCGGCGCACGGCGGGACACACCGAGACGTCGCGCACGCGCCCCGAGGACTGGTCGCCGTCGCTGGACTGGGCCTTCGCGCTGGCGCAGCGTCTTCCGACCGGGATCAAGCTCGGGCCGGGCCTGGACCGCGCACTGATCCCCGACGACGTCGAGGCTCAGTGGGTGAGCGCCGACGGTTCCACGATCGAGCTCGTGCTGTGGTCGGGCGCGCTCGCCCGACCCGGCGTGCGCCGCGCGGCACTCGTGGTGCGCGGAGATTCGTCCCATGAACTGACGACGGCGGCGGATGCCGAGGACGAGCCCTCTCGCGCTCTGGGCGGGTTCCTGCACGAGCCCGACGGCGCCGTCATCCGCGCCCGGCTGATCGGAGACGTCGCCCGCAGCCTCGACGCCGGCATGCTCGACGAGCACATCGCCTACCTGACGTCGGACACCGCCGTCACATCGCCGTTCGTGTCGACGTTCCGCGTGCGCGAGGAGCTGCCCGCCGATGCGAAGCGCCTCGGCGCGGCATTGCGCGAGCGCGGCATCGGTCGACTCGAGATCAAGAAGCGCGGCGTCGACCTCGACCCCGCGGTGCTGCGACGCTCGCTCAAGCTCCGCGGCGACGAAGAGGCGACGCTGATCATGACGCGCGTCGGCGCGAAGAGGGTCGCGATCCTCGCAGACCGCGTGTGAGGCGCGGACTCACCCGAGGAGGTTCGCGAGACTCGCCGCCCACAGCAGCCAGCCGGCGCTGTACAGGATCGAGACGAGGCCGAGGACGAGCGCCCACGTCGCGACGGCGCGACTCTCGACGGGGCGCCGCAGAGCCACGATCGCGGTGATCGCTCCGATGATTCCGAGGGGGAATCCCCACCCGACGAACAGCGACATGACCAGTCCGGCGATCGAGAACGCGAGCGCCCATCCCGCGAGCCCGCGCGAGGGGTCGGGATCGGGCATCCGCCATTCTGCCGTAGATGCGTTGTGCTCGGGGGTTCCGGGCTCGGCAGGCGCGCTCCGGGTCGTGACGTCGAGCGGTGCGGTGGGGAGCCGCTGGAAGCCTCCGCGGTGCATCCCCGGCAGGGGTGCAGCCTCTCTCGCCGCGACCACGTCCGGCGAGGGTCGCTCGACGATCGGGCCGGGGTCGCGCGAGGGGTCGGTCATGCGGCGTCCGCCTCGGCTATCTGGATCTCGGTCACCGGGAGCGTCGAATCCGCCCCGAACGCGAGCGTCGACGGCCGCCGGCCCGACATGATGAGCTCCGACGCGAGAGCGGCGATCATCGCACCGTTGTCGGTGCACAGCGACAGCGGCGGGATGCGAACGGCCACGCCCGCGGCATCCGCCCTCTGCATCGCCACGTCGCGCAGGCGCCGGTTCGCGATGACTCCGCCGCCGAGCAGCAGACGGGGCACGCCGTGGTCGGCGCACGCCGCGAGGGCCTTCGTGACCAGCACATCGACCACCGCTTCGCGGAAGGATGCCGCCACATCGGCGATCGGCACCGGCTCGCCCGCCGCCTCACGCTGTTCGATCCAGCGTGCGACGGCGGTCTTGAGCCCCGAGAACGAGAAGTCGTAGCGGTGGGCGGCCATGTCGGACGCGCGCGAAAGCCCGCGGGGGAAGCGGATCGCCTCGGGGTCGCCGGTCGCCGCAGCGCGGTCGATCTCGGGGCCTCCGGGGTAGGGCAGGCCGAGGATGCGCGCGATCTTGTCGAAGGCCTCACCGGCGGCGTCGTCGACGGTCTCGCCCAGCAGCTCGACGTCGGTCGTGAGGTCGCGCACGAGCAGCAGCGAGGTGTGGCCGCCGCTCACGAGAAGGGCGATCGTCGGGTACTGCACCTCGTCGCCGGTGAGCAGGTCGGCGGCGATGTGACCGACGAGGTGGTTGACGGCGTAGACGGGCGTGTCGAGCGAGACGGCGAGCGCCTTGGCGGCGCCGACGCCGACCATGAGGGCTCCGGCCAAGCCCGGCCCGCTGGTCACGGCGATCGCGTCGAGGTCGTGGAGGCTCACCGACGCCTCGGCGAGCGCGGCTTCGATCGACGGCTGCAGGGCTTCGAGGTGGGCGCGCGCGGCGACCTCGGGCACGACGCCGCCGTAGCGGGCGTGCTCGTCCATCGAGCTGGCGATGGTGTTCGACAGCAGTGTGCGTCCGCGGACGATCCCGATGCCGGTCTCGTCGCAGCTCGTCTCGATCCCCAGCACGAGGGGCTGTCGCACCCCGTCCGACTGCTGAGCCACCACCGGTTGCTGAGCCTCCACCGGTTGCTGAGCCTGTCGAAGCACCCCGCTCATGAGCACACCCCCGCGTCTGCAGCCGCATCGCGCGCGGCGCGGCCGGCGAGGTCGAGCTGCATCACCACGGCGTCGACGTCGTCGGGCTGGTAGTACCGCGGGCGGCGGCCGATCTCGAGGAAGCCCTCCGACGTGTACAGCGCCTGGGCGACGGGGTTGTCGGCGCGCACCTCGAGGAAGACGTCGCGCACGCCGCGGCGCGCGGCTTCGTCCAGCAGCGCGCCCAGAAGCGCCCGCCCCCGGCCTCGACCCCGCGCGTGCTCGGCGATGGTGATCGTCTGCACGTCGGCGTCCTTCGAGCCGCGCACGGCGCGCAGCCCCGCATACCCGACGAGCCTGCCGCCGAGTTCGTCGACGACGTACCAGCCGTGGCGTGACGCGAGCTCTTCGCGCAGCATCGCTTCGGACCACGCGTCGGTCGGGAACGACGCGTGCTCGAGGGCCATGATGCCCGCGAGGTCGCCAGGCGTCGCCGGGCGGATCACGTGCCCACCCGCTTGCGTGCCGCGGGCGGTGTCACGTCGGGAGCCCGCAGGTAGAGCGGCTCGGTCATGACCGAGACGCGGCCGGCGGCGAGCGAACGCGCGGCGACGAGGGCGAGCATCGCCGCCGACACCGCCGTGGCGTCGTGGCGCTCGGCGCCGTGACCGGCCAGCACCGCGTCGATGCCGTTGCGCGGAACGAGGGCGGGCTCGGAGGAGCGGACGGGCAGCCCGTCGTCGTCGACGCCGTCGTAGACGCTGTAGGCGAACTCGCGGCGGCGCGCATCGGTGACCACGGCGAACCGCGGGGCTTCGTCGTCGAGCATCAGGCGACCGAGGGCGATCGCGTCGTGGCTGACGACGGGCACGACGGGGATGCCCCGGCCCAGCGCGAACGCGCGGGCCGCGGCGATGCCGATGCGCAGGCCGGTGAAGGGCCCGGGGCCCATTCCGGCGGCGACATGGGTGAGCTCGAAGGGCGAGGGGGCGGAGGTCTGGCCGACGGCGCCGAGAGCGGCATCCGTCAACGCGGTCTGCAGCAGGGTGCCGATCACTTCTGCATGGCCGAGCGGGCTCTCGCTCGAGGCCTCGGAGCGCACCAGTCCATCGTCCTCGACCACGGCCACGGCCGTGCCGAGAGACGTGTCGATGCCGAGGATCACCCCTCCAGGGTAGTCGGCGCGTCACGCATCCGATCTCGCGCGCGCACCGAACAACTCTCGTGACCGCGCGCCCCCTCCTCAACGATCCGGCGACTCTCGGACTCAGCCGCACCGTCGTCCCGACCCGCGTCGGCGACGTGGCGGTCGTCGCCGGGCGACGCACGGGTGGAGTGGCCACGATCCTGCTCCACGGCGCCGCGGGGTCGTGGACGACGTGGACCCCGCTCCTCGCGGCATCCGATCTCGACGACGTCATCGCCCCCGATCTGCCCGGCTGGGGGGAGAGCGGCGGCCACGAGGGCGTGCGCAGCGTCGAAGACCTCTCGGACGCGGTCGTCGAGGTCGCTGCCGCCCTCGGTCATGACCGGTGGCACCTCGTCGGGCACTCGCTCGGCGGCTTCGTCGCCCTCGACATCGCGGCGCGCTACGCGCAGCAGACGCTCGGGGTGACCCTCGTCTCCCCTACGGGCGCTTCGGTCGTCGACGCGATCCGCCGGCCGATCCGCGGCGGGCTCGTCGTGCCCGGGTTCGCCGGCATGCTGCTGGCGATGCGCGCGCTCGCGAGGTTCGGCACCGGTGGACTGCGGATCATACGACTGCTCGATCGATGCGGATGGATGCCGGCGCTCACCGCTCCGCTGTTCGCAGGCCCCGCGCATCCTTCGGTGGTCGCGGCCTTCGCCGGCGAAGTGCGTCCGGCGGCCTTCGCGCGCGCCGCGCAGCTCGCGTCCCGCTACGACACGCAGGCGTGGACGGGCATCCGCTGCACCGTACGCGCCGTCGGCGGGGCGCGCGACGTCTTCGCCGACGACACCGACGCCGCGGCCTTCGGCGCGCTGATCGCCGATTTCGGCTCGGTGCGGCTTCCGGGAGCCGGTCACTTCGCGCACGTCGAGCAGCCGCGCACCGTGCTCGCCGCGATGGCAGAGGTGCGGATGCCGGCGGCTACGGCCGCCGCGTGATCGTGACGAGCCGCGGGGCGTCGGCGTCGAGCTCGGCCTCGTGCGCGGTCGTGCCGCACGCGTCGTCCACGCCGTGGCCGTGCCACTCGCGATCAAGCTCGACCTCCCACCACACGTCGACGAGGCCGTCGACCATGCCGCGCCCCCACTCCACCACCACGACCGAGCCCGCGAGATCGACGTCGAGGTCGTCGAGCTCGGCAGCCGAGCCGAGGCGGTAGGCGTCGGCGTGCACGAGCGGTGCCCCGCCGACGAGTGACGGGTGGGTGCGCGCGATCACGAAGGTCGGGCTCTGCACGGGTCCTCGCACGCCGAGACCGGCCGCGATCCCGCGCGTGAGGGTCGTCTTGCCCGCTCCCAGCGGACCGGTGAGCACGACCAGGTCGCCGGCGCGCAGCATCCGCCCCATGCGTGCGCCGAGTGCCTCCATGTCGTCGGGCGTGATGATCTCGTGCGTGCCGACGACGTCGTCGAGCCCGCTCACCCGGCCACCTCGCGGCGGTCGACGCGGGCGCCGATGCGCGTGACGATCTCGTAGTTGACCGTGCCCGCGGCTGCCGCCCAGTCGTCGGCGGCGGGTGCTCCGAGAGTCGGGTCGCCGAACAGCACGACCTCGTCGCCGACGGCCACGGGGTGGTCGCCGACGTCGACGACGAACTGGTCCATCGCGATCCGACCGGCGACGGTGACCGTCTGCCCGCCGATGTGCACGGGTCCGCGCCCGGATGCCTGTCGGGGCACACCGTCGGCGTAGCCGAGGGGCACGAGGGCGAGCGTCGTCTCGCGGTCGGTGCGGTGGTCGTAGCCGTATGACACGCCGGTGCCCGCGGGCACGCGCCGGACTGCCGCGACCGCCGCGCGGAGCGTCATCGCGGGACGCAGGCCGAGATCGGCCGACGACCGGTCGCCGAACGGCGACAGTCCGTAGATGCCGATCCCGATGCGCACACATCCGAGCCGCGTCTCGGGCAGAGCGATCGCGGCGTGGGTCGCGGCGATGTGCCGCATCCGGGGCCGCAGCCCTGCTGCCTCCGCAGCGGACACCGCGGCGAGGAAGACGCCGAGGGCCGCGCGGTCGTCGGCGAGCGAGGTGTTCGAGAGGTGGCTGAAAAGCCCGTCGACGCGGATGCGGCCGATGCGCTCCAGTCGCGCGGCCTCGGCGAACACGACACGGTGGTCGGCGGGGGCGATGCCGTTGCGCGAGAGCCCCGTCTCGAGCTTGAGGTGGACCACGACCGGGTGATCACCGGATGCCGCCGCCGCTGCTGCCAGCAGCTGGTCGAACGACGAGATGCCCAGCTCGACGCCCGCTCCTGCAGCCTCGACGAAGGACGCCCCCGGGGCGTGCAGCCACGCGAGGATCGGCGCCATGATGCCCGCGCGTCGCAGTGCGAGCGCCTCGCCGACGTCGGCCACCCCGAGTCGTGAGGCTCCTCCGGCGAGCGCGGCGCGAGCGGAGCGTGCGGCGCCATGGCCGTAGCCGTCGGCCTTGACCACGGCGATCACCTCGGCGTCGGTGAGCCGCCGGAAGTGGCGGACGTTCGCCTCGATCGCGCCGACGTCGATCGACGCCTCGCGCATCCTTCCCGGCGGGAGCCCGCTCACGCCGGTCCCTCCGCGATGACGTATGCGGTCGCGAGACCGGCGTCATGTGACATCGAGAGGTGGATCTTCGCGATGCCCCGGGCGGCGACGACGTCGGCCGTCGAACCCGTGAGGGTGAACCACGGCCGGCCCGAGAGCTCGGGCGTGATCTCGATCTCGGTCCAGTGCACGCCGTCGGACCCGCCGAGGGCCTTGATGAGGGCTTCCTTGGCGGCGTAGCGGGCCGCCAGGGAACGCGGCGGCAGCGGACGCTCGCCGGGCGCGAACAGCCTGTCGAGCAGCCGAGGCGTGCGCTCGAGGGTGCGCTCGAAGCGCTCGATGTCGACGAGGTCGACGCCGATCCCGACGATCATGGGTCCTCCTGCGAGCCGCACCCGCGGCATCCGTCACACTATCGGCGCCGCCGTGCTACTCGACCGTGACGGACTTCGCGAGGTTGCGCGGCTGGTCGACATCCAGCCCCTTCGCGGTCGCCAGGCCCATCGCGAAGATGTGCAGCGGCACGACAGCCAGCAGGGGCTGGAAGAAGGCTCCCGCGAGCGGGATGCGCAGCACCTCGTCCGAGATCGGCAGCACCGAGACGTCGCCCTCTTCGGCGACGGCGATCACGCGCGCGCCGCGCGCGTGGATCTCGCGGATGTTCGAGACCACCTTGGAATGCAGCACCGGGGCCTCGCGCGGCGACGGCACGACGACGAACACGGGCTGACCCGGTTCGATCAGCGCGATCGGGCCGTGCTTGAGCTCGCCCGCCGCGAAGCCCTCGGCGTGGATGTACGAGATCTCCTTGAGCTTGAGGGCACCCTCGAGCGCGATCGGGTAGCCCACGTGGCGCCCGAGGAAGAGCACCGAGCGGGTGTCGGCCATCCAGTGCGCGAGCTGCTCGATGCGCTCCTGCTCGCTGTCGAGCACGTGCTGGATCTTCTCGGGGATCGACTCGAACTCGAGCACGTGCTGCGCGATCTCGGTCGGCGACAGCGTCTCGCGGATGCGGGCGATGTGCAGGGCGAGGAGATACTGCGCGGTGATCTGGGCGACGAAGGCCTTCGTCGAAGCGACGGCGACCTCGGGACCGGCGTGCGTGTAGACGATCGCGTCCGACTCGCGGGGGATCGTCGCGCCCTGCGTGTTGCAGATCGACAGCGTCTTGGCTCCGCGCTCGCGGGCGTACTTGACCGCCATCAGGGTGTCCATCGTCTCGCCCGACTGCGAGATCGACACGACGAGGGTATCGGGGCCGATCACGGGGTCGCGGTAGTGGAACTCGTGTGCGAGGTCGACGTCGACCGGGATGCGGGTCCACTGCTCGAGCGCGTATCGCCCGACCATGCCCGCGTACGCGGCGGTGCCGGCGGCGATGACGACGATGCGCGAGATGTCGCGGAAGAGGTCGTCGAGGCCGTCGAGTTCGGGGATCGAGACCGCCCCGTCGCGGATGCGGCCGCGCAGCGTGTTGGCGACGGCCTCAGGCTCTTCCGAGACCTCCTTGGCCATGAAGCTCGACCAGCCGCCCTTCTCAGCGGCCGAGGCGTCCCACGTGACCTCGAACGGCTCGACCTCCACGGGCTCGCCGAAGAAGTCCGTCACCGTCACGCCCTCGGGCGTGATCACGACGATCTGGTCCTGACCGATGGCGAGCGCGCTGCGGGTGTGCTCGACGAAGGCGGCGACGTCGGAGGCCAGGAAGTTCTCGCCCTCGCCGAGGCCGATCACGAGCGGGGAGTTGCGGCGGGCGCCGACGACGACACCGGGGTGGTCCTCGTGCACGGCGAGGAGCGTGAACGCGCCGTCGAGCCGTCCGACGGTCGCGCGGAAGGCCGCGACCAGGTCTCCGCCGCTGGCGAGGTACTCGCGCCCGAGCAGCACGGCGGCGACCTCGGTGTCTGTCTCGCTGCGGAAGGTGTAGCCCTCGCTGTCGAGGCCCGCCTTGAGCTGCGCGTAGTTCTCCACGATCCCGTTGTGGATGACGGCCAGCTTGTCGTCCGCGGCGAGATGCGGGTGGGCATTGGCGTCGGTCGGGCCGCCGTGCGTCGCCCAGCGCGTGTGGCCGATGCCGGTGGTGCCGTCGGGCATCGGGTGGGCGGCGAGGTCGTCGCGCAGCACGGCGAGCTTTCCCGCGCGCTTGCGCATTCCGAGGTGACCGTCGCCGTCGATGACGGCGATGCCCGCGGAGTCGTAGCCGCGGTATTCGAGTCGGGCGAGACCCGCCAGGAGGATGGCCTGAGAGTCGCGAGGGCCCACGTATCCGACGATTCCGCACATGGGGTCAATCGTACGAGGACAATCCGGATGCCGCGGCCACCGGCATCCGGTGTCGACGCACCCCGCCGCGCGGGTCGGGTCAGAGCTTGCGCAGCAGGACCCGTTCGACGGCGTGGTTCATGCCCTTCTGCAGCACCAGGGTGGCGCGATGCTTGGTGGGCAGCACGTTCTCTTCGAGGTTGGGGAGGTTGATCGTGTTCCAGAAGTGCAGCGCCCGCTCGACGGACTCCTCGTCGCTCAGCTCGGCGAACACGTTGAAGAACGAGTTGGGGTTGCTGAACGCCGCGCGACGGAGCGCCAGGAATCGGTCCACGTACCACTGCGTGATGTTCTCGGAATCGGCATCGACGTAGATCGAGAAGTCGAACAGGTCGCTGACGGCGACGTCGTTGGGCGTCGGCGGGGGCTGCAGCACGTTGAGGCCCTCGACGATGACGATGTCGGGTCGGCGCACCGTGACGTGCGCGTCGGGCACGATGTCGTAGCGCATGTGCGAGTAGAAGGGGGCCCGCACTTCGGCCGCCCCGCTCTTGACCTCGGTGAGGAAGTCGATCAGGCCGCGCCGGTCGTACGACTCGGGGAAGCCCTTGCGCTCCATGAGGCCGCGCCGTTCGAGTTCGGCGTTCGGGTAAAGGAAGCCGTCGGTCGTGACGAGCTCGACGCGCGGCGTTCCCGGCCACCGGCTCGTGAGTTCGCGCAGCAGACGCGCGATCGTCGACTTGCCCACCGCGACCGAGCCCGCCACGCCCACGATGAACGGCGTGGTCGTGTCGTCCTCCCGCAGGAAGTCGGCGGTGTCGGCGCCGAGTCGCTTCGTGGCCTCGGCGTACAGCGACAGCAGCCGCGAGAGCGGAGCGTAGACCTGGGCGACCTCGGCCATGTCGAGGCGGTCGCCCAGGCCTCTGATCTGGACGACTTCGGTCTCGGACAGCGGCTGCGGCATGTCGGCTGCGAGCCGCGACCACTCGGCGCGATCGATCTCGCGGTAGCGGTGGTCGGCGAGCGTGGTCGCTGCGGCTTCGTCGGCAGACATCGCGCCTATCGTAGCGGCACCCGGAGCAGAGCCCGGCGGCCCGGCCGGTAACCTGAGGTCGTGCGCCTGGGAGTCCTCGACATCGGTTCCAACACCGTCCACCTGCTCGTCGCCGATGTGCGGCCGGGAGGGCGTCCGCTCGCGACGACGAGCACGCGCACGGTGCTGCGCCTCATGCGATACATCACCCCCGACGGATCGATCTCCGAAGAGGGCGTCGTCGCCCTCGAGAACGCCGTCAGGGTCGCGCGCGACGTGGCAGCCACAGAGAAGGTCGACGAACTGCTCGCGACCGCGACCTCGGCGGTCCGCGAGGCGACGAACGGTCTCGAGGTCATCGCCCGGATCGAGGCGGCGCTCGGCCAGCCGCTGCAGGTGCTCGGCGGCGAGACCGAGGCGCGCTTCACGTTCCTCGCCGTGCGCCGATGGCTGGGCTGGTCCGCCGGACAGATCCTGCTGTTCGACATCGGCGGCGGGTCTCTCGAGATCGCGGCGGGGGCCGATGAGCTTCCGGATGCCGCGGCATCCGTCCCCCTCGGTGCCGGACGCACGACGATCGAGTTCCTCCCGGTCGACCCGCCCGGAGCAGATGCCATCGATCGACTGCGCGACCACGCCCGCGCGACGATCGCGCCGGTGCTCAGCCGATTCCAGGCCCTCCCCCGGCCCGACCACGTCGCGGGATCGTCCAAGGCGATCCGGTCGCTGGCGAAGCTCGTCGGCTATCCCGCCCCGGGGTGGTCGGGAAGCGAGCGGATGCTGCTCCCCCGCGCAGCGCTCGGGTCGTGGATCCCGCGACTGGCGCGGATACCGGCCGAGGCTCGCCAGGAGCTGCCCGGCATCACCGCCGACCGCACGTTCCAGATCGTCGCCGCCGCCGTGGTGCTGCACACCGCGATGACCTCGCTCGACGTCGATGAGCTCGAAGTATCGCCCTGGGCGCTGCGGGAGGGCGTGCTGCTGCGCTACATCGAGTCGCTGTCGTGGAGCGCGCCGAGCGCCTGAGCGGATGACCGTCTTCCTCGTCTACACGTTCAAGGACCCCGCCCTGCTCGGGCGCGTGGTCGACAGGCTCGCGCCGCATCCGGTGATCGTGCACGTGGACCGCAAAGTGGACGAGCGTCCGTTCCGGGATGCCGTCGCCACCGCCGGCAGCCGTGTCGAGTTCATCGAGGACCGCGTCCTGGTCAACTGGGCGGGCTGGTCCCAGCAGGTCGCGATCAGGCGTCTCGTCGCCCGGGCCCTCGGCCGCGTGCGGGATGACGACGAGTACGTCGTGATGCTGTCGGGCTCGGACTATCCGCTGACGTCGGTCGACCGGCTCGATCGGTTCCTCGCCGAACGGCCAGGACACCAGCATCTGCGGGCGTTCGACATCGCGGAGAGCGGGTCGGACCACTACCGCGCCGAGATGGAGCGCCGGCACTTCCGGGATCTCCCCGTGCTGCGACGCTGGACGCCCAGGCCGCGCGTGCGACGGCTGCGCAACGCCGTCATCCGCGCGCTCGAGTCCGCCGCCCGGACGCTGCCGCCGCGCACCCCGCCCCGCGGCGTCGTACTCGCCCACGGCGGGACGCATTTCGCCCTCACCGCCGGGTGCCTGCGGGCGCTCGAGGCCGCAGCGACCCCCGACGTCGTCCGCTACTTCTCGCACGGGGTGTTCTGCCCCGAAGAGAGCTTCTACCACTCGCTGCTGGCCAGTGGCGTCGGTGAGCGGTGGGGGTGGAGACCGGTGCCGTTCGAGGGTCGCGGCCAGCATCAATACGCGAATCTGCACCACATCGAACCCTCGCTCGAGAAGGTGTACCGCGCCGACGACTGGGCCGAGGTGCGCGGCATCGACCGCTTCTTCCTCCGCAAGGTGCAGTCCGAGCCGAGCGAAGCGCTCCTCGACCTGATCGACGCCGAGCTCCTCGGACGTGATCCGCGCTGACGCGGCTAGAGCGCGAGGCGCTCCCGCACGACGTCGACGAGACGATCGGCCACGGACTGGGCCACAGACGCCTCGGTCGCCTCGACCATGACGCGCACCAACTGCTCGGTTCCGGATGCCCGGAGCAGCACGCGTCCGGAATCGCCCAGCTCATCCGACGCCGCCGCCACCGCTTCAGCGACGACAGGATCGGACACCCGCGTGCGGTCGACGCCCGTCACGTTGATGAGCACCTGCGGGTAGACGGTCATGACCGAAGCGAGCTCGGCGAGCGTCTTCTTCTGACGCGCCATCTCGGCCACGATGTGGAGGCCCGTGAGGAGTCCGTCGCCGGTGGTGGCGTAATCGCTCATGATCACATGACCGGACTGCTCGCCTCCGAGCGAGAACGATCCCTCGTTCATCCTCTCGAGCACGTAGCGGTCGCCGACGGCGGTCTTCTCGACGTGGATGCCGTGATCGGCCATCGCGCGATGGAGACCGAGGTTGCTCATCACCGTCGTCACGAGCGTGTCGTCCTTGAGACGGCCGCGCTCCTTCATGGCCACGGCGATGATCGCCATGATCTGGTCGCCGTCGACCACTCTGCCCTCGGCATCCACTGCGAGGCATCGGTCGGCGTCGCCGTCATGGGCGATGCCGACGTCGGCACCCACGCGCACGACGTGCTCGGCGAGCTGGTCGAGATGCGTCGACCCGACGCCGTCGTTGATGTTCAACCCGTCGGGGTCGGCACCGATCACGGTCACGCGGGCGCCGGCATCCCGGAACGTCTCGGGTGACACGCCAGACGCGGCCCCGTGCGCGCAGTCCAGCACGACGTGCAGGCCGTCGAGGCGGTGCGGGAGTGAGCCGAGCAGGTGCACGACGTAGCGATCCTCGGCGTCGGCGAAGCGGCGGATGCGGCCGACCGCCGCGCCCGTGGGCTGCAGCTTCGGACCCGACATGGCCTCTTCGATGCGTTGCTCGACCACATCGGGGAGCTTGACACCGCCGCGGGCGAAGATCTTGATGCCGTTGTCGGGCGCGGGGTTGTGCGAGGCCGACACCATGACGCCGAAATCGGCGTCCATGTCGGCGATCAGGTACGCCGTGGCGGGCGTCGGAAGCACGCCGGCGTCGAGCACGTCGACACCGGACGACGCCAGACCCGCTTCGACCGCGGCCGAGAGGAACTCCCCCGAGATGCGCGGGTCGCGGGCCACGACGGCGGTGAGCCGCTTGCCCGCGGCGCGGCGCGCCTCGGCGGTACGGCCCTGGCCCAGGACGACGGCGGTCGCCTGGGCCAGGGTGAGTGCGAGATCGGCGGTGAGGGGGCCGTTGGCCAGCCCCCGCACGCCGTCCGTGCCGAAAAGCGGCATCGGATCGGAGCCGATCAGCGCTTCGAGTACTGAGGCGCCTTGCGGGCCTTCTTGAGTCCGGCCTTCTTGCGCTCCTTGACGCGGGCGTCACGGGAGAGGAAGCCGGCCTTCTTCAGGGTCGGGCGGTTGTTCTCCTCGTCGATGCCGTTCAGCGAACGGGCGATGCCGAGGCGCAGCGCGCCGGCCTGACCCGAGGGGCCACCACCCGAGATGCGGGCGATGACGTCGTAGGCGTCGGTGAGGTTGAGGACGGTGAAGGGGTCCTTCACGAGCTGCTGGTGCAGCTTGTTCGGGAAGTAGTCCTCGAACGTGCGTCCGTTGACGGTGATGACGCCGGTGCCGGGGACGATGCGCACGCGGGCGATGGCCTGCTTGCGGCGTCCGACCGCTGCGCCGGGAACCGAGAGCACGGGGCGCTCGGCGACGGCGGCTGCCGCGGTCTGGTCGGCCGGGGTCTCGGTCGAGTAGTTGGTGGGGGTCGTTTCTTCGATGTTCGCCACGAAAGTGTCCTTAAATCTTGAAGCGGCGCTTACTGGGCGACCTGGTCGAGGATGAAGGTCTTCGGCTGCTGAGCGCCGTGGGGGTGCTCGGCACCGCGGTAGACCTTCAGCTTGGTGAGCTGCTGAGCGCCGATGCTGTTCTTCGGCAGCATTCCTCGGACGGCCTTCTCGACGGCCCGCTCGGGGTTCTTCGAGAGCAGCTCGTCGTAGGTGACCGACTTGAGGCCGCCCGGGTAGCCGGAGTGGCGGTAGGCCTTCTTCTGCGTGAGCTTCTGACCCGTCAGCGCCACCTTGTCGGCGTTGATGATGATCACGAAGTCGCCCATGTCCATGTGGTTGGCGAAGGTGGGCTTGTGCTTGCCGCGGAGGAGAGCCGCCGCGTGGCTCGCGAGCCGGCCGAGGACGACGTCGGTGGCGTCGATGACCAGCCACTCGCGCTGAGCTTCGCCAGCCTTGGGGGTGTAAGTGCGCGTCACAGTAGTGCTGCTTTCTTGAATCGAACGGAGATGTTCGTGAATCCCACTCCGGGGTGGTTCTCGCATCTCGCTCATCGAGCTTGTCGAGATGCGGAACACGCCAGTGGAGGGCTCACGTTCGCAGTGCGATGCCAGCAGGGCACACGCACCAAAGGTCCACCTTACGGCATCCGCGGGCTGCGCCCAAACCCGGAGCACGGTCGGATTGACACCCGTCTCCCGTCGGGGATAGCGTCCGGCGCATGCACCGCGCCGAGTCGTCCACGTCGCTCGAGCGCACCTACCGCTACCTGCGCATCGGCATCGCCGGTGTCGCCGTCGTGATCTTCATCGCCGTCGCCATCGCCTCGGCGCAGGTGGGGTGGCTCATGTCGGTGAGCGACTACTACTTCACCCCGGCGCGCGACGCCTTCGTCGGTGCGCTGATCGCGGCATCCCTCGCCCTGCTCGCCCTGTCGGGACGGGGTCTCGAACGCGGTCTGCTCGACGCCGCCGCGCTCTTCGCGCCGCTCATCGCGCTCGTGCCCACCACCCTCGCCCCCGGCGCGGTGCCCGGCGTCGAGGTGACCTGCGCCTTCCGATGCTTCCCTCCCGAATACGAAGCGGATGCCGCCAACGGGGTGCTCACCTATCTCGCGGTCGGGGCGGTCATCGTCGCCGTGACGCTGCTGCTCGTCGCGCTCCGCCAGGTGTCGTTCGCGGCGGTCGGGCTGTCGCTCGCCCTGGCTGCGTCCGTGCTCGTCGCGGTCGCCCTGACGTGGTTCCTCGCCCGCGACGCCTTCCTCGCACAGGGGCATTTCGTCGCCACGATCGGATTCTTCGCGCTGTTCGCCGCGGTCGCCGTCCTGGCGGCCTTCCCCCGAGGGCGCGACGCCCCGCCGACGGTGTACCGGGTGCTGTACACGGTCATCGCCGCGCTCCTGGTCGTCGTGCTCGTCGCGTACGGCGTGCTCAGCGCCGTCGGTGACGACGGCATCCCGACGGTGCTGATCGTCGAGTCCGGTGCGCTCGTGCTCTTCAGCGCCTTCTGGGTCGTGCAGGGCGTGGAGAAATGGGATGCCGTCGACCCCGCGGTGCGGTGAGGCCGAGGTAGGCTCGCCCTCCGGCCGCCGCCGGCCGAGGTTCGGAGGATCCGTGTCACGCGTGCTGATGGTGTGCACGGGCAACATCTGCCGTTCTCCGCTGGCCGCTCTGCTGCTGCGCGAGAGGCTCGGCGACGAGCTGGTGGGCGTTGCGAGCGCCGGCACCCGCACGGGTCAGGGATTCGCGATGACGCGGAAGGCCGCTCGGTCCGCCCTGGCGCTCGGCGTCGACGCGGCAGCCGTGGCGGGCCACCGCTCGACCCCGTTGACCACGACGATGCTCGACGAGCAAGACCTCGTGCTGACCATGACACGCGCACACCGCCGGGCGGTCGTGAGTCTCGCGCCACGGGCCGTGTCCTCCACCTTCACCCTGCGCGAATTTGCCCGGCTCGCCGCCGCGATCGACCACGACTCCAGGGCCCAGGTCGACGAAGCCGACCCGCGCGGGCGCCTGCGCGCCCTGCTGCTGCGTGCGCAGTCCAGCAGAGGGTCGCTCCCGTTCCCCTCAGCCCCAGATCTCGACGACATCGCCGATCCGTATCGGCGTTCGGCCGAGGCGTACGCGCGGGCCGCCGAGCAGATCGAGCCCGCGGTCGACGTGGTCGCCCGCGTGATCCGCCTCGCACACGTTGGGTAGGGTGGCACCAAGTAGGCGCCCTTTGCGTCACACGCCGTGCCGTCGCGACGGGAACACCAGAAGGAAATCGTGGAGCTGAGCGACTACATCCGCACACTGCGCAAGAACTGGCTGCTGATCGTCGCCGTCATCCTGGTGTGCGTCGGAGCCGCGGCCGCGTGGTCACTCACCCGCACGCCCCAGTACGAGTCCACGAGCAAGGTCTTCGTTTCGGCGCAGGGCGGCACGTCGATCAACGACCTTCAACAGGGCTCGACCTTCACCCAGGCCCGAGTCTCGGCGTACGTCGATCTGGTCTCCACCCCCACCGTGCTCGATCCGGTCATCGAATTCTTCGACATCGACACCACGGCAGCCGAACTCGACAAACAGGTCCGCGCGGCGTCGCCGCCCGACACCCCGATCATCTCGATCACCGCGACCGATCCGGATCCGCAGGTGGCCGCCGAGCTCGCGAACGCGATCGCCGCCAGCCTCTCGGCCACCGTGGTCGATCTCGAGACGCTTCCGAGCACCGGCAGCAGTCCCGTGAAACTCACGGTCGTCGCAGATGCCCTCCCAGCCGACGCGCCCGCGACGCCGAACGTGCCGCTCAACCTCGCGCTCGCGGCGGTGCTCGGACTCGCCGTGGGTGTCGGGGCGGGCGTGTTGCGCACCGCGCTCGACACACGCGTGCGCACGCCGAAAGACATCACCGAGGTCACCGACCGGCCGATCATCGGCGCCATCCCGTTCGATCCGAACGCCAAGCGCGTGCCGATCATCCTCCATGCCGATCCTCGCGACCAGCGCAGCGAGGCCTTCCGCGCCCTCCGCACGAACCTCCAGTTCCTGGACATGGAGGGCGGCCACAGCTTCGTGGTGACCTCGAGCCTCCCGGGTGAAGGCAAGACGACGACCGCAGTCAACCTCGCGATCGCTCTTGCCGATGCCGGGAAACGGGTCGTGCTGATCGACGCCGACCTCCGCAAGCCCAAGGTGGCCGAGTACCTGCAGATCGAGGGCGGCGCCGGCCTTACCGACGTGCTGATCGGCCGCGTCGGGATCGACGATGTCCTGCTGCCCTGGGGGGGCCGGTCGCTGCGCGTCCTGCCCGCGGGCAGCGTGCCGCCCAATCCGAGCGAGCTGCTCGGCTCGGCGCAGATGCATGCGCTCATGACGAGAGTCACCACCGAAGCCGACATTGTCATCCTCGACGCGCCGCCCCTGCTTCCGGTGACGGATGCCGCCGTGATCGCCGCTCGCACGACCGGGGTGATCGTCGCCGTCGCGGCGGGGACCACCACGCGTCATCAGCTGCGCAGCACCGTGGACATCCTGAACGGAGTCGACGTGCGGATCTCTGGGATCCTCATGACGATGGTGCCCACTCGCGGCGCCGATGCGTACGGCTACGGACTCGGGTACGGCTACGGTCCCGATCAGCAGCCGTCTGGGAAGGTCAGCCGGCGGCGCTCGCGCCGACGGGACTGATCGCGTTGAGAGCAGCCGAGACGGCGGTCGCGATCGCGGCGTAACCCGCGTCGTCCGGGTGGACTCCGTCGTCGCTGATGTAGTCGAGGCGGCCTTGAAGCGGCTGGCCGATGTCGACGTACTCCGCACCGACGGCGAGCGCGCTGCTGCGCACCGCGGTCGCGAGGAGGGCGAGCTCGCTCGGCGGCTCGTCGCTGTCCCACAGCGGCGAGAGGACGATGAGCCTGGCATCCGGCAGACCCGCCCGAAGAGCGTCGAAGAACTCCTCGACGGCGTCCGCCGCGAGCGCGGGATCGGTGCCGACGTCGTTCCGACCACCGGAGACGAAGACGACATCCGGGTCGGCCTCGACAGCGGCCGGGATCATCTCAATGTAGGACTCGCAGTAGTCGCTGCCGCACGCCACCTGCGCCTGCGCAGGATCCTGTCCGGGCTTCGTGACGAAGCCCGTTCCACCGCGCCCCAGGTTGATCGCCTGCCACTCGCGCCCTCGTGCGACGATCGGTACGAAGCCGCCCCGTTCGCTTCCCGCCCCCGCGGTGTACGAGTCACCCACGAACACCGCTACGGTCGGCGGCGCCACAGGGCGCGCGAAGTCGTCGACGGTCGCCGGGGCCTTCGTCGCCGCAGCAGCAGGAACCTCGCGGGGCACGAGCGCGAAAGCCGAAAGCGCGACGACGGCGACCATGGATGCCACGACGACCGCGTAAGGCCAACGACGGCCGGCGGCGTACACCGGGACGCTCGCACCCGGTCGGGGTGGGGCGACCGTCTGGGCGGCGGGAGGACGCGGATGCGGCAGCGCAGCCACCGCGCAACAGGCGAGGACGAGCACGAAGACGGTCGTCGACTCGCCCGGCGGCTGCGCCAACAGAAGGGTGAGGAAGACGACCGCGATCGGAGCGACATCCCGCCGTGAGGGTAGCACCGCGAGCGGCAGCAGGATCGCGAGCGCGATGAGCAGCGAGTACGGCCACCCGGTCTCGGCCACCGCCGCGACGAGGTTGACTCCGGGGATCCGCGAATCCGACTCCTCACCCAGCGAGAACTGCTGAAGGGCGCGGAGCCCATCGAGTGTGGCGGCGTTGCGCTCCGACAGCGAGGCCGCGTTCTGCGTGGTCTTCGCCTCGAGACCGACCACCGGCGCGGTGACGGCCAGCCAAATCGCCATGCCGAAGACGATGACGCCGAAGAGCTGCCGGAAGTATCCCGCGGTAAGGCCGGCGCGGGGTCGCGGTCGCAGGAAGAGATCGAACGCGGCGACGACGACGAAGATGCCGAAGCCCGCTGTCGACAACGTGGCGAGAATACCGACGATGAGCATCGCGCGAAGAACGCGCAGGCGTCTTCCGAAGACGCGCGGCCACAGGAGCCACGCGACAGCGCCGTACATCGCCATCCATCCGGGTTCGCGCCCGAGACCGGTGAACCTCGGGATCTCGACGCCGAAGACGAACTGCGCCCCAGAGGTCACTGTGAAGGGGAAGAAGGTCGTCGCACTCACGTCAGGCGTGATGGGGAAGGAGAACATCGCCAGAGGTAGTCCGAGCACCACCATCGCGAGCGTGACGACGCTGGAAACGCTCATCACCGCGATGATGAGCAGCAGGCCGCGCACGAACAGCACGGCGCGGCCGGGTTCGGCGAGCACATACGCGAACGCGGACACCGCGATCAGAATCGACACCGTCCCCACGATCGAGGCGACGATGCCGACACCGTTGTACGGCACGCGGAACAGAGCCCAGAGGTGCGCTGCACCGAGGAGCACGATCATGATGCCGGCGGGCCGGCTCCACCGCGTACGTCCTCTGCTCTCGACGACGACAAGGAAGGCGGCTCCCACGACGAGTGCCAAGCCCCATGCGGTGAACCGCTCGCCGAGGATGTTCGGGCGCAGGAGCGGGAAAGCGGCGAGCGCCAGAACTACCGTTGCCACCCCTGCGCGCTCCGCGACGCGCGGCACCGAGCCCCCGACCATGCGTCGATCCTAACCGCGGGCCTCCGGGCCGACTGATATCGTGAGCGCGATGGGGTACGTCGCCGCGGGGCAGGCTGAAGACGCGGTGTTGATCGTCGAACCGAACCCAGACGGACACCGCCTCTACTACGTCGCCCTGTTGGCTCGATGGTGCCGCTCGAACGGTCTCGCCGTCACGCTCATGACGACTCCTCGTGCGACCTCCAGCGCGGAGTGGGCCCTTCACATGACAGGCGCCGAGGTCACCGTCGAACAGCGTCCCGCCGACTGGTTCGGGATCGAGGACATCGCACGCCTCGCCGAACAGTCGCACAGCGCCCTCACGGTCATCCCCGACGGCGACCGATACCTCATGCCCCTCGTACGCGGTGCATGGAAATCGGGCCGTCGACTGTCCGTTCTCGCTATGCGACCAGATGCGCAGAACGCCGGGCCACGGCTCGCGCGCCCGATCAAGGGGTTCGTGAAGAAGTCCCTGATCGTCGCCGCGGGCCTGCGTCGGAAGGTGCGCGTCTTCGCGCTGCGTAGCCCACTCTCGTCGCGGCGGAGCCCGCTGCGGTGGGTTGCGGACCCGATCACCCTGAGCGGCGACGACGAGCTCGTCGCCGCCGTGCGCGCGCAGCTGCACTCAGCCTCGTCCGGCTACTGGGTCGGCGTCTTCGGGGCCATTGATCCGCGGAAGAATCTGCACCTGCTGGCGCAGGCCCTCGTCTCGCACCCCGAGGTCGGGCTCCTCGTCGCGGGCCGCATCGACGAAACGTCGGCCGCGCTCGCGCGAGGACCGATCGACGCCTACCGAGCGGCGGGGGGCGCTTTCGTCCATCTGGAACCCCCGATGGACGACGCGCATTTCGACAGCGCGATCTGCGCCGTGGACTGCGTCGTGGTCGCCCATTCGAACGAGGGCTCCAGCGGCGTCGCATCCAAAGCGGCCGCCGCCGGGCGCCGTCTTGTGCTCTCGGGTGCCCGGTCACTGCGGCGGGACGCCCGCGCACTCGGCGACCAGGCGGCGTGGGTGCCACTCGATACGGCATCCATCGCGCAGGCGGTCGCCGCGGCATCCACATCCGCCCCGCCACGATCGATCGTGCGTGCCGACCTCGAGGACTTTGTCCGGAGTCTCACGTGGATGTAGTCCAGAGCACGCCCGCACCGCGTCCACCGCGATCCGTGGGCCTGCAGGCCGTGCTCATCGCCGGCGCGACGGCGATCGCGCAGGTGCTCGTGGCGGTGATCTACATCGTCACGGCGCGCGACACCGACCCGGCGACGTACGGCGCGGTCGTCACGGCCATCGCGGTGGGAACCTCGGCAGCGGGTCTCGTGGACTTCGGCTCGAACGCATTCTGGACCCGGGAGGCGGCGAGCGGTCGAACGCCCGCGACCGGTCTCGGCGCACGAGTGAGCGGCAAGCTGCTGCTCGCACTCGCCCTCGCGGTCACCGCGACGGTGGTGACGTCGGTCGTCGCCCCCGCCTACCTCGCCGCCGGCGCGATCCTCGTCGCGGTGCTCCTGGGCCAAACGATGCTGATCCCGCTACGCGCTCTGCGACGCGGCGAGACGGTCGCCCTGCTGGTGCTGATCGAGCGCGTGGCGGCCGTGCTGCTGTTCGGCCTGCTCTCGGCGATCGGGGTGGACCCGACGACCGCGCTGTGGATCGCCCTGGCACTCGGGACGCTCACCCTCGCCGCTATGGCCGGAGCCCTCACGCCCACGACCGAGCGCATGCAGTTCTTCGGCGGGTGGCCGCGCAACCCCTGGGCAGGGTCACGCCACTACGGCTGGAGTTCGATTGCGGCTAGCGCGCAACAGCTCGATCTCCCCCTCCTCGGCATCGTCGCCGGCCCCGCCGCTGCAGGTCTCTACGGCGCCGTCAACCGGTGGACGCAGCCCATGCAACTGCTGTCCGGCGCGTTCTCGAGCGCGTCCGCACCGTTTATCGCGCAGGCCGAGGGCTGGTCGCACGCTCGCAGGATCGTGCTCAGATCGTCGTGGATGCTGTTCGTCGCAGTCGGAGTGTGCATCGCTCTTGCCATCACGGCGCCCGTCATCGTGCCCTTCCTGCTCGGCGACCAGTATGACGGCTCGGCCGAGATCCTCCAGTGGCTCGCACTCGGCACGATTCCGGCGATCTTCAACCAGCCGATCGTGTCGGCCCTCCAGGCGCGTCGCTATGACCATCTCGTGGCGATCCCGTGGTTGGTGTGCGTCGCGATCCAGCTCGCCCTGATCGTGATCCTCGGGCCGTTGCTCGGCGCGCTCGCCGCTGCCATAGCGTTCACGACGCTGCAGGTACTCCTGTTCGCGGTCCTGACCGGATGCCTCGTCTATGCCGTGCGCACCGAGGTCTCGTCGACGGCGCGCTGATGCGGGTCGAGCGCACGCGCGAACACCGACGCGAAGGCCACAGGGTCGTGCGCCAGAATCTCGGGCTGCTCTATCGGGCCGGTCCAGGCATCGGCCGATGCGCGCATGGCGGTCGCAAGCGGTTCGACGTCAGGGGCTGAGACGAACACGCCGCGCATGTTCGACACGGATGCCGCCACCCCGGCCACCGCGCTGACGACGACGTGCAAGCCCGCGGCGAGCGCCTCGTTCGTCACGAGACCCCAGACATCCTGACGGGACGGCATGACCAGCGTGTGGTGCGCGGCGAGCACCGGTGGGAGGTCGGCGTTCTCGATGGGACCCGTGAACTCGACTGCGTCGCGCACCCCGCGTCGCCGGCAGAGCTCTGACAGCGCGGCGCGCTCCTCGCCGCCCCCGACGATCGTGAGAAGGTCGCCCGGCCGCCGCGCGATCGTGAACGCCTCGATGGCCAGGTCGACTCCTTTGAGCCCGATCAGACGCCCCACGTAGAGGAACCGGTGACCTTCCGCGGTGGCGCGCGGACGCGCCGCCGACGCGAGCCGGTGGATCTCACCGACGTCGACGGCGTTGAACCCTGTCAGGATGCGGCTCGGCGACACCCCCATCGCCACAAGGGCATCGCGCGCGGCCACACCTGGAACGACGACCGCGTCGAGCGAACGGAAGTACCATCGACGCGCGGAGGCGACGAGACCCCGCGTGTGGCGGTGCGTGCGCGCGATCGACTCATAGAAGCCGACCACCCGGCGCCCGGTCAGCCGCGCAACGAAGAGGAACTGCCAGTAGGCGGGCGACTCCCACCCGCCCAGCAGCACGGCATCCTGTCGCAGGCGTGGAAACACGCTCGTGAGCGTGTAGAAGCGGCCCTCGCCGCTCGCGAGGCGCAGCGTGCGGAGCGAGCGGATCCGTACTCCGGCGACCCGATCGCGCCGCCAGTCCGCGCCACGGTTCGCGGCGGTATCCGCACTCAGCCGTTCATCGTCCTCCAGCAGCGCGACCTCGAGGTCGCACGATGAGGCGAGGCTCCGCCACATCGGCACACGATACGGCGCCGCGACGTTTGTGACCCACAGCACACTGAACGGTCGATCGGTCGCCGCGCGATAGATCGCGGTGAGCTCGGCCGCCACCACATCGATCGAGAACTCGCGCTCGACGAGTGACCGACCACGGGCGCCCATGTCCAGCGCTTCTCCGGGGTCCGCCAGGAGTTTCTCCACCGCCGCGACCAGGCCCGCCGCGGTGTCGTCGAACACCACTCCGGCGCCCGACCGCTCGATCTCATCGGCGAGTGCGCCGCTGCGCGCGACGACGACCGGGCGTGAACTCGCCATCGCCTCCACGATCGTCATCCCGAACGGCTCGTCTGCGGCGGGCAGTACATAGAGGGATGCCGCCGCGATCCGACGGTGGACGTCGGCGGGACGCACCGCCCCCTCCCACGAGATCGTGGGGCGACCCGCCGCCGCGATCGCCTCGCGGACCTCCGCGCCGGCGCCGCCGTCGGGTCCCACCAGCGTGAACCGCACGTCGGGCCATCGATCTGCGAGTACCGCGCCCATGCGGACGAACTCGACCGGCCGCTTTCGCGCGTTGATGCGGGCGAGGAACAGCACCTCGCGAGACGACATCTCCGCCGCATCGGCCGGCAAACGCACCCCGTTGCGCAGCACCCGCACGCGGGCGGACGGCTCGACAGCGCGCACGAGCTCGCTCTCGCGGTCGTTCAGGCACAGCACGGCCGACGCTGACCGGAGGATCGGCCGCGTCGCAGCGGCATCCATGACCCTGGCGAGGAACCCCGTGGCAGGGACAACCATGCCGTGGGTCTGCACGATGACCGCCGGGCTACCCGGCATCCGCACTCGCGCGAGCAGGATGAGCGCGGAGACGATCATGATCAGATCGCGGCTCAGGTGCAGATGGACGACGTCGGCGGTGCGACCGTGTCGCCACAGCCATGCCCACAGGCCCGGGGCGACCAGATGCGAGAACCGGAAGCGCGCGGCGCCGCCGATGACGCGATAGAGACGGTAGCCGACGCCGTCCACACGTCGGGGGTGCGCCGAGCGGTAACCGATCGCGCCGGCCGCGATTGTCACGGCGTCGCCTCGTCGTGCGCTTGCCCGCGCGAGCTGCTCGGCGACCTCGACGGGACCGCCGTAGCGGCCGTCGGGGCTCAGGAGAGTGACGACGTGGAGGATCCTCATCGGTCGCGGACGACACGGCGGAGGGAGACCGCGGTCGGGAGCGCGTCGTTGGGCAGGCCCCACACGACCGACGGCGGCACGGCGCCGCGCACGACGGTGTACGGCTGGATCACCGAGGACACCCCGATGTGCGCACCGCCCAGGACCAGGCAGCGCGTGGTCACCCAGGCGCCGTCGTCAACGCGGATCGGGCGCGTGATGAGCGCCATGTCACGGTGAAGGGCGTGGCTGCCCGTCGTGAGCATCGTCTCCTGCGAGATCACGACGTCGGCGCCGATGGAGATGGGAGCCTGGTTGTGGAACCACACGCCCTCGCCGATCCACGACCGGTCCCCGATGCTGAGCTTCCACGGAAACCGCACGCGGGTGCGTGGACGGAAGATGACGCCGTCGCCGATGTGGGCGCCGAATGCCCGCAGAACGCGCACGCGGAGAGCGGAGCTGATCTGCCACGGATTGGTCACCAGGAGGAGTTCGCAGACCGACCAGGCGTAGACGATCCACCGCGGGCGATCCCACGACTCGCGCTCCCCCGGCGCTCGGGAGAGGTCGATGACGGGGTGAGAGGCAGACATCGGAACTCCTCGGTCGAGCGGATGAGGCATTCCCCACGATATCCGCCGCCCGTCCGTACACCGAGAAGCATGAACCACGCGCGATAGCCTGAAGCCGTGACCACGCGCGGACGGATCCTCGTCGTGAGCCTGCACGCCAGGCCCGAGCAGACCGGCAATGCGCCCTACGTCGGCTCGCTCGTCGCGGGTCTCGCGCGGGACGGCTGGTCAGTGCGACTCATCGCCGCCCACCCTCACTACCCGCAGTGGCGTGTGCACGACGGCTACGGTCAGTGGTCCCGCACAGACACCGAGACCGGAGTGCGGGTGCACCGGCTGCGTCACTACGTGCCCTCGAACCCCTCGGGGCTCCGACGGGTGCTCGCCGAGATCACGTTCGGCGTGCGGGTCTGGGCGACTCGTTGGGGTCGCCCCGATGCGGTCGTGCTCGTCAGCCCGGCGATGATCTCGTCAGCCATGGCGATGTCGCGCGCGCGCACCCTGTCCCGACGCACTCCCACCGTCCTATGGGTGCAGGACCTCTACGGCCGGGGCATGGCGCAGACCGAGACCGGAGGGCGCGCCGCACGAGGTGCCGTGGCCTGGCTCGAGCGCTCCCTCGTGCGCGCGGCGGACCGGGTTATCGTGATCCACGAACGGTTCCGCGCGATCGTGGTCGACGAGCTCGAGGCGCGGGACGAGCGTGTCGCAGTCGTTCGCAACTGGTCCCATCTCTCGTCGATGGAGCCGACCGTCGACCGGGAGCTCACGCGCTCAGAACGTGGGTGGTCGGACGAGATCGTAGTCGTCCACGGTGGGAACCAGGGCGTCAAGCAGGGCCTTGAGAACGTCGTGGACGCCGCGCGTCTCGCCGACGAGCGATCGGCGCCCGTGCGGTTCGTCCTCGTGGGCCATGGAAGCCGGCACGAAATGTTGCGCGAGCGAGCCGCCGGCATCCGACGCATCGAGTTCCTCGGTCCGATGGCCGATGCCGAATACACCGCGACCCTCGCAGCGGCTGATGTGCTGCTGGTGAATGAACTCGCCGGGGTGAGCGACATGGCCGTGCCGAGCAAACTCACAACTTACTTCCGGTCGGGACGCCCGGTTCTTGTAGCCACGGAGGACGGCTCTATCAGCGCAGAAGAGGTGCAGCGCGCCGGTGCCGGTTGCAGAGTGGATGCCGGTGACCCCGAAGCGCTCCTCGCCGGGGTTCTCACCCTCGGCGCAGACCCTCATCTGGCCGCCTCCCTCGGCGCGGCAGGTGCCGAGTTCGCTCGCATCCATCTCGAGGAGGGCGCCGCCATCCGCGCGTTCTCTGCGAATCTCGACGACGTGCTGAGCAATCCGGGCGCAAGGATAGACTCCACCCACGCCACCCCCACCGGGAGAACATGAACGACATGAGACGCGCCCTCATCACGGGCATCACAGGTCAGGACGGCTCCTACCTCGCCGAGCTCCTGCTGATCAAGGGCTACGAGGTGCACGGTCTCATCCGGCGGGCGTCGACCTTCAACACGGGTCGCATCGAGCACCTGTACCGCGACCCGCACGACCCCGACGCCCGGCTGTTCCTGCACTACGCCGATCTCAACGACGCGGCCCGCCTGGGTGCTCTTCTGTCGCGCATCCGTCCTGACGAGGTCTACAACCTCGCGGCGCAGTCGCACGTGCGCGTCTCCTTCGACGAGCCCGTCTACACCGCCGACATCACCGGGACCGGCACCGCCCGCCTCCTCGAGGCCGTGCGGTTGTCCGACATCCCCACCCGCTACTACCAGGCGTCGTCGTCCGAGCTCTACGGTTCGTCGCCCCCGCCGCAGGACGAGAACACGACGTTCACCCCGCAGTCCCCTTACGCTGCTGCGAAGCTGTACAGCTACTGGATGACCCGCAACTACCGCGAGGCGCACGGCATGTATGCCGTGAACGGCATCCTTTTCAACCACGAGTCCCCGCGCCGCGGCGAGACTTTCGTGACTCGCAAGATCACGCGCGCCGCAGCCGCCATCGCGCTCGGTCGACAGGATCATCTCTACCTCGGCAACCTCGACGCCGTGCGCGACTGGGGCTACGCCGCCGAGTACATCGAGGGCATGTGGCGGATGCTGCAGGCCGACCAACCCGAGGACTACGTGCTCGCCACGGGCGTGGGCCTCACCGTCCGCGAGTTCCTGAGCGCCGCTTTCGAACGCGTCGGACTCGACTACGAGCGCCACACGCGGTTCGACGAGCGCTACCTGCGGCCGACCGAGGTGGACGCCCTGGTCGGAGACGCGAGCAAGGCCAGACGGAACCTCGGATGGGAGGCATCCGTCGACGGTCGACGACTTGCGCAGATCATGGTCGACGCCGACGTCCAGATCCTCGAGCACGCCGGCCGGCCGTGGGTCGACGAGGTCTCGGTGCCGTCGTGGTCCAACAGGGCGGTGCTCGGTGACAGCTGACCCGTCGGTCGACGCCGCAGACCGGAGCGCGCCGACCTTCGTCGCCGGTCACCGCGGACTGGTCGGTTCTGCGATATGGCGACGCCTGCAGAGCGACGGATTCAGCGACCTGCGCGGCGAAGCGTCAGCCGACCTCGACCTGCGCGACCGTGATCGTGTGTTCGACTACTTCCGCCGCACGTCGCCCCGGTACGTCATGCTGGCCGCGGCGCGCGTCGGCGGGATCGCGGCGAATGCGAGCCGACCTGTCGAATTCCTCAGCGACAACCTCCGGATCCAGACCAACGTGATGGATGCCGCACTGGACGTGCGGGTCGAACGACTGCTCTTCCTGGGCTCCTCATGCATCTATCCGCGCCTGGCTCCGCAGCCGATCCGCGAAGACTCCCTGATGACCGGACCGCTCGAGTCGACGAACGAGGCGTACGCGCTGGCCAAGATCGCGGGCATCGGCCTGGTGCAGGCGGTGCGCCGTCAGCACGGTCTGCGCTGGATCTCGGCCATGCCCACGAACATCTACGGGCCGGGCGACAACTTCGACCCGACGGGTTCGCACGTGCTCCCGGCTCTGATCAGACGCTATTGGGAGGCCCGCAACGCCGACGCGGATCGCGTCGTGAACTGGGGGACGGGCTCGCCCCGGCGCGAGTTCCTGCACTCCGACGACCTCGCCGACGCGTGCCTGCGGCTGCTCGACGTCTACGACGAGGACAGCCACATCAACGTCGGGACCGGGACCGACTCCACGATCCGCGAGATCGCGGATCTCGTGGCTGAGGTCGTCGGCTACCGCGGCGCGAGCGAATGGGACAGTTCGCGTCCGGACGGCACTCCCCGCAAGGTGCTCGACGTGAGCAGGCTCGCCGCTCTCGGGTGGTCGCCGTCGATCGGGCTGAGAGACGGACTCGAGTCCACCGTCGAGTGGTTCGAACAGGACCCCTCCTGCGCGCTCGCACGCGGCTGACGAGTTCTCAGTACGCCTCGGCGCCTGGCCGCATGACCGCACGGACGGTACGCCACAGGATGACGATGTCGCCGGCCAGGGACCAGTTGTCGATGTAGGAGAGATCGAGACGGATCGCGTCCTCCCAGGCAAGAGTCGAACGACCGCTGACCTGCCAGAGTCCGCTGACGCCGGGCTTGACGATGTGCCGTCGCGAAGCGAACTCGTCGTACAGCGCCACTTCCGCAGGACGCTGCGGGCGGGGCCCGACGAGGCTCATGTCGCCCATGAGCACATTGAAGAACTGCGGCAGCTCGTCGATCGAGTACCGGCGGATGAAGCGGCCCACCTTCGTCACGCGCGGGTCGCTCTGCACCTTGAACAGGGGGTGCCCGTCGGTGCCTTGGGCGGCCAGCAGTGCCGCGAGCTCGGCATCGGCGTCGACGCGCATCGACCGGAACTTCAGCATGAAGAACGGGCGTCCGCCCCGGCCGACACGTTCCTGCCGGTAGAGGAAGCCTCCGGGTGACGTGGTGGCCACGGCGACCGCGGCCGCGAGCATGACCGGAAGGGCGAGGAGGATGAGCGCGAGCGCGCCGAGGATGTCCACGAGGCGCTTCATGACCGCTTTGGCCCCGACCAGCTCGGGGTAATCGAGCTGAAGGAGCGGCAGATCGGCGAGCGGCCGAGCGTGGATCCGCGGGCCGCCGACACCCACGAGGCCCGGCGTGACGATGAGTTCGGCACCACGCTGCGCGAGCGTGCGACCGAGCTGCTGCATCCGGTCCTGACCCAGCACACCCACGGACGTGACGATGATCGCGTGGGGCTGGAGCTCCGCGATCCGCGTCTCGAGGTGCGCGAGACCGCCGAGGTGGAGGGCACCAGCCGGGTCGACGAGCTGCTCGTCCGACACGACGCCGATCACCTGGTAGCCGGAACCCGGCAGCGCCGAGATCGCGCCGATGGCGTCACCGCTCGTGCGGTCGCCGACCACGATGACCGGCGCGAGGCAACGACCCGCAGACTGTTCGCGGCGGAGCCACTGCCGCCATCCCCATCGTGTGAGGACGAGTCCCGACAGCCCGATGGCGAACGCCGTGAGCAGGTACGCCCGGCCGAGTTCGACGGCGCCGACATACGAGCCGATGGCGATCGCGCCGAACACGAACACGGTCGCCTCACCGAGACGGCGGTACTCGATGGTCCCGCTGCCGACGACGCGCTGGTCGCGGCTTGCGAAGAGACCAAGCGCGACCGCCCACACGCCGATGAGGGCGAGCGAGACGAGCCAGTAGGGCACCGGGGTCGGCATCCCGCCGGTCAGGACGACCGTCGACCCCATCGGAGTCCACAGGAGGTCTGCACCCACCGTCGCCGTCGTGAGCACCACGGTGTCGGTCACCGCGAGATTGCGCGCGTAGCCGCGGCGCCACGTCCCCCGGTTCCCGCTCGCGAGGTCGCGAGCGGGAACCATGATGGCTGTCATGGCTACGGGACCTTGATGATCTCGAGCGCGTTGACCTGCGGCTGGTTCGCCGAGGCGGCGAAGTCGATGTCGACCTTGCCATCGGCGACCGTCGCCGTGAACTCCTCGATGTCGAGCGTCACGGCTCCGACTTCTCCGAAGATGGAGTAGTTCGGCTTGCCGGTCTGCCCGTTCTCGATGTTGATCGAGAACCGACGTGCGTTCGCGCTTCCCGCTCCGCCTCCGGGGGCGCCGAAGTACGTCTCCGCGAAGTGCAGCCGCACCGTATAGGTGCCGTTGGGCACCGGGATGTCGTAGCCCCAGTTGGCCGCATTGTCGCTTCGTACCGAGAAGTACAGTGCGTCGTTCGTCGTGCCGGCGATCTGCGTGACCGACGGGTTCGTGTACGAGCGGTAGCCCGCGAGCGACGCTGCCGGATCGGCCTGCCACGTCACGCCGCCGACCGTGAGCGCCGGTCCACCCGCGTTGATGCGGATCGGGGCGATCGTGATCGAAGACGTGTTCACCGGAGCGCCCGCGCCGACCGTGGCGTTACCCGACCCGTCGACGGCGACCACGCGGTAGTACGTGGTGGCGATCGCCGGAGCAGCCGTGTCACGGAACGTCGTCCCGCTGACCAGACCGGTGCCGCTGATCGTCGTCCACGGTCCCGTGGCTGCCGTCGCCCGCTCGATGCGATAGCCGATGAGATCGGCATCGGTCGAGGCGGTCCAGGTCAGGTTGACCCCGGTCGTGTCGGCGGTGCCGGTCGGCGCCGCGGGTGCGGCGGGAGCGGTCACGTCGGACGACGACACCGGCAGGATGTTCGTGACGAGATACACGTTGTCCTGGTAGTCGCAGTTCGTCGCGCCGATTCCGCACTGGCTGGGCGAGCTGATGTAGTCGTGACCGGCGAACCAGGCACCGGGGACGATCTTGCCCGCGGCATCCTTGACCGGCCACATCTTGACCGCCATGTACGCCGTCTGCGTCGTGGACTGTCCGGCCACGGTGATGCCGAAGTTGCCACCCGGGTTGGTCGAGATCGTGACCAGGTTGCCCGCCGTGTTGCGCGGGTAGATCGCCTGGCCCCACGGCGTCGCGTGCGTCGCCGACGTGCCGTTGATGCTGTACGTCTCGGTGGCGTTGCAGCATCCGTGGAACGCACCCAGCTGGACCGCCTGGACCGTCTTCGACGAGTCGAGCTTCTTCCACTGGAACGAGCGCACCTCGTCGCCGTCCATCGGAGCACCCGGGTTCTCGGACCCGTTGCCGAGCGAGTCGCCCATGGATCCCGAGCTCGACGTGCTGCCGTAGAGGTTCATGATCTGCTGCAGCGTGAGCTCGCTGCCGCCCTCGGGCGCTCCCATGTAGCCGCCCCGCAGCTGCACGACCTTCGCAGCCGTCGCGGTGTCGCTAGACGAGATCGTGATCGACGCGCTCCGGACACCCTTGGAACCACTCGACCCGATGAACTGCACCGTCAGCGGCACCGTCTGACCGGGCTCGATCAGCAGCGGCAGCGTCGGCGGCGCGACCAGCTGGAACTGGGCGGACTGTGCGCCACCCAGCGCGAGGCTGGTGATGCGCAGGTCCTTCGTGCCGGAGTTGCCGAGGTTGACCGTGGCGGTGTCGTTGTACCGCAGAGTCGCGTGCACCGGGTTGGTGCCGAGGCTGTTCACACGGTGAATCACCAGCAGGTCCTCGTACAGGCCGGGCAGCGGCTGCCCGTTCTGCTGCCGCGCGACCTGCTGGTTCGCGAGCGTGAGGGTTCCGCCGATGTCGAGCACCGTCAGACCGATGGTGCGCGTGGTCGAGCGCCCTGCCGAGTCGGTCGCCACGAACGCGACGTCGTACTCGCCTTCGGCATCGATCACGAACGGTGCCGTGTACGGGGTCGCCGCAGCACCGTCGATCGAGTACGTGAACGAGCTGACGGTAGCTCCGGATGCCGCCAGCGCGGATGCTGCGACAGTCGCCGCGCCACCCTCGTACTGCTGGTCGACCGCCGCGCCGTTGACCGTGATGCCCACGCTCGGAGCGCTCAGCGCACTGCCGGCGATGGTCACCCAGTTCAGCTTCGTGTTCACGCCCGTCGCCGACAGCGACAGCTTGCCGTCCGTGACCACGACGCTCGCGGTGCCCGAGCCGAAGGGCGCGGTGCCGGTGGGCGTGTAGTTCGTGACGAGCGGGACGCCTTCGGCGCTGACCCCGTGGACGGAGTCCAGGAAGCCGGCGTCGCCGACCGAGGCCGAGACCGTGTAGGTGCCGTTGGCGACCGCGTACTCCCAGACGCCGACCGTTCCGTCGGTGATGGTCGTACCCGTGGTGGTGGTCGCCTGCATCAGGATGAGCCCCTGACGCGTCGGGTCACCCGACGGGTAGGTGATCCCCGCGGTGGGTGCGGTCCGGAGTCGGGTCATGTTCGACCTGTCGTACGGAACGCCGTTCACGATCCAGCCGTACCCGCCGGCGGCGGAGTAGGCGGCGCCGGTGTCGGCGATCCACCCGGCCGGAAGCGTCGAACCCGCCGTGCGGAACGCGAACTTCACGCTCGTGGTGGGCGTCGACGACTCGAGGGCATCGCCCTTGATCGAGATCCAGTTGATCTTCGTGTTGGTCCCGCTGTTGGTCAGCGTGATCCGCCCGTCGGTCACCGTCACGTTGCGCACGCCGGTCTGGAACGGCGTGGCGGTCGTCGGCACGAATGCCTGGATCGTGGGCTGTCCCTCGATCTGAACGCCGTGCGTCGAGTCGAGGTAGTTCGCGTCACCGACCGACACCGCCACCTGGTAGTCCCCGTTCGGGACGACGTACTCCCAGACGCCGTTCGTGTAGGTCGGCTGCGTCGCGTTGTCCACGAACGCGTAGCCCTTGAGACGGTCGTCCGTCGGGTAGGTGATGCCGCTCAGCGGTCCGGTGCGGTAGCGCGTGGCCGCCGTGCGGTCGACGGGCTGGCTGTTGGCCGCATTGAGCCAGCCGTAGCCCCGTGTCGTCGAGAAGGCGCTGCCGGTCTCGGCGGTCCATCCCTGTGCCACGGTCGTGCCCGCCGGCTGGAAGGTGACCTTCACCTGCGCACCGTCGGAGGGGTCGTCGCCACCGGGCTCGGTGACGGTCACCGGAACGACGTCGATGAAGCCGATCTTGGTGTTGACTCCCCCGGCGGCGTCGATCGTCAGATGGCCGTCGGTCACGTCCACCATGCCGGTCGAGACCTTGTGACGCGTGTTCGACCCAGCCGCACCCGTCGGGACGAACGCACTCACCACGTTCATCTGCTCCGCGTTGACGACGTGCGATTCTGCGTCGGCGCCGACGTTGGGGTCGCCGACGCCGACAGTCACCTCGTAGCGCCCGTTCGGCACCTGAATCTCCCAGTACGCGTTGATGCGCGTGCCGTTGAAGTCCGCCGGCAGATTCTCGGGCTGCATGTGCATGAAGCTGTCGAGTCGGACGTCGGCCTGGCTCGAGTTGCGGTCGCGACCGTTGCCGGGCGTCGTACCGCCGACCGAGATGTTGAGGTCGTCCTCGGTTGCGACACCCTTCCAGCCGTAGGTGAGCCCGCTTCCCTGGTCCGCGCCGGTGCGTGCACCGAACGCCTGACCGATGTCGCGGATGTAGCCGGGAGCGACCTGTCCGTTCACGGCGGTGAAGTCGACCTTGATCGCGTCCGTTCCCGAACCGGTCTCGGTGACCGGCTTGATGCCGGAGACGAGGAACACGTAGTCCTGGTAGTCGCCGTTGTCTGCGTCCTCGAAGGCGACGATGTACGTGTTCGGCAACACCGTTCCCGCGCGGTTCTTCGCCGGGTAGATGCGTGCGCGGTGCGCGCTCGCTGCAGGGGTGTTCAGACGGTCCTCGGTGAACCCGAGACGGTTGAACGTCTGCGAGAAGTAGTAGAACCCGAACTCTGCGGCACCCGGATCGAACGTCGGCGTGCTGCCGGCGGCGTAGGGCGGAAGCAGGGTCTGGTACCCGCCGGTGGCCGTGTTGGTGCCGTTGATGGCACCGACCTGGTTGCGCTCGGTGGTGGTGCCGTCACCCGTGTACCAGCCGAACGGGATGTTCTCCTGAGGCGCGAAGTGCGCAAGGGGCTTCCACGTCACGGGGCCGGTGCCGGACTTGACGAACAGCGGCTCGAGGATCTCGTCGCCCTTGGCCGTGGGCTGCATGCCACCGGCCAGGTTCGTCCAGCCGGGGTTGACCGCGTGGCCGAGGGTGCCGAGCACGTCGGCGAACACGGGTTCGTTACCGCCCTCGATGCCGTTCAGCGAGAGCCCGTAGAGGCCGACGCTGACGCTGGATCCCCCACCGCTCAGCGTCAGCTGCGCGGTGCGCTGGCCCACAGTGGTGCCCGGCGTGAACCGGACCTGCAGAGTGGCCGTGGCACCGGCGGCGAGCGTCGCAGGAACCGTTCCGACGAACGCGAACTCGGAGGAGTTCGTGCCGCTGATCGCCGCGCCCAGGGCGAGTGTTCCGGTGGAGGTGTTCGTCACCGTGAGGCTCGAGGTGTCGGTCTTCGTCGCCGAAGCCGCATTCGTCGTGCCGTTGCTCTTGACCGCCGAGAAGATGAGCTCGTTCTCGGACGACGTGATCTTCGCCGCCTGCTGGCTGGCAGGCACCCTCAGAAGATAGAGCTTCTGAGCGGATCCCGAACGGTCGTACTGGTTCATGTACAGGTTTCCGTTGGCGGGGTTCTCGACGATCTCGAGCGGGTCGTTGAACCCGCCGACACCCTGCATCGTTGTGTTCGCGACTCCGGTGATGCCGACCTCGGTCTGCGCCCCCAGGATCTCGCCCGTGGCGGGGTCGGCCTGCATGAAGATCAGGTCGTTGTTGTTGGAGAACCGCACGACGACGAGGTTGTCCTTGAGCTGGCCACCGAAGGTGCTGCTCTTGTACTGGATCGCGCCGTTCGGGCTCTTGTTGAACTCGAAGTCGTATGCGACTCCCTTGTAGTGCGACTCGGGCAGCACGGTGGCCGGCGCGTACCGGTTCTCGGTGCCGCTGGATCCGCCGCCCCACTTGGGCGGGTTCGCGGGGTTGTTGCCCTCGTGGAGCACGAACTCGCAGCGCGTCGGGTTCGGGTGGCCGTAGTAGCCGCCCTCGACGACGTCGTACAGGTGGTCGCGCTGCGTGGGCACGTTCGAGGTTCCGGGGATCGTGCGCGGCGTGTAGCTCGGGTCACGCGCATCGCGTGCCTGGCAGGCTGCCGTCAGGTCCTGGCCGACGACGGTGTCACGGCCGTTGGACGTTCCGCCCACCGTCCGGGTCCACGTGTTCGTCGCCGCGTTGTAGTTCACGCCCGGGGTGTTGCCACCGGCCGCCGTGCCGTTCGTCGGCACATAGATGTGGCCGTTCGAGTGGTAGACGAGGTCGTAGGCGTTGCGGATGCCGGTGGCGTAGATCTTCAGCGGTGCCGTCGGCGCGTAGGGGTCGTACGTGCCGCCCTGCGCGGTCTTGACCGACAAGGGGTTGTCACCTTCGGCGTCGGTGATCGACGTCTGGACCCGTGCGTTGTCGGGGTCGAAGTGCAGGAGCGCAGCCGTCAGCAGCTGCTCTCCGCGCTGGCCCCACGAGCCGTCGAGGTCACCGGCTGCTTGGTTGGAGCCCTGGAGCACGTAGATGTCATCGTTCGGGCCGTACACCATCGAGTTGGTCAGGTGGTCGGACAGCGAACGCGGCATGTCGGTGAAGACCTGCTTGCGGTTCTGAAGGTTCGCTCCGGAGAGCATGCTGATGCCGCTCGCCCACTGGTTCTGCTCATTCGAGACGTTCGCCGAGGTGTTCGTGACCCACAGCTTGAGGTTTCCGGCGGTCGAGGTCTTGTCGAACAGCAGGCCGATCATCGCGATGCCGGCGTAGCCGAGGTCCTCGAGGTTCGACAGGGTGCCGTCGGCGTTGACCGTGAACCGATACAGCCCCTGGCCGATGGTCGAGCCGTAGAGCTTGCCGTCCGGCCCGAAGGTGAAGGACGACCAGTACTTGCCGTTTCCGACGGGGAGCTCGACCTTTTCGAACGCGATGTTCGTCAGAGGCTTGAACGCGTCGGACCCGGGGTCGACCACACCGGCACCGGTGGTGAAGATCGCCTGGAACGGCACCCATGCGTTGCCGAGACGGTCCTTGACGCCGTCGGTGACCACGAAGCGGTACTGCGTGTTCGCCGCGAAGGGCGTGGTCGGGGCGAAGTTCACCGTGTCGTTTCCACCCGAGGTGTTCGTCGAGCCGGCGACTTCGGTGCCGTCCGCGACGCGGAAGACCTTGACGTTGCCGGGCATCGTCATGTCGTCGACCCCGAAGCCCGCGTAGGGCACCTTGATCGTTGCGGCGACGCCGCCGTTGACGTCGGCATCGTTCGCACGGTTGACCGGGTTGACCGACCAGATGTGCGGACGGTCGTACTCGATGGCCTTCACGTCGACGTAGGCGAGCTTCGTGTTGAATCCGCCCAGCGAGTCGAGCGTCAGGCGGCCGTCCCAGACGCCGACCGTCGCGGTGTGGGTCAGGAACTCCTGCGACGCGGTCGCCTGGAAGCTGTTGATCCCGAGCGAACCCTCGACGTTGATCGTGTGCTGCGAGTCGTAGGTCGTGGCGCCCATCTGGTCGCCGACTGCGACGGTGACCTCGTACAGGCCCTCGGGAACTGCCATCTCCCAAACACCGTCGATCTTGATGCCGTTGGTGCCGTTGCCGCCGTCGACGTCGTTGTACTGCATGTGGATCATCGAATCGAGGCGTTCGTCGACACCTGCGCGACCTCGGTCGCGACCGTTGCTCACCAGCGAAACCGCGGTGCCGTCCTCGTTGAGCCAGCCGTACGTGAGACCGGTGCCCTGACCTGCGCTGCTGCGCGGGCCATAGGCCTGTCCCCAGTCGGCGACGTAGCCGGACGCCGGTACACCGTTCGTCGCGGTGAAGTCGACCTTGACGTCGGTCGTGTTGGCGACACGCGGCTTGGCGACGATCTCGTTCGACGGAGCGGAGTCGTTGCCGGCGAGATCGACGGCGGTCACAGAGTAGAAGTAGGTCGTCTCGTTGTTGACGGACTCATCGACCCAGGTGGTGCCGGTGATCGGCGCAGCACCCGAGACGACGGCGCCTTCGAGGATGGCACCGGGCACGAGGGAGCGGTGCACGAAGTAGCCCACCGCGTCGGTCGACGTCGAAGCCGTCCAGGTCAGCGTGATCTCGCCGTCACCCTCGCTGGCAGCGACTGCCGTGGGGGCGGTGGGTGCCTCGGTGTCGGGCGTGGAGGTCGCCATCCCGACCGCCTCGTTCGACGGGCCGGACTGGTTGCCTGCCCCGTCCACCGCGGTGACCACGTAGTAGTACGTCGTGTCGGAGGTCACCGATGCATCGACGAACTCACCCGAGGAGACGAGCACCGTGTTGACCTTCGTACCGGTGACGGGCGTCACACCAGCGGCCGTGCCGCGATAGACGTTGTAGCCGACGGTGTCGGTCGACGTGCTCAGCTGCCATGTGACGACCAGGTCCTCGTCGTCCTGCGCGACGACGGCTTGCGTCGGCGCCGCCGGCGCCTCGATGTCGCCGCCCTGGCGTTCGTAGTCGAGGGAGAGCTGCGCGCCACCCCAGACCTGGTAGTACTCGACGGAGATCTCGTGCGGACCCGCCGTCAGCGGAACCGTGACCACCGACGCGTCGGTCGAGTACGACCACCGGTTGATGACCGCGACACCGTCAACGAAAACGCGCACGCCATCATCTGCGCGGACGGTGAACGTGTAGTCCCCCGCGCCTTCATCGATCGTCTTCACGAACCGAGCCGAGTAGTTGTCACCGCGCACGCCCTCAGCCGGCGAACCCGACTGCGCGTGCGAGAAGTCCACGTCGTCGAAGCACTCCGTCGCGACAGCCGCGCCCTGAAGATCCGTGTTGTGGAAGAACGTGCCCGACCACTCCGACGCGACACAGGTGTTCACCGAGACCGAGTAGTCCAGCGAAAGCTGCGCACCACCCCAGCCCTGGTAATACTCCACGACCAGCTCATGAGCGCCCGACGACAACGAGACAGTCGCCACCGACGCGTCCGTCGAATACGACCAACGGTCGATCACCGCGACGCCGTCCACGAGCACCCGCACACCATCATCCGCGCGAGCAGTGAACGTGTAGTTGCCCGCACCCTCATCGATCGTCTTCACGAACCGAGCAGAATAGTTCACGGGCGAGACGCCAGCGGCAGGGGACACGTCCGATCCGTGCTCCTCATTGAGTTCGGTGAGGCACGCCACCGCGACCGCTGAGCCCTGCAGGTTCGTGCCACCGAAGTAGCTTGCCGACCAGTCCGAATCGACACACGAGTCCACCGAGAGGGCGTAGTCGAGGGAGAGCTGCGCGCCACCCCAGACCTGGTAGTACTCGACGGAGATCTCGTGCGGACCCGCCGTCAGC
>JASDDH010000020.1:37793-69362 GCA_030407505.1 Planococcus sp. APC 4015
CACACCATCATCCGCGCGAGCAGTGAACGTGTAGTTGCCCGCACCCTCATCGATCGTCTTCACGAACCGAGCAGAATAGCTGTCGCCGCGAACTCCCTCTGAGGGCGAACCCGACTGCGAGTGTGAGAAGTCGACATCGTCGAAGCACTCCGCGCCGATCGGCGCACCGAGCAGGTTCGTCCCCGCGTAGTAGCGTGCCGACCATTCGGACGCGGTGCAGTCGCCGGGCGCGACGGGCTCTTCGATCGTCGCCGACACCGACGCCGACGCCGGTGAGGTGTAGTCCTCGGCACCGAGTGCGACCACGACGTAGTGGTAGGTGAGTCCGGCGATAGCCGACGCGTCGACGAAGGTCGTCGTCGTCAGTGCGGAGGCGCCGGAGACGGCCGCGCCGTCGATCGACACGGGTGTCGATGCACCGCGGTAGACCTTGTACCCCACGGCGCCGGCGACCGGCTGCCACGTGAGAGTGATGTCGTCCTCGCCTGCCGCCGCCGTCACGCCGGTGGGCGCGACCGGGAGGACGGGAGCCGAGGGGACCAGCACCGACACCTCGGCTGCGGGAGCGGAGTTCGGGATGCCGTCGCCCCGTGCGACGACCGTGTAGTAGTAGGTCGTTCCCGGGATGACGGTCGTGTCCGTGAACGTTCCGCTCGTCAGCACGGCCGCGTTGAGCGGCGTGCCCGACGCGGTGACCGGCGAGGTCTCGCTGCGGTAGACGTCGTACCCGAGCGCTCCCTCGACCAGCGTCCACGAGAGGTCGACAGCATCGGCGTCTTCGGAGAGGGCTGCTGCGAGCTCGGTCGGCGCATCGGCGCCGAAGATCTCGAGGGCGTAGATCTCGACGAACGCGAGCTTGGTGTTGTCGCCGTCGGTCGGTGCGATCGTGAGCTTGCCGTCGGTCACCTCGACCTCGACCACTCCCTGCTCGAAGGCGCGTGCCGCCGTGCCGACGAACTGCGAGATCGCCGTCTCGCCTTCGACCACGACGTTGTGCGAGCTGTCGAAGTTGCCCGCGGAGGTGTCGCCCGCGGCGACCACGACGTTGTATCGGCCGTCGGCGAGCTCGCGCTCCCAGACACCCTGCTCGGAGATGATGCCGGTCGCGGCATTCGGCGGGTTGGTCGTGCCGCCGCTCATGCCGTACTGCACATGGATCAGCGAGAGAAGGCGAGGATCGACGACGCCGTCGGCTGCGGGGCGGATGCGCGTGTTGAGTCCGAAGTCGAACGCCGCGCCGTCATCGGCCGTGATCCAGCCGGTCGGGCCGTTGGCACCGTAGGCGGCACCGGCGTCCTTCTCGTATCCGGGCTGAGCTGTGCCGGCCGCCGTCGTGAAGTCGATCTTGACGACCGGGGTGCCCGCCGGAGCGGGTGTGACCGCAGCGACCGAGGCCGCGGGCGAGACATTCCCCGAGGTGTCGACCGCGTAGACCGAGTAGTTGCGCGTCTGTCCGACGAAGACGTCGGTGTCGGAGAACGAGGGCGTCGTGACGAGGGCCGCGCCGCTGATGAGGTTCGCCGCGGTGGCGGGGACCGGGGTCGCCGTCGCTGAGCGATACACGCGGTATCCGGCGATGTCGAGGTCTGCGGGAGCGGTCCAGGCGAGCGCGTTGGCGTCGACCGAGGCAGTGGCCGTCGGCGCACCGGGCGCTGCCGGCGCGGTGATGTCGAGCTCGTTGACGGCGAAACGCGTGAACGGGACCGTCAGCGGTGTCGCTTCGGCCGTGTTGCGCTTCGTCGCGTAGATGCCGCCGAACGCTTCGACACCCGGGATCGCCGCCGCCGAGGCGGGGAGCAGAGCACCGTTGAGGAACTCGGCCGGCACGTCCATCGTGCCGATCGTCGAGACTGTGCCGGCACCGACCTGATACGTGCCGACCGCCTTGAGCGTCGTGGGGTTGATGTCGAGGAAGAGGGTGATGGGCTGTCCGACGGGGACGGCGCCGTTGATGTTGATGTTGATCTCGTCGGCCGCGTTGGCCGAGGTGGCGCCGACCCTCTCACGCTTGAGCTGGACCTGGCGCACGGTGTCGCTCGCGGTCCCATTCGTGCCCATGAAGGCGACCTTGAAGTAGTTGTCGTCGTCGGCACCGAACCAGACACCGCCCTGAGCGGACTGGTGCATCCCGGCGGGGTTCAGGATGGTGGTCTGCAGGCGGATGGGCGCCGTTCCCGGGTTGAGTCCGACGCCGAGCGTGTTGTCCTGACGGTTCTTCCAGTCGGTGTTGCCGGGCGTCGTCGACGCCCACTTCTCGAAGGCGATGCCCTTCGTCGCGAGGATGTTCAGGTTGCCGCCGGCCACGGAGAGGTTCGCGGGGAGGTAGTAGCTGGTGTCGAGCAGCACGGTCGGCGCGCTGGGGTTCACCGCGCTCGAGGGCTGGATCATGGTGAATCCGGTATCGATGTCACCGCTGGCGTGGAGTCCACCCCCGGTGCCGTCGAACTCGAGGATTGCGGAGTTGCCCGGCACGGCGATCGCGGCGGGCGCGAGCGGCGAGTAGGGCGTCGAAGCCCACTGCGACGGTGACGCCGGCACCTCGGCGAGCGGCAGCGCCGTCGCGGGGGCCGCGAGCACGAAGCTCGAGGCGATCAGCGCGGCTGCCGCGATGGTTCCCGATACCCGCATCGGGAGCGACCATGCTCCGTAACGGCGATCGTCGGACGTTGACAATGCGCGATAACGCATCAGACCCCCAGTGTCTGCTGAGCATGCCGGAGGTCGAATCAAGGATTCCCAGCCTTGATTCCCCAGCTCCGATGATGCTCGTCGCTCGCCTCTTCGAGTGAGGTGAGCGTTTCCCCAGATGCGCCGAAGTCCGGCACAAAATGCACGCTAACTCATGTCATCGCATATACACAAGCATTTCCCAGTTTTCCCGGTGCTCAATTCCGCATGCGTTCACCTATGTGAACGGATGGGGTTATGAAGGAGTCTCGTCGGGTACAGAAAGGGCTGGTCGGCGGTCGGAAACACGCGCTGTCACCAGGATCGGCAGGTGGTCGCTCAGTCCCTGAGGCAGCGTGCGCACACGGTCGATGTCGAAACCGACCGACGTCGCGAAGTCGTAGTGCCCGCGGAAGAACCGATATCGGGTATAGGTGCGCGAGTCGCTGAGCGTCAGCTCGTATCCCTGTTCGCGCACCTTCTGACCGAGGTTCTCTTTGAAGACGGGGTAGTTGTAGTCGCCGACCATCAGCGCCGGCAGTCCCTCGCCCAGCTGCCCGAGCGCCGCGAGGGCCGTGCGGATCTGGTGGCGACGCAGCGAATTGAGCGCAGTGAGCGGCGCGGCATGGAACGAGGCGACGACGACGTCGCTCCCCGCGTCGATGTCGTGCAGACGGACTCCGAGCAGTCTCTCCTCGGCCGGCTTCAGCACGCGGTCATGGAGTGACTTCTTCAGCGCGAGAGAACGCACGTCGACGGCGCGATAGGTGTTCGCGCGGTAGTACACCGCGAGGCCGAGACGGTTGCGCGCCGTCGCATCAGCGAGACGCAGCCCGCCGATGGCGTCGGGGATGTCGCTCGTGTCGGCCTCCTGCAGGCAGAGCACATCGGCTCCGTGGAGCTCGACGAGGGCCTCGAGCTCGGTCGCGGCCCGGTGCTTGCGCAGGTTGTACGAGATCACCTTCATGACTCCACCACCCTACGACCGACACGTGACGGCTGCGTGTCGTGGCGGCGACGCACAGCGCACTCCGAGCGTCCCCTCAAGCCCTCAGTCGCCCTCGCGACGGGCGCGGGTCTGCTCAGCGCGCAGGGCGAGCAGCTCGTCGACCGGATAACCCACCTCTGTCAGGGTCAGTCCGCGCGCTGCGAGCACCTTGACGTCGGGGATCCGCTCCCCGGCATCGCGGATCGCGACCAGATCGGCGATGTCGAGGCGCCCCTCGCCCACGGCCGCGCACGCCCCGACGAGAGCCCGCACCATGCTGTGGCAGAACGCGTCGGCCTTCACCTCGGCCACCAGCATCCCCCGCTCGTCGCGGCGCCAGCCGAACTCGAGCAAGGTGCGGATGGTGGTCGCGCCTTCCCGCGGCTTGCAGTACGCCGCGAAGTCGTGGAGGCCGATGAGCGAGCGGGCCGCGGCATCCATCGCCTGCTCGTCCATCGAGCCGCGCAGCGTCGTGGTGCGCAGCCGCTCGAGCGGGTCGTACCCGCACGCGTCGTCTGCGAGGCGGTACTCGTAGCGGCGCCAGACCGCCGAGAATCGTGCGTCGAACCCGTCCGGAGCGATCGTGGTCGCGCGCACCGCCACGTCGGAGTACGCCCCGGTGGCGCCGGTGAGGCGTCGAGCCAGGGTGTCGACCGAGGACTGCGCGCCTCGCCGCGCGGCGAGGCGGGCCTGTTGGGCGTCGTCGAGATCGACATGAGCCACCTGCCCTGACGCGTGGACGCCGGCATCCGTGCGGCCTGCCACGACGAGCCGCGGCTCTCCGCCCAATACGCGGGCGAGGGCGTCTTCGAGCGTCCCCTGCACGGTCCGCAACCCAGGCTGACGGGCCCAACCGCGGAAGTGCGTGCCGTCGTAGGCGATGTCGAGGCGGATCCGCACGTCGATCAGCCTAACCGCGCCCTCGCGGATGCCGCCGAGCGCCACGTGGCGAAGGGAGCGCCGTCGGACGTCCGCCGTAGACTGACAGCTCCCCCCACCGAAGGCCGCCATGACGTCCGATGCGCCCGCGATCACACCGACCCGGTACGCCGGGATCGACGGACTCCGCGCCGTCGCGGTGGTCCTCGTCGTCGTCTCGCACCTGTTCTCGCCGTCCGTTCTGCCGGGCGGCTTCATCGGCGTCGATGTGTTCTTCGTCATCAGCGGATTCCTGATCACGAGCCTGCTGCTGCGCGAGCACTCCGCGAGCGGGCGCATCCGTCTCACCACGTTCTGGAAGCGTCGCGCGCGTCGGCTCCTGCCCGCCCTCGCGCTCGTCGTGACGGTCTGCGCCAGCGCCGCGTGGGCGATCGGAGGGGACGTGCTCGTGCGCCTCGGCGAGCAGGTCCTGGGAGCCTTCACCTTCAGCTACAACTGGCTGTCGATCGCCGGCGGGGACGGCTATTTCGGTGCGTCGGCTCCCGAGCTCTTCCGCAACTTCTGGTCGCTCGCCGTGGAAGAGCAGTTCTACGTCGTCTGGCCCCTCGTGCTGCCGCTGTTCCTCCTGCTCCCCCGCGTCTGGTCCCGGGCGGCTGCGGCGATCCTGCTCGCGCTCGCGTCCGCGGCGTGGATGGGTTCGGTCGTGCTCCGCGGCGAGATCACCCGCGGATACTTCGGCACCGACACCCACGGGTTCGGGCTGCTGCTCGGCGTCGCCCTGGCCTTCGCGCTTTCGGGGCCGCTGGCACGGGCCGCGTCCGCGGCGCGACCCGTCGTGGTGCTGACCGGCGGATGGCGCATCATCTCGCCGCATCCCGACCCTGCTCGCAGACGCCTCCGCATCACGACGACGGTCGTCGGCGCGGGCGCGCTGGGCGGGCTCGTGCTGCTGGCGATGCTCCCGCCGACGATGACACCGGCGACCTTCCCCGGTGTCGTGCTCGCCGCAGCCGCCCTCAGCGCCGTCGCGCTCACCGCCGGGGTGTGGCCCGGCTCGGCCTTCGGGCCGGCGCTGGACTCCTCGGTGATGCGCTGGATCGGCGATCGCTCGTACGGCATCTACCTGTGGCACTGGCCTCTGCTCGTCCTCGTGGTCGCCTCGACCCAGCAGACTGCTCCGGATGCCGGATTCCCGGCGTGGGTCGGCGTCCTGGTGCTCGCAACCACCCTCGCCGCGGCCGAGCTCTCCTATCGCCACCTCGAACTGCCGGTGCGACGGCTCGGATTCCGCGGGGCCCTGCTCGCCCTCAGCACACAGTTCCGCACCACTCCGGTGCGGCGTTTCGGGGCCGTCGCGACGGCGGTCGCGGCGGTGTTCCTGCTCGCCGGCACGTCGGCGGGCATCGCGAGCGCCCCGACCGCAGCGACCGCGCAGACAGCCGTCGCCGCGGGTGTCGAAGCCCTCGACGCGGAGGAGCAGCCGTCGCCGGTGCCGACGATCCCGCCCGAGCCGTCACCCGCTCCCACCGCCGCGCCGATCACCGGCGACCAGGTCACGGCCGTGGGCGACTCGGTCATGCTCGCCTCGGCACCCGCACTCCTCGAGCGGCTGCCCGGAATCGACGTGGATGCCGCCGTCTCGCGTCAGGGGTGGGCGGGCGCCGACATCCTCGCGAGCCTGGCAGCCGGCGGCACGCTGCGTCCGTATGTGGTCATCGCTCTGGGGACGAACGGACCGGTCGATGCGTCCGCGCTGCGGCGAATGGCCGATATCGCTGGCCCCGAACGGCTGGTGGTGCTCGTCACGGCATCCGCTCCACGTCAGTGGATCGACGGGGTGAACGCCGAGCTCACCGCGATCGCCGACACCCGGACCAACGTGGTGCTCGCCGACTGGGCGAGTGCGATCGCCCCGCGTGCCGACCTGCTCGCGGGCGATCGCATCCATCCCGGCGCCGAGGGCGGGCGCATGTTCGCCGACGTCATCGCCACGACGATCCAGCGCGCCGAGGACGAGCGGGTTCGAGCACGCGCCGAGCTCGAGCGGCTGCGGATCGAGCGGCTGCAGAACCGCGACGTGCCGCGCGCCGAGTAGCCGTCGGGGTCAGTAGCGGGCGACGAGCGCCACCATGCGCTCGGCGGCGACGAACCCGAGCCCCTCGTAGAGACTGTTCGCCCCCGTCGAGCTCTCGGTGTCGACGTCGAGCACGACCTTCTCCAGCCCGGCCGCACGCGACGCGCGCAGCAGCGCGGCGATGACGGCAGGAGCGAGACGCCTGCCGCGGCGGTCGCGGACCACGCCGATGAGGTCGACGTAGACGCTCGTGTAGCCCTGCTGAGCCCAGTCCTCCTCATTGACCGACCCCAGCGCGAGAGCCACCACGCGATCGTCCTCGACGGCGAGCCACGACAGGTCCGGCCGCAGGAACGGGCCATCGATGAACTGCGACCACCGCTCGGGTGGCGTCTCCAGACTTCCCCAGTGGTCGCGGAAGGCGTCGTTGCGCGCGAGCCGGACGGCCTCCTTGCGGGTGGGGTCGTAGGCCACGAGCTCGACCGGCCCGCCCGTCGGCACGACTTCGGGCACGTCTGCTGCGAGATCGCGCACCATCGTCGCGAACCACCGCTCCTCGCGCATGCCGAGTCTCCCGGCGAGATGCCGCGCGCCGACATCGCCTTCTTCTGCATAGACGAAGACGGCGGCAGGATGCAGGCTGTCCAGCGCCGCCAGAGCCTCCCGCGCGCGCTCGTGCTCCCACCGCAGCACCTCGCGGCCGATCCCCCGCCCTCGCGCGTCGGGGTGGACGACCCCCTGCAGATAGGCGTGCAGATGCGCCTCGCGTGCGGGGTGGACCACCACCGTTCCGACCGCCACGGCACGCCCCGCCCCGTCGCGTGCGATCAGCGTGTCCCGCTCCGGCTCGATCCACGACGACTCGAACGTCTCGGCGATCTCCTCCCGCGGAGTGAGGTACGACGGATGGTCCACCTTGTTCGCCGCGTGCACCAGCTCAGTGAGGTCGTCCAGGTCATCGATCGTCGCGGGGCGCCACTGAGCCACATCCGGATGCCGCGGAAAGCGCGGCGACTCGGAAGCGAACCGGTCTGAGGGCACGGAACTCATCCCCTCAGGATATTGCGACTCCACACTGCCCAGAAGGAGCCCGGACGCAGCGAGACCCGCGTCCCTTGCGGGGCGCGGGTCTCGCGATGCAGGATGCGGGCGATCGTCAGAGCGCCCGGCCGATCACTCGGCCTTCGTGTCCTCGACGGCCTCATCGGCGGCGGCCTCGGCGGCAGCCCCCTCTTCGGGCGACTCGGCGCCGGCCTCGGTCGCGTCGGACTCGGTCTCGACGACCTCGTCCTCAGCCGCGACCGGAGCTGCGGCGGCAGCCTTCTTGGCCGACTTCGGCTTCTTGTTCACGGGCTCGAGAACGAGCTCGATGCGGGCCATGGGGGCGTTGTCGCCCTTGCGGTTGCCGATCTTCGTGATGCGGGTGTAGCCACCCTCGCGCTCGGCGACCAGCGGCGCGATCTCGGTGAAGAGCTCGTGAACGACTCCCTTGTCACCGATGATCGACAGCACGCGGCGACGCGCGTGCAGGTCGCCGCGCTTGCCGAACGTGACCAGGCGCTCGGCCAGCGGACGCAGGCGCTTGGCCTTGGTCTCGGTCGTCGTGATGGCCTTGTGGGTGAACAGCGCGGCAGCGAGGTTCGCGAGCATCAGGCGCTCGTGTGCGGGTCCGCCTCCGAGGCGGGGTCCCTTCGTGGGCTTGGGCATTGTCAATTACTCCAGATCAGAATTCGGGTGAACCGGGACTCAGACGGTCTCGTCGTCGTAGCCGCCGTAGAAGTGCGCGCCGTCGAACCCGGGGACCGAGTCCTTCAGCGACAGACCGAGCGAGATGAGCTTGTCGCGCACCTCATCGACCGACTTCTGACCGAAGTTGCGGATGTTCATGAGCTGCGTCTCCGACAGGGCGACGAGCTCGGACACGGTGTTGATGCCCTCGCGCTTGAGGCAGTTGTACGACCGCACCGACAGATCGAGGTCTTCGATGGGCATCGACAGCTCGTTCGACAGGACGGTCTCGACCGGCGCGGGGCCGATCTCGATGCCCTCGGCCTCGACGTTCAGCTCGCGGGCCAGGCCGAAGAGCTCGGTCAGCGTGCGGCCGGCCGATGCGACCGCGTCGCGGGGCGCGATCGAGTTCTTCGACTCGACGTCCAGGACCAGCTTGTCGAAGTCGGTGCGCTCACCGGCACGAGTCGCCTCGACGCGGTAGCTGACCTTGAGGACGGGCGAGTAGATCGAGTCGATCGGGATCTGACCGGCCTCGGCGTACTCGTTGCGGTTCTGCGTCGCCGAGACGTAGCCGCGGCCACGCTCGATCGTGAGCTCGAGCTCGAACTTCGCGGTGTCGTTCAGCGTTGCGATGACGAGCTCGGGGTTGTGCACCTCGACGCCGGCCGGAGCCGAGATGTCGGCGGCGGTGACCTCGCCCGATCCTGTCTTGCGCAGGTACGCCGTGATGGGCTCGTCACGCTCGGACGAGACGACGAGCTGCTTGATGTTGAGGATGATCTCGGTGACATCCTCCTTGACACCCGGAATGGTGCTGAACTCGTGCAGGACGCCGTCGATGCGGATCGACGTCACGGCTGCGCCGGGGATCGAGGAGAGCAGGCTGCGACGCAGCGCATTGCCGATGGTGTAACCGAACCCGGGTTCGAGCGGCTCGATGACGAAGCGGCTGCGGAACTCCCCGACCTTTTCCTCGGTCAGGGTGGGACGCTGTGCGATGAGCACTATGTGTTCCTTTCGATCACGTGCCCGCTATATGACACGTGCGGTGGTGTGAGGTGTTGAGTTTTTCTCAGAGGATGCCGTGGGAGCACGGCACCCGAAGCGTGCGGCCCTTCGACGGGCTAGGGACCGGTTGCGATTCTCGACAACCGATCGCCGTGCTCAGGATCGGTCGTGATGCTCAGCCGATCGCTGATGCTCGTCGTCCGGCCGCCGACACGCGGGGACCGGTCGCTGAGCCCGTCGAAGCGCCGAAGAGATCAGACGCGGCGACGCTTGGGCGGGCGGCAGCCGTTGTGCGCCTGCGGGGTGACGTCCTGGATCGAGCCGACCTCGAGGCCTGCGGCCTGGAGGGAGCGGATCGCCGTCTCGCGGCCCGAACCGGGACCCTTGACGAAGACGTCGACCTTCTTGACGCCGTGCTCCTGCGCCTGGCGGGCGGCGGACTCCGCTGCCATGCCTGCGGCGTAGGGCGTCGACTTGCGCGAGCCCTTGAAGCCCACGCCACCGGACGATGCCCAGCTGATGACGGCACCCGACGGGTCGGTGATCGAGACGATCGTGTTGTTGAACGTCGACTTGATGTGGGCGTGACCCAGCGCGATGTTCTTCTTCTCCTTGCGGCGCGGCTTGCGCGCTGCGGACTTGGCCTGTGCCATGTGCGTTTACTCCCTAAATCCCTGGGGCGCCGGCCGAGGCCTAGCGCGCCTTCTTCTTGCCGGCGACGGTGCGCTTGGGACCCTTGCGGGTACGCGCGTTCGTCTTCGTGCGCTGACCGCGCACAGGGAGGCCGCGGCGGTGGCGGATGCCCTCGTAGGAGCCGATCTCGACCTTGCGGCGGATGTCGGCGGCCACCTCACGGCGGAGGTCACCCTCGACCTTGTAGGTGCCCTCGATGTGGTCGCGGAGCGCGATGAGCTGGTCATCGGTGAGGTCCTTGACGCGGATGTTCTCGTCGATCTCCGTCGCGGTGAGGATCTCGTTCGAGCGGGTACGGCCCACGCCGTAGATGTACGTGAGTGCGATCACCACGCGCTTGTCGCGCGGGATGTCAACGCCGGCAAGACGTGCCATGCGGTTTCTCCTAGAGAGTTGTGGAGGTGTGGAGCAGAACCGGTGCCCGGGCCTCCGCCCGAGGTGTCCCCCGCTGTCGCGGGTTCTGGTCCTGCCGATTGAGTGTTCAGTTGTGAGTGGATGCCGGGGCATCCGCATCTGCGTTTCGTCAGATCTCGCTGCGAGGGTCTCGATACGCTCGTTCCTCGCTACTCGACCTTGATCCTCAGCGCATCAACGCGGGCTTCGCTCGCATTGATCCACAGGGGATCAGCCCTGGCGCTGCTTGTGACGCGGGTTGCTCTTGCAGATGACCATGACGACGCCGTGGCGACGGATCACCTTGCAGTGATCGCACATGGGCTTGACGGAGGGATTGACCTTCATTGTTTTTCCTGTTTCGCTGTCTTCGCCGGGCGGGCAATGCTTGCCCGGGGCGTTACTTCTCGACCGGTCTAGCGGTAGCGGTAGACGATGCGTCCGCGCGTGAGGTCGTAGGGCGAAAGCTCGACGACCACGCGGTCCTCGGGAATGATGCGGATGTAGTTCTGCCGCATCTTTCCGGAAATCGTCGCGAGGACCTTGTGACCGTTGGACAGCTCGACGCGGAACATCGCGTTGGGCAGTGCCTCGGAGATCACACCCTCGATCTCGATGACTCCGTCTTTCTTCGCCATACGCTCGCTCACACTCGGGCAGACCGGTCGGTCTGCGGTGGGTTGGGTTTTCGGTGCATCGACACGCCAATGAAGGCGCAAGGCACCAAAGATCAATCATACGTGATAGTGGATGCCGCGGCAAACCGCGACGGCGACCGCTACTGCAGGCGCGCGACGAGGTCGGCTTCGGGGTCGCCCGTGAGGGTGATGTAGTCGCCGTTGAGCACGACGGTGGGCGTGCCGGCTCCCCCGGTTTCGGGGTTCTCGGGGATCAGCTGCGTCTGCTCCTCGACGAACGAGATGTACGTGCCGTCGGCGACGCACGATTCGATGTCGCCGGCACCGACCTCGGCCGCCATCGCCAGCAGCTCCTCGTCGGTCTGCCCCGGCCCCGAGGGGTTGGTCGCGAACAGCGCCTGCATGAAGGGGTAGGCGGCATCCGGCGTCGTCTCGGCGATGCAGTACATCGCGTTGGCCGAGCGCTTCGAGAAGTCGGTGCCCGACGCGCTGTTGAGCCCGGGGAGGGCGACGGGGAGGAGGTTGATCGTGATGTCACCCTGATCGAGCAGGTCGTCGACGGTCGAGCCGTAGGCCTCCTCGAACTCCTGGCAGTGCGGGCAGTAGAAGTCGAACCAGACGTCGAGCTCGTTCGAGCCCTCGCCCGCCACGATCGCACCGGTCTCCGCGTCGATCCCCGAGCCGTCGGGTCGCGGACCCGGCGCCGTGGAGGAGCTGTTCATCCAGATGACCAGGACGCTCACCAGCACGAGGGCGACGACCACGCCCACACTGATCCAGATCGCGAACCAGTTCGTCTTGCGTGCAGAGGCCTGAGCCATGGGTTCCTCTCCGGCCTTCAGCCGATGGGTCGGGGGGTGATGCCGAACGGGGCGAGACCCGCGGCCCCGCCGTCGGGCGCCGTCAGCACCCAGATGCCGTCATCATGCACGGCCACGCTGTGCTCCCAGTGGGAGCCGGCTGTGCCGTCGACGGTCGAGACGGTCCAGTCGTCGTCCTCGATGAAGGTCTCCTGGTCGCCGATGACCACCATGGGCTCGATCGCGAGCACGAGTCCGGGGCGGATCTCGGGCCCGGGGTCGGAGACCCGGTAGTTGAACACCGACGGGGACTCGTGCATCTTGCGGCCGATGCCGTGACCGACGTAGTCCCGCAGGATGCCGTATCCCCCGGCGGGCGCGTGGGCGTCGATGTGCGCTTGGATGCCTGCGCCGATCTCGCCGATGTGCGTCGCCGTCGCCATCGCCGCGATGCCGGCCCAGAGCGATCCCTCGGTGACATCCGACAGGCGCTGCCGGTCGGCGACCACGTCGGGGCGCGAGGGATCCGGGATCACGACACTGAACGCCGAGTCGCCGTTCCAGCCGCGGAACTGCGCGCCGGCGTCGATCGAGACGATGTCGCCGGCGGCCAGCACCCGGTCGCCGGGGATGCCGTGGACCACCTGCTCGTTGACGGACGCGCAGATCGTGTGCCGGTAGCCCCGCACCATCTGGAAGTTGGACTCGGCACCGCGAGCGGTGATGACGGCGGATGCCGCGGCATCCAGCTCACCCGTCGTCACACCCGGCGCGATGAGCGCACGAGCGGCGTCGAGGGCCGCAGCCGTGATGAGACCGGGTTCGATCATCGCCCGCAGCTGAGCGGGCGTCTTGTAGATGGAGCGTCGCAGCACGACTCAGGCGGCCGCACGGCGCGCGAGGCCGCGGGCCTCGAGTGCGGCGATGATGCGGGCGGTGATCTCGTCGAGCGAACCGACGCCGTCGATCGCGTCGACGATGCCGTGGTCGCGGTACACGTCGAGGATCGGCGCGGTCTCGCGCTCGTAGATCGCCAGGCGGTTGGCGATGATCTCCTCGGTGTCGTCGGTGCGACCCTGTTCGAAGGCACGCCGCGTCAGACGGTCGATGCTCTCTGCGCGCGGCACGACCAGTTCGATGACCGCATCCAGCGCCTCGCCGCGGCCGGCGAGGAAGCTCTCGAGATCGCCGACCTGGCCGAGGTTGCGCGGGTAGCCGTCGAGCAGGAAGCCGGTGGCCGCGTCGGGCTCGGCGAGGCGATCGCGCACGATCTCGCTCGTCAGCTCGTCGGGCACCAGGTCGCCGGCCTCGATGATCGCCTGGACCTTCAGCCCGAGGGGCGTGCCCTCCGAGACGTTGGCGCGGAAGACGTCGCCGGTCGAGACGACCGGGATGCCGAACTCCTCAGCGATCCGCACGCCCTGGGTGCCCTTGCCGGAGCCCTGGGGCCCGACGATCAGCAGACGGGTGGGACGGGTCATCGCAAGAGCCCTTCGTAGTGACGCTGCTGCAGCTGTGCGTCGATCTGCTTCACCGTCTCGAGTCCGACGCCGACGATGATGAGGATCGATGCGCCGCCGAACGGGAAGTTCTGGTTGGCACCGACCGTCGCGAGCGCCACGAGCGGGATCAGCGCGATGAGGCCGAGGTAGAGCGAACCCGGCAGCGTGATGCGCGTGAGCACGTAGTCGAGGTACTCGGCAGTCGGTCGTCCGGCGCGGATGCCGGGGATGAAGCCGCCGTACTTCTTCATGTTGTCGGCCACCTCGACGGGGTTGAAGGTGATCGCGACGTAGAAGTAGGTGAACCCGACGATGAGCAGGAAGTAGATCGCCATGTAGAGCGGGTTGTCACCCGACACGAGGTACTGCTGGATGAACGTCACCCAGCCCGGGACGACCTCACCCGGCTGCGGCTGGTTGAACTGCGCGATGAGCGCGGGGATGTACAGCAGCGACGACGCGAAGATGACCGGCACCACGCCCGCCATGTTGACCTTGATCGGGATGTAGGTGTTGGTGCCGCCGTACGTGCGGCGACCGACCATGCGCTTGGCGTACTGCACCGGGATGCGGCGCTGCGACTGCTCGACGAAGACGACGAGCGCGACCACGACGATGCCGACCGCGAGGACGAGGAGGAAGACCTCGAATCCGCGCGACTGCCAGATGGCCCACATGGCCCCGGGGAAGGTCGCGGCGATCGAGACGAAGATCAGCAGCGACATGCCGTTGCCGATCCCGCGCTCGGTGACGAGCTCGGCGAACCACATGATGAGGCCGGTGCCGGCGGTCAGCGTGATGATCATGAGCAGCTGCGCCCACCACACGTCGTTCGTGAGGAGCTGCTCGCACTCGGGGATCCCGGTGGTGCCGAACAGCTGCCCGCTGCGCGCGACCGTGACCAGCGTCGTGGACTGCAGGAGCGCCAGCGCGATCGTGAGGTACCGGGTGTACTGCGTCAGACGCGCCTGACCCGACTGCCCCTCCTTGTAGAGGGTCTCGAAGTGCGGGATGACGACGCGGAGCAGCTGGACGATGATCGTCGCGGTGATGTACGGCATGACGCCGAGCGCGAAGATCGACAGCTGCAGCAGCGCTCCGCCGGAGAACAGGTTGACCAGCGACAGCAGGCCTTCGGTTCCGGCGGAATCGCGCAGACACGACTGCACGTTCGGGAAATCGACGAACGGAGCCGGCACGTGCGCGCCGAGTCGGTAGATGGCGATGATCGCAAGAGTGAACGCGATCTTCCGCCGCAGGTCGGGGGTACGGAAGACCCGCGCGATGGCGCTGAACAAGAGGATGCCTCCAGAGGGGATGCCGGTGCGCACTCGGCGCCCGTCAACCAGGGTAACCCAGTGGGGGCCGGAGATTACTCTCCGGCCCCCACTGATGCAGTTGCTACTTGACGGAGCCGCCTGCCGCGACGATCTTCTGCTCGGCAGAACCCGAGACCTTGTCGACCGACACGGTGAGCTTGACGTCGATGTCTCCGGTGCCGAGCACCTTGACCTTCTCGTTCTTGCGCACGGCGCCCTTGGCGACGAGATCGACGACCGTGACGTCGCCGCCCGACGGGTAGAGCTCGGCGAGCTTCTCGAGGTTCACGACCTGGTACTCGACGCGGAACGGGTTCTTGAACCCGCGCAACTTGGGGGTGCGCATGTGCAGCGGCATCTGCCCACCCTCGAAGCCGGCCTTGACCTGGTAGCGGGCCTTCTGGCCCTTCGTGCCACGGCCCGCGGTCTTTCCCTTGGAGCCCTCACCACGACCGACGCGGGTCTTCGGGGTGTTCGACCCCGGGACCGGACGCAGGTGGTGGACCTTGAGCACTCCGGGACGAGCGACGGGCGCGTCCTTCTTGGCGGTCGCCTTCTTGGCTGCCGGAGCAGCCTTGGCGGCCTTGGATGCCTTCTTGGGCGCGGCCACGACGGCCTCGTCCTTCTTCTCGGCCTTCTCAGCCATTAGTCGATCTCCTCAACCTTGACGAGGTGGGCGACGGTCTTGACGTAACCGCGCGTCTGCGCGTCGTCGGGACGAACGACGGAGTCGTTGATCCGCTTGAGACCCAGCGAACGCAGCGTGTCACGCTGGTTCTGCTTCTCGCTCACCTTGGACTTGATCTGCGTGACCTTCAGACGAGCGGCCATCAGGCACCTGCCTTTGCAGCGGCCGCGGCGTCAGCCTCGGCACGGACGAGACGCGCAGGAGCCACCTGATCGAACTCGAGACCGCGACGGGCGGCGACCGCACGAGGCTCCTCGAGCTGCTTCAGCGCGGCGACCGTCGCGTGGACGATGTTGATCGTGTTCGACGAACCCAGCGACTTCGACAGCACGTCGTGGATGCCGGCGCACTCGAGCACGGCGCGGACCGGACCACCGGCGATGACACCGGTACCGGCAGCAGCCGGACGCAGCAGCACGACGCCGGCAGCGGCCTCGCCCTGCACCGGGTGCGGGATGGTCGAGGCGACGCGGGGCACGCGGAAGAAGTTCCGCTTGGCCTCTTCGACACCCTTCGAGATGGCGAGGGGCACTTCGCGGGCCTTGCCGTAGCCGACACCCACGACGCCGTTGCCGTCGCCGACGACGACGAGCGCGGTGAAGCTGAAGCGACGACCGCCCTTGACGACCTTCGACACACGGTTGATCGTGACGACGCGCTCCAGGAACTGGCTCTTGTCGGCGTCACGGCCTCCGCGATCGCGCGTCTGGCTGCGCTCGCGGCCTCCGCGACGCGGCTCGCGCTCACGCTCGGCGGGGGCTTCGGTGGCGGGGGCCTCGGTGGCCGGCGCTTCGGTGGCCGCAGCCGTCTCAGCGGTCGTGGTCACTTCGTTCTCCTTGTTGTCACTCACAGGTTCAGACCTCCTTCACGGGCGCCGTCGGCGATGGCCGCGACACGACCCGCGTAGCGGTTGCCGCCGCGGTCGAACACGACGTCCGAGACGCCGGCGGCCTTGGCGCGCTCGGCGACAAGCTCGCCGACCTTGCGTGCCTTGGCGGTCTTGTCACCGTCGAAATCGCGCATGTCGACCTCGAGCGTCGACGCAGAGGCCACGGTGTGGCCCTTGCTGTCGTCGACGAGCTGGACGAACACGTGGCGCGACGAACGGCTCACGACCAGGCGGGGACGATCGGCGGTGCCGACGACCTTCTTGCGAAGGCGGGCGTGGCGACGCGAACGTGCGTCGCTCTTTGACTTGAGAGCCATGGTTACTTACCACTCTTTCCGGCCTTGCGGCGCACGACCTCGCCGGCGTACCGCACACCCTTGCCCTTGTAGGGCTCGGGCTTGCGGATCTTGCGGATGTTCGCAGCCGCCTCGCCGACGGCCTGCTTGTCGATGCCGCTGACGGTCACCTTGTTGTTGCCCTCGACCGTGAACGTGATGCCCGAGGGGGGCTCGACGAGCACGGGGTGCGAGAACCCGAGGGCGAACTCGATCGAGCCGCCCTTCTGCGCGACGCGGTAACCGGTGCCGACGACCTCGAGGCCCTTGGTGTAGCCCTCGGTCACGCCGATGATGTTGTTGTTGATCAGGGTGCGGGTCAGGCCGTGGAGCGAGCGCGACTCGCGCTCGTCGTCGGGACGGGACACGATGACCTGGTTCTCTTCGAGCTTGGCCTCGATGGGGCGCGCGACGGTGAGCACGAGCTCACCCTTGGGGCCCTTGACGGTGACAGCCTGGCCGTCGACCGAGATGGTCACTCCGGCGGGGATGTCGATGGGAAGACGTCCGATACGCGACATGTCAGATCACCACACGTAGGCGAGAACTTCTCCGCCCACGCCCTTCTGCTCGGCCTGGCGGTCGGTGAGGAGACCGGAGGAGGTGGACAGGATCGCGACGCCGAGGCCACCGAGGACAGTGGGGATCTCGGTCGACTTCGCGTAGACCCGGAGGCCGGGCTTGGAGACGCGCTTGATGCCGGCGATAGACCGCTCGCGGTTCGGGCCGTACTTCAGCGTGAGCGTGAGGGTCTCACCGACGCGTGCGTCGCTGGTCTCCCAGCCGGCGATGTAGCCCTCCTGCTGGAGGATCGCGGCGATGTTCGTCTTGAGCTTGGAGCTCGGCAGCGACACGGAGTCGTGGTGCGCCGAGTTCGCGTTGCGCAGACGGGTCAGCATGTCTGCGACCGGGTCTGTCATTGTCATGAGTTGATTCCTTTGTTCATGCGGTTTCGGATGCCGTTACGCGACATCCGACCTTCCTGATTCCGACGTCGAGCGGACGGGCTGTGAAGCACCGTCCGCTCGACGAACGGGGTGTTACGCCTGAGCGTCCTCGCCGCGGAACGGGAAGCCGAGGTGGCGCAGGAGAGCGCGGCCCTCGTCATCCGACTTCGCGTTGGTGACGATCGTGATGTCGAAACCGCGGACGCGGTCGATCTTGTCCTGGTTGATCTCGTGGAACACGGACTGCTCCTGGAGACCGAACGTGTAGTTGCCGTTGCCGTCGAACTGCTTGGGCGACAGGCCGCGGAAGTCGCGGATACGCGGCAGGGCGAGGTTGACCAGGCGGTCGACGAACTCCCAGGCGCGGTCGCCGCGCAGCGTGACGTGGGCACCGATCGGCTGACCCTCGCGCAGCTTGAACTGCGCGATGGACTTGCGGGCCTTGGTGACGAGGGGCTTCTGGCCCGTGATCTTGGTGAGGTCGTCGACCGCACCATCGATCACCTTGCTGTCACGCGCAGCCTCACCGACACCGGTGTTGACGACGACCTTGACCAGTCCGGGGATCTGCATGACGTTCGGGTACCCGAACTCCTCCTGCAGGGCCTTCTTGATCTCGTTGTTGTACTTCTGCTTCAGGCGGGGCTGGGAGTTGCCAGCCACCACGGCAGTGGCGTTGCTCATCAGAGGTCCTTGCCTGACTTCTTCGAGTAGCGCACACGGACGGTGCGCTTGACGCCGTCCTTCGTCTGCTCCTCGACGCGGTGGCCGACGCGGGTCGGCTTCTTGCTCGAGGGGTCGACGAGTGCGACGTTGGAGATGTGGATCGGGGCTTCCATCGTCTCGATGCCGCCCGTCTTGGTGCCGCGCTGGGACTGGCCCACGCGGTTGTGCTTGGTGACGTAGTTGACGCCCTGCACGATGACGCGGTTCTGCTCGGTCAGGATCTCGAGGACCTTGCCCTGCTTGCCGCGGTCGCCGCCCTTGTCCTGCTTCTTGCCGGTGATGACCTGAACCAGGTCGCCCTTCTTGATGTTCGCCATGATCAAATGACCTCCGGGGCGAGCGAGACGATCTTCATGAACTTCTTGTCGCGAAGCTCACGACCGACCGGTCCGAAGATGCGGGTGCCGCGGGGCTCCCCGTCGTTCTTCAGGATCACGGCGGCGTTCTCGTCGAACTTGATGTACGAGCCGTCGGGACGACGCGTCTCTTTCTTGGTGCGGACGACGACGGCCTTGACCACGTCGCCCTTCTTGACGTTTCCGCCCGGGATCGCGTCCTTGACCGTGGCGACGATGATGTCGCCCAGGCCGGCATACCGGCGGGCGGAGCCGCCGAGCACGCGAATCGTGAGCAGCTCCTTCGCACCGGTGTTGTCGGCGACCTTGAGTCGGGATTCGTTCTGAATCACTTGTTACTCCTTGGGTTCCAGGTAAGCCGCGAGGCCTACTTGGCCTTCTCGAGGATCTCGACCAGACGCCAGCGCTTGGTGGCGCTCAGCGGACGGGTCTCGTTGATGAGGACGAGGTCGCCGATGCCGGCAGTGTTGCCTTCATCGTGCGCCTTGACCTTGGAGGTGCGACGGATGACCTTGCCGTAGAGGGGGTGCTTCACGCGGTCCTCGACCTCGACGACGATCGTCTTGTCCATCTTGTCGCTCACGACGTAGCCGCGGCGGGCCTTGCGGTAGCCGCGGGCGTCGGCGTCGCGCACGTCGTGCGCGGAGCTCTCGTGACCCTTGGCGACGACGGTCTCGGCCACGGGGGCCTCGACCTTCGCAGCGGCCTTCTTGGGCGCAGCCTTCTTGGGCGCGGCCTTCTTCTCGGTGGTCTCAGCCATCACTCGGCCTCTTCCTTCACGGCCTCGTCAGCGGCATCCGCCTTCTTGGCCTTCGTCTTCTTCGCCTTCGTCGCGACCTCGACCGGTGCGGGCGTGGCACGGATGCCCAGCTCGCGCTCACGGATCACGGTGTAGAGCCGCGCGATGTCGCGCTTGACCGCACGGATGCGGCCGTGGCTCTCGAGCTGGCCGGTGGCCGACTGGAAGCGCAGGTTGAACAGCTCTTCCTTGGCCTTGCGCAGCTCCTCGACGAGGCGCTGGTCTTCGAACGTGTCGAGCTCGCTCGGAGCGAGCGTCTTGGTGCCGATCGCCATTACGCGTCGCCCTCCTCGCGCTTGATGATGCGTGCCTTGAGCGGCAGCTTGTGGATTGCACGGGTGAGGGCCTCGCGAGCGAGTTCCTCATTGACGCCTGCGACCTCGAAGAGGACGCGACCCGGCTTGACGTTCGCGACCCACCACTCGGGCGAACCCTTACCGGAACCCATGCGGGTTTCGGCAGGCTTCTTGGTGAGGGGACGGTCGGGGTAGATGTTGATCCACACCTTGCCGCCGCGCTTGATGTGACGCGTCATGGCGATACGAGCGGACTCGATCTGACGGTTCGTCACGTACGCAGGCGTGATGGCCTGGATGCCGAACTCACCGAACGACACCTTCGTGCCACCGGTGGCCTGGCCCGAGCGACCCGGGTGGTGCTGCTTGCGGTACTTGACCTTGCGGGGAATAAGCATCAGGCAGACGCTCCTTCTGCGACGGGGGCCTCGTTGCGCGGGCCACGACGACGGTCGCCACCACGGTCATCGCGACCGCGGGGAGCCTTCGGCGCATTGGCCTGCTCACGTGCCAGCTCTTTGGCGGTGAGGTCGCCCTTGTAGATCCAGACCTTCACGCCGATGCGGCCGAAGGTCGTCTTGGCCTCGTAGAAGCCGTAGTCGATGTTCGCGCGCAGCGTGTGCAGCGGCACACGACCTTCGCGGTAGAACTCCGACCGGCTCATCTCGGCGCCGCCGAGGCGGCCGGAGACCTGGATGCGGACGCCCTTGGCGCCGGCGCGCTGCGCGCCCTGCAGACCCTTGCGCATCGCGCGGCGGAACGCCACACGTGCGGAGAGCTGCTCGGCGATGCCCTGCGCGACGAGCTGAGCATCGGCCTCGGGGTTCTTGACCTCGAGGATGTTCAGCTGGATCTGCTTGCCGGTGAGCTTTTCGAGGTCGGAGCGGATGCGCTCGGCCTCGGCGCCGCGGCGGCCGATCACGATGCCCGGGCGGGCGGTGTGGATGTCGACGCGGACGCGGTCACGCGTGCGCTCGATCTCGATGTTGCTGACACCGGCGCGGTCAAGCGACGTGGTCAGCAGGCGACGGATCTTGATGTCCTCGGCCACGTAGTCGGCGTAACGCTGGCCCGGCTTCGTGGAGTCCGAGAACCAACGCGACACGTGGTCCGTGGTGATGCCGAGGCGGAAGCCGTACGGGTTGACCTTCTGGCCCATTACTTGCTCGCCTTCTTCGTCGTGGCGGCCGGGGCCGCGTCAGCGACCGCGGGGGTCGAGAGCACGATCGTGATGTGGCTCGTGCGCTTCTTGATCTGGAAGGCGCGACCCTGTGCACGGGGCTGGAAACGCTTGAGCGTCGTGCCCTCGTCGACGTAGGCGTTCGCCACGTACAGGTCGTTGTCGTCCAGGTACTCGCTGTCCTTGTCGGCCTTCACGCGAGCGTTCGCCATCGCCGAGGCGACGAGCTTGTAGATCGGCTCACTCGCACTCTGCGGCGCGAACTTCAGGATGGCCAGGGCCTCCTGAGCCTGCTTGCCCTTGATGAGAGCGACGACACGGCGAGCCTTCTGGGGGGTGACGCGGATGTGCTTCACGCGTGCGATGGATTCCACCATTGCTTCTCCTCCTATCTCTGCTTCTGAGAGCGCCCCCGCGTCAGCGGCGGCGGCCCTTCTTGTCGTCCTTCACGTGGCCGCGGAAGGTGCGGGTCGGGGCGAACTCGCCCAGCTTGTGACCGACCATGGTCTCGCTCACGAACACGGGGATGTGCTTGCGACCGTCGTGCACGGCGATCGTGTGGCCGAGCATGGCCGGCACGATCATCGAGCGACGTGACCAGGTCTTGATGACGTTCTTGGAACCGGCTTCGTTCTGTGAGACGACCTTGCGAAACAGGTGCTCGTCGACGAAGGGGCCCTTCTTAAGGCTGCGAGGCATCTTCCTCTACTCCTACTTGCGCTTCTTGCCGGCGTTGCGACGGCGGACGATGTACTTGTCGCTTTCCTTGTTGGCATGACGGGTACGACCCTCTGCCTGGCCCCAAGGAGTGACGGGGTGACGACCACCGGAGGTCTTACCCTCACCACCACCGTGCGGGTGGTCGACGGGGTTCATCGCGACACCGCGGACGGTCGGGCGGATGCCCTTCCAGCGGTTGCGGCCGGCCTTGCCCCAGTTGATGTTCGACTGCTCGGCGTTGCCGACCTCGCCGATCGTGGCGCGGCAGCGTGCGTCGACGTTGCGGATCTCGCCCGAGGGCAGACGCAGCTGGGCGTACGGGCCGTCCTTGGCGACGAGACGCACCGAGACACCCGCGGAGCGGGCCATCTTGGCGCCGCCGCCGGGGCGGAGCTCGATCGCGTGGATCACGGTACCGGTGGGGATGTTCTTCAGCGGCAGGTTGTTGCCCGGCTTGATGTCAGCCGAAGCACCCGACTCGACCACGTCGCCCTGCGACAGCTTGTTCGGCGCGATGATGTAGCGCTTCTCGCCGTCGGCGTAGTGCAGCAGCGCGATGCGCGCCGTGCGGTTGGGGTCGTACTCGATGTGGGCGACCTTGGCGTCGATGCCGTCCTTGTCATTGCGACGGAAGTCGATGACGCGGTACTGGCGCTTGTGACCGCCACCGATGTGACGCGTGGTGATGCGTCCCTGGTTGTTGCGACCACCGGTCTTGGACAGCGGGCGGAGGAGCGACTTCTCAGGCGTCGATCGGGTGATCTCGGCGAAGTCGGCCACCGACGAGCCGCGGCGACCCGGGGTCGTGGGCTTGTACTTGCGAATAGCCATGTTCTCTAGTCCTCTATCCCGACCGTCAGCCGACTGCCGTGAAGATGTCGATGGTGCCCGACTTCAGGGTCACGATCGCGCGCTTGGTGTCCTTGCGCTTGCCGGTTCCGAAGCGGGTGCGGCGGGCTTTGCCGACGCGGTTGATCGTGTTGACCGCAGCGACCTTGACGCCGAAGATCTTCTCGATGGCGAGCTTGATCTCGGTCTTGGTCGAGCGCGGGTCCACGAGGAACGTGTACTTGCCCTCGTCGATGAGCCCGTAGCTCTTCTCGGAGACGACCGGCTTCAGGATGATGTCGCGCGGGTCCTTGTTCACGGCGGTCATGCCGAGACCTCCTCGGTGGTCGTCTTCGAAGCGACGAACGCGTCGAAGGCGGCCTTGGTGAAGACGATGTCGTCGGAGACGAGCACGTCGTAGGCGTTCAGCTGGTCGGAGTACAGCACGTGCACGTACGCGAGGTTGCGCACGCTCATGATGCTGAACTCGTCGTCGCGGTCGATGACGACCAGCACGTTCTTGACGGCGCCGAAGGCGGTCAGCACGGCGGCTGCGGCCTTCGTCGAGGGCGCACCCTCGATGCCGAACGAGTCGACGACGTGAAGACGGTCGCCGCGTGCGCGGTCGCTCAACGCGCCCAGGAGCGCGGCGGCGATCATCTTCTTGGGCGTGCGCTGCGAGTAATCGCGGGGCTTCGGCCCGTGGACGATGCCACCACCGGTCATGTGCGGCGCGCGGATCGAGCCCTGACGGGCGTTACCTGTGCCCTTCTGCTTGAAGGGCTTGCGGCCGGCGCCCGAGACCTCACCGCGACGCTTGGTCGAGTGGGTGCCCTGGCGAGCCGCCGCGCGCTGCGCGACGACGACCTGGTGGATGAGGGGGATGTTCGTCTTGACGTCGAAGACCTCGGCGGGCAGGTTCACAGAACCGGCCTTGGTGCCATCGGCCTTGCGGACGTCGAGCGCGAGAGTCGAGTCAGCCATGCTCAGGCACCCTTCACTGCGTTGCGGACGTAGACGATGCGGCCACGGGCACCGGGGACGGCGCCCTTGACGAGCAGCAGACCCTTCTCGGCGTCGATGGCGTGCACCTTGAGGTTGAGGACGGTCACGCGCTCGCCACCCATACGGCCGGCCATGCGCATTCCCTTGAAGACGCGGCTCGGGGTCGACGATGCGCCGATCGAACCGGGCTTGCGGTGGTTGCGGTGTGCACCGTGCGACGCGCTCATGCCCTTGAAGTTGTGACGCTTCATGACACCGGCGAAGCCCTTGCCCTTGCTGGTGCCGACGACGTCGACCAGCTGACCGGCCTCGAACGTCGCGTCGACGGTGAGCTCCTGGCCGAGGGTGTAGTCCGCGGCATCCGCCGTGCGGATCTCGGTCAGATGGCGACGCGGGGTCACACCGGCGGCCTCGAAGTGGGCCGTCTGGGGCTTGTTCACCTTGCGCGGGTCGATCTGGCCGTAGGCGATCTGGACTGCCTTGTAGCCGTCCTTCTCGGGGGTGCGCAGCTGGGTGACCACGTTGGGGGCCACCTCGATGACGGTGACGGGAACGACCTTGCCGTTCTCGTCCCACACCTGGGTCATGCCGAGCTTGGTGCCCAGGAGACCCTTCGAAATCTTGTTGTTGATGTCAGCCATGTCGAGCCTCAGAGCTTGATCTCGATGTTGACATCGGCAGGCAGGTCGAGACGCATCAGCGAGTCGACGGCCTTGGGCGTCGGGTCGATGATGTCGATCAGACGCTTGTGGGTGCGCATCTCGAAGTGCTCGCGGCTGTCCTTGTACTTGTGGGGCGACCGGATGACGCACACGACGTTCTTCTCGGTCGGAAGGGGCACGGGGCCCACGACCGTCGCTCCAGCACGGGTCACGGTGTCGACGATCTTGCGGGCCGACGAATCGAGGCCGGCGTGATCGTACGACTTCAGGCGAATGCGGATCTTCTGTCCCGCCATTGTCTGCTCTCTCTCTATACGCGTCATACCGACTCGGGTTTTCCGAGGGCATTGGACGCACGATGGCGCTCTCACGCCAGGGCACTTCGGCACTGCTCTCGCAGTGCGTGCTGCACCGCTGTTCTGATATCAGACCGGTTGCCGTGGGCACCCGGCTCCGTGGTCCCCCGCACGCATGCGTGCTGACCCTTGCGGGTTGGAGGATGTGGAGGTGTCGTTCTGCTGCCCGCGGCCTAGGACCCTGCGCTTTCGCGCCGCCTATGCACTGCCGTGACAGTGATCCTGCAGGCACAGTGAAGGCCCGCCGGAATGTGGAACTTCCCTAGTCTACGTGCACCCCGGGCGTGTCGCAAACTCGGGCGTGTCGCGGCGACCGCGTCCCGGCGTGTTCCCAGCCGAAGACGCTCCCCCGCCGAGAGGGCCGGGCCGGGATCGCTCCCGGGCCGGCCCTGTTCGTGGTGCCGAGGTGGCCTACTTGCCGCTTCCGATCGCACCGTCGATCGAGTCACGCACGCCGTCCACGTGGCCGTCGATGCTGTCGGGGGCGACCTTCTTCACGAATTCGGCGGCCGCGTCGAGCACGTTGTCGCTGACTTCCTCGGCCTGATCGGACTTCAGCGCTTCGCCGATCTTGTCCTTGTTCTGCTCGAGGAAATCCTTGCCCTGGTTGACGAGGTCTTCGATGCCCATACACGGCCCTTTCTCCTACGCGTGCGCCGAGCCGATGCCCGACGCTTCATTGTGCCGCCCGGGTCCGCGCAGGGGAAGAGCCCGTGTTTCCGCGCACGAAAAAGCCCCCCGACGGATCGGGGGGCTCTTTGCGATGATTCGATGGCGGGTCGACGCTGCTTCGCAGCACCGACCCGCCCCGACTCACTTCAGGATCTTCGTCACCGTTCCGGCGCCGACGGTGCGACCACCCTCACGGATGGCGAAGCCGAGGCCGTCTTCCATCGCGATGGGCTGGATCAGCTCGACCGTGATGTCGCTCGTGTCGCCGGGCATGACCATCTCGGTGCCCTCGGGCAGCGTGATGACGCCGGTGACGTCGGTGGTGCGGAAGTAGAACTGCGGGCGGTAGTTCGTGAAGAACGGGTTGTGACGCCCACCCTCTTCCTTGGACAGGATGTAGGCCGTGCCCTCGAAGTTGGTGTGGGGCGTGACCGAACCGGGCTTCACGACGACCTGGCCGCGCTCGACGTCGTCACGCTTGGTGCCGCGCAGGAGCAGACCGCAGTTCTCGCCGGCCCAGGCCTCGTCGAGCTGCTTGTGGAACATCTCGATACCGGTGACGATCGTCTTCTGCGTCGGACGCAGACCCACGATCTCGACCTCGGAGTTGATCGCGAGGGTGCCGCGCTCGGCGCGACCCGTCACGACCGTGCCACGGCCGGTGATGGTGAAGACGTCCTCGACGGGCATGAGGAACGGCTTGTCCTTGTCACGCACCGGGTCGGGGATGGAAGCGTCGACGGCCTCCATGAGCTCGACGATCTTCTCGGTCCACTCGGCGTCGCCCTCGAGAGCCTTCAGGCCCGAGACGCGCACGACGGGAGCGTTGTCGCCGTCGAAGTCCTGGCTCGAGAGCAGCTCGCGGACCTCGAGCTCGACGAGCTCCAGGATCTCCTCGTCGTCGACCATGTCGCTCTTGTTCAGGGCGACGAGCAGGTACGGCACGCCGACCTGCTTGGCGAGCAGAACGTGCTCACGGGTCTGAGCCATCGGGCCGTCGGTGGCCGCGACGACCAGGATCGCGCCGTCCATCTGCGCGGCACCGGTGATCATGTTCTTGATGTAGTCGGCGTGACCCGGGGCGTCGACGTGCGCGTAGTGGCGCTTCGGCGTCTCGTACTCGACGTGCGAGATGTTGATCGTGATGCCGCGCTGGCGCTCCTCGGGAGCGGAGTCGATCGACGCGAAGTCGCGCTGGACGTTGGTGGCCGACGGGTACTTGTCGGCGAGCACCTTCGAGATGGCGGCGGTGAGCGTGGTCTTGCCGTGGTCGACGTGACCGATCGTTCCGATGTTCACGTGCGGCTTGGTCCGCTCGAATTTGGCCTTAGCCACTTGGTCCTCCTAAGGACATTCGTGTAGATGGTCCGGTTGCTGGATTGCGACCGGTTCTCTACGGGGATTGACTCCACATTAGTGGAGAGAGGTCTTGCGAGTCTGTGAATCCCGACTCGACGGCTGCGCCGTCCGCGGGGTCACCGTATTCAGTTTTCCGGATGCCGCCCCGCCCGCAGGCGGGGCGGCATCCGTCAGGGCTTACTCGCCCTTGATCTTCTGGACGATCTCGTCCGCGACGTTGCGCGGAACCTCGGCGTAGCTGTCGAACTCCATGGAGTAGACGGCGCGGCCGGAGGTCTTCGATCGCAGGTCGCCGATGTAGCCGAACATCTCGGACAGCGGCACCAGCGCCCGCACGACCTTGACGCCCTGTGCGTCCTCCATCGACTGGATCTGGCCACGACGCGAGTTCAGGTCGCCGATGACGTCGCCCATGTACTCCTCGGGAGTACGCACCTCGACCGACATGAGCGGCTCGAGGATGACGGGGTTCGCCTTGCGGACGGCTTCCTTGAATCCCATGGAGCCGGCGATCTTGAACGCCATCTCCGAGGAGTCCACGTCGTGCGAAGCACCGTCGGTGAGGATGGCCTTGACGCCCACCATGGGGTAGCCGGCGAGCACGCCGACGTTCATGGCGTCCTGGAAGCCCTGGTCGACGGGAGCGATGTACTCGCGCGGGATGCGGCCACCGGTGACCTTGTTCTCGAACTCGTACGTCTTGTCGGCCGTGACCTCGAGGGGCTCGAGCGCGAACTGGATCTTCGCGAACTGACCCGATCCACCGGTCTGCTTCTTGTGCGTGTAGTCGTGACGCTCGACGGCCTTCTTGATCGTCTCGCGGTACGCCACCTGGGGCTTTCCGACGTTGGCTTCGACCTTGAACTCCCGCTTCATGCGGTCGACCAGGATGTCGAGGTGCAGCTCGCCCATGCCCTTGATGACGGTCTGGCCGGTGTCGGAGTTCTGCTCGACGCGGAACGTCGGGTCCTCCTCCGCGAGCTTCTGGATCGCGAGACCCAGCTTCTCCTGGTCGGCCTTGGTCTTGGGCTCGATCGCGACCTCGATCACCGGCTCGGGGAACGTCATCGACTCGAGCACGACCTGGTGCTGCGAATCGGACAGCGTGTCGCCCGTGGTGGTGTCCTTGAGGCCGATGACCGCGTAGATGTGACCGGCGGTGACCGAGGGCACCGGGTTCTCCTTGTTGGCGTACATCTGGAAGATCTTCCCGATGCGCTCCTTCTTGGACTTGGTCGAGTTGACGATCTGCGCGCCGGAATCCAGGTGACCGGAGTACACGCGGATGTAGGTGAGGCGACCGAAGAACGGGTGCGTCACGATCTTGAACGCGAGAGCCGTGAAGGGCTCCTCGCGGTCGGAGTGACGCAGGATGACGGTCTCTTCGTTCTTCGGGTCGTGCGCCTCGATCGCGGGGACGTCCAGCGGCGAGGGCAGGTAGTCGATGACCGCATCGAGCATCGGCTGCACGCCGCGGTTCTTGAACGCCGAGCCGCACAGGACCGGGTAGATCTCGGAGTTGACCGTCAGCTTGCGGATCGCGGCCTTGATCTCGGCGACCGTGAGGGGCTCGCCTCCGAAGTGCTTCTCGAGGAGCTCCTCGTCGGTCTCGGCGACCGTCTCGAGCAGCATCTCGCGGTACTTCGCGACGACCTCGGCCATGTCGGCCGGGATCTCCTGCACGTCGTACTTGGCGCCCATGGTGACATCACCCTTGGAGTCGCCCGCCCACACCAGTGCGCGCATCTCGACCAGGTCGACGACGCCGACGAAGTCGTTCTCGACGCCGATGGGCAGCTGGATGACCAGCGGCTTCGCCTTCAGCTTGTTGATGATCGTGTCGACCGTGAAGTAGAAGTCGGCGCCGAGCTTGTCCATCTTGTTGACGAAGCAGATGCGCGGGACGTTGTACTTGTCGGCCTGACGCCAGACGGTCTCGGACTGGGGCTCGACGCCCTCCTTGCCGTCGAAGACCGCGACGGCGCCGTCGAGGACGCGAAGCGAGCGCTCGACCTCGACCGTGAAGTCGACGTGGCCGGGGGTGTCGATGATGTTGATCTGGTTCTTGTCCCAGAAGCACGTCACAGCAGCGGAGGTGATCGTGATGCCACGCTCCTGCTCCTGCTCCATCCAGTCGGTCGTCGATGCACCATCGTGCGTCTCGCCGATCTTGTGGTTGGTTCCCGTGTAGTACAGGATGCGCTCGGTCGTCGTCGTCTTGCCGGCGTCGATGTGAGCCATGATGCCGATGTTGCGGACCTTGGTGAGGTCGGTGAGCACGTCTTGTGCCACGGGGTGTCTTCCTTACGTGTGGTGACGGGGTGTTGCCGGCCCTCCGACGGGCTCAGGGACCAGCAGGGCTCTCGGCCCGGGTCCCCGAGCCTGTCGAGGGGTTGTTTACCAGCGGTAGTGCGCGAAGGCGCGGTTCGACTCGGCCATCTTGTGGGTGTCTTCGCGGCGCTTGACCGCGGCACCCAGGCCGTTCGAGGCATCCAGGATCTCGTTCTGGAGGCGCTCGATCATCGTCTTCTCGCGACGACCCTTGGCGTAGCTCACGAGCCAGCGGAGGGCGAGTGTGTTGGCGCGGTGGGGCTTGACCTCGATCGGCACCTGGTACGTCGAGCCGCCGACGCGGCGCGACTTGACCTCGAGGGTCGGACGCACGTTGTCGAGGGCCTTCTTGAGGGTGGCGACGGCGTCCTGACCGTTCTTGGTCTCGACGCCCTTGAGGGCGGTGTAGACGATCGACTCGGCGATCGACTTCTTGCCGTCGACGAGGATCTTGTTGACGAGCTGGCTGACGATCGGCGCGCCGTAGACCGGGTCGTTGACGACCGGGCGCTTCGGGGCGGGTCCCTTACGAGGCATCTTCCTTAACCCTTCTTGGCGCCGTAGCGGCTGCGAGCCTGCTTGCGGTTCTTGACGGCCTGCGTGTCGAGAGCGCCACGCACGATCTTGTAGCGGACACCGGGGAGATCCTTGACACGGCCTCCACGGACGAGCACGAGCGAGTGCTCCTGCAGGTTGTGGCCCTCACCGGGGATGTACGCGGTGACCTCGGAGCCGTTGCGGAGCTTGACACGGGCGACCTTGCGCATCGCCGAGTTGGGCTTCTTGGGGGTGGTCGTGTACACGCGGGTGCACACGCCTGCCTGCTGCGGGTTCGACTTGAGCGCCGGCGCCTTGGTCTTGGTGACCTTGGGCGAGCGACCCTTGCGAACCAACTGCTGAATGGTTGGCACGTTCTCTCCTTGTAGTTGCTGCACGGTGACAGCGTTCGTGTCTCACCCGCGGCATCCGGATCTTTCGATTCATGACGTCGGGGGCTCACATACACCCACCGCGCACCAGAATGATCTGAAGGCGCTTCGTGTGGTGGGTATGCCGTGGGGGTGACCTGTTCGCAGGCTGTTCCCTGAGATGGGGCGCCTCGCGATCCGCCTCTCGTGCCGGGGCACGTCGGACGGCGCGCGCGAGCGCACACCCGGTCAATGATACGCGGGTGGGACGAGTCCGGTCAAACGCGGGCCGGATCGGCCCCGGGCGTCACGTGGTGAACAGGAGCGCGACGAGCAGGACGGTCGCCGCGACCACGACGACGGCCGCCCCCACCACCACGATCAGCAGTCGGCGGCGCGCGAGCCGCCGGCGGGTCTGCTCGACCGCCGCGGTGTCGACATAGGCCTGGGGCGTGCGCGCGACCGGGACCTGCCGCGGCACGCTGTCGGGCTCGATGAGTCGCGGCGCATACGACGCCGGGGCGCCCGAGGGCGCGCGGCGCACCGTCGGCGGAATGGCTGCGGCGCCGGGGGAACCGGCGCTGCGGGCGATGACGGTGTCCTCGGCCGGCTCGTCGCCTGCGGACGCCGCCGCGGCCTCGGCGCGCCGACGGGACTCCCGCCGGACGACGACGGTGGAGCCGTCGTCGAGGTCGACGTCGGGGTCGCCGACGACCGGCATCCGTCGCCGGCGCATGAGGCTCGTCGCGTGATCGAGGTCGTCGGCCTCGGGATGCCGCGCGTCGCCCGCGGCGGTCGCCGATGCGCGGCGGCGGCCGATCACCGTCTCGTCGTCGGACCCGCGATCCGCGAGGCCTCGACGCCGGGAACCCGCCTGCGTCGTCTCGTCCACGGGATCGGTGCCGTTCGCCGCACGGCGACCGGAGAGTCGGGTCTCATCGTCGACGTCGTCGACGTCTGAGGTCACTCCGCGCTCCGCACCAGCCGCACCTCGGCGTCGCCGAGCAGGAAGCGGTCGCCGGCCTCGATCTCGACTCCGGGGGTCGCCTCGACCTCGGTGCCCATCACCGTCGCGAAGACCACGCCGTTGGTGGATCCGAGGTCGGTGACGTACCACTTGTCGCCCCGCAGCTGCAGGCGCGCGTGCGTCTTGGAGACCGTTCCGTCGTCGATCACGATGAGCTGCGCGCCGGGATTGGCCGGATCCGTCGCCGGACGACGCCCGAGGAGGACGACCTCGGCGCCGATCGCGATCGGCTCGCCGCCGAGCGGGATCAGCGACCAGTCGGTCCGGCGACGCCGGGCGATGATCGTCTCTTCGAGCGGATCGTCGGGGATCTGCGGGCGCCTGTTCTGGGCGGACACCGACGATCGCGCCGAGCGGGGGGAACCGGCATCCGGAGCACCCGCGATCGCCGACACCGGGCCCGACGTGTCGGGGAACGCCTCGGACTCGGGCAGCGGCGAGCGCGACGGCGACCAGGGCGCCGAAGACGCCGCCGGCACGCGCAGCACGGGAGGCACGATCGGGGGCGGCGTCGCGGCGACGGCCGACAGCGGCGCCGGCACGCCGGTCACGGCACCCGTGACCTCGCCGGTGTCCTCGGAGACCGGCATGAAACGCGCCGGGTCGTCGAACGACGCTCGTCCGCGTGAGGGACCGGCCCCCTCGCCACGGGCATCCGACCAGTCGAGGATCGGATCGACGTCCTCGGATGCGGAGGGCGGGCGCTCGACGGCGCCGGTGGAGAACGATGCCGGCACGTTCGACGCCGGCGGGGGCACCGAGGAGACCGGGGCGGGGGCGACCGGAGGCAGCG